>CAWDJT010000011.1:0-198427 GCA_963802715.1 uncultured delta proteobacterium
GTCGCTCATTCCGGCGGTCCTGTCCTGCACGTAGGCGTCAACTTAGACCAGATAACCCCTTTCCTAAAGGGGGGATAAAGGGGGGATTTGAAATTCGCCGATCAAAAATCCCCCTAAAATCCCCCTTTGCAAAGGGGGACTTCAGTTCCGGTCGTTCGCCAAAGTCCGTCTAGAACCAGTGGGCAAGCCCTAGGTTGACACCTATGGGCGGAAACCGTAATCCCGCTCAGGCCTCACCGGATCACCGTCACCTCGGTGCCCGTCTGTTGCTTCAGTTCCTCGATGTGGTCTTCCACACTTGCCTTTGAACAAGGCTTTCTCAAAAAAGGTCCGCTCTTCATGGCCCAGAACCAGAAGATCGGCCTTCTCTTCCAGGACGACTTGCTTGAGCACTTCCAGGACAGCCCCGCGCCGGACGATCTTCTTCGGGGTCACTCCCTGGGATTGAGCGAGTTGCTCGGCGTAGTCCAGGATATGGCTCGCCGAGATGCTCGAGTCCGTCTTCCGCCAGACCCGTCGACATGCCCTCCGACGCTGCCTCTAAGGAAACCGATGTCCACCGCGTAGACGTAGGTCAGTTTCGCGTTGTGCTGCTTTGCCAGCGCAGCCGCTTCCAGGGCTGCTTTCTGAGCATGGGCCGATCCCGTTACTCCACAGACGATGCTTGTATATCCCATAATTCGCTCCTTAGACATCAGCGCTAAGGCACTAGTTCATCAGTACGCAATCGAGCAGGTAAATCATGCACATGGTGACGGTGATCATCATGGGCCACCAGCACATCTTCATGTATTCCAGGAAGGAGATCTTGTAGCCGGCTTTTTCCGCCATGCCCACGGTGACCACGTTGGCGCTGGCCCCGATCATGGTGCCGTTGCCGCCCAGGCACGCCCCCAGGGACAGGGACCACCAGAGCACGTTGTCCCTGGGCAGGCCGAAGCTCTCGCTCAGGAACAGCACGATGGGCAGCATGGTGGCGGTGAAGGGGATGTTGTCGATGAACGCCGAGGCAATGGCCGAGACCCAGAGGATCATGACCACGGCGATGGTCAGGTTGCCCTGGGAGGCCTTGAGCACCACGTTGGCGATCTGCTGGATCAGCCCCGTGGCTTCCGCGCCGGCAATGACCACGAACAGGCCGATGAAGAACATCAGGGAAGGCCATTCCACCTCATGTTCCAGCATCTCCACGATGTCCACCTTGGAGACGGCCAGGAGCAGCAGGGAGCCGATCAGGGCCGCCACCGACACCTGCATGTGCATGAAGCCGTGCAGGGCGAACAGCAGGATGGTGAAGCCCAGGATAATGAGGCCCTGGATCATCAGTTTCTTGTCGGTGATCTGATACTGCTCCCGGAGGCTGGGCGATGGTCTTCTCCACGTCTTTGACCTCCGCCTTCAGGTATTCCTTCTTGTGCCACCACAGGTAGTAAAAACAGGAGACGATCAGGCAGAGGAAGCAGATGAGGCTAAGGTTGGTGACAAACTGGCCGAAGGTGAGGCCCGTGTAGGAGCCGATGAGGATGTTGGGCGGGTCGCCGATCAGGGTGGCGGTGCCGCCCACGTTGGAGGCAAAGGCCTGGGGGATCAGGAAGGTCAGGGGATGGACCTTCAGGGTGAGGGCGATCTCGATGGTCACCGGGATGACCAGGAGCATGGTGGTGACGTTGTCCAGGAAGGCGGAAATCACCGCGGTGAGGAACTGGAGGACGAAGGCGAGGACAAAGACGTTCCCCCTGGCCCAGGCGTAGGACTTGTAGGCCAGGAACTGGAACATGCCGGTCTTTTTCATCACCCCCACGAAGATCATCATGCCCAGGAGCAGGAAGATGACGTTCAGGTCGATGGCCCCCATGGCGTCCTCGAAGGAGAGAATGTAAAAGGATTTGTCAAAGCTGCCCAGGGTGTAGGTGATGAACAGGATGAGGGCCGCGGCCAGCAGGGCCGCCAGGGTGCGGTGCATCCATTCGAAGCTGATGATGACGTACACCCCCAGGAGAATGAGGGTGGCGAGCCAGAAGGCCGGGGTGACCGCCCGCGTCAGGGTGAAGTTGCGGGCGCTCTCGAAAAGACGGTTCCCTTGTTCGTCCGTCCCGGATTCCACCACCTTGAGCGCGGTGGGCTTGAGAGGCTCCCAGGAAGGCTTGTGGCCCTTGACCTCCACCTTGGCGGCCGGGAGGGTCCCCGGGGGCAACTCGAACACCGCCGAGAAAGCGCCCTTGCTGCCGGAGGTGATCTCCGCGTCCTTGCCCACGGGCTTCACCGCCTGGCCGTTCACCAGGACTTCGATTTCCACCTCTTTTACCGGCTTCTTTTGGGGGTTCAGGAAAGCCCCGGACACGGTGAGCCGGTCCGTCGGGGCCGCCAGGGCCAGGGAAGTGAGGCAGAAGACCGCGGCCAGGAGTACCGCTAGAGAGAGCAGCGAAAATCGTTTTATCCGATGCATATGACCGATCCTTTTGAGTTCAGGTTAGATCTCTTGGCCTAAGCTGATGCGTAGGTGTCCAGGATCTTCGGGCTCCATGCCATGGAGACTATCCAGGTTGGCCGCGGTGGCGAAACGGCCTTTGCCGCTCTACGAAATCGTCACAAGCCCTGCCCAATCCGGCCGAATGGGAGCAGCCATCGAAGCACAGGCAGTGCACTGACGCTAACGCCTAACACCTAACACCTGACACCTGCTATTTCAGCAGCACCGGCATCCCCATGAGCGGCCAGACGAAGTAGCAGAAGACCGCCAGGAAGGCCATGAGGATGACGCTGGGAATACAGCCGTAGATGAAAAACTCCCCGGCGGTGAACTGCTTGCTCTCATAGGCGATGGCGTTGGGCGCCGCGCCGATGAGCAGGTTGAAGGGCATGCCCGCGGTGGCCAGGGACGCGAAGAAGATGACGTGGGGCGCCACTCCCAGATAATTGGCGATGACCAGGGAGATGGGGAGCGTAATGGCGATGGCCGCCACGTTCATGATGAAGTTGGTCAGGCACAGGACCAGGAAGGCGATGGCCAGCACGAAGACCAGCCAGGGGGCATTCTGGAACCAGCTCACCCAGCTCACGGCCATCCATTCCGCGGCCTTGGTGTCGTAGAGACAGTAGCCGATGCTCATGGCCCCGCCGAACAGCAGAATGATGTTCCAGGGAATGCCTTCCATTTCTTCCACGCCGCAGGATCTTGAAGAGGAAGAAAACCACGGTGGGCACCATCATGATGGCCGCCCGGTCCATGTCCTTGAAGAAGGGGATGGGGGAGAAGGACTTCATCATGAAGAGCCCCAGCACCACCGCCACCATGATCAGGACGAACTTTTCCTTGGAGTTCATGGGGCCCAGTTCCTTGGCCAGATCGGTAACCCTTTCCCGCAGCCCATCGATGCGGGACCTCTCCGGTTTGAAGCAGAAGATCACGATGAGCCAAATGAAGAAGACCATGAGCAGGCCCAGGGGGAGCATGTACCAGGTGAGCTCGAAGAAGCCGATTTCCGGGCCCCCGGTGAACTTCTTGAACATGCCGGCGCCGGCCACCGCCCGGGCCGAACCCAGGAAGGTGATGACCGAACCCGCGCCGGCGGTCCAGGCCATGCCGATGAACAGGCCCTTGCCGAACCTGGTGGGCTCGTCGGTGTCGCTATAGAGGGAGTGAATCGCCATGAGCAGCGGGAACATGGCCGCGGCCACGGCGGTGTGGGCCATCAGCAGGGTCATGCCGGCGACGATGATAAAGGTGCCGAGGAGGATGAAGTTGGTGTTCTCACCCACGATACCCAGCATCTTGTAGGCCATGCGCTTGGTGAGGCCGGAGTGGGCGAAGGCGAGCCCCATCACCACGGAACCGAAGATAAACCAGACGGAGGGGTCGAAGAAATCCTTCAGGGCCGCATCCGCGGTCCGGATCCCGAAAATGACCTGAAAAAGGCCGATGGCGATGGCGGTGGCGCCGATGGGCATGACCTCGAAAATCCACCACACCGCCGCCATCAGAAAGAGCCCTATGGCCATCCTGCCCTGCGACGGCAGGGGAAAGTGCTTGCCGGCAGGATCCACCGCGTCCGGCAAGTCGCTCATGAAGTAGAAGGTGAAAAATAAGGCAAGCCCCAGGAGGATAAAAAATATCCTTTTCCAGTCAAAACCATCTTCTTGGGGGCCGTGACGCATCCCGCCCGCCGGCATGTTTGCGGCTTCTTGTGCCATAGCAGCTAACTCCTTATCAGTTCTTGCATGTTCAGGTGAGGTACCGTTCACATCGTATTGGATGGATCAAAGCTTACAGGCCTTGATGTTGTCGCTGACCTTCTTGAAGACGTCGCTCAGGCGCAGGACCCCGACGATGTCCTCTCCCCGGGTGACCAGCAAGGATTGATGGCGGCCCATCACCAGCAGATGGATGGCCGTGTCGAGGGAGGCGTCTTCCGCCACGTACTCGCCCTCGGTGGGTTTGTGCATGATGTCTTTCACTTTGATCTCCGCCGCTTTTCTGCAGAGGCCCTCGAGGGGCTTTCGCCACAGGCCGTAGTTCTCGATCATGGATCTCAGGAACTCCGGGCTGAAACCGTAGCGTGAGGTCTCCCTGAGATTTCCCATTTCTTTGTAGCGGGGCTCGATCGCCCAGAGCACGGTCCACTGGTCCAGTTTGCCGACCACGCGGCCCTTCTGGTCCAGCACCAGGACCGCCCGGTGCTTCTCCCGCTCTCCCTCGACGCTCTTCTGCGCCGTCTCGAGGGCCAAAACCGCCTCGCTCAGACGTGGCCTCTTCCGAAACCGTTGCATATTCGGCAAGAGGCACCATCAACTCTCCGACCTTGATTGACTGCATGGAAAACTCCTTTGAAAACAGGTATGTAGGTATTAGGTATTAGGTATTAGCTGCTTAGCAGGTTCAGGTATTAGCCAAACAGGTATCAGCACCTTGGTGTTAGCCTTTGATCTTAAGTTTGGCACCTTCAGCAACTGGTGGGCAGCCATGCACCCATTTGCCGGCCGGTGATAGTCGTGCACGGCGGTTCCAGGTATCCCAAAGGTCATCGCTACTGAACCGCCAACGGCTGTCTACCTGCCAGCTAACAGCTAATACCTAACAGCTAACCGCTATCTCTACGTCCAACCCCGCCTCAGCATGATGTTTTCGATTTGTGCCTGGCGGATGCGCTCTTCCTGTTCGACTTTGCGCTTGTAGGCCAGGGCGATCTTGGCAATCAGGTCCTTGGTTTCGGTGGGCTTCATGAGATAGTCATAAGCCCCGCTCTGCAGGCCTTCGATGGCCGACGGCACGGTGGCGTTGCCGGTGAGCATGATGACTTCAACCAGGGGTTTGGCCTTCTTGATCTCGCGAAGGGTGGTGAGGCCATCCTTGCCCGGCATCAGGACATCCAGGACGACCACGTCCACGTCCATGTTACGTGACTCTGCCGATGGCCTCGTCGCCATCGAAGGCCTTGAGAATCTCAAAGTCCCGGATTTCCAGGCGTTCAGCCAAGGTATCCACGAATTCCTTTTCATCGTCCACCAAAAGCACCTTGATCTTCATCACCAACCCTCCTCGGTTTTCACGTTGCATGCTTGTACTCAGTAACTGATTCGTTAACCGTCGGCCTCTGTTCTAGCCATCAAAGATAGATCGTCGCACGTTGCTCAGAACCAATAACAACACTTGAAGCTCCTCGAGCATAAGTCGACCGTCTGGAATAGTGCACTCAATCCGCAACGGGTTCCGTCCTCCGTCCATAGGCAAGCGTAAGGACATCTATGAGTTCATTGAGATCCACCGGTTTCTGAAAACACTTAACGGCTCCCAGCCTCATGGCTGTCTCTTTGTCTTTCTGTGAGCCATACCACCTGGTTACGATCACCTGAATGCCTGGATGACTCTCCTTGACGCGTCGGAGCAAATCCAACCCGTCAATACCGGGAATCTTAAGATCAAGAACCATCACCTCGGGCTCCAGGTCGTCAATCATCTGCAAAGCCGCTTCTCCATTCAGCGAAACCCGGACATCCATTCCTCGAATCCGTAATCGCTCGGCGATCGCCGAGATCAACTCACTGTCGTCATCCACTAGAAGCACCCTGATTTTCGCCATATCGAATTGCTCCTGTGGGGATTGTTGACTGCTCCTCATCGGTTTCCGAGGCAATGTCCATTCCCGTCGATAGGGTGGCATTCCTTCAGCGCCAGGCGTCTTCTAGGATTTCAGGGCTCCTCGCGCACAACCCTGACTCCCGTAACTGGCGGGCTCGCAGCAAGGCGGCTTTCCCGCTCCTCCCTGATCAAGGACCGCTTCGCCTTCACTCTCTGTTTCTTTCTTTGATAGGCCTCCTGGATGCGACTGTGCAGCGCGTTGATGTCGAGAGGAACCAGAATGTCATCGAAGGCCCCCAGCTCCATGGCCTGGATCGAATCATACAGGGAATGTTCTTCCAGGGCGGTCAACAGAATCACCTCCGTATAGGGCCGCGCTTCCTTGATCTTTTTCAGGAGCGCCAGACTGTTTTGGTAGGATTTCGCCACTCCGAGCAGGACCACATCGAAGTTGGTCCGTTGCATGATGTCGGTTGCCTCGGCCTCCGAGGGTGCATCAACAACCAGGTAGCTGGCAAGGCGCATTCGCTCCGAGAGGTGTCTGCGAAAAAGGTCGTCAGTTGTGAATGATGAGCAGCTTCAATGCCATTGGCAGTATTGATCCACCGTCTCGCATCAGTCTTGCGGACCGGAACCGCAGCCGCAAGGCGGGCCGACTATGGTTTTGTATCATCCGAATTTGCGGAGCTCCGAACTGTTGTGTCGTGGTACACTCTATTTCCTAGAGCAATGACTGTGCCGTTTGGGCACCTATTTGTGAATTCAAGTACTTAGCCTGGATGGGCGGGGGAGACCATGGAGGCAGATGCGGATAGAAAAAACAAAAGGTTGCAAAATATGAAAAATTGTGCTACAAAATGATACAAAACGGCTCTGGATCGTGCACATGCACCGGGACGATTCGCTCACGCGAAGATGCAAAGGTTGAAAATAAACTCCTTCTTCGCGGCTTCGCGTGTGACTCAAAAGGACCAGCGCCAAGCACATTTCCCGATGAGAGGCGGGCAAATCCATGAGTGAAGCCATCAACCAAAATCAGTCGTCTCCCGTCATGGGGCGGTTGGATCTCCCGGTGGCGTTGCCGTTCATCGTTGACGAAATCCCTTTGGGGATTGCCGTCATGGATACCGAGCGGCGCGTGGTGCTGCTCAATCGTGCCATGGAAGCGCTGACCGGATTCGATCGCGAGGCGGCCAGGGCCGTTGGGTGTCGGCACATTGTTCGCGGTGATATCTGTTTGGCCAACTGTCCGGCTCTCAACATGAGCCATGGCCCCGGCACCATGTGCGTCGAAGGCAACATCGTCAATTGTGAGCGGCAGAAGATACCGGTGCGCATCACCTTCACTCCCATCAAGGACCAGCAAGGCAATGTGATCGGCTTTTTCGAAACCGTTGAAGACATCCGCATGCTTCGTGCCCTGGCCGGAGAAACCGCCGGGGCCTACACCTTCGGCCAGATTGTCGGCTAGAAGCCCGGAGATGGAGCAGCTCTACCGATTCCTGCCGATGGTCGCCCAGTCCGACTCATCGGTGCTGCTGACGGGAGAGACCGGTACCGGCAAGGATCTGGTCGCGGAGGCCATCCATCAGGGCTCTCCCCGGGCCAAAGCGCCCTTTATCAAGGTCAACTGTGGGGCTTTGCCCGCTACCCTGCTCGAATCCGAGCTCTTCGGCCATCAGAAGGGAGCGTTCACGGGAGCGGTGGAGAACAAACCCGGCCGCTTTCGCATGGCCCACAACGGTACCCTGTTTCTCACCGAGATCGGCGACTTGCCCCTGCCGCTGCAAGTGAAGCTACTGACCTTCCTCGACGACCGCATCGTCTATCCCTTGGGAAGCACCAAGGGCTTTCTGTGCGACGTGCGGGTGATTGCCGCAACTCATCGCGACCTCGAACGGATGGTGCGGGAGGGGACGTTCCGGCAAGACCTGCTGTTTCGGCTCAATGTCGTGCGCATGCAACTGCCCCCTTTGCGGGAGCGCAGAGACGACGTCCAGCTCCTTTTGGACCACTTCCTGCACACATTTGTTTCCAGGTTCAAAAAGCCCATCAAAGGCTTTGCCGCCAATGCCCTGCGCGTCCTGCTGGCGTACTCCTATCCCGGCAACGTGAGAGAGCTCAAGAACATCGTCGAGTACGCCTCCAATGTGTGCCAGGAGGACCGGATCCAGCCCGAGCACCTTCCGGCCTACCTCACCAACCCGATCCCGTTGGAGCAGGCAAAAGACGATACCGCCGAGGCGAACCCCGCGCCGCCCCCTAGGGAGCGGGAAGCCGGGGAGAACGTGGTGGACCGCGCCGCCATCGAGAGGAAGATGATTCTCGATGCCATCCTGAAGACACGCGAAGAAAAGGCCGAAAACTTGGAGTGGCCCGCCATCGAAAGGAAGATGATCGTCGATGCCATCGTGAAGGCTCAGGGGCGCCGCAGCAAGGCCGCCGCCATTCTTGGCTGGAGCCGCAGCAGGCTTTACCGGAAAATGGCGCAGCATGGCATCGAAACGTGAAACGGGAAGAACCGTGCGGTTAGCTTTGAGCAGTTAGCCTTTAGCGATTTCCATGAAAGTGCCTCGATCATGCCCGCTAGAGCGGATATCCAGGCTATTTGCTGGATTCCCGGGCTGCCTCAGGCGAGTATTACGACTCCCATGCCACATTCTGCCCGCCAGGGCATGGAGGTAACATGGCGACAAAGGTGCTGATCTGCCTCTATGGCAACGAAGTGACCCCCCGGTTTGATCTGGCCACGGAAGTCTTGATCGCCTCCATTGGCGAGGACCGGAAGGTGCAAGGTGAAAGGGTGGTGGTCCTGCCGCAGGCGTCGGCCGAGAGGCTTTGTCACATGGTCCTCACCGAGAACATTGAGGTGGTCGTCTGCGGCGGGATTGAAGAGGAATACTACCAGTACCTCACCTGGAAAAGGGTGACGGTGCTGGATTCGGTCATCGGCGATTACCGGGAAGTGCTCCAGCGTTTGGCTGAAGGTCGGCTCCAGGCCGGCGACATCCTGGTCGAGCGAGCAGAATAGCCCTGTCATTGTATCCGAGTGCGTCTTGGTTCGCGGTTACAGGATACGCCTTCCGTTGATCTCAACAGAGGAGTTGGTTTCGGTGGCAAAATCCATTAGGATTTTGATGCCATGTTAAGCTAGTATTTCCGCCAGGTCGCCAGAGGCTAGCGGGATGCAGCCCGCTGTGTACCGAGGCTAGGAGGGCAATGCTGTTGACTTAAGATGGAATCAATCCTCCCTCTCCCCCGTTTGGGGGAGAGGGAACCTTAAGTCAACAGCATTGGGCTAGGAGGGGGTGGGTAGGTGATGGCGAGGGCGGCGCTCAGCGCTACACCCTGCAGTGATTGTGGTGCCACTCACTGCCGCACCCCTTGAGGAACCAGCAACGGCTTCCAAAACAAGAAAGGGAAATGGCAATGCTTCCGACCAATGTGCTCATCATTGATGACGAAGAGGACTTCCTGCAAGCCATTAACGAGCGACTGGCCCTTCGCGACATGGCGGTCCGCACCGCCCTGGATGGCGCCGACGGTCTGCGGGAACTGGAGCGGCATCCCAGCACCGACGTGGTTCTCCTGGATATACAGATGCCCGGGATGAACGGCATCGAGACGCTCCGCCGGATCAAGGCTTCCCATCCGGGCGTGGAAGTGATCCTGCTCACCGGACATGCCACGGTAGAAACCGCTATCGAGGGTATGAAACTGGGGGCCTTCGATTACCTCTTGAAACCCTTTGAAATGGAAACATTGTTGCGGAAACTGCAGACCGCCAGGGATCGAGCTCGTCAACATCAAGCCATGATTCGCGAGGCTGTTGGCAAGGAATTGCGCGGGCGCGAGCGTCCTGACCCTGCGGTCCAGTTAGGCCCCATTAACATCGTCATTCCAAACTTTAAGGAGATCTCCATGCTTGGTGCTAAACTGCTCATGATTGATGATGAAGAGGCTTTTGTGGCTGCTCTGGAAAAGCGTCTCGAACGCCGCGACGTCAACGTTCTAACGGCCTACAGCGGCGAAGACGGCCTCAAGAAACTGGATGAGAACCCGGATACGGATGTGGTGCTCCTCGATGTCAAGATGCCCGGCATGGACGGCATCGAGACTCTGCGCCGGATTCGAGCAGCCCACCCGCTGGTCGAGGTCATCATGTTGACCGGGCACGCCACGGTGGAAACCGCCATCGAGGGCATGAGGCTGGGTGCCTTCGACTATCTCATGAAGCCTGCCGATATTGACATGCTGGTGCAAAAGGTCCAGCAGGCCTACAAGAAGAAACACGAGCATCAAAGGAAGATTATCGACGCCTTTGGCAAGGATTTGCGGGAAAGACGCGGCGCGTGAATGGGTCTGCGCCGAAATGGAGGTAAGCCTTTAGCCATTAGCTGTTAGCCTTTAGCAACAACAAGTACTTGTCCTGGACGCCTCAAAGTCTGGGGGCCAAGGTCCTCGGCGTATGCCACTGATTTTCGTTGTGTTGCTAACAGCCAATACCTAACAGCTGAACGCTTCCAATGCAAGGCACTCCCCATCTACAAGTTGGGCTGTTTCCTGAACTTCATGCCCGGGTTCACTTGCGAGCCACCCTGTTTTAGCCAGGCCTTACCCTGGTTGTCGATAAATAGGTCACCCTTGATCTTTCCAACAGCCCCTCCCCCATTGGGCAGCTTCAAGGTTACCATATCACCATTGAAGGCATACGTTCCCTCGATGGTGATATAGGGCTGTTCCATGTCATATGGCCTTTTTTGCTGTTTGAGGAAGAACTTCCCATCGAGGCTGAATGTTATGTATTCACTCTTATTGTCCTGATTCATATAGGTACCATTCAGTTCATTGGCTGATCTCGACAACTGTGGAAAACCGACCACCATCGCTAATGCGACGATAAAAAATATGCTTCGTTTCATGGTAAAGCCTCCTTCTTAGAGCATGAGTTGGTCTGATTGTATACAATTGGACTTTAATTCTATCTCCATGAAAAGTATGACTGTGGACATCAGGATAGAACCACAAGTATATTCGCCGAACATCTAAACCAGCCTGTATAAATCCTTATCACCCCTTCGACAAGCTCAGGACAGGCTTCGATGCCTCAGGGTCGACAGGCTCCCGCGTCCATAACGTGCCCGATTTCCGTTCGTGGTGGGGGATCAAACCCTGAACGGAAATGGTTTCACAAGCGGCTCTCTATATACTATCATAACTCCAGGTGAACAATGATTTCTCCGGAACATTTCCAAGATCGAGAGGACTTGAATTATGGCGGAACGCTTACCTTCCAGGCAAGGACTGCTTCGCTGGCATGGAGGACTTGTAGCTGACCATGCCCAACAAGGAATATCAATTTCTTCTCGTCGAGTAGTCACAAAAGAGGATTAAAAAATGAATTCAACAAGAATCTTCACGACTGGGACCTTCATCCTTGTGGCGATCATCCTCATTCTGCCGGCACTTGTGCATGCCACCCGTCCCCAAGAAATGTATCCCCTCCCCCCCGACTGGTATCGCCGACAATGGTGTGTCGATCACCGGGGCGCGACCGATGTCAGGATGGCTGATGGAGGCACCGCCGACTGCATTACATCCAGCCATGTTGTGGCGTTCCAATTTGCTCCCAAATGGGGGAGGCCATTGGACCAGCACTCTATTATAGCCTTCTCACCGGGAAAAAAGCCGGCATCGTTCTCATCATCAAGGAAGTGGGTGACCTTGAGCATTGGAAGCGGCTGAACGCAACCATCGAGCACTTCCAATTGCCCATCAAGTTGTGGAAAATTGACCAGGATCTTAGATGACAGGTGTCCCATCCAGTCAGTAGCAATGGCATTCATGGTATGGTCCTAATGCGGAAGGTTCATAACATGAGACCTGGGATACGGCGTTTTCTGGTAAGCAAGTTCTTGCTTGTTCCTGTGGGAGCCCTGCTTCTGTACACCCTTACAGGTTTCATCCTGGCTCCGCTCGTGATCCGCTGGTACGTTCCCAAGTATGCGCGGGATCAGCTCAAATGTCAGGCCAGCCTGGGCAAAGTTCGCCTCAATCCGTTTCTGCTTCGATTTGAGGTCAACGATTTCAGTCTCAGCGGGCCGGATGGAGGGCCGTTCGTCGGGTTCGCAAGACTCTATCTCGATTGCGAGATGACCGGCTTCTTTCATTGGGCAGCGCACTTCAAGGATATTCGTCTGGAGAAGCCATCGGTGAATTTGGTCGTTGAGACCGATGGGTCACTCAATTTCGCCGCACTCGCCCCCAAACCCACCGAAGAAAAGCCCAAGACTTCTCAATCGAGACCCCTGGGGTTGATCCTCGGCACGGTAGCCATAACGGGGGGCGAGGTGACCGTAACGGACAGACGGCAGGTCACGCCGGCGGTTTTGAACTTTCAGAACCTTGACCTGGAACTGAGGACGCTGACCACTTTGGTTGACGAAATACGGCACCTACAGTCTGGAGGCAGGGACGCGCGATGGTGAAACGATCGCCTGGCAGGGCCAACTCTCGCTGGCGCCGTTTCACTCCAACGGCAAAATCGCCTGCAGCGGTATTCGAACGGCCACCCTTTGGGAATTCCTGCAAAACATCGTCAATCTGGAGGAACCTCAGGGGAAGCTTAGTGTCAGCACCGATTACCAGTTGAATGCCGCAGCAGACCCCTTTGCACCTGACACTTGAGAACTTTCGGGTGGACTTGTCCAGTGTGGCGCTCAAGCTGACGGGCGCAGAGACGCCCTTTTTCGAATTGAACAAGTTTGAGATCGACTCCGCACGTTTCGATCTTGCCTCCAGAGTGCTTCAAATCAACAAGTTTCTCGTCGATGGGGGCGCGTTGCATGTTGGCATTGACGAGGCCGGACGGAGCAACCTGGAGCAGGTCATGCGCAGCAAGCCCGTAGCGGAGGGCAAGGAAACCGCGCCCGCGGTATCGGAAGCCGGCGTCCAACCCGCTCCTGCTGAAGGACCGCCCTGGACGGTGCAAGTCGAAGCCTTTGAGATCAAGGACATGGTCTGCGATCTGGAGGACTTGAGCCGGTCCTTGCCGATGGCTGCCGGGGTCTCGAATATTTCGATCCGTTCCCAGGCAACCATCGAGGCCGGTGTGAAGACACAGGTCGCGGTCAAAGACATTGTCACCGAATTCAAAGGGGTGCACTTTGGCGTAAAGGCCGCGCCCAGACCGTTGTTCGAGGCCCAGCGATTGTTTCTGGAAGGGGGCGAGCTGGATCTCGGTGCACGCACCTTCAGCGTTGCGCGCATTGGAATGAGCGAAGGCCACATCGATGTCGGCCTGGACCAGCAGGGGAAGGTCAACTGGGAGCGGCTCCTGTCGGGCAAAGGAAAGGCCGCGGCCCACAAGGAATCCCAATCGGTGTCGGCTCCGGAGCCTTCGGGGAGCAACCTCGACCAGGCGCGCTGCCCGCAACAGCCCGCTCCGGCGGACAAGGAAGCAACCACCACCGAGCAGCCGGCCACGGCGCAACCTGCTCCTGCCGAGGAAGCACCCTGGAAGGTTAATATTGGGGCGGTTGATATTAAAGATATGGCCTTCGGTCTGGAGGACCTGAGTCGGTCATCGCCGGTCGCTGCCGGAATCGCCGGCATTTCGATCGGTTTGAAAGCAAGCATCGAGGCTGGTCGCAAGACGCAAGTCGCGGTCAAGGAAATCGCCACCGAACTCAAAGGCCTGCATCTCGGCGTCAAAGGAGCCCCCAAACCGCTATTTGAGGCCCAGCGATTCGTTCTCGAAGGGGGTGAGGTCGATCTTGGCGCCAAGACCCTCACCATTGCACGCATCAATCTAAGCGATGGTCACCTCGATGTCGGGCGTAACCGGGATGGAAAAATCAACTGGGAACAACTGTTTGCCGGAAAAGGTGACACCCCGGAGCAGGCAGGATCGAAACCTGCTTCAAGCCAGCCATCTCCCTGGAAGTTTCTCCTCAAGAGTTTTGAACTGGACAATTTTCGCTCGGAGGTGATGGACCAGACGGCCCTCGCGGAGAAGCCTCTGTACCAGCTGCGGGACCTTAAAGTGCGGGTGTCTGAGGTCGACGGCAAGTCGCCCATGAACTTCGAAGTGGGTTTCGGATTGGAGCAAGGCGGCAAGGTGGCACTGCGTGGCAAAGTCGATCCGGTATCGCCGTCGGTGGAGGCGAACGTCAATCTGACCGGAGTGGTCCTCACTCCCTTGCAACCCTATCTCGAGCCCTTTATCACGCTCACCCTCGATTCCGCAGCGGTATCCACCGATGGAGTCTTTCGCTACGGTCAACCGGGCGGCGGTTCCAAACTATCCTACGAGGGGAGTTTCGGGGTCGACAAGCTCAGCCTGAACCAACCCGGTTCCAAGGAAACCTACCTTGGCTGGGGTGCCATGCAGATTCCCCAGGTTAAGCTGGCGATCGAGCCCAACAGACTGCAAATTGATGAAATCAAGCTTTCCAAGCCCGTCGGTCAAGTGATCATTGCCGAAGATCGGACCGTGAACCTGGCGAAGATCGTAAAAGAGCAGCCCGGCGCCAGTGGGGCGGCAGCACCACCCAAACCACAGCCCAAGCCCAAGGATGCGGCGCCCAAGAGCTCGGCACGACCCACCGCGCAACCAGCGGGGAGTGGCGATTCCTTCCCCTTCAGCATCGGCAAGGTAAAGATCGAGGACGGCAACATGGTCTTTGCCGATCTGAGCCTGAAACCCAAATTCATGACCCGGATTCACGCTTTGAAGGGCACGGTGGGCAAGCTTTCATCGGAGAAGAAATCTCTGTCCGAGATCCAATTGGACGGACGCGTGGACCAATATGGCATGGTGAAGATCTCCGGGGCCTTGGACATCAACGATTTCAAGCGTTCCACCGACATCTCCGTGGTCTTCCGCAATGTGGAAATGGCCAACATCAGCCCCTATTCCGGCAAGTTCGCGGGCCGCCGGATCAAGTCCGGGAAGCTCTCCCTGGATCTCAAGTATCAGATACAAACCATGAAACTAGTGGGTGACAACAAAATCATTGTGGACAACCTGGTGCTGGGGGAGAAGGTGGACAGCCCCGACTCGATGAATCTGCCGCTGGATTTGGCCATTGCCCTGCTGGCGGATTCCAACGGCCGCATCGATCTCGGGCTTCCCGTTAGCGGCGAACTCAACGATCCCCAGTTCAGCATCGGCCCCATCATCTGGAAAGCGTTCGTGAATATCATTACCAAGGCGGTGACCGCACCCTTTCGAGCTCTGGGGTCACTCCTGGGAGAAGGCGCCGAGAAGTTCGATGCCGTGGAATTCGATCCTGGAAAAGCGGAACTCCTGCCGCCGGAAAAAGAGAAGCTGAAGAAGATGGCCGATGCATTGCAGAAAAAGCCCCAACTGAAACTGGTGGTACAGGGGCAATATCAGCCCGGAAATTGACGGCCTGGAACTCAAACAACTCAACGTGAGCCGCGCTGTAGCCGCCCGCATGGGTGTCCAACCGAAACCCGATGAGGACCTGGAACCTCTTGATTTTGGCGATTCCAAGGTCAGGGGTGCGTTGGAGAAGTTGTTCGAGGAACGGTTCGGGGCCCAGGCTCTGACGGAACTCGAACGCGCCGTCAAACAGGGTGAGATCAAGCCGCGAGCCACCCAGGAAGAAACAGGCGTGGACAAGAAGACCAAGAAGAAGCGCAAAGGTTTTGCCAGGCTATGGCGCTCGACCAAGCTCTACAAGATTGTGCCGGGAGCGATGAGCCCGGAACAATCGGATGTTCTGGCGGGAGAGCTGTTTGCGCGTTTGGTGGAGAGCGATCCTAACCCCGATGAGGCGTTGTTGCAGCTCGCCGGCAACCGTGCGCAGGCGATCACGGCGGAACTGCAGACTGCCAACGCTAGTCCCGGCAGATCGTCTGCAAATTGCCGATGCTCAACCGCTCGCCGACGAGGCGGGGGTGTCCGCCAAGCTCTCCTTGGACGTGGTGCCGACGGGTGGGTAGCAGACGTGCAGCGGTCAATGCTGTTAACTGAAGCCATGGAAGCCCTTGCGGTTCCCCTCCTCCTGCCTACGGCAGGAGAGGGGTTAGGGGAGGGGGTTGATGTTCCTCGCTTTTTCACCCCCACCCGGCCTCCCCCATCAAGGGGGAGGAGCGCAGGTCAACGGCATTGCGTGCAGGGATTAGGGATTGAACTACCACGAGCAAACGTTTGGGAGGCGGTGCGCCGATGGTAATTTTGCCTGTTCATAACAAGTCTGAAACATACACCGTCAATCCCACGAAAATAATTGCTTTGGGACTCAATTATCAGGATCACATTGCAGAAAGCCATTCGGTGAACGTACGAGGATTTACGGATGAGGTACCGACTGAACCTATATTGTTTCCAAAGACTCCCAATGTACTCATCGGTCCCGAAGACCCCATTACTATCCCGGCATTCTTAAAAGAATATAATTTTGAAGAACTGAGAACAGATTATGAAGCCGAACTGGCCGTTATCATCAAGACACAATGTAAAAATGTCGATATGACCAATGCCATGGATGTGGTGCTGGGATTTGCATGTATCAATGACGTCAGCCAGCGCAATCTTCAAACCGGCGATCGGTCGGGCTGGTTTCGGGGGAAATCCTTGGACACCTTTGGTCCCATCGGCCCCCAACTGGTGCTGGCAGAAGACCTCAAAGACCCTCAGAATCTGCGCATCCAGTGTCGGCTCAACGGCAAGACCGTCCAGGATTCCAACACCAGGCATATGATCTTCTCCATCGCGCGGATCATTGCCTTCGTATCCAAGAATTTCACCCTCATGCCGGGCGATATCATTGCCACTGGTACACCCAGTGGGGTAGGCTCCATCAAGCATGGTGACGTTGTGGAAATCGAGATCGAACGGATCGGGATTCTGCGTAACCCGGTCGTGGAGGAATAGCCCTGTCTCAGGGTTTCCGGTGGGATGGAGTCTACCGGATTCAGTCAGGATTCCTCATACCTCTTTACTGCATACAGAAGGAGTCGGATGGTGAAACCAGGGGATGCTGTGGTGGCAGAGGCCAGGGGTTTCATGAAAAGCCGTGTGATTCTAACCGCGGCAGAATTGGGTTTTTTCACCCGGCTGGACGAGAAACCATGCCGCGCGGAGGAACTGGCTCTGGAGAAAGGTTTTGACGTGCGGGCCACCACTCGGGTTCTGGATTGTCTTGTCACCCTCGACCTTGTGGACAAACGCGACGGCGTTTACCACCTGACCGAAAGCGGAGCTTTGTATTCGTCGCACCATCCGGAGACGATTCTGCCCATGGTTCTGCACATGAACCGCCTGTGGGACACCTGGAGTAACCTCACGCAGGTGATCAAAACTGGAGGCCATGCCGAACGGGAGTCGGGTATCCAAATGGGTGAGGAAGACTGGAAAGCGTTCATTGACGCCATGCATGTGGTTGGCCGGGAACTTTCGCGGATTATTGCCGGTGAATACGACCTGGGCCGGTTTCGGAGACTGCTGGATATCGGCGGCGGCTCCGGTACCTACACCATCGCCTTTTTGCAGCAAAACGCCGCCATGACGGCAGTGATTTACGACCTTGAACGTGTTATTCCCATGGCCAAGGAAAGACTTGCCGACGAAGGTATCGCGGACCGCGTGGACCTCGTGGCGGGGGACTTCTATAAAGACGAACTACCCAAGGGTTGCGATCTGGCGTTCCTTTCCGCGATCATCCATCAAAACAGTCCCGAGGAGAACCTGGATCTGTACGGCAAGATCTACAGAGCGTTGGAACCCGGTGGAGCGGTGCTTATCCGCGATTACCTGATGGACGAATCCCGTACCATACCGCCGGCGGGTGCCATGTTCGCCATCAACATGCTGGTGAACACGCGCGGTGGTGATACCTATACTTTCGGAGAAGTCAAAGCCCAGCTCGAGCAAGTCGGATTCACCGAGGTGAAGCAGATGCGCATCTGCGAAGGTATGGACTGTCTTGTGGAAGGACGCAAACCCGCATAGACCTATGAGGAATCAGTATGCCAGTTACACCTGACTTCACCAGGATCAAGGATGGTTTCTACCTGGTGAATAGCCCGGAGATTCGAGAAAACCCCTGGTATTTGACCCACAAACCCGGCCAGGGCACCTATGCGGAGATCGCCAGCGACATCGAAACGGGCGTTTATATCGCTCCACTGGCCTTTCAACAAGCGCATTGTGGTTGAGGAGCATGATGACCCGGAAAGCCGGAAGATGTGGGATGAATCAAGTGTCTCCGAGGTCATAAAGCTGGCCTACGAGGAAATCATTGAACAATCAAGAAACGAGGACGGCTGAGAAAGGATGAACATCTTTAGTTCGGATAGTCTTACAATTCAGACAATCCTTTGCTCCGCTCGGAATACATATGAAGAGAGTAATTGAAATTCGTATTGGAATATTTATTCTTGCAATAGCAGCTCTGTTCACTTGCAGCAGTTGTGTCAAACATCAGGTCACTTTCTTTTCCGAAACTACTGAACCACTTAAGGAGTATACTTTACAGGGTACCGGAAAAGAGAAGATCCTCATGATCCCGGTCAAGGGAGCCATTTCTGATAGTAGTAAAGACCTTTTTCTATCCCGCAAGCCCAGCATGGTCCAGACCATCGTGTCTCAATTGTGCAAGGCGGAAAAAGACAAAGACATCAAGGCCGTCATTTTGGAAATCGATTCACCGGGCGGTTCGGTCACGGCAAGCGACATGCTGTATCATGAGATCGTAAGATTCAAGGAGCGGAGCGGCGTCAAACTTGCCGCGGTGATGATGGGTGTTGCTGCGTCGGGGGGATACTACATTGCATTGCCGGCGGACTTCATCTTGGTCCACCCGACATCGATCACGGGTTCCATTGGCGTGATCTTCTTGAGGCCAAACCTATCCGGCCTTATGGGCAAGATTGGGTTGGAAGTTGAGGTGGACAAATTGGGAAAGAACAAGGACATGGGATCCCCTTTCGGAAGGCTACGGGCGAGGAGCAGCAGATTGTTCAGGCCTTGATTGACGAGCTGGCTGCTAGATTCCTCACCCTGGTTGTGAGCCATCGCAAACTGAGCGACGAGACCAAATCGAAAATCTCATCCGCACGCATTCATGCGGCTGACGATGCTTTGCGGCTGGGCCTGGTTGACCAGGTCGGCTATCTGGACGATGCTATCCGGAAAACGGCTCACATGGCCGGCCTTCCAGAAAACCCCAAGGTCGTTGTGTATCGCCGGAGCGAGGTTCCGGACGACAATCTCTACAACACCACCAGCAGCAAGCCAAGGAATTTTGGAAATCAATGTGATCGACCTGGGTTTGACGGAGTCGATCCCACCTTTACGCAGCGGCTCTCATTACCTGTGGCTGCCGGGGCAGTTGGAATGAGATCCCCAACCCCACTTTCCCAAAGGGGGCACGCTCCATTTGCCAGATGAGGAGATCGGGTGGCACATATTCTCATTGAGGTGAGCGTCCATGGCTAAGGAAGTGACGACAAGGGCGGTCATGCTCCGATTGGCTGGCTGGTATGCCTTCATGGCGGTTCTGTTGTTCGCATCGGCGGGTACGCTGAAATGAACGAACCCTGGTTTTATCTCCTGATGCAGGGTTCGATGTCGACCAAGCTGGCCATCTGGCTGCTGAAACACAACCCCGAGTTGTTGAAGGCAGGCAACAACCTTCTTCAACCAGTCGGCAAGAGACTGGGACAAGGTGATTGTTGTTCTCAGCACGGTCATGGTTGTTCCTTTGTACTGCCTTCCCGGGACTGGACGCCGTCCGGAACCAATGGTCCCACCTGCCGTTCACGCTAAAATGCGCTGGATTTATGGGCATTTTTCTCCTTCGCTTTGATCCAGTGGGTCATGAGGGCGAATCCCTACCTTTCGAGAATCGTGGAAATCCAGAAAGCACGGGGCCACCACGTGATCACCACGGGACCCTATCGTTATGTTCGGCATCCAATGTATGTGGGGGTCATTGTCTGGCTGTTGTGTTTCCCTCTGGCCCTGGGTTCCTGGACGACGTCATTCCCGGCGTTTACCTGATCGGCTTGATGGTGGTGCGCACCGGCCTGGAGGACCGGACCCTGCAGGAAGAGCTGGAAGGGTGTGCCGCCTATGACTGCGAGGTGAGGTGCCGGTTGATTCCCGGGATCTGGTAGCTTGCCGGGATTAAGCTGTTCGGGTGCCTGCCGGCATCAGCCCGTGCCACGCGGTCGTGCGAGCATCCAGGCAGCGGCAACGCCGCCCAGCAGTCCGAACAGATGACCTTCCCAGGAGATCCCGCGCTGCAGCGGCAGGATGCCAAAAAGCGTGGATCCCCAGACGAGAAAGACGACTAGGGATAGAGCGAGCGACCCGAGCCGGCGTTCGAACCAACCGGCGCACAGGAGGTAGCCAAAGTAGGCAAAGATCACGCCACTGGCGCCGATGTGGATCGCCGGACGGCCAAGGAGCCAGGTGCCGAAACCACCAGCGAGCGCTCCCACGACAGTCACAACCCAGAAGTGGGCCTGTCGACGCAGGATGATCAGGCCGCCAAAGACAAGAATGCCACTGGTGTTCGCGATCAGATGGATGATGCCGCTATGAAGGAACGGCGCCCAGAGGATGCCTAGCAGGCCGTGTTTCGTACGGGGCCAAATACCGTACGCCTGCAGCCGCCCACCGAAGACCACCATGTCGACGACCGTGACAATCCAGATGGCCGCGATGAACCAGACGATCGTCCGGGCCGCACGCCCAAGGTCTCGAAACAGACTCTCCTTTGCTTCGGTGGCACTCACGAAAAACTCCTTCTTGGCAACCGGCTCAATGCTCACGGTCTCCGGACAGGGTTGTGGGTTCGGGTGATGCGGTCGGGACCATGCCGCCCCTGCAACGAAATCGTCTGAATCCCGATCCGCTGGTCTGGTTGGTTCGACTCAAACCCCCAGGCGTGTCTCATTGCCCTTGCTCTCTGTCCAAGAACTTTCTGACCTGCACCGCCAGCTCCTTAAGTTCATAGGGTTTGCCGATGAATCCCAAGGCACCGGACTCCAAGCTCGCTTTTTCCTGACTGCTGTCCGAGTAGCCACTGGCGATCACCACTCGGGCCTCGGGGTCGATCTTTTTCAGTTCACGCAAACACCTGTGGCCGCCCATGCCGGGCATGCCCAGATCGAGGATGACCAGGTCAATTCGACCCTTGTGGGCTCGATAGATCGCCAACGCGCTTTCACCACTGTGGGCGGCGAGAACCTTATAGCCCAGCCGCTGCAGAGTCTGGGTTGCCAAACCCCTGACCGACGCTTCATCATCGACCACCAGGATGGTTTCAGATCCGCCTCTCAGAGAGGTTGCATCCGTTTCCTTTCCGGCAAGAGCATCCACATGGCCGATGGACGGCAAGGTAGATCTCGAAGGTTGAGCCTTTGCCCACCTCACTGGAGCACTGGATGTAGCCACCATGGCTCTTGACGATACCGTACACCGAGGCCAAACCCAAACCGGTTCCCTTACCGATTTCCTTGGTGGTAAAGAACGGCTCGAAGATGTGCTGCAGGGTTTCCCGATCCATGCCGTGACCGGTATCCGAGGCCGAAAGCAGGACATAATTGCCGGGAATTGCCCCAAGATGATCTCGGCAGTACTCATCATCCAGGGTGGCATTGCGGGTTTCAATGACAAGCGTGCCCTCCTCCGGCATGGCATCAGCGGCGTTGCTCACCAAGTTCAACAGGATTTGCTCGATTTGGACCGGGTCAGCATGAATGCCCCAAAGACGACTACCTAGATGGAGTTCAATGGCGATCATTTTTGGGATGGTTCTCCGCACCACCTTTTCGACTTCGAGAACCTCCTGGTTGAGGTTGAGGGGGCGGCGTTCGCCTTCCACCTTGCGGCTGAAGGTGAGAAGTTGCCGAACCAACTGGGTCGCCCGTTCGCCGGCTTTCTGAATCTGCATCAGCTCATGCCGACCGGAATCATCCCCGGATTTACCCCACAGCAGCAGTTGTGTGTAGCCGGTGATGGCCTGGAGGATGTTGTTGAAATCGTGGGCGATACCACCCGCCAGGGTGCCGATGGCTTCCATTTTTTGAGCCTGTCGATATTGTGCCTCAAGGGCCTTTGTTTGGGTGATGTCGCGCAGGATCACCAGCATGCCGGCCGGGACTCCTTCGTGATCGTCGTAGCGTGAGGCGCTAAGGGTGATGTTCAGGATTCGCCCGTTCTTGTCATAACGCCTGGTTTCAAAGTTCGAGCAGTGATTCCCGGCCAAGACCCTGCGGATTTCGGCCATGGTGGCTTCTTGCTCGGCTTCCGGAACAAAGGGGGTGCGCTTGCCGACCAGATCATCCAGGGTCCAGCCAAAGATCCGGGTGAAGGATGGGCTGGCGAATCGCACATTGCCTTCCAAGTCGTATATGACAATAGCGTCGGCCGAGGATTCCAGCAGCGATCGATACAATTCCTCGGCCCGTTTGGATTCCTGAAACAGCCGACGGTAGTCCTCCTCGCTGTTGCGCAGCGCCTCTTCGGCGCGTTTGCGCTCCGTGATGTCGCGAAAGGACCAGACCCTGCCTCGCAGCTCCGCACCCTGCATCATGGGACGCGATAGTCGATCAAATGCTCTTCCATCCTTGAAATGGAGCGTATCAAAACTTTCTTCGTTCGACGCGTAGAGTCTTTTCACCTTTTCCAGGAAACTCTGCGGATCGGTCAGTTGATCAAGGACACACTGAATCAGAGCGGCGTCATCTCCGCTATCCATTATCTTTTTTGGGATCATCCACATTTCGACAAAACTTTCATTGGCAAAAAGGACCCGGTTTTCTTTGCTCACAGCCAGAATGCCATCGGCGCTTGATTGCAGAATCCCTTGCAACGATGCTTCACTTGCCTGCAGCGCCTGCCGCGCCGCAACCATTTCGGTAACCTCGGAGAAGACCAGCACCACGCCGGTGATGTTCCCGCCGCTGTCGCGGATAGGCGCGGCGCTGTCGGCGATCTGGCGTTCGGTGCCGTCGCGGGCAACGAGCTCTGGTCTGGTCGGACAATCTGGTGACATCACCGGTCGCCAGCACCAGAGTCACCGGGTTCACGGCCGGTTCGCGGGTCCGGGTGTCGACGATCCGAAACACTTCCTCCAACGGCTTCCCGGTGGCTTCAGCCAGGGACCAGCCGGTCAGGCGCTCGCCCGCGGGGTTCATGTGGCGGATAACCCCTCGGGTATCCACGGCAATGACGGCGTCGCCAATGGAGTTCAAGATTGTAGCCAGGTATTCTCGGTTTGCGGACACCTCCCGGGTCAACTCAGCGCCGGCCCGGCGACTGGACAGGTAAAGTAAAACCACGATGGTGATGATGGCTATGGTGGCAATGACGGCCAACATGAGGCCTATCAGGGATGATGCCGGGTAGGTCCGCAGGCTGAGCAATTCCCACGAAAGGCCTTCAGAACTGGTTATTCCAATAGGCACCCGAACCACGCCATGCCGCTGGCCATCAATGGGCGTGACACCCTCGACGAGGTTCAGTCCGCCCGGCAGCCCCTCCAGGGATTGGTCGGCGAACTGCCGGCTCTCCCGCAACCGGATCCTTTCTGTTTCCGTCAACGTTTGCCTGGACAAACGGAAGAGCCAATCCGGCCGGTTGGCGGCGAACACCACCCCTTCGGGAGAAAGCATGGCCAAGGGCTCCCGGTACTCCCCCAGCATTTGATCGATGGGATCCAATCCACTCTTGATGACCAGAACACCCGTGGGCTGCTGCTGGTCTGAACGCCGATAGACCGGGGCACTGGTGTAAAGGCCTCGCTCATGGGTCGTGACCCCGAGGGCCGGGTACAGAACGGATTGTCCTTGCATGGCATGGGTGAAATAGGGCCGGAACTCATAGCTTTTGCCGGTAAGGGTCTGCCCCTCCGCGAAAGGCGTGCATGCGACCACATCGCCCTTGGCGTTCATGATATACACGATCGCCGCGTTAAAGATGGACCGAGTCGTTTCCAGGATGAGGAGGGTCTCCGGATTGTCGACACCCAGTTCACCGGCGGCGGTTCGCCCTACCCATTCGGCGCGGGCCATGGCCACTGCCGCACCGCGCAGGCGGTCAATCACTTGGATATCAATGGTGCGGGCCAGCTTGCGGGTTTCTTCCGTTTGGGCGCCGTATTGCCCGGCGACAAAGTGCCGGTGGATCAAAAATGCCGCAGAAATCGCCGCGATAACGGCCAACAGCACGACCCCAAGGTTTTTTGTGACTATTTTGTGAGACATGGACTAGCGCCCTCGTTTGCGATGGACCCCGCTTTTTGTTGGCTACACAAGGGTGTGACGCCCAAAGGACCGGGTTGCCCAGGGGCCTGTGAGCAGACAATGGTGTTTATGGATGTTGCGCTCGATCACGTTCGGCACTATTGGTTTCATTGTACAGCAAGCTTGCATTATAACAAATAGGACTTAAGGTGATGGGACGGGAAATTGCTGGGCCGATATGGCGAGCGGCAAGTCAACAGAAGAATGTGGGCGCAGCTCCTTTGGCACATATAGCATTCCTGATTGAACAGGCCATGGATGGGTGCAACGGAGCGCAATCCATCAACAACCGGCAGGCGGTAACGAAGTTTTTTTGCCCTCAGCAGGAATTTTTCACACCAGCGGTGGTCAACATCACAAAAGGAGGAATCGCATGAAGAAATCCATTGGTGCAAAAACCCTGGTTTTTCCAACGCCAGTCTGGGTCGTGGGGACCTATGACAAGGAAGGGAAAGCCAACGTGATGACCGCCGCCTGGGGTGGCATCTGCTGTTCACAGCCGCCCTGTGTTACGGTTTCTCTGCGCAAAGCCACCTATTCCTACGGCAATATCGTGGAACGCAAGGCCTTTACCATCAACGTTCCGTCCGAAGCCCATGTTAAAGAGGCCGACTATCTGGGGATGGCCTCCGGGAAGAACCTGGACAAGTTCGCCGCTGCCGGGCTGACCGCCGTTCAGAGCGATCTGGTCGAGGCCCCTTATGTAAAGGAGTTTCCACTGATCTTGGAATGCAAACTGCTGCATACCTTTGAAATCGGGTTGCACACCCAGTTCATCGGCGTCATCCTGGATGTGAAGGCCGATGAAGAGGTGCTCAATGAGCAGGGCCTGCCCGACATCGAAAAGGTGAAGCCCCTGGTGTTCGGTCCCGAAATTGGAACCTATCACGGTATCGGCAAATACCTTGGCCAGGCGTTTTCGGTTGGCAAGGGGGTTGGCGTCTAGACCCAAGGCCGGTGTGACGGGCTCGTCAGGCCCGCCATCATCTGTATGATTCCAAGTAACAGGATTTCTCGCTTCGCTCGAAATGGCAAAGCAAAATTCATCGCTGCAGGAGTATCTACCATGAACCGAGTCTTGCGTTTCTTGTCGATTTTCTGGGTCATGGTCACCTGTCTCAACCCGGGGAGCGCCCCATGTTCGCAGTCCAGCCCATTGACGATTCTTCACCTGAACGATCTTCATGGTCACATTCTCCCCTATGTGGACAAATCCGTCCTCGATGACCAGCCGGTGAGCGGGGCCGCCTATTTTGCGGCCATGATTGCGCGGGAAAGATCCAAAAACCCTGAAGGGACCCTTCTTCTGGCGGCGGGGGATATGTTCCAGGGAACTCCCATTTCCAACGTCTTTCGGGGCCGGTCCGTGATGGAAATCATGAATGCCCTGGGATTCGATGCCATGGTCCTCGGAAACCACGAATTCGACTGGGGCCGGGACGCCCTCGAACAGCTCAGGGCAGCGGCAAACTTCCCGTTCCTGGCGGCCAACATCGTCACGAAAAGCGGGGAAGCGCTCGCGGGCATGAAACCATACATTCTGCTCGCACGCCGAGGTGTTCCCATAGCCGTGATCGGGGTGACAACGCCGGAAACAGCCTACACCACCAATCCGGCCACCGTCTCTGATCTGGTCTTCCGCGAACCCGCCCAAGTGCTTCCACCACTTATTGAGAAGGTCCGCTCTGAAGGGGCGCAACTGGTGATCCTGCTCTCGCACCTTGGCCTTGATGCAGACGAACAACTGGCCGGGCAGATTTCCGGCATCGACGTCATTGTTGGCGGCCACAGCCACACCGCCGTCACTACTCCAGTCAGAATCAACAATACCATCATCGTTCAGGCGAAATGCTACGGAGTCTACCTGGGAGTGCTTGAACTCCAGATTGATGAGGCGACCCATAAGATTGCCGGTTACAACACGGCCAATGTTCTAAGGACGGTCGTGGCTGATCCGCAAGCGCCGGCAGACACCGGCATTGCCGAAATCGTAAGTCGTTACAACGATCAGATCCGGGCTGAGTTTGGCAAAGCGATCGGGAGTTCAGCCGTCGATCTGCAGCGCCAAGATTACGCGGAGTCCAATGTCGGCAATCTCATCACCGATGCCATGCGGGAAGCGTCAGCGGCCGACATCGCCTTCCAGAACGGCGGGGGCATTCGAGCCGACCTGCCCGCGGGCGAGATCAACCTGGAAAAGCTCTATACCCTGCTACCCTTCGACAATCAGATGGTGGTCATGGATCTTAACGGAACTCAGATTTTGGAGCTGCTCGAAAAAAGCGCGGAGCAGCACGCCAGGATGCTTCAGGTCTCGGGGCTAACCGTGGAATATGACATGACTCGGCCCGCCGGTTTTCGAGTCGTGCACGCTTCGGTGCTAGGAAAACCCTTGCAGCCCGACTCGACCTACCGCGTAGCTGCCAATGATTTCCTGGCAGCCGCCGGAGACCAGTTTACTCCCTTCACCCAGGGCCGCAACCTTGCCTACGGTGACACCTTGCGAGACATTGTGGGAGCGTATCTGTTGAAACACTCCCCGGTTCGCCCCGGGCTTGAAAAGCGAATGGTCTTGAGAGATTAAATGGAAGAGCGCATCACAGTTTTTGTCGATGGACAGGCGGTGGAACTCTACCGGGGAATGCGAGTAAAGCATGCCTTGATTGCGCTCGATCAGCAACTCTACCAGGATGCCCTGGAGGGCAGGATCGTGGTGCAAGACCACCGCGGATTTCAGCTCGGGCTGGATGGCACGGTGCAATCGGGAGTACGCATCAGCACTCGTCAAAAATCGCCATCCTGAAGAGCCGCCGCAGCAGTCTGCCTAAACCGCATAGAAGACTGGTACGGCAAATGGGGAAGCAACTGGGTGGCAACTTCTACCGCCATCTACTGGGCGGATACACAGCTACTCCAGCGCAGCTACCGCCCGGCTGATCCGGTCGAAACCTTCGCTCAGCTCTTCCATGGAGATGGCGTAGGAAAAGCGCAGACAGGCGTCCTCTCCAAAGGCACTGCCCGGCACCACTGCCACGTTGGCCTGTTCCATCAGATAGTCCGCAAGGTCCAGGGAACCTTTGATGATCCGACCATCAATGCTTTTCCCAAAGGTGCAGCTGAAATTGGGGAAGACGTAGAAAGCTCCATCGGGACGACAGCAGGTGACCCCGGGGATCTCAGCGAGCCGCTTCAACACGTAGCGGCAACGTTCCTGAAAGACCGTAACCATCTCCTCAACGTCTTCCTGGGGCCCGTTGAGAGCCGCCACACTGGCCCACTGCGCGATGGAACAGGGGTTGCTCGTGGACTGGCTCTGAATCTTCGACGCCGCTGACAGCACCGCCGCATCCCCCACCAGATATCCGATACGCCAACCTGTCATGCAGTAGCTCTTGCTCACACCATTGGCGATGAATGTCCTCTCCTTCAACCGTTCGCTAAGCATGGCCATGTTGACCCACTCTTGGCCATCAAACAGAATACGGTAATAAATATCATCAGAAAGCACCGTGAGGTCGTGCCGAAGAATGATTCTCGCCAAAGCTTCCAGCTCGTCGCTCCGGTAATGTGCACCGGTGGGGTTGGATGGGCTGTTGAGGATGAGCAACCGGCTCTTGGGGGTCAGCACTTTTTCCAGCGCCTCGGGACGCAATTTGAAACCATCGGCTTCGCGGGTGGGCGCCTCCACCGACTTGGCTCCTGTTAGTTCCACCATATCCGGGTAGGAAACCCAGTAGGGCGCGGGAATGATCACTTCGTCATCAGGATCAAGCAAAGCCTGAAAGAGATTGTAGAGGGCGTGCTTGCCGCCGCAACTGACCAGCACATTGTCTTTTCGATAGGTGAGACCGTAGTCTTTTTGCATGGTATCCACGATGGCATCCTTGAGTTCATTGATGCCGCTCACCGCGGTGTAGCGGGTATGGCCAGCGCGGATCGCCTCCATGGCGGCTTCCTGAATGTGCAGCGGGGTATCGAAATCCGGTTCGCCGACGCCAAAACTAATGACCTGGACCCCTTTTTGTTTCAGTGCCTTGGCTTTGGCGTTGATGGTCAATGTGGCGGAAGGCTTGATTCGGGTCGCACGTTGCGAAAGTCTCATGGTGGTCTCCCTCACCTATGTTGGAATTGTCAATCTTCTACTAGAGGCACTGGCCGAAGGGTACTCCTCATCAACAGCATCCTGCAGGTCCCTTGATCGGAACCGGAAGAGTTACTGTTGCGTTTGTGCCGATATTGGGACTGCTTGTGCATCCGGGTCACTGGCAACCACCTCCGCCGGCCCATTCCGGTAGGCTACCCACACCAGGCAAAGGCCGCGGGCCGGAGCAGTCATACCGGCCTGGCGGCGGTCACGACTCAACAAGATCCTTTGAAAATCCTGGGGACCGAGCCTACCCTTGCCCACTTCAACGATGGTCCCCACCAAATTTCGCACCATCTGCCGCAGAAAACCATTGCCGTCGAAGACGAACAGCAAATGCTCGGCATCGGGAAACCGGAGTTCAACCCGATAAAGGCACCTAACCGTAGATGTAACCCCGCTGCCGGAAGCCATAAATGCGGCAAAATCGTGTTCACCCTCAATCATCCGGAGGCATTCCCGCATGGGCGCCACCTCTAGCGGTCGACGGATGTGCCAGGCATGGTGCCGCTCCAGAGCCGAACGGACAGGACGGTTCAAAATGCGATACTCGTAGGTCTTGCTCTGGGCGCTGAAGCGCGCATGAAATGAATCGTCAACTTCGAAGGCGGCGAGGATGACGATATCATCTGGCAGCAGCGCATTGAGACCACGTTGGATTTCCACCGGCTGTAAGTTGGTTCGTGCATAGAAATTGACCTCCTGGGCACGCGCGTGCACGCCGGCATCGGTGCGCCCCGATGCGCGCACCTTGATCGGCAACCCCAGCATGATCTCCAACCGGGATTCCACCGCTTCCTGGACGGTCAACACCCCGTGCTGACGCTGCCAGCCATGGTAATTTGTCCCATCGTATTCCAGGACCAGGCGAAAGTTGCGCTTGGCTTGAATATCCACTGCCGGACGGAAACCCTTCAAGGCTGCCAAGGGGCCTGGTTAAGCCCCCAGGTTTCGGGCCAACCGTTCATCAGATTCATATTGCATACGGCCTGCCCGGAAGCACCCCTGGTCAGATTGTCAATCACGGAAACCACGATCAGTCGTCCGGTGCGCTCATCCATCCGCCAGCCCAGATCACAATAGTTGCTGCCGCGCACCTGCAGCGTGGTCGGGAGTGCGCCTGGACCGCACAAACGCACAAACGGAGCCTGGCGATAAAAACCCGCGTAGGCCCGATCGATATCGTCAAGAGTCACCTCCGCAGCCTGAGTTGCATACACAGTGCTGAGGATTCCGCGACTCATCGGCACCAAGTGAGGAGTAAACGTGATGCGAATGCTCCGCCCCGCCAGCCGGCTCAATTCCTGTTCGATTTCGGGTGTATGACGATGTTCGGCCACTTTGTATGCTTTGAACCCATCATTGACTTCACAGTAATGGCTGGCGAGGGCAAGACCGC
Organism: uncultured delta proteobacterium; assembly: GCA_963802715.1. Classification (GTDB taxonomy): domain Bacteria; phylum Desulfobacterota; class Syntrophobacteria; order Syntrophobacterales; family Syntrophobacteraceae; genus CAWDJT01. The sequence continues at coordinate 29,908 of CAWDJT010000011.1, forward strand.
GCCCAGCCCCCGTCACGCCGGACTTGGAGTCCGCAATGACGCTCTCCGGAACCACCAGCCCCGCCACTAGCAAGGGCGCCAGCGCCAGGATGACACTGGTAGGGTAACACCCGGGGTTGGCTACCAGACGGGCCGAAGCAATTCGTTCCCGATAGAGTTCGGGCAATCCATAGACCGCCTCGGCCAGCAACTCCGGGTTCTTGTGCGCCTGGTACCAGGCTTCATAAACACCGGCGTCGCGCAAACGATAGTCGGCGCTCAGATCAATGACTTTGACACCGCGGGCGAGAAGGTCAGGGACCAGCTCCATAGCTGCCTGGTGCGGTAAAGCGGTAAAGACCAGATCGGCGTTGGCAGCCAGAACCTGAGCCTCCGGGGCTTGAAAAACCAGGTTGCAGTGCCGCTTTAGAGCAGGATAAACCTCATCCAAGCGTGACCCTTGGTAGCCCCTGGAACAGATGGTGGTGAGTTCCACTTCGGGATGAGGCCCCAAGAGGCGAATCAACTCGAAACCGGTATAACCTGACGCTCCCGCGATGGCCACGCGTATCATGGTCACTCCTCTGTTAGCCCTGGGTGAAAACCATTCGCCGATGGGCAAGACCCCAAGGAATAAAAAGCGGGTTTCCTTCTGATGCAGCTTTCCCTAGCGCCCGAAGCCACACATCAACTGGAGCTTGGTTTACTCCCCCCCCAAAAAAAAAGAGAACCCACCAGGGGCCCTCTTCGATTGGCAAAGTTCGCACTGAAAATGAGAAATGGCGTTACCGTTTGGAATACTGAAAACGGGCGCGGGCTCCAGGTTGACCGTATTTCTTCCGTTCCTTCACGCGCGAGTCGCGAGTTAGGAAGCCAGCACGCTTGAGGACTTCACGAAACTCCGGATTGTATTCCAGTAAGGCCTTGGAAACACCATGTTTAATGGCACCAGCCTGGCCGGAAATCCCGCCGCCGTGCACATTCACCCTGACGTCGAGCTTGCCGAAAGTACCCGTCAGGGTCAAAGGCTGAAAGACCACCATCTTACTGGTTTCTCGATCAATGTATTGGTCTATGGGCTTGTTATTGATAGTCACATGCCCCGTGCCGGGTTTCAACCAGACTCGTGCGACCGATGTTTTTCGTTTTCCAGTTGCGTAAAAACGCTGTTCCGCCATTTGCATATCTCCTGCTGCCTGGTCTCACCTTACAGAGTCAGGGTCAACGGCTGCTGAGCTTCGTGGGGGTGCTCGGCGCCGCGATAGATCTTCAGTTTCTTCAAGAGACTGCGACCCAACCGATTCTTGGGCAACATTCCACGCACCGCCAGTCGGATCATCGCCTCGGGCTTTTCTTGATTCATCTTGCGCGCACCGGTACTTTTCATCCCTCCAATGTGGCCACTGTAGCGGTAATAGGTCTTCTGCTCCCATTTTCTGCCGGTCAGCAAGACCTTTTCAGCATTGATGATCACCACAAAATCACCAAGATCCACATGAGGCGTGAAGGTCGGCAAATGCTTTCCACGCAGACGCATGGCCACCTGCGATGCCAGACGTCCCAGAACCTGATTCTCCGCGTCGACCACGATCCACTTGCGCGCGTTCGGTTCGAATTTCGCACTCATCGTTTTCATTTCAGGAACTCCACTCCAACGGAAGAGTCAATCTAACATGAAGTGCTGATGTATAAAGGATGGAGTCAAACCTTGTCAAGGGAAATATCCAAGCTCCTCAGGGTCTTTGCACGAAGGTCATACCGCCGGTTGCCGGTGAGAGCCCGGCGCCCAAATTTCCCAGCCCCAAAAGATTGACCGTAAAATACACTTGTTGATCGCTGCCATCGTCTCGATAGCCGAGGCTCAATCCCCAACAACCATGAGTATAGGTAGCCACGTACGCCTGGCTGAACATCTGCTCCTTGGAAAAGGAGTAATTATAAGAAGTTGTGAGCAAGAGACTGGGCAGCGCCTTGAGCCGCACTTGGCCGGTGATCTCGTTGATGTCACTATCTTCTCGGGTTCGATAATCAATAACCAGGGTATGCCCGAAGGTGCTGTCCAAAGTAAGCATCAGATCCCTGCCGGTTTCTGATCCATCATAGGGTGATAAAAAGGAATCATAAGACAGGGTAACGTAACGCCCGGGCTTGAAATCCAGCTCGAAACTGATGTCCGAGAGATGATCCTTGGATGAGCGATACGTTGGTACCGGCAACATTTCGCTGAGTAGACTGTCAGAGTGCAAGTAGATTGGATCCGAAAGGTTGTTGTCATTGAGGCTGTAAGCTTGCGTAACCCTCAATCGTGCTCCCTCCGAATAGGTGGCACGCTGTTCGCCCTTTTGATCCTCGCGTACCTTTTTCGACACCAAATAGGTCGAAAACCCATAGCGGATGTCATGCAGCTCGCGGTAACTATCTAGTGAATCCCAAGACGGCACGATTTCTCGTCCAAAGTCGCTTATATATTCGTAGGTTACCTCGGGACGAATGACATGCTGAATCCCCTTTAGGTCCCCCCATTCCACCCCATACACTCGGTTGATGCTACTACTCAATTCCATGCGGGCATCGGGAAGCATCCGACCCTGATAAGCCCCATGGCCATATCCCTCAGGGTCATCTTGCCAGTCGACCCCATATGCTAAAGCCCTCACCCCGATTGACGGTTCCAGATCCAGATAAGGGCTAAAATGCAGCGGGTAAGACACTCGTGGGTGCAGGTCCAATCGTCCACCACGAGCGAGATCTTCCCGCCAGTAGTTCACCACTGAACTATTCAGCGAGTAGACCAGAGGCAGTTGATCCATGGGTGTAGGGATCACATCGAAGAACAGCTTGGGCATCTTCTTGAGTGTGACCTGGTCCTTCCCCGATTCCAGATTGTCCCAGTAGTGGATATCCAGTCCAAGATTGGCATTTTCCTCACGATGGTTCAAATAGAGGATAGACTCGCGGGTGGTGATGGTCTTGTCATTGATGAGCCCGCGCCCGAAAAACTCCTTAAACATCCGATTTGTGCGGTCCCAGCTGGTGGAACCCACGGTGAATTCATTTAAGTAGTTCCGGTCACTAGCCAAATCCAGATCAAGGCGACCTTCAATCTCATAAGGAAGCTTGAAATTGTGCCGTGACCGCAACCACCAGCGGTCTTTCCCCTCGAATGTGTAGCCGTTCTTAACGAGCTCATCCTTGCCGATCTGATCCGACAAATAGTTAAAAAGCCAGATGCCTTCACCCCATGTCTGATGGGCAATACGATACTCGATGCCACCCATGAATCCACGTTTCTCCATGTACTGAGCGTAGAACGTGGCATCCATATCAGGACGCATCGCCCAAAAGAAGGGTATCTCGGCTCCAACTCCATTCAGAGTGGACGTTCCACCCGCCGGCATGAGGAAGCCCGATTGCCGGTCTCGATTGGCGGGAAACACCAGAATCGGCGCATAAGCGGTGGGGACTGACCTGACCCAAAATGAGGTGTCGCGAGCCACTCCTATGCCTTCGGTATCCACCTTCATACGTTTGAAATGGATTGACCAATCGGGTCGGCCCGGTTCACAGCTGGTGACCATACCATCTTCGATTTCGTACTGGCTTTCGCCCACCTTGGCCAGGCGTTTGCCCTGAATATAAAGATAGTTTTGGGCAAAAAAAGCCAGGCCATGGTCCACGCTCCCGGTGTAGATATCCACGTTCCAAAGCGCGTATTCCCCTTTCAGCCAGTCCTGCCCATGGCGGATGAAGACCCCACCACGCAACTCCGCTTCCCGCTTGCGGGTGTCAAACTTGGCCCATTGCGCCCGCAGGGAGCGCTCACCAGAATGAATGTTTACTTCTCCCTCCGCCTCATACACCCCATTCTTCTGGTCATAGGAAAGCTTCTGCGCATCAATCTTCCAGGGTTCACGACCCCCTCTGAACATATCCTCGGGAGATTTCCCCAGGAGAGCGATTCCACCCTGGGCGTCATGGACCGCGCCGGCAAATCCAATGACCATCATCACCAACGCACCAAGGCACATTCTGGTGATATCCGCGATCAAATATGCCCGGAATCTCATAGTCCACCTATGACTAGAAAGTTGTGGGCTCTCCGAAGAGTTCCTTGACCTCGCCGGCAAAGTAGAGCGAACCCGTAATGCAGATCAAGTCATCCGGATTGGCCAGCCTCCTGGCGTGTTGAATGGCAGAAGCTACGTCTGGAATGGCAAAACAATTCTGACTGTATGCCTTTGCCAGTGCTTTGAGATGTTCGGGATCGGCCGCCCGTTCATAACGCGGCCGGGCAAAAGTCACCGTATCCGCGATGGGCAACAAACGCCGCAGGATCCCGCGCATATCTTTATCCTTCATGACGCCGAAAACCAGGTGCAAACGCCGGTAGGAGAAATCCCGTTTCAAGGCGTCGCGCAGGCACTCGGCACCCTGCGGATTATGGGCACCATCCAAGACGATCAAGGGATGCTGCTGCAAAACCTCCAACCGCGCCGGCCAATGGACCTTCGCCAAACCTCGATGGATAGCGGTATCATCGAGGTTGATTTCCCCATCCATGCGTAAGACGTCCAGTGTGGCCAATGCAACGGCGGCATTGCTCAACTGGTGGGCTCCATCCAAATTGAGTCGCAATCCGGTCCGGCTTTGTTGCATGCCTTGATAGTGGAAGGAACCATCGGCAGCCTGGCGAACCCGGTAATCCACTCCCAAACGATACAGTTTGGCATGACGTTTGTAGCAGGTGGTCTTGATCACCCCTTGGACTGATGGCTGCCGTGCGCCACATACCACCGGAACATGCTCCTTAATAATCCCGGCTTTTTCACGGGCAATGGAGGTCAGTGTAGCCCCCAGATATTCCTGGTGATCAAATGAGATGTTGGTGATCACACTGGCCCGCGGGCGAATCACGTTGGTTGCGTCCAGCCGCCCGCCCAAGCCGACTTCAACCACGGCCCAATCGACATTCTCCTGGGCAAAATAGAGCAACCCCATGGCCGTCACCACTTCAAAGAAAGTGGGGGGCTCACCCTCATCCAATACCCCATGAACCTGATCGAAAACGTCCAGGATCCTTTCCGGCTTGGTCTCTACACCATCGATGCGGAACCGTTCAGTGAATCGCACCAGATGAGGCGACGTGTAGAGCCCAACGCGGTAGTTCTGCTCTTGAAGCACCGTTGCCACCATGGCAGCCGTGGACCCTTTGCCGTTGGTCCCTGCAATGTGAATGCAACGCAGCCGCTCGTGAGGATTACCCAGCCTTTCCAGCAGGTGCTCGGTGCGGTTGAGACCGAACTTGATGCCGTGCTTCTGCAAGCCAAACAGGTAGTCAATGGATCTCTGATACCGCCTCAGCAAAATGCCCTCCTGACCCGTCCCCGACTACCGGACCTCCAACCACTCGGGATCTGCTCCCCGGCCACGTTTCCCCTGCAACCCACATGGCGGATGGCGGCAGTCAGGTGGTACTCTGTCCCCTAGTCTATTGGCCAAAGTCCGGAGGCATCAGGCAAATCTGCACGAATCTTTGTACTTGTAGCATATGTCCTAGACTCAACAAAACCGAAATATAGCTGAGGCGTGGCGAGGTAGTTTGGTCAGCCCTTAGCGGAACGCAGATCTTCAATCAGTGTTGGAGGGGCGGGGTAGCTAAAGGAACCCTTTTCCTTTAGCCGAATAGACACCGGGACCTTGAGCTCCTGGGTCAACTCCTCGCGCAGATCCCCAATAAGCTGCTCCATCACCTTAATTTCATCTGAAAACATCTGGTCATCAACACACAGCCAGATTTCCAAGGAATCTTCAAATCCTCGCCGAACCACATGCAACCTTTGCTGTTCCGGCAAGAATCCCAGTTCCCGTTCCAGCAGTAGCAGGATATGACGGTGATCGAGTTTGACACCTCGGACCACCACCATGTCATCGGTCCGCTGTGGCAACCACTCCAAACGCCTAAGGGTGCGCCCACACGGGCACGGCTCGCTCATAAGGCGAGCGCGATCGCCGGTGCGAAAACGAACTAACGGATAAGCCCTGGTGGTCAAGGTGGTCAGAATCAATTCACCGACCTCGCCTTCAGACATCACCCGGCCGGTGTCGGGATCAACAATCTCAGGAAAGAAGTGATCTTCGCTGACATGCAGACCCTGGCGATACTCGCATTCGAATGCCAGCGCCGGGCCCGGAACCTCATTCAAACCATAGTGGACCCAGGTTTGCACATGAAGTTGATCGGCCAATTGCACGCGGACTTGCTGGTCGCTGGGTTCTCCCACTAGAATGATCGTCTTCAAGGCCAGTGTGTTGGGATTGAGGTTGGCATTGAACAGCAACTGCGACAACTCCAGTGCTGCCATAGGGGTGGTGATCAGCACCGACGTCTTATAATCAGACAGGATCATGAGCTGTTTTTCCGGTGGCAGGACGGTGAGCGGAATCACGCTCGCCTCCACGGCTTCCGCACCATCCTTGTAGTCCCATCCCCAATTCGCCAGTCCGGGGTCGAGCACGATCTGCAGCACATCGGTGGCCGTAACACCCGAAGCAACCAAGGAGCGGGACACCAGTTCCCGCCAGAAGATCAGATCCTGTTTGGCGTAACCACTGACCGTGGGTTTCAAACCGCTTCCCGGTGCACTGTGGATACGCACGATGTCCCTCAAGGGCACGGCAAACAGCCCATAAGGGTAATTGTCACCAAGGTGGTAACGTTCCGTGAAAGGTATCCGCGCAAGATCGGCGAAGGATTCCAGTTGGGCCGGATCAAAACCCTGCTCCTGAAAACGATTGCGATAGAAGGGCACGCTGCGATTGGCACGATTGAGGCTGCTTTGCAGCCGTTCCAGTTGCTGCTGGCCACGCGCTTCCATATCCAGGCATTCCGCTTTGCGATTCGCGATCGCCATATCAATGCCTTCCTTCACAAAAATCTCGATAGTCTTTGCCCAGGTAAGCCCGTTTCAGGTCGTGGTCGGCGAGAAGATCCGCGGCAGTGCCTTCCATCACCATCCGTCCGGTTTCCAACACATAGCCCCGGTCCGCCACCCGCAATGCAGCGCGGGCATTCTGCTCCACCAGCAGGATGGTTAGCCCTTGGTCGCGCAGTTGCACCAGCGTCTCGAGGATGCGCTGCACCAGCATGGGCGCCAACCCCATGGAGGGTTCATCCAACAGCAGCAGTCTGGGGCGCGCCATGAGTGCGCGGGCGATGGCCAGCATTTGTTGCTCACCACCCGAAAGCGTGCCGGCGGCTTGGCGAGCCCGTTCCTTGAGTACCGGAAACAGTTCCCAAATCGTCTGCAGATCCTCTTCGACCGCCTCTCCCTCCTTCTTGCGGTAGCGCAGGTAGGCCCCCAACCGAAGGTTATCGAGCACGCTGAGAGGCGGAAAGATCAGCCGGCCTTCGGGCACCAGACTGATGCCGCGCTGAACAATACGTGGTGGAGTCAAACCCTGCAGAGAGTTCTTTTCAAATCGGATCTCTCCCTGCCAGCCGGGCAGCAGCCCGCAGATCGCCTGGAGCAAAGTGCTCTTGCCCGCCCCATTGGCACCGATCAAGGCAATGAGCTCCCCCACGCCCACCGAAAGGCTCACCCCATTGATGGCCTGAATGCGGCCGTAGTAACATTTTAGGTTACGGACACGCAGCATGATCTAACCAATGTTGATCGTGGTCGTTCCTCATCCCGGAAGTGAGTCAGCCCATGGTGTCTCACAGGTTGCATGGATGCCATTACACCTCATCCGCGGTCACTGCAATAGCAAACGGCACGCTCAGCGCTTCAAAGTGTTTGGCCCCACCGGCGCGTTCGGGTCGCCGCGACAACTGGTCAACGACTGGGTGCAACAAGGCGATCCCAATGGAAATGGAGCGCGCATATGCTGCGATTTCGGTCCCACCTTGTTCGAGAATGGCGTCGCGGGCCGGGGACAAATCGGCGATGCCGAAATAATCGGCTCCCCAACTCATGGCCGAATCAAGTAGCTGATGTTCCAGGCCCATCTATCCATCCGCTTATCTGGGCTGTGACATTGTTCGTCAGCAGGCAGTTCAGCCCCACGTGGAACCAAGCTGCCATCAACCGCTGGCAACCACGCCCTGGGTCTCCCGAAAACGCGCATGCGGTGAGTGGTCGGCTTGAGCGATTGTTGGGCAGCGGCCTGCTTGTCGTTACGTCTTAAAGCGCAAAGAACCGTCAGGTGCAAAGTCAAACATTGGCCCCCAAACGACCTCCCAGTAGGTGCCATCCAAGTCGGTGAAATACCCGCTGAACCCACCCCAGAAGGTGTCTTGCGGGACTTTGGCAATGGCGGCACCGGCCGCTTCGACTTGCTCAAAAATAGCCATAACCTCGTCCTTGCTACGTGCGTTGTAGGCCAAAGTAATACCACTGAAAGAACCACGCGTGGCAGACAATTGTGGCGAGATGTCTTCAGCCAACTTATCGATCGGATAGAGCGTCAGCCATGTGCCGGGGAGTTCGAAAAACGAGATCCCCTCATAGTCGGTGTTGGGGCGCAGGCCGAATATCGCTTCGTAAAATCTGGTGGACTTCGCCAGGTCTGTAACCCCAAGCGTGATGACGGTCATACGGGGAATGGTCATTGGTAACTCCTTTAGCCCATAAATATTCCGATTATTCCCGTTAGCAAACAAAACCACATTATCAGTGGTGTATAGTCCTTACTTTTCATTCAAATCATTCCCACGGTTGCCATTAGAATGAAACCCTGATCAAGACTAGGAGGCTAATGTCAATGCTGTTGACTTACGCTCCGCCCCTTGATGGGGGAGGCAGGGTGGGGGTGAGAAAATGCACAGTAAGATCAACCCCTCCGTTAGATCCCCTCCCACCGAGGGGAGGGGAATCGGAAGGGTTTCCTGGCCTTAAGTCAACAGCATTGGAGGCTCAACAAATGATTGTGGAGTTCTGTATCTCCACCATGTGGGTAGGTTCTATGGTGTTCAACGCGGCAAGGGGTCGTAATGGTGCGAGCGGTCTTGGTATTCGGACTTCCCATATCGTGTGCAACATATGGATGAGCTTGCGGTTGGCGGCCGGGAACGGAAACTGGTCCAACTCCGTGATGGTCACCCAACGCGGTGTCGAGGCCAGGTTCGTAGGGATCTTCTGGGATCCCCCCTGAAAGCCGCAGAAGAAACAGTGCAGTGCGACGCGAAAAGATGTGTACTGGTGCTTGATCATGGTCAGCTTGCGGATCGGCTCAATCATCAAGCCAAGTTCTTCCCGGAATTCCCGCTTCAGGGCCTGGACCGGGGTTTCCCCATCCTCCAGTTTGCCGCCCGGGAATTCCCAGAGTCCGGCCATCAATCCCTGATCCGGACGTTTTTGAATGAGCACCCGGCCGTCATCCATCAACACCCCCAGCGCAACTTCAATCGGCACCGGCGGCTTGCGAACGCTCATAACGGGGCGCAGATGCACAACCCCGAACCGCTTGCTGCTGCAGAACGTCGCTACGGGACATTCCGGACAAATGGGGTTCTTGGGAAGGCAGACGGTCGCTCCCAGTTCCATGAGCGCCTGATTGAACATTCGGGCACGTCCGATAGGCAAGAGGATCTGAGCCATGCTGCGGATAAATTCTTGACTCTCCTTCGCCTTCACCGGTTCACGCAAGTCGAACAAACGTGCAAAAACCCGTTCCACATTGCCATCCACCACCGGATAGTCCTTGTTGAAGGCAATGCTGAGGATCGCTGCGGCGGTATAACGACCGATTCCGGGAAGCTTGATAAGGTCCTCGTAGTCCTCGGGGAAGGCCCCATCAAATTGGTCCACCAGAAGCTTCGCCGTCTTGTGGATATGCCGGGCCCGGGAATAGTATCCCATCCCTTCCCAGTGCTTGAGCACCTCCTGCTCCGACGCCCGAGCTACGGCGTAGACATCTGGAAAGCGCTGCATCCAGCGTTGGTAGTACGGCAACATGGTATTGGTCTGAGTCTGTTGCAGCATGACTTCCGAAATCCAAGTCTGGTAGGGAGTATATTGCCTACGCCAGGGGAGAGGACGCTGATGGTTCGTGAACCAGTACAATAGACTCTGAATAATTCGGGATCGCTGCAGGGTGTTAGTGGTGGGCATGGACTGACATTCCGGCTATGCATCAGGACTTGATCGTAATTCAGCAAAAAAAAGCCCGCTTTTGGCGGGCCTTGAAGGAACCCTTGGGGACTGGATAAGTCCTAAGACCAGGGCTACAAAACTGGTGGCGAGGCGGTGAATCGAACACCGGACACGAGGATTTTCAGTCCACTGCTCTACCGACTGAGCTACCTCGCCACGAACGGGCGCACGTTACTGAATAGTCATGGCCCTGTCAAGGACTTTTTCCTTGCCGCGGCCGTCCAGATGCTGCATGGAACCAGCCGTCAGCACTGACCGTTGCTAGCTGTTTGCCGATGTCTCTTCCAGTTCTACTTCGGCGAGTTCCAAACCATCGTTACCCAACTCCAGTACCAAGTCGTCCAAGTCTTCATCTAGCTCCATGGAAGGCTCTTCGGACTTAGCCAGTGGTTTTGCGAAAAGATCCAGGTCGGAATCCGCCTCCGGCAGCGAGTGTTCCTCGTCGCCCCCGTGGGAGAAATCTTCAAACAGCAGATCATCCAGGGACTCTTCGGTATGCATATCGAAGGAGTGCATATCCTTATCAAAACCCATTTCCCCCGGGTGACCACCACCATGGGCGCGGGCCGGTGCCTCATCATCCCCCAACTCCAGCACCAAGTCGTCCACGTCGGGCATGTCGACCACCACCGGCTTTTGGGAAGGTTCCTCCAACCCCAACCACTTGCTGTCCACCGCCCATTCATCAGGCGTCTCCACCACGCTTGCAGTAGCGGGCTGTGTCTCGGAAGCAGGCTTGGAACCAAACCGAATCCCTTGCTCTTCAGTCAGCGCCTGTTCGAGCTGTAGGGTAGTATCTTCGACGGGACTTGCGGCTCTGCCCGCGGCATCCGCCCCATCAGTGCCACCCCCTTCATCTATCAGCGCTTTGAGATACTCTGGGGGTTCGGGCTTCGATTCAATAAAACCCAAACCAGACCGGGCTTGGTTCAAGCTAACCCCACATTTCTTGCATACTGAAAGGTAATCAAAACTGATGTAGCCGCATTTTACACATTTCATGAGCTGACTCCTTATGAAGGAAGAACAAGAATGCCGGGCTTAGAACTGGGACGTTGCAGGGCGGGTGCGCCACAGCATTGGTCATCCTCAAAGCCTCTTGTCCACTTAACTTCTCATTATAACTCATCTTTGATGGCTTGTCATGCCTTTTTGGGATCATCACCCAGGTCGCTCCTGTGCCATGCCAGGTCCCCCCAAAGCAACTGACAGACGGTCAGGAGCGCTGTTGCCGCAGTTTCCAGACGTAAGGTGCGCGGTCCCAAAGACACTGAAAAAAACCCAGCTGCAGAAAAAAGTCCAGCCTCCGCCCTGGAGAATCCCCCTTCTGGTCCTATCACCACCACCACTTTGGTGCTGTGGGGATATTCCCTCCACAACGACAACAGCCCCTGTTGGCGTTCTTCCTCCCAGGCCAGGATGCGCAGACAATCGGCACCCATGCAGCCCCATTCGGGGATTTTGGCAAGGAGTGATTCTACATCCGGTAGGGGTTCAATGATGGGCAGATTCGTTCGGCCACTTTGCCGCAATGCTTCCCCGCTGATCCGGCACCAGCGCAAAATCCGCTGCTCCAGTTGCTCATCACGCAATCCATATTGGCTTCTGGCGGCACGAAAAGGCACCACACGAACCACCCCGAGTTCCGTGGCTTGGCGCAAAACCAATTCCATCCGATCCGAGCGTCCATAGGCCAGTGCGAGCGTCAAGGAAAGGGGAGATTCATTCGATCGGCCCTGGTGACGCAGCTTTCGAACGGAAATCCCATCCCTGCTACGTCCAATGACTTCGCCCATCCAGGCTGAGCCAAAACCGTCACGGACTTCGATCTGCTCTCCTCGCTTGACACGGAGTACGGTCGCCAAATGATGAGCGGCGGAACCTCGCACTACGATCTCATCCTCGTCAGCTATGGGTTTGTCGTGCAACAGACTCTTGTGTGTCATTGTCTGGTAAAGTCACCATACCGAGGACTGCCCCACCGCTTGCCCAAGACTTGGAAAGGGCATCTTATCCTGCTGTTATCCCAGTGCTGTGCGACCGCTCGCTCGCTCAGGCTCGCCATGCAGACAGCCAATTGAACATTCTTTCGGCAAGTGCGGCCGGTCACTTGAAAAAAAACTGCTTATGAGATAGTCCCCCAATACCACTTCAGGAACGTTTCCCCCCAGAATAGGTAGCATATCGCTCCCAGTACCAGAAAGGGTCCAAAAGGCAGCATAGTGGACAACCCCTTCTGGCTGCGTTGCATGGCAATGAGACCCACCACGGCCCCCGTCACGGAACTCAGCAGAATCGTGAATACCACCCCGGACCACCCCATAAAAGCCCCGATCATGGCAAGCAGCTTGATATCTCCCCCGCCCAAACCTTCTTGTCCTCGAAACCATTGATAGCCGATGGCAATGGCATAGAAAAGCCCGCCACCCAATAGGATTCCCGCCAACGAATCAAACCAGCCGAGACGGGGGCTCACAAAGGAGGTGGCGAATCCTACCAGGATACCCGGCAACGAGATGACATCCGGAATCAGATAGGTATCCAGATCGATAAAGAAGATGACAAAAAGGCAGCAAGCAAAAAACAACTCCACAAAAAACTGCACTTGCCAACCATATCGCCGGAAAAGCAACACGAACATCACTCCGGCGAGCAATTCAACCAGTGGATAACGCCAGGGGATGTGCACCCCGCAGTGGCGGCAGCGTCCGCGCAGCAGCACATAGCTCAGCAGGGGAATGTTGTCATATGCGGCTATGGCTTTTTGGCACTGGGGACAATGAGAGCCCGGCGAAACAATGGATTTGCCATGAGGCAGGCGGTAAATGACCACGTTGAAGAAACTCCCGAGGCAGCAACCAAAGCCGAACATGAGGACCTGCCATAGAGATGAAAACTCCGCGTGACCGATCACCACCATACTCCTCTTGGACTCATGTCATGGCGCACCGGCCTGCGCGACCTCAGGCGGTTGTTCCATGGCCTGCTGATACTTGCAGTTTGGATTTGGACAAACCAGCTTGGCACCGGTTCTCTTGCTGACCTTTTGCAGCATCACCGGGGACCCGCACTGTGGACAAGGTTCCTTCACAGGCTGATCCCAGTATGCCGAGCGGCATGCCGGATAGCGGCTGCAACCGTAAAACCGCCGGCCTTTCTTGGTAGCTCGCTCAATCAATTCACCATCACAGTCTCCAGCTGGACACGGGATACCTGTGGTGAAGGGACGGGTGTTCTTACATTTTGGGTAATTCTCACAGGCGAGGAAAGGAATCCCAAAACGGCTCTGTTTGACTAAGAAACTGCCGCCGCACTTGTCGCACTTCTGATTGGTCACTTGCGGAGGGGAACTGACGGCGGGTTTGGCTTCACTACCCGGAAGCGGGCGAGTATTCTTGCATTCGGGATAGCCACTGCAAGCGAGAAATGACCCGTAGCGCCCACGTTTCAGTACCATGTCGCGGCCACATTTCTCGCAAGGCTCAGCTTCCAAGGTACTTGTTAGCAACCGGATTTGCCCCTTGTCATCCCGTTCATAATCCGAGGTGAAATCACATTCCGGATAACCGGCACAGGAGACAAACGGCCCGTTGCGACTCCAGCGGATGTGCAGGCGACGCTGACACTTGGGGCAGTCCAGCGCGGTCACCAATCCGACGCTCTTCAGATTGCGCATGTTGGCCTTGGCGGCTTCGAGGGTCGCAGCAAACTCCCGGTAGAACTCATCCACAACCCCGACATAGGACTGCAGCCCAACCTCGATACCATCCAGGTTCTCTTCCATCTTCGCGGTGAACTCCGGGTTAACGACATTCGGGAAATGATCCACCAACAAATCGTTGACGATATAACCCAATTCCGTCGGGGCCAACCGCTGTTTGTCCTGGGACACGTATTCCTTATCCAAAATCGTGGAAAGGATGGCAGCGTAGGTGCTGGGTCTGCCGATACCCCTTTCCTCCAATTCCTTGATAAGACTGGCTTCGCTGAAACGGGCTGGAGGCTGGGTGAAATGCTGCTTGGGAACGATGTTGAGCAAGGTCAAAACCTGACCTTCGGTTAGGTCCGGCAGAAAAGCCTCAGTCTCTTTCCCTTCTTCGCCATTCTCCCGAGTTTCTTCATAAAGGACCAGGAACCCGGGGAACTTGACGACAGAACCCGTGGCACGGAGGCCATACGGTCCGGCGACCACTTTCGGATCGGTATCTTGGGATGAGAGGCTTCCGGCCATTACATCCACCGTGGTTTGATCAATTAAGGCCGGTGCCATCTGGCAAGCCACAAAACGTTTCCAGATGAGCCCATAGATGGCTTGCTGCTCCTTGGTGAGAAACCGAGCCACGGCTTCAGGGGTTCGGCTCACGTCCGTGGGGCGAATCGCCTCGTGCGCATCCTGAACACCTTTTCGGTTTCTGAAGAAATTCGGCTTGCCGGGGAGGAACTGCTTTCCCCAGGTCTTTTCGATAAAACCACGCACCGTCTTCAATGGATTCGTCGGAAAGCCGGGTAGAATCGGTACGCATGTAGGTGATCAGGCCAACCGCCCCTTCCTTGCCGACATCCACACCTTCGTACAACTGCTGGGCGATGCTCATGGTCCGCTTGGCGGCATAGCGAAGTCTGCGAGCGGCTTCCTGCTGCAGGGTACTGGTGATGAAGGGAGGGACCGGATGGCGGCGCTGGGTTTTTCGCTCTACCTTGGCCACCTGGAAGGCGCTGGATCGTAAGACCTCTACAATGCCGCGAGCTTGGTCCTCGCTGGTCACCTTGCATTTCTGCTTCTGACACCGCCACAAACGCGCATCAACGATGTCCGATGGCCGGTCGTCGGCCTTCAGGCCCTCATCCACCCGGTCGAGCCCAGTCCTCAATCGGGCGGTAATGCTCCAGAATTCATCTGGTTCGAATCGCTGGATTTCGCGTTCACGTTCGCAAATCAGCCGCAAAGCTACGGACTGCACCCTCCCGGCACTCAAACCCGGCTTCACCTTTTTCCAAAGCAGCGGCGATATCAGGTATCCGACCAGCCGGTCGAGAATGCGCCGTGATTGCTGGGCCTCAAATAGAGAGCGATTCAGTATCCTGGGGTGCGTCAAAGCGTCATGAATGGCCTTCTTGGTCAGTTCATGGAAAAGGACCCGATGGATCGGTTTGCCCTGGGCCTCAATCTCCTCGGCGATATGCCAGGCGATGGCCTCACCCTCGCGGTCAGGGTCGGAACCCAGGTAGACGGCATCCACCTGGCCGGCCGCGTGGCTGAGCTCCTTGATAATCGCCTTTTTTCCCCGAATTACTTGGTACTCGGGCTGAAACCGGTCTTGGAGATCGATCCCCAACTTGTTCTTGGGCAAGTCTTTGATATGGCCCACCGATGCTTTTACGAGGAAATCCTTGCCCAGATAACGCGAAAGCGTTCTGGCTTTGGTGGGAGATTCGACAATGAGTAATGACTTCGACATAGAACGAGTCCTGTTACATTTGTTAGCCTTCGGTACCTATTAATCACCATGACCTGCCGGTCACAACGAAGGATGAAATCCCCCCAAACACTCTTTGGCAAAGGGGGAAGGAGAGATTTCCACTTGAAGTAGCACCAGGGAACATCAGCAGCCGTCCAACATACTGGCAAAATGCTTACCCGGCAGCTGTTGGACCGCCCCTTTGAGTTCCAGCGAAAGCAAAACCGAGGCAACACGGGACGGCATCCACTGGAGTTGATGTCCCAGTTCATCAATATGAACCGGTTCCTTCCGCAATACCAAGATCAACGCGGCTTCTTCGTCGGAGAAATCGTCCCGAGCGGCACAGCCACCCGTCGTGGCCGGAACCATGGAGTCCCGGGCCGTAGCAGCAGGGCTGCGTTGAATCATAGGGCGAATCTCGTCAAGGATATCTTGCGCGGTCTCTACCAGTTTCGCTCCCTGCCGCAGCAACTGATGGACCCCAGCGCTGCGGTAATGACGCGCCATACCTGGGACGGCAAAAACTTCTCGGCCCTGTTCCAGGGCCAGCCGTGCGGTTATGAGTGAACCGCTACGTTGGGCAGCTTCGACCACCACCACTCCTAACGCCAATCCGCTGATGATCCGATTGCGTGCGGGGAAATGATCTGCCTCCGGGGGACTGCCCAGAGCGAATTCGGTCAGCAATGCTCCGGAGTTCCGGACTTGACCACGCATTTCACGGTTGCCGGGCGGGTAATCCTGGTCCAGCCCACAGCCGAGTACTGCCAGGGTTCGCCCTCGACCACGAAGTGCACCGCGATGGGCTGCACTGTCGATCCCCACGGCAAATCCGCTGACAACAGTAACCCCACATTGAGCCAAATCGGCGCTAATCCGCTCGGTGAAAGCCATCCCCAAAGATGAAGCCGCTCTGGAACCGACCACGGCGATGGCCACCAGATCCCGAGGTTCCAAAGAACCATCGGCGAAGAGTACCGCAGGCGGATCGGGAATGGCGGCAAGATTGGCCGGGTAGTCGGGATCACCCAAACACACCAAGTGAAAACCCTTGCTCTGGAGCATCTGCCATTCGGCGGAAGGATCGCGGGAATGCTGGCGACTCAGCAGGGCTTTGACGGCATGTGGCCGAAGCCCCTCCACAGCTCTGATTTCCACCGCATTCGCGCTCAGCACCGCCTCGGGGGAACCGAAATGATTGACCAACTTGAGTAGAGAACGATTCCCCAATCCGGGCAGTAACTTCAATGTCAGCCAAGCCAGTTTTCGATGATCAATTGAATTGGTCGATGCACGGATCATCGGCCAGTGCCCCTTCCCCTCAAACCTGGTGGCCGCCGTTACCACTTCATACCGCTCAAGCAGAGCCAGGACTTGATGCTTGCCAGTGCTCTCCACGCGTGTTAGCTACAGGCGAGCGCGGAACCATCTGGCTGCCGGACATTGGTGGCCCAATCAGGATTTTGCCGGCGCATGTTAACCACAGCAGGCCCCATGCATGGGTCTCAGGAGCTTTCGCACGACTTTCATGATCGAGTATCCCCTCCGCCACCATATCCGACCCAAGAAACCAGAGCTCTTGGCGCCCGCAGGAAGCCTCGAGAAGTGTAGGATTGCTTTTCTTTACGGAGCCGATGTGGTCTATGCGGGAGGCAAAGATTTCAGTCTAAGGGCCTACACGCGTAATCTCAATCGAGAGGAGCTGGCTCACGCGTGTTTCATGGCACATCAGCTCGGCAAGAAACTATATGTAACCGTCAATGTGTACGCTCGGGAAGATGATATTCCAGCCCTACCGGAATTTCTCCGCTATCTTCAGGACATCGAGGTGGATGCCATTGTCGTTAGTGATCCAGGGATCTTGCTGCTGGCACAACGCTGGGCACCCGCAATCTCTGTTCATCTGAGCACCCAGTCCAACACCACCAACTCCCTTAGCGCTTTTTTTTGGCAAAAGCAAGGAATTCGGCGCATCAATCTGGCCCGGGAGCTTTCCTACCTGGAGGTGTCTCGACTTCGTCAACAGACACAAATGGAACTGGAGGTCTTCGTGCATGGTTCGCTGTGTATGGCGTATTCCGGCCGTTGCCTGCTCAGTGCCTTCTTGAATCGACGCCCTGCCAATCAGGGACTTTGCACTCAGCCATGCCGCTGGCAGTACCGCTTGGTCGAAGAGAAAAGACCAGGGGAGTATCTTCCGATCTGTGAAGACCAGCGCGGCAGTTACATCCTCAATTCGAAAGATCTCTGCTTGCTACCATCCCTTGGCAGGCTTATGGAGCTGGGAATCGATGCCTTCAAGATCGAAGGTCGAATGAAGGGAGTGCTCTATCTGGCCAGTGTCATCCGCAGCTATCGTCAAGCCATCGACCGCTACTGGGAGTACCCCGGACAATTCCGCCTGGAAACCAACTGGAAAGAGGACCTACAGCGGGTGAGCCACCGGCCGTACACCCAGGGGCTGCTCTTCGATGACCCTAAGTCCACCTTGGAATTCTCGTCTTCGGCTGCATATCTTCGCAGCCACACCCTCGCCGGCGTGGTGAGGGAGCTTCCTGGCGAGATCCGCCCGGAAAGTGATCGTGACGCACGCGGAACCGGCTCTTCTCGATGGATCACGGTGGAAGTGCGAAGCCGGCTCGTTGCCGGAATGCAGCTGGAATTCCTCTACCCTGATGGCACGGCAGGCCTTTGCACCCTGTCGGAATTCCGCAACCTACAGGGCGAATCTCTCCACATCGCCCATCCCAACAACTGGATGCAGCTGCCAGTCCGCTTCCCCACCTTTGCGTACCAGGTAATCAGAACCGCGGCTGGTTGTGGCGCGCAGGGCGATCCTGACCCGCCGCCGATGATGCTGGAGCAGCGTGGGGAGAGGGAATTTTAGCCGGTTTTGTCCAATGGGTTGCAGCGATTATCAAGGTCGCGACGTCAACAGCCCGCATTGCCCGCATCAGCCGTTCAGACCGGAGCCGGCACCAGATCGACATTGGCACTACTGGAGCAGACCTTCCTTCGGCCAGAGCAAACGCTTATGGTTTCGGATTCTGTTGTCTGGGCAATTCTTCTTCAATCAATTTGGAAAGAGATTCGATCGTCTGACCACCGGAGATAATTCTGCCATTAACCACCAAAGTCGGCGTGCTGTTGACACCAATACTCCTGCCGTCCTCAATACTTTTTTCTACCGCACTCCGGTATTTACCACCGTCGAGACATTGTCTAAACTGAAACGAATCCAACCCCATTTCCAAGGCGTAAACCTCCATCTGATCGGGGGCAAGTTCCTGGTCGCTGCTGAAAAGGACGTCCTGGAACTCAGCAAACTTATGCTGATCAGCCGCACAGCGTGCTCCCTCGGCAGCTTTGGCGGCCCAGCGATGAGAACGCAGTGGAAAATCCTTGAAAACCCATTTGACCCGACCTTGATAGGTTTCCATGATTTTCTTCATGGTTTCGTGGTTTTTGCGGCAGGCTGGGCACTGGTAATCGGAGAACTCCACCACGGTAACAGGCGCCTCTGTCGGCCCCTGAATGGTGGCATCACCAAGATTAACCCGCACACGGGGCAGCTCCGGCTCCTTGAGGGTGATCACCACGCCCTCCTGAGCATACATGGATCGAGCCTTGTCCATGACCATCTGGTAGGATTTACGCTGCTGCAGCGTAGCCCGGACGTGTTTGTCCAGGTCCTCGGGCGTGCCTTTCCAGGTGGTCCGTATGGACGGATTATCACGGAAGTAGTGATCCAGTTCCTCCTGTGTGGTTTCCGGTAGCTTGGACAGAATTGTTTCCTCTATGAATCTCTCCAATGGAATTCCCTGCCGGGCGGCTTGTTCTCGAAAAATCATCTCTACGATCATCTGCTCAAGTCGATCCCGCTTGAGACGATACCGCTGCATATCCAGGTCGTGGAAACGCATCAAGAGAGGTGCATCCAATTCCGCCAAGCTAATAGTCAAGTCCCCGACTCTGGCGGCGACGTCTTCATCAGCGTTCGTCACATCAGCAGCCGAGGAGGGTTTAGGTTCTCGGGTTGGGATACCGATTCCTTCCGCACCACGCCCAATCCCAGCAACACAAAAACAGAAACCATGGCCACCATCTGCCATACCCGCTGGCGATCGAAAGCCAACAAGAACAGCAACAACATGACAACCAGGTTCACAAGGCAGAACACGCAAACCACATTCTGGCTGGCCATGATCCACACAAAAGACAGCTCCATCCCCGTCCCCGTGATAACCAACCAAAACAGAGCCCTTGGCAAGAAAAGGGCAAAACCGATCAGGCCTACGTAGAAGGCTACACCCCAAAGCCAAACGCGAATCCCGAAGATGGCAAACCTTGAAGTCTCGCGGCATCCCTGACCAACGAACGCACACAGATTGGCTACCCAATCCAGATGTTCCGACAACCCGGATAACAAGGCCACAGCAACACCCAGGGTCGCCAGAAGCACCATAATGCGTTCCCGCAAACCGCTCACTACCATGATTCGACTCCGTCCCTCTCGCTGTTTACCCAGTAGAGTCCCGTCACACAACCAAGCTCACCAACCGCATTGAACAGCGGACAATGATCCCGGGGTTGTAGCGCCACATCAAGGCATATTCGGACAATCACCATCCATTCTTACCTCTTCAGGAGACGCTTGCGATGTCGATGCAGGTTCGGTATTGCACCAGTCGGCGCTCATCATATGTCATGGAAACACAAATGGCCAGCTACGCTATACTTTCAGCGCCCACTGGCCATTCGAACAAACCCCATCAGCGTTTGCCCCTCACGCACCCCGAAACTCCAGCGCGCGCAAGGCGCTTATCTAGGCAGCCGCCTTCTTTTCCACTGCGTTCGCCAACAACTCCTGGCAGACACCTGCTGCGCACTCCTTTTGGTCGATGTGCGCAACAAACTCGTCCTTGAAACACTTTACCGCAGTCATCACGGGCCGGCTGCTGGCCATGGCGAATTCACAGTAGGGAGTAACGATCATGGTATCACAGAGGATCTTAATCTGTTCCAGGTCATCCTTGGACCCCTTGCCGGTGGCGATTCGCTCGATGGATTCGCGCATCCGCACCAGTCCAAGTCGGCACGGTATGCACTTGCCGCAGGAGAGCCCGGCTTCAAAAGCGAGGAAGTAGCGTGCCACATCAACCATGCACACGCTGTCATCAATGGCCACCAGCTGACCAGTGTGCCTATCGAAGAAAAGGTCGGGCCGATAGGACCGGCATGGACTCACGGACACAAAGCTCGACATGATCCTGCCATGCACCAAGGTTTCTTCGACTACCTCAGGAATATCCGCCGGAGCAACACCCAGGTAGAAAAACAGCCGATCAGGGAAACCGAGTACTGGCCCGGTCTCGCAGTTGCCATCACAGCCCGCCTTGGCATTGCCAACGACGATCTTTAGCTTGCGCTTCGAAATCTCCTCCAATAGGGCTTCTCGAACCTCTTTGCATCCACGTTTGCAGCTCCCTTTGGGAGTACATACCGTCACCCGCGCTTTGCTACTCATCGGATCGCTGTATTGTTTATCTTTCACCTTGGAACCTCTTCTGCAAGAGAAAGTCGTTGCTTCTTCTTCGTGGCCACGCCCGCTCTGTTCAGCTCCCCAATCCGGCCTGAAACCTTAGTCTCAAACCGTAATCATTGCCACGAGCAGGCTGCACACACTATCAACGCCATGCTTACCACCCGGTGCTGGCTCCCCCACACCCTTGTGAACCGGGGCTCGGAACTACCACTTACAGCAGGCTCTTAGCGGCAGCTTCCGCAAGCGTAATGAACCTGTCAGGAAACATACCCAAATAGACCATGACCATCACCAGCGCGATGCTCATCGCTCGATACCGGGAGTCAACCCTTATCACGGGATATTCCTCCACCGGCTCCAGCAAGTAAGCAGCCTTGATGACGATTAAATAGTAGTAAAGGGAGATGGTTGCGTTCACCATGCCAATGACGACAAGAGTCAGATAACCTTGTTCCATGGCAGCCGCAAACACATAGAACTTCCCGGTAAAGCCAACCGTAGGGGGTATCCCGGCCAACCCGAATAGGCCCAGCATAAGCGTCATTGCCAGAAGCGGAGAACGCTTGTGCAACCCTGCAAGCTCTTTGATCTTGAGGTTTTTGCCATCGGCCGCGATCTTCACGACCACCATAAAGCAGGCAAAGTTCATGACGAGGTAGGCGGCCGCATAGAAGATCGCACTCGCATAGCCACGCTCGGTCATGCTCAAGATCCCCATGAGCATATAACCGGCATGAGCGATACTGGAATAGGCCAAAAGACGCTTGACATCCTTTTGGATGATGGCAACCAGGTTACCAAAGCTCATCGACAACACGCACAGCACCACCAGTGCCTGCTTCAGGTAAACGCTCGACCCGCCGGCAAGCCCAACAAAGCGAATAACCATCGCCGCAGCCGCCATCTTTGACGCCGTGGCAATGTAGACGGTGATCTGGTTGGCGGAACCTTCGTAGACATCCGGCGCCCAGGAGTGGAACGGAAACAGCGCCTGTTTGAAGAAAAACCCGCTTAAAGTCAGAATCAGGCCGATGATGGCAGCGGGTTGCCCCATGACACTGGGCAGGATTCGAATCATATCGGCGATATACGTGGTATGGGTAACCCCAAACAAGTAACTGATACCAAAAATCATCAATGCCGAGGCACAAGCGCCAATCATGAAGTACTTCACGGCAGCTTCGTCATTGCGTTCAAGCCCGCGGCGCATGGGAACTAGCAAGTACAACGTATAGGAAGAAAGCTCCAGGGAGATATACACGGTCAGCAATTCGACGGCGCTGACCAGCATCATCATGCCCAACGTGCAGATTGAAACCAGGAAGTAGAATTCGGGGTGTCTTGAATCCTCCACTCCCTTGAGCTCATCACACACGAAAATGACCAGAAACGTGCCAAGGGCTATGAGGATCTTGAAGACCTGGCTGAAGAAATCCACCCGGTAGCTGTCAAAGAAGAGCATTCCTTCAAGCTTGGCCGACATTACCGCGATCAGCACACCCACACTGGCAAGGGCCACTGCCACCACGTAGGTGCTCCTGGCGTTTACTTTGCGCTGCAGGCTCAGCCCAAAGAAAACTGCCGCCATCGTTACGAAGAACAATTCCGGAGAAAATAGGAGGATTTTCATCATGGGCACTTCTTTCCCTCTATTGGAACTTAGCTAAAAGCTCTTCACAAATGGAACCACTGCACTATTGATGACGTCAAGGATCAGCCGCGGGAACAACCCGAAGAAAACCAGCACACCAATGAGGATGATACGCGGCGTAGCCAGGAACAGGCCGACGTCGGGAATATGCGCCCACTTCTCGTTGCGGTCACCATAGAACATCTTTTGGACCACACGCAGCATGAACAGGGCGCTGATCACCAGTCCAAGGACCGCCAGGATACCGCGGACCGGGTACATCTTCACCGAGGAGATGAAGACCAGCAGCTCGGCCCAGAAACTGCTCATGCCAGGGACACCCACGCCGCACAACGCAGCAACGATAAAGAACGCTGACGCCACCGGCATCGTCTTTGACAACCCACCAAGGTCGGGCATGTGGATGGTGTGCGTTCGATCGTAGATGTAGCCAATAGCGGAGAAGATCAAGGCCGTCATGATGCCATGGGAGAACATCTGGAATACTGCACCGTTGATTCCATCGGTCGTCATGGTGGACAGACCCAGTCCAACGATGCCCATGTGTGAAACACTCGAGTAACCAACCACGTATTTCAGGTTGGTCTGTGCCAGACCGACAAATGCTCCATAGACTATACCGATGGTGGCCAGTAAGGCCATAAGGTCCGACCAATACAATAGCCCTTCCGGGCATAAGGTCATGCCGAAGCGCAGGATACCGTAGGCACCGAGCTTCATCAGCACGCCGGCGTGGATCATACTTACTGCCGTGGGCGCAGCGACGTGGCCAACCGGAGACCATGTATGGAACGGCCAAACACCAGCAAGCACCCCGAAACCCAGATAGAGCATTATAAAAGCAATCCTCTGGGTGCTCACATCGAAGCCCATGCGCTGCAGCTCAAAAATGTCAAAGGTGGTTGCGCCGCCCTGCACCCAAAGATAGATGATCCCTGGAAGAATCAGGATGCTGCCGGCCAGCAGGTACAGCGTCAGCTTCATGGCGCCGTATTCCTTGCGAGTGCCACCCCAGATGGCAATGAGCGGGTACATGGGGAACAGCGACACGTCGTACCACACGAACATAAAGAACAGATCCATGCTCATGAATACACCATACACCCCGGCCACCAGCAGGAACATCAGGGCGAAGAATTCCTTAACCCGCTGTTCCAGCTGCCACATGGTGAGCACGCCGGTGAACAGCACAACACCGGTGAGCAACATCATCGGCGCATTGATTCCGTCAATGGCGTTGAACTAGTAGATACCAAGGCTCTTGACCCACAGGTAGCGTTCCACGAATTGCAGGCCGCCCTTCTGCGCGTCGAAGCTCAGATACAGCCAGAGGCACAGAACCAGCCCAATCCCGGAAAACAACAGGCTCACCTGTTTCACCAACTGCGGCCGGTCATCGGGAATGAACAGGATGACCACCAGCAGGGATAATGGTTGACATCAGGATCGTCGTAAGTATGGGAAAATGAGCTCATTTCCATGGAGACCATAAGCATGCCCGTCCGCTATGTTAGAGTTAGGTTAATCCCTTAAGACACTGTCTGGTCAAACCGTTCCCAGGCTAGCGGCTGACAAAAACCAGGATAAGAAGCCCACCGCAGCAATCATCACCATCAGGTTGTATTGCAGCATCCCGGACTGGAGGAAAGCTCGCCACCCGACCACTGCCCACGGTGAATCGGCAGAACCCGTCGAGCCCGCCGTCGATGACTCGCCGGTCATTTCTCGTGAAGACGCTGGTAAACCCGCAGTAGACCACGTTATCCAGCAACCAGCGCAGCATGTCATCCATGTACCAGCGTCTGGCGAACAACTCTTCGACCCGCGGAAACCGCCGCGAGAAAACCTTCCTGTTTGGCGCCCTTGCGACCAAACTCCAGCCAGGCCAGACAGATACCGCCAAGGCACAGGCTCACCGCGGTGATCAGCAGCCACAAATGCCCACCACCGTGCCCCCCTTCGTGGGCCCCACCGTGAGCACCGCAGCTGTTGCGGAATCAGGAAGTGCTCCAGACCGGACTGCGAAATCCCAGCACCAGTGTGACGCGTAGCCAGAATGATGAGCGGCACGGCCATGCACCAGAAGATGTAGCTGTGGTGCTCACCGTGGGAGTCATGACCGCCTGTCCATGGCCGTGGTCTTCCTCATGCCCGTGACCGGCGGCTTCGGCCTGGGGACAGGCTACGAAGAAGATCAATCGGAAACTGTAGTAGGCGGTCAGAAAGGCGCCAAGCAGACCGGCGAAAAGCCAGATCTTGTTGGACTGACCGGCAAGTACTCCAAGGATGGCTTCCTTGCTGAAGAACCCGCTAAACGGGGAAAATCCCGGCCAGTGCCAGTGCCCCGACGGTCATACAGACCATCGGGATTGTCAAGCTTGCGCCCCCCTCCCTGGCCGATTACCCGCATGTCGTTGGTGTGGTATTCGTGGATGAAGATACCCGAACAGAGGAAGAGCAGGGCCTTGAAACCGGCATGGGTGGTCAGGTGGAAGACGCCGGCAAAGTAGCCGCCGGCAGCCAGGCCCATCACCATAAAACCGAGCTGACTGATGGTGGAATAGGCCCAGACCTGTTTGAGGTCGTAGGTGGCCATGGCCATGGTCGAGGACAGCAGCATGGTGATGGTACCGATGGCCAGACGCAATGGCCATGGCGGTCGGCGATGCCGCAAAGAAAGGAAAGATACGGCTGAACATGTAGACACCGGCAGCCACCATGGTCGCAGAGTGGAGCAGCGCGCTGACCGGGGTGGGACCTTCCATGGCATCGGGCAACCAGGTCATCAGCGGGAACTGGGCGCTCTTGCCCATGACGCCGCAGAAGATCAAGCAGGGCGGATATGGTCATCAGATACTCCGGGATCTTATGGGCCGCAGCGGCCTGGTTCATGATCCAGGATGTTGAGGTTGACACGTAACCCAACAGCAGGGTGACCAGCCCCAGGAAGAAACCGATGTCGCCCAGGCGCGTCATCACGAAGGCCTTCTTGCCGGCCTGTTGCGCGCTGTATTTTTCGTAGTAGTAGCCGATCAGCAGATACGACGCCAGACCCACCAGCTCCCAGAAGATGTACAGCTGCATCATCCCCGGGAGCGATCACCATGGTCATCATGGCCCAGGCAAAGAGGGACTGAAAGGCGTAGTACCGGGTAATGCCGGGGTCACCCGCCATGTATCCCAGCGAGTAGACCTGCACCAGAAAGCTGATGGTCGCCACGATGGTCAGCATGAGCAGGCTGAGGGGATCGAGCAGATAACCGAAGCGACACGAATACGTTCTTACTCAGCAACCACGCCGCCTGGTACTCGATGGGTGCCGGGCGCGTGCCACAGCGTGATCAAGAGGTAGTAGGCGCTCAGCAGGGAAACGCCGATGGCACCGACCGATATGGTGCACGACAGCCGCTCATTGTGGCGCGTGAAGATCAGGATCACCGCCATGGCCAGAAAGGGCAGAGCTCGTCGCCGTGGCTATTGCAAGCAATATGGGATCTTTGAACAACTGCATCATGGTGGTCTATCCTTTAAGTTGCTGTGCTCGCTCAATGTTGATCGATCGCAGCTGGCGGAAGAGCGCCAGGATGATACTCAGACCGATGGCGGCTTCAGCAGCAGCAATGCCCATGACAAACAGCGCGATGATCTGACCTACGGCAGGTTCCGGCGTCAGGAACCGGTTGAAGGCCATGAAGTTGATGTTCGCCCCGTTCAGCATCAGCTCGATGGAAATCAGCATCCCGATCAGATTGCGCCGCTGCAGCACCCCCAGCAACCCCAGGCTGAACAAGGCGCCGGCAATGAACAGGTAAGTAGCTAGGCAGTTCACGAGGTCAACCTCCGGCTGTATCCAGCGGTTAGAATTGCACCAATGATCGCCACCAGCAGCACCAGCGAAATGACTTCGAACACCAGGTCGTAGCGGGTCAGCAGCAGGTGGCCGATGGTCGCGATGGACCAGTCTCCACTCCTCTGCGCCGCTGCCTGCCAGCTGGTCTTGAACACCACCGCCAGATTCGCCGCGAAGAACAGCAGGCGGCCGCCACCGCAGCTCCGGCAACTTTGCCCAGGTTGCGCTTGGGAGCTTCCAGGTGAAGCGGTCTGGACAGCATGATGGCAAAGACGATGGCGATGCAGATGGCCCCTACATAGATCAGCAACTGCATCAGGGCCACGAAGATGCTATTGAGGAACAGGTACAGGCCTGCCACTCCGGTCAGAGCAAGAACCAGCCCCAGCACGTTGTACAGGATGTTGCGCGGGAACACGGCAATCACCGCCCCCGCCAGGGTCAATCCCACAACAACCCAGAAGGCGGCTTGCGCAGCAGTTTCCACACTGAAGATACCACCAAGCGTCATGACTTGTTTTCCTCCAACCTCTGGATGAGATCGATGACCGCACTCCACCGCGATGGACCTTCCATCGAGTACTCCTGTGAGTACTTCAAGGTCTGGGTGGGGCAGCATTCCACGCACAACCCACAGAGACTGCAGCGGGTGTAATCGATCAGGTAATGGGTAGCAAACTTGGCACTCTTGGCATGCGACTTTGATGCCCTGCACCCGGATCACGCTGGACGGGCACCGCCGCTGGCAGGTCCCGCAGGCGATACACCCATGGGTGTCCGTCTCAGCAAACCGCTTCAACTCAATATGACCTCGATATGCCGGTGAGAGCGTCAATACTTTGCGCGGATACTGAACGGTGACCACCCGCTTGAACAGCCGCCGCACCGTCACCCGCATGCCCTCTACCAGACTCCAGCCTCCGTCAATGATTTCTTTCCAGTAGCCCATAGACTGTTCCCATCGCCTTATATGAATTTCAGGATTGCTGCCGTAACCACCAGATTGGCAAGACTCAATGGAATCATCACCTTCCAGGAGAAATTCATGAGCTGGTCAAAACGGAGCCGCGGAAACGTCCAGCGGACCCACATAATGACAAAAATCAGGAAGTAGGTCTTCAAGAGGAACCATACCACCCCGGGGATCCCCAACGCGAACCCGAAAGGTCCGTGCCATCCGCCAAAGAACAGGCTGGTGGCAACCGCGCAGACGATGAACATGTTGGTGTATTCCGCCAGGAAGAACAGACCGAAGCGCATACCGCTGTATTCGGTATGGAACCCGGCGACCAATTCCGACTCGGCTTCGGGAATGTCAAAGGGCGCACGGTTGGTTTCGGCCGTTGCACAAATGAGGTAGATGAGGGCCGCCACCGGCTGAAAAAAGAAGAACCAAACCTTCCCTTGGGCGGCGACGATTTCCGAGAACCGGAAGGAATTGACCATCAACACGACGGCTCATAACCGATAGGAGCAGCGGAATTTCATAGGCAACATTTTGCGCCACGGAACGCACGGCACCCAGGAGGGCATACTTATTGTTGGACGCCCACCCACCGGCGAGAATGGCCAGTACGGAGAAGGTGGAGAAGGCAAAGATCAGCAGGACGCCGACGTTCATGTCCCGAATGATCAGGTTTTCGCCGAAGGGCAGCACCAAGAACGCGACCAGGACCGGCATGAACACCAGCACCGGGGCCAGGATGAACAGCTTCTTGTCCGCCAGGAAGGGCGTGATCAGTTCCTTGCCAACCAGCTTGATGCCGTCCACGATGGTCTGGAGAAGACCAAACGGCCCAACTTCCTTCGGACCAGGGCGCAACTGGATGTGACCGGCGACCTTTCGTTCCAGCCACACCAGAAAAAGCGCATTGAGCTGGGAGAAGGCCAGAACAACTATCAAGCCCACCAGCAGTCGGCTCAGATCAGCCCCCAATAAATTTCCCAAAGCCTGCAACATGACCGTTTTCACTCCTTAGTTCGACACCCACTGGCTCGTCACAAGGTCCCTGAAGGCAAGACCTAACGGTCCACTTCCGGCACCACGATATCAATGCTTCCCAAGATGGACATGGCGTCCGCCACCAGGGTCCCTTTGAAGACCTCCACCAGGACATGGAGGTTGCTGAAGCTGGGTACTCGGGCTCGCAAACGATACGGATACGAACTACCGTCGCTCACCAGGTAAAAGCCCGTCTGCCCGCGAGCACTCTCGAAGGCAAAGTAGACCTCGCCTTTGGGCGGCTTGACCTTAAAGGGCACCTTGTCATTACGATATGGACCAGTCGGCAGTTGATCCAAAGCCTGTTCGATGATCCGGCAACTCTGCTCCATTTCGCGCAGCCGCACCAGGTAACGCGCCTCGGCATCGCCGGCGGTTTCCATGGGAATCTCGAAATCGAATCGGTCGTAGATCTCGTAAGGCTCGATCTTGCGCATATCGTACGCGGAGCCGCAGGCACGCAAGGACGGTCCAGTCACTCCATACCGCTGCGCCTGATCCGGCGGTGATCACACCGACGTTGCGCACCCGGTGGATGAAGATCACATTCTTGGTCACCAGGTTGTGATAGTCCGGCCAACGACTGCGCAGTCGCTCAATAAAAGCCCGAGTAGCCGCAACGAACTGCTCGTCGATATCCCCCGACACTCCGCCAAAACGACAATAGGAGTAGGTGAGTCGAGAACCGCGAGACGCGATCCAGGATGTCCAGGATATGTTCACGATCATCGAAGGCGTAGAGGAAGGGGGTGAAACCACCAAGGTCCATGACATAAGCGCCGAACCACAGCAGATGGCTGGAGATCCGGTTGAGCTCGGCGCAAACAGTCCGAATGTAGCGCGCTCGCTCCGGCACCTCGATCCCCGCCAGCTTCTCCACCGCCAGGCAATAGCCATGGTTGTAGATCAACCCGGACAGGTAATCCATACGGCAGGCGTTGGGCATGAACTGCTCGTAGGTCCGATTTTCCGCCATTTTCTCGTGACCGCGGTGGCCATAGCCGATGATCGGATCTGCCTCAACGATGAATTCCCCATCCAGCTTCAGCAACACCCGCAACACCCCGTGGGTACTAGGATGCTGTGGCCCCAAGTTCAGACTGTATATACGATCATCCACCGGTTCCTGAATCAAGCTAGCCATAGACTTCTTCCCATTTGCGATATGAGTGTACTTTCCCAAAAGACTTCAGATGCGGGTAGTAATCAGCATCTTCCGGCAGCAAGAGACGCCTCAAATCGGGGTTGTCCTTGAAGGATACCGCAAAGAATTCATGCACTTCCCGCTCATGCCACAAGGCGGCAGAGTAGATATCACTTATCGTGGGGGGGGCTTCCCCATGACCGCAGCGAACACGCAGAGCAATGCGCGAGCGCGGTTCTGGATAGTTGAGGTGGTAGACCATCTGGAGTCCATCGGTGAAATCCATGCCGGTGATGGCTTCCAGATAGAGACCAGCCTGACGGCACAGCGCCACCGCTTCGCGCAGTTTATCCATCGATACCTGCGCCGAAAAGGCTACTCCCGAGCGGTACTGGTCGTCCTTGCAGATTGCGTCCTTTGGGAGTAGTTGCTCGAGCTTCTGAACTATCTCGTCCTTCTTGGCCATGATCAGCTTTTTCCTCCCATACGGTGAAACCGCCTCAAGAGATTTTTCTTCTCGCCGCCGGTAATCTTGTCTTCCAGAGCCAGAATGCCCTGAATCAAACCTTCGGGGCGCGGCGGACAACCGGGAACGTAGATGTCCACCGGGACCAGCAGGTTGGCTCCAGGAACAATGGCGTACTGCCCGTCGACTTCAAAAGGTCCGCCGGAAATGGCGCAGTTACCCATGGCGATGCACCATTTGGGATTGGGCATCTGATCCCACAACCGCTGCACTACTGGCCCCATCTTTTTGGAAATGGTGCCGGCCACGATCATCAGGTCTGACTGACGCGGTGAAGGCCGAAACACCCCGGCCCCGAAACGATCCAGATCAAAGCGCGAGGCCCCCGCCGCCATCATCTCAATGGCGCAACACGCCAAGCCAAAGGTCATGGGCCAAAGCGAGTTGGCGCGAGCCAGATTCAGTACTTCGTCCAAAAGAGCAAACTTGATTACCGGTTCTACTGTTTCGCGTGCCACTCGAACACTCCTTTGCGCCAGGCATAGACGATAGCCAAAGACAAGATCCCAACAAAGATGAACACTTCAATAAAATCACGGGCGGCATATTTGCCGTAGGCCAGCGCTACCGGGAAAAGGTAGAGCACGTCCACGTCGAAGGCCAGAAAAATCAGTGCGTAGATGTAGTAGGCGACAGTGAATTGCATCCAGGCACTGCCGATGGTGGCCATACCCGTTTCGTAGGTTTCGTCCCGCAGTTCCCCCGTACTCCGTTTAACGATGAGCGAAGACAGGATCAGCGGAACGACGGCAAACACCACACCCACCAGAAGGTAGAGCGAAATCGCCATGAAATCAGTCAACAGCTCTTTGGGCAACATGCCTTTCTCCACTTTAGCGTTCAAAGGTAATCGTTGATGACACTAAAACCTTGCGGAAGGCGCCCATGGACGCACAACCACCAGGCACTCATCCGCGCAAGCGCATTACAACCATTTCATGACGTGACCATGGACTGCCCCCTCTTGGGGGGATTTGCGGGGTTCGTTCTGAACTCACGGCATGCGTCACGACTAAGGTAGCCCCTTTCCCGGGTCTGATGGTGGACTGAAGCGGCTGGGATTGAAGGAATGATTTCCGTATGGATAATATTTTCCCGGCGCGGCCACCTTTTGCCACAATTCCAGCGATCCGTCAAGTGAAAATTTGTGCATTCCAAATCCTGGCAACCCTTGACGGGTCTCTATTAATTCATCAACCACATGTATTTTCGCATAAAGTTGCGAACACGAAGGAACCCTCTTGTTACTTTCTTCTCACTTTGCCCCACCCAACCTCAATCAATACAACCCTTGGCCCAGCTATGTCATGGCCTCAGAGTTTGGCCCGTGGCCGAAGTCATTGTCTCCTGAACAATTAACCTTCCTCTTTGAAG
Source organism: uncultured delta proteobacterium (assembly GCA_963802715.1). Lineage (GTDB taxonomy): Bacteria > Desulfobacterota > Syntrophobacteria > Syntrophobacterales > Syntrophobacteraceae > CAWDJT01. The sequence goes on from CAWDJT010000011.1 coordinate 61,595, forward strand.
CATTCCCCAGTATAAGCGGGCCAGAGGATCGCAGCTGGTAACGAACCATCACAAGGAGAATTCTCATGTTTGCTAACTCAAGGATTGGCTTTGTCGGCGGCGGCAATATGGGCGAAGCCCTGATTCGGGGATTCCTGGCAGCTTCACTCTTGAGTTCAAAACAGATCTCGGTTTTCGACGTTATTCCCGAACGCCTGGAATACCTGAGCCAACAATACGGCGTGCAAACCTTGCCAAGTTCCACCACCTTGGTCGAGAACTGCGAACTGGTCATCCTCGCCGTAAAACCTCAGACCATGGCGCGGGTCCTCGATACCATTCATGCACATCTAAACCATAAACCTTTGGTAATCTCAATCGCAGCCGGCATCACACTCACTTCCTTAGAAGCTGCCTTGCCCGATAAAACCCCGATCATTCGGGTGATGCCCAACACCCCCGCACTGGTGCAACAGGGCGCTGCTGCCCTGGCCCGTGGTGCATTCGCCACCGATGCCGATATGCGCATGGCGCTGGTGCTCTTCGAAGCCGTTGGCAAAGCGGTTGAGGTGGAAGAGAAATTGATGGATGCGGTAACAGGTTTGAGCGGCAGCGGTCCCGCATATTTCCTACTCTTGTTAGAAAGCCTGATCGATGCCGGAGTGTTGATGGGCCTTCCACGAGCCACGGCCCGCGAACTGGTCGTACAGACCGCCCTGGGAACCGCCGCCATGCTGGCACAGGGCGAGAAGCACCCGGGAGAACTCAGAGATCAGATTACCTCACCGGGCGGGACCACCATCCACGGGCTGCAGATCCTTGAAGAACGCGGGGTAAGAGGCGCTCTCATGGCGGCTGTGCAGGCTGCTACGGAACGTTCCCAGGAGCTGGGGAGAAAATGAGCAACAGGTCTTGGGCCTAGGTTTGAGGATATACCTCGAGGCTAATATCGACTGCCCGAGCGGAATGTGTGAGAGCCCCAGAGCTGATGAAATCGACCCCGGTTCGGGCAATGCGGTGAATGCTCTCCAGCGTGACCCCACCGGAGGCTTCCAGGAGCGCTCGCTTCCGACAGATGGCGACCGCTTCAATCAGCAACTCGGGGGTGAAATTGTCGAGCAGCACCACGTCCACCCCGATTTCAAGCACTTCGCGCAATTGATCCAGAGTGTCTACTTCGATTTCAATGCGAAGTGTGTGGGGAGCCGCACTCCGCACGCGCTCTATGGCTTTTCGGACGCCACCAGCCGCGGCGATATGGTTGTCCTTTATGAGGATGCCATCGGCCAACCCAAACCGGTGATTGTGTCCGCCACCGTGACCCACGGCTTGCTTTTCCAACCGCCTCCATAAAGGGGTGGTCTTGCGGGTGTCCAATAATCGACAGGAAGTCCCGGCCAGAGCATCGGCCATGCGCCGCGTCAAGGTGGCAATGCCCGAGAGTCGCTGCAGCATATTCAAAGCCACTCGCTCACCACTCAGGATCACCGCCAAGAGCCCCTGAACCTCAAACACCGGCACACCCGCCGGTATCCGGTCGCCATCCATAAAACGGCTCTCTACAAGGGTGTTTGGTTCCAGCAGTTGAAAGACCCGTCGGAATGGGTAAGACCCAGACAGCACAAAATCCTCCCGGCCTACCACCACCGCCCGACCGGTAGCATCCGGGGGGACCACGGCCGCCGTAGTCACGTCGCCATGCCCGAGGTCTTCCTCAAGCGCCATCCACAGCAGACGATCCAACGGTTGGGATAGAATCATTCCAGTTCCTCACATTGACGATCAAGCTAGTTGCACGCTGCAAGCTGCAAGCAACAAGGCTTCAAGACATCAGGTTCCAGACCCTAGACTCGCAATCCCCGAGGCAAGACCAGGGGCGGCAACCATTTCCTTCAGCGGCCCGCATCGGTTGAACGCAGCAGATCCAGAATTCTGTGCTGGTGGCTGCTGAGCTTGTCCATTTTGTCCTGAAGCCGTTGAGCTTTTTCCTTCTCCTTTTCTATCACGGTTGCCGGCGCCTTCTTAACGAAGTCCTCATTGTCCAGTTTTTGGCTGGCGTAGCTCAATTCCTTTTCAAGCTTGCCCAGTTCCTTGTCGATCCGTTTGGACTCGCTTTCAAAATCCAGAATGTTTTCCAGGTGCACGTAGACTTGCACGGCTTTTGCCACCGTGCTGGCGGCCAGTCGCGGTTTGGCCGCGAGGTCCCGCATACCGACCTGAAGGCGTTCCAGCCGCGCCAAGCTGCAAATCATATCGCTGTGATCCAGTAACAGCTTTCCGATGGCCTCATCTTCACAGATACAGGTGGCTTCAACGCGCACTGCCGGCGGTACATTCATCTCACCACGGATGTTACGTACTCCATTGACTACTTCCATGATCTGATCGATCTGCTGTTCAGCATCGAGGTCCAGGCGGTGCTGCTGGGCCTGCGGGAAGTCGGCCTTCATAATGGTTCCCTGGCAATGGGGTAGCCGCTGCCAGATTTCTTCGGTCACGAACGGCATGATCGGATGAAGCAGCACCAAGACCTGAGTGAGCACGTGCAGAGCGACAGTTCGCGCCAGTTCCTGGGCGGCCTGGTCGTCCCCATAGAGATCCAGCTTGATCATTTCCAGATACCAATCGCAGTACTCATGCCAAACAAAATGATAAAGGCTTTGAGCATGCTGGTTGAAGTGGTATTGGTCAAGCGCCTGCTCGACTTCACCGGTGACCCGTTGAAGTCGGCTCAAGATCCAGCGATGAGCCACTTGCGTAGGATGAAGTGGGATTTCCAGTGGTGCTTGAGCACCGCCCAGGTTCATGAGCACCAGTCGAGCTGCATTCCAAATCTTGTTGACAAAATGCCGGTAACCCTCGATGCGTTCTTCAGAGAGCTTGACGTCTCGGCCCTGGGCGGCAAATGCCGTGAGAGTATACCTCAAGGCATCGGTACCATAGCGATCCACCATCACCAGGGGATCGATGACATTGCCCTTGGATTTGCTCATCTTCTGTCCCTGAGCATCACGCACAAGCGCATGAATGTAGACATCGCGAAAGGGCGTTGCTTTCATGAAATGCAGCCCCATCATCATCATCCGTGCTACCCAGAAAAACAGAATGTCAAAACCGGTCACTAAAACCGAGGTGGGGTAGTACTTCTCAAGCTCCGGCGTCTGCTCCGGCCAACCCATGGTGGAAAAAGGCCACAGAGCTGAACTGAACCACGTGTCGAGGACGTCGGTTTCCTGCTCCAGGCGTGTTCCACCGCAGGCATCGCAGGTGCTCGGATCGGTCATGGAGACCACGATATGGTTGCAGTCTCGGCAGTACCAGGCCGGCACGCGGTGGCCCCACCAGATCTGGCGACTGATGCACCAGTCCTCGAGGTTCTCAAGCCATAAGAAATAGTCCTTTTCCCATTTCTGAGGGATGATGCGAGTCTGTCCCGTACGCACGGCCGCCATGGCATTTTCGGCCAGTGGCTTGGTGGCCACGAACCATTGCAGTGACAGCATGGGTTCGACCACCTGTTTGCAGCGGTAACAATGACCAACTCGATGATCATAATTGTCAATTCGAACCAACAGGCCGGCATTCTGCAAATCATTAAGCACGTGGCGACGGCAGGCATATCGGTCCAGCTCCGCGTATCGACCGGCAAGCTTGGTCATACAGCCGTCTTCACCAATCACTTGAATCACATCCAGGCCATGCTTGCGTCCAATCTCAAAGTCATTGAAGTCATGGGCGGGGGTGACTTTCAGCGCCCCAGTGCCAAACTCAGGATCCACGTAAGGATCGCCGATCACAGGAATTTCACGCCGCATTAGGGGTAGCAACACCTTCTGGCCCACCAACGACCGGTAGCGTGGATCTTCCGGATTCACCGCCACCGCCGTGTCACCCAGCATGGTCTCCGGCCGGGTGGTAGCCACCACCACGCCCCCTTCACCACCGATTATGGGGTATTTGATGAAGTACAGATGGCTGTCCAGTTCCTCACCCTCCACCTCCAGATTGGCCAAAGCGGTCATGCAGCGCGGACACCAATTGATCATGCGCTGGCCACGATAGATCAAGCCCTGTCGGTAGAGAGTGACGAATACCTCGCGGACCGCGCGAGACAAGCCCTCGTCCATGGTAAATCGTTCCCGCACCCAATCGCAGGAAGCACCGATTCGTTTCAGCTGCCCGATGATGATGCCGCCATATTTCTCCTTCCATTGCCAGACCCGCTCCACAAAAGCCTCACGGCCCAGTTCGTGCCGTGTTCGGTGTTCACTGGCAAGCTGACGTTCCACCACATTTTGGGTGGCTATCCCTGCGTGATCCGTGCCGGGCATCCAGAGCACATCGAAACCCTTCAAGCGCTTGTAACGACACAGGATGTCCTGAAGCGTGTTGTTCAAGGCATGCCCCATGTGGAGATGGCCGGTTACATTAGGCGGTGGGATGACAATGCTGTAGGCGGGACGGCTGCCGTTCACCTCGGCATGAAAACAATCACTCTTTTCCCAATATTCATAGCACCGCGCCTCCACTTCACGGAATTCATACGCCTTGGGCAACGTCATGTCGCTCGTCATATTCCTCTCCCTTTGGCAATTCTCTTCGAACTGGAAAATGCTAAATATGGCATGAGAGGCAACCCCAAAAAGTAAAAAGGAGGCAGCCCCCCTTTTAGTATCGGGCAGGGACCTTGCCCTAACCACGAGGTGTCGATGCATTCAACCATTCCGAACAGAGGCACCGCCCCAAGCTAGTATCACAGTCGGAATTCATCGGTAGCATCAATGTGGTCAATCAAGCGCCGCAAATCTTCCAGTTCCTCTTTGACCAAACTGCCCACGACCTCGTGGAGGTCTAGTCCGACAATCCCCTGTAGGCTTGCCAAGAGCCTGCTCTCCAAATGTCCCACAAGATCGAGCAGATCCAGATCCCGTGTGGATACAGGTTGCATTGCCGCAGCAATCGGCAGAAACGTGTCCAAGTTGAAGACATTTTCATGCACCTCGTCCTCTGCCTGTAACTGCTCCTTACTCATAAGTGACAACCCAGGCATGTCAGCGCAAGGAAGCTCCACCCGACTTGCTTCTTCCACCACTTCCTCTTCTGGACGACACGCAAACAGGATCTCCTCCTCCAGCATCATGGAATCATTCAGAACCGGCGAGGTTGCGGTGATGGAGAACAGGGGTTCAGTCACCAAGGAAACGCTGGTCCTTGGCAACCGTGAAAGGCTCTCCGGGCAGCACCGTTCCGTCATGCGCATCAGCGGTACCATCTTGCACTTCCGCCTCAAACTTGGCCCCAAAGGATAGCTCCGATTCCGCCCCCATGAGTCTCACGTCAGGCTCTTCCTGATGCGCAGAAACAGGAGCTTCTTCTTCCAGCAAGTGCTCAACAGCAACCGAAATCGCAGTCGCCTCCACCGCCGTCATTGCCAACATCTCGTCAGCGGGCGCCAGATCCTGGCCGAAGGTCTCCTCTAACAATTGGCCCAACCCTTCGTCGGATTCTGCAATTGCCGGCTCACTCTCCACGGAGACATCGGTCAACACCTCGGCGTCGTCCCAGTCCTTCAGAATAACGTTGTCTTCTGGGGCAAGAGCTGCCTGCTCGACCTCCTCCTCATATTCCTCCACCAAAACGCCACCCTCTTCAGCCTCTTCATCCCGGTGAGAGGCCATCAATTCAGAAATGAGCCGATCAGTATCAGCCTCCTCCATCAGTGTTTCATCAGTCTCGAGGTCCTCGCTTTCCGCAAATTCCCCACCAGCAAAGGCGTCCCGATCAAACCCAAGGCGTTCCGATTCTTGACCCAGACCGTTCGGCTGCTCCTGCTGGTCGGCCAGAAAGGGACCGGCATCCAGATCTTCGTCATCCTCCAGAATTTCGGCCTGATTGTCTTCCAGAATCGCAGCTATGGCGCTGCCATCCCTCTCATCAGGTGGCACTCCTTTTGGATAGTCAGCATCCAAGGCCGCATCTGATAGTCCCAAGAGATCTTCTTCCGCCTCGTGATCTTCTGGAATCTCAATGATATCAACTAATTCTATGATGTCATCGTCTTCGTCTGCCGCCCCTCGATGAGCAATACTGCTGGGCGCTTGGCCCCCTTCCAACTGCGATGGCCGCTTCTTCCTGCCAAACATCATGGTCGTCCCCTAAACTCTTGGTGGAACAAGCAAGGCTAGAAGCTTCCGGCAAACGCGTCTTTGGCCGGCCAGACCACTTTCTCTAGCCAATGAGGTCGCATGCACACCAGCTCGGGCGTTGTCCTCAAACCGTATCTCCCGAGACCACTTCATCTCCATGCACACTAACTAAGGAACCGATAGCACGGCAAATTTTTTCCTGTCAAGGGAATTGCCGTTTGACGTCTGCCCCCGGTGCCATGGCAATCAGCGGGCCAAGTTGATAGTAGGTGACGCCAAACAGCCCCACAACAACGATCCGACAAATCCATACAACACGAGAATTCGAAAAATCCCATGCCAATAACGATTTTACTCTTGTGCTTCGACAACGGGAAATCGGATTCCGGACCCTTAAGCCGAGTGAGGAGACTGGGAAAGCCATTCAAACATTCCCGTGATGACGGTTGATGGAACTACCAGGGTACCCACATAGCAGGGATGAGCAAGGATACCGGTCCAGCTAAGTGGAGCTTCCTGCTGGGCAAATGATACCTTTTCCAGTAGACTTGGCCCGGTAAGATACATCGATAGGCTTGACCAATGGCCGCTGACTGGATAGGCAGTGGTGCCGCGGAATCGCAGCCCGCGTCGGCAAAGCTATTACCAACGAGCGCTTGCAATGGGACCAATACTTTACAATGGGACCAATACTTTATCGTTACATCATTATGGAACAGTTGATCCCGGTGGGAGTCTGCATCTTCGGCCTGATCGTGGTTTTTGTAACGGGGCGGATGATGCAGCTCATGCAAATGCTCATCGGGTCTAATGTGACGCTCTTTGATTTGTTTGAGCTCATTTTGCTGACAATGCCGATGATCATGCTGTTCGCCTTACCCATGGCAACCTTGATTGGCATTCTGATGGGATTCTTGCGCCTCACTAGTGACAACGAACTTATGGTAATGCGCAGCAGCGGCATCAAATTCAGCCAATTCGCATCGCCAGTACTCAGCGTCGCCTTGCTTACGACCGGTATATCCCTAGTTTCTGCCATTCACATCATGCCTCATACCAATACGCTCTTTCGAATCAAGCTCAATTCGCTTGGTCGCGCAGCGCTTCCGGCCCTTCTCAAAGAGCGGACCTTCATCAATTTCATCCCAGGCATGATTCTTTTTTTTCAAAGTGTAGAACCGACCCAGCTCAGTTTGCAGGGTGTGTATGTGCAGGACGAGCGTGATCAGCGAGTCCAAAGCACGATTGTGGCCGAAAATGGCCAAATCGTGTACCAAGAGGAACGCGATTTGCTCGTGATCAAGATCACGAATGGAATAATCACTAGAATTCAAGAGGACTTCCAGAATGCGCAAACGGTCTCATTCCAAGAATATGAATTGTCTTTTCGCATGGATGAATTGTCCAACAGGGGACCCGTGAAGTTTCGAGGCCGAGGTGACATGACCTTTTGGGAGCTCCGGGAAGAGAGCCGGAAAACTAAGAACATAGAAGAGGGGGTAGCCGCTTGGTTTGCGATGCAATTGCACCAGATGTTGGCTCTTCCTTTTGGCTGCTTGGTCCTGGGCTTGCTCGCGCCTCCTCTGGGGTCCCGCTTTCGCCAGGCCAATCGCATGATGGCGGTGTTAGTGGGCATCAGCTTGTTTCTCGGCTACTACGTTCTCCTCTCGGCCGGGAAAGGCCTTATCAAGAACGGGCTGTTGGCGCCGTCCATTGGGATCTGGACGCCCAACGTGGTCACTCTGTTATTGGCTCTGGCACTTTGGGTCCAAACCCAACGGGAAAAGCCCTCCAGAATGCTGAACCGGCTTGCACAACCTTGGCAATTCTTCATCCAGAAGTGTTTAGCGTTGGGCAAAAGGGATTCTGCACCATGAAAATCATTGTGCGCTACGTGCTGAAGCTTTTTCTCTCGGTTTTCGGCGTTGGTCTGTTTGCCTTTCTTGGGCTGTACCTAGTAATCGATTTTTTTGAGAAATTCGAACGCCTCCTGCCTCGACATGTCTCGTTGAGCGATTCAATTGGCTATTTCGCCTTCCGCATCCCCTTCGTCGTAAGCCAGGGTATCCCCATTAGCGCAATGCTCGCTACCCTCATCAGTTTGGGAATACTCAATCGAAACCGTGAACTCATTGCCCTCAAGGCCGCCGGTGTGAACGCTGTAACCTATGCGGGACCGATCCTGGTGATGAGCATCCTTCTGGCCTTTGGTCATTTTGGGATTACCGAGAGTATTGCCCGACCCTTCAATCGCCAGGCAGAAGAGATCTGGCAAAGTAAGGTCCAACAGCAAACCAATCCCTCTGGCTGGAGTAAGGAGAATGTGTGGTTCAGGGGCAAGAACTTGATTTACCAAATTCGTGTCTACGACCAACGGAACCGGTCCCTTGAACGCGTATCCATCTTTTTCGTAGACGATAAGTTTCGTCTGGTGAGCCGACTCGATGCTAAACGGATCCGCTGGACAGGAGATCGATGGATCGCCGAAAACGGATTGGTGATCCAGTCCCAAGGCTCAGACCATCAGATCACCCGTTTTGATGAGCAGGAGCTTGACTTGGTTGAGACTCCTGAGGATTTCAAGACTCTGGAGACCATTCCAGATGAGCTCAACTGGTTGGACCTTTACTCCTATATCAACAAGCTGCAACAGGAAGGCTACAGTACTGTGCGCTACCAGGTGGACTGGCATTTGCGTCTGGCGTATCCCATCACCACTGTGGTTCTGGTGCTGTTCGGGCTGGCCACGGCCATGTACCTGGGACATCGAGGCGGGATTTTGGTAGGAGTGGGAATCGGAATCATAGCTGCCGGCTTGCTACTGACCGCTCTCCAAGTTGGAGGGTCGTTGGGAGCCGCCGGCATCCTGCCACCGTTCTTTGCGGCTTGGTCCAGCAATTGCCTGTTTGGCGTCTTGGGTATCCATCTATTGCGGAAAGCGCCACAGTGACCGGTGAGTGTTGTACCGGTCCCCTAGCTGGGAATGCCAAAAACGGAGAGTCTGGGATCCAACTCCCGACCTACCGAACGCCTTTTTCAGGGTGGACACGGCATCCCGCTCACCACCTCTGCAATCAAGCAGCCCAGTTGCCTGCCACTAGCTGGTCGGTCATGTTGGAACCCGAGTTTCCAGGGCCATGAAGATCTTTTTCTTCAACTCGGTCAAATCAAAGCTTTTCACCACATAAAAATCGGCGGCTATGGATTTCATGTCTTCTTTGAAGGTATCGTAAGCGGTCGAAAGGATGACAGGAAGGTCATAGAAACGGTTCCGGATGTCCTGCAGCAAATCCAGACCATTGTAGTCCACCATCTTGATGTCAAGCACCACCAGATCCGGCCTCTCCTCCTCAATTCGCTCCATGAGCCGTAAACCACTGTCCGCGGTGATCACTTCATAGCCGGCTTCGGTCAATTCTTCGGAATAGAGCAGGCGAATGTGTTCTTCATCGTCAACCACTAGAATCTTAGCCATCGTAATGCCTCCTCGTCTTCACTTTCTCGTCCACCAACATTCTTTCGCCGGATCGCGCGCAAGGATGGAAGTCCATTGACCGGTCAACTTCGAAAGTACGGTCTGAAGACATGCTAACGTCCATCCCATTTGCTTAGCAGGTAAGGTTTGGTTTCTTCAAATACCATACACTCATTCTCAACCAGTTCCTCGGCTTGCTGCACCGAAACCCGTTCCGTCTTCCGGACAAACGCAAGCACTTTACCCATGTATATGGGCAGCAAGGCATCCAGAAGAGCGGGGCGATCAGTTTCCGAGGTCTGGTGGTACGCCACGGCAGCATCAAAGAGGATGTTTACCCAGGTCTGGATGGGAAAAGAGAACTGTTGCAGCCCCAATCCTCTCATTTCCTGCAATTTGTGAATCACGCTCTGATCAAAAGTCTGCTGCCACAGATCGAGGTAATCCTCAAAACCTCCTATGAAGCGTTCATGGAGGCGGTTTTCATTGATCCCCATAACCGGCGGACTTTCCACGTCTTCACCGCTGACGCCAAAGATGGCCGTGGGTTTGCTCCACTTCACCTGACGCCAAAAATCACTGTACACGGCCATGAGATCAAAAATAGTGCCTACCACCTGATGAAACAAGGCAGTCAACTGCGCTAACGGGTCCTCATTCCGATGGACCTTGGGACCTCCCATAAACGACTGGCAGATGGGCAAGCGCGCATTGATAGCCACTGTAGACATCCATATGTTGATGCCATAATTCTGGGCTGACTCTGTCCATATCGGACACTGCAGAAATTTGTCGGCGAACTGCCCCTGGAACCCAAAATCCCCGGCAAGGGGTTGGCGCACCCGTCTTCCATACAGACACCGGGTCATCGGATAGGCAATGGTACTGCCCAGGGTACTCTCGTACTTGTGTCGAACGTAGAGCGGACTAACAAAACCAAAGCCCTTCTCAAGGGGTTCCGCCAAGATTCTTGATCCACTGTGGGGTAATGCTTTTGACATCGGCGTCCACCACCACCACCACCTTAGCACCCAGATGTTTGACCTTCTCGAAAAGATTTCTCAGGTTGTTGCCTTTGCCCGGGGTGTTGGGTGGAGTGGACAGGTAAATCTTGGGAATCGACGTGGGTACGGACATGAACGCTTCCTTGGTGCCATCCAAGGAATGATTGTCGCAGTTGATAAGAACACTTCTGAGGTGTCCGAAATACTCAGCTAGCCCCTGGCTAGCCTGGGAAGCAACGTAGCCGATCATTTCCGCCTCGTCATAGGACGGAATGGCCACAATCATATCAGCCTGGCTGATCCCTTGAGGATTCTCCTCGTATGATGCCATGGAGCGCTCTCCTGCCTGATCACGATATAGGTAATTGCTGGCCGGCTAAGGATCTTCTTACTTCACGCGCGGCCCAACACCCTTATTGTCGGTCAGATATTTGAAGATTTCCGAATCGGTGGAAAGCACAAAGACGCCTCGTGGGTTGGGAAAATTCTGGTAGAAATCTAGGGTCCGAAAAAATGCGAAAAACTCCAGGTCCTTATTGAACGCCTCGGCATAGATGCGAGTCGCCTCAGCATCGGCACGACCGTGAATTTGTTGTGACTCACGGTAGGCCTCCGATCTGATCTTGGCCAGTTCCCGTTCCATACGCCCCAGGATCGCCGCTCTCTCCCCCTCTCCTTCTGAACGGTACTGAGCGGCAATGCGCTTGCGTTCGGAAATCATCCGCTCAAACACCTTCTGCTGGACCGACTCCTCATAGTTGATGCGGGTGATGCGGATATCCAGAAGTTCCATGCCAAACTCCGGAAATTGGCGGCCACCATCCGCCAGCATTTCGCGGGTGATCTTTTCTCGGCCTTTGCGGAGCGGCCCCGCCGACTCTTCCGCCCCCGTTCCTTCGCCTCCGCCGGTGAGCATCTGATACTCCTGGATGCCGGCTTCCATGAGTTTCTGCTTGGCTTCATTCCAACCTTCACTGCGCACCAGTTCCACCAGATAGTTCTTGGAAACATGGTCCCGGACCACCGAATCGATGATGTTATCGATGCGGCTTTGAGCCGTTTCCACCGACCCCACCCGTTGCAGAAACAACAGCGGGTCCTTGATTTTCCAACGGGCCATGGTATCGATATAGATGAATTTCTTGTCCTTGGTGGGGATCGGGTTGGGCCGCCCGTACCACTTGATAATACGTTTTTCGAAAAAGATGGCGGTCTCAATGAAAGGGACCTTCAATTTGAGTCCTGCCTCAGTGATGGGCTCTCGAACCGGTTTCCCCAGCCTCGTAATAACCGCCATCTCGTTCATATTCACGACAAAACAGGCATTGTAAGCAAGAAATCCAAGGGCAACGACCACCCCCAAAACTATTTTCCATTTCTGCAGATTCATCGGGTCTTATCTCCAGTGCCGGCGGTATGCCCAGACTGAGTTTCGGCGCCACTACTTTTCCCAGCATTCCGTAGGGTAGCACTGTCGGGAATCCGGTTTAGATCGAGCAATGGCAACACGTTCCGCTGTTTCTCATCCAGTACGATGAGCCGCTCCATTTTGCCGGTTAGGGCCTGTAAAGCCTCCACATACATACGCTGGCGACTTACATCGGGCGCCTTGTGGTATTCGGCCAGGATGTCCAGGAACCGACTAGCTTCACCCTGTGCCCGATTGACCCTTTCAAGCGCATAACCCTCGGCTTGGGAAATGATTTGCTTGGCTTCTCCATAGGCCTTGGGGATCTCTTGACTGCTGACCTTCTGAGCATCGTTGATCATGCGTTCTTTTTCCTGACCCGCTTCGTTGACTTCATTGAAGGCCGCTTTGACGAGGTTCGGCGGGGTCGCATTCTGAAGCTGCACGGCAACGATGAGAATGCCGGTCTTATAACTGTCCAAGATTTGCTGCATCTCCACTTTAGCCATCTCAGCTATGGAAGCCCGCCCCACGGTGAGAACATCATCAGCATAGCGGTTCCCCACAATGCTCCGCACCACAGACTCAGAAATATCATTGATGGCTGCTTCAACATCTTCGACCCGGAACAGATAGTCGATGGGGTCCTTGATTTGATACTGCACCGTCCATTGCAGGTCGACTACATTGAGGTCACCGCACAACATCCGCGCCTGTTCCTCAAAACCTTTTTCGGTAAACTGCGACCGGGCCCCCGATTTCACGGTGCGATAGCCGGATTCCAATACGAGGACGCGGCGATTTCTCACCTTTCTTACCGTTTCAATGCCGAAGGGGATCCTGAAGTGAGGGCCAGGATCGGCCATCCGCACAACACTACCAAATCGTTGGACGATAGCTGTTTGCTCTGGCTCCACACTGTAGTATGAACCAACACCCAGAACCAGGAGCAAGACAATCAGCACAACAATCCAAACCCAATTGCCGGCGGGAAGGCGAAAACCCAGGCGGTTTCTGAGTTGTTCCAACAATTGCTCCAGCTCGCCAAAGCCCTTCCCACCCTTAGGGCGATGCGGCGGCATATTCCAGTCCATGCGCTCTCCTGTTATGATCGAAGTCTCAAGACATCAGGAAACAAAAGGCCGCTTCAGAAGAGGGGGCTTCGAGTAGTCGTTCCAGCCCGTTCTCAGCGCTTGCGAACCGCTTCCAGCACATAAGCAAAAAACACCAGCAACACCGCCGCAGCCGAAATCGCCCCAAACCCGGCTGTGGGCAGAAACAACCTGATGAGAAGAACCGCGCACACTGATCCCAGAATCACCCGAAGGAGGAACACTTTCCATTGTGTTTTGGTCATGCGCTGGAACCCATATTTAACTCTCAAGAGGCGGCAAGAGAAGGCCCCTGCTGCGCCATGGAGCGAAGCCCTCCAACCTTCATCCGTCACGTGTGAACGCCACCCTGCCAGCAGCATATGCTGCTAATTTGGTGTAAAGCCATTGGCCATCAGTGGATCGAGATTGTCACTCGAGCGCTGCTTCGGCGCCGGTTTTACCCGGGAACCCTGTTGACCGTTTTCTACCTTCTCTTTGTCATGGTATTCGGCCCATGCTCTTTTGTCAAGCATTTCAAATTGTTCCTGAAATCAGTCAGATCACGCCAAGGGAGGAAGAGAGAAACCCCTGTGGCTGGCTTGTGCCAATATCTCATTGCGTCCAACAATTCATGGGGTTATAAAAGGCGCCGAGGGTCATTGTCTTGCTTGTCAACCAGGATAAAACCTGGGAGACGGTTCCACATAGCCGCAGAGGGCCAAGCGGACTGAGCGATTCCAGCAAGTTATCCGAAGAATCTCCGAAGCGGCTCAAGGCCTACCGTGTGCTGTTGGTTGGTTTTCTCCCGAGTCAGAAGAGCAGCGCGATAGCTTCTTAAATCTTTAAGACAGGAGGGTCCCGTGGAAGAGAATCTGGTCAAGAACATTGTGTTCTGTACTGATTTCTCACCAAATGCTGATCATGCTTTCTTGATGGCCAAGGATCTGGCCTGGCGTTACGGTGCAACTCTCCACATTGTCCACGTCATGGTGACTTTCTCGTTTTCACCCATCGGGGAAGTCCATGTGCCTGTTGAATATGATGCCAAATTCGTGGAACGGGCCACCGACGCCGCATCCTCCAACATTCAAGAACGCTACGTGAGCCAACTGAAACAGAAACAACCTTACGAAATCGAGATTCTTTCCGGCTACCCAGCAACTGAACTTGTTGAATTCGCAAAAGAAAAGAATATCGATTTGATCATCATGGGTTGCCATGGCTTAACCGGCATCGCCCATGTCCTTTTTGGCAGCACCGCCGACCGCGTGGTCCGTAAGGCCCCCTGTTCCGTCTTGACCGTGCGGTTGGTCAAACACTCGTGATTAGTGGCCGAACCCACTCCAACCGGTGCGCCTTCCCTTGCACCAGCCACTCGTTTCAAGTACAGCTCTGGCATCAGATGTTCTCAACACATTGGACAGACTGCGTTTGCGAAGGCTCCGGGGGAAGCTTAGCGCATTGTTGAGTGGGCGAAATTACTGATAATCGTCCCGGTGATGGCCTGGGGGTGCTTTCCCTCCTGTGACCGCCGTCAACCTGTTAGCAGCAAAGGAAGATATGCATATGCTGGATAAAGACCGGTCAGTCTTAGTCACCGGTGCGGCCGGCTTTATAGGTTTCCACCTGGCGCACCGATTACTCGACCAAGGCCAACCCGTGGTGGGGCTCGACAGCGTCAATGACTACTACGACGTTAGAATCAAATGGGCTCGCCTCGAACAATTGGAACGATACCCGGCGTTTGCCTTTCATCGCCTGAATCTGGCCGACGCCCCGGGTGTGGAGCAGCTTTTTCAACACTATGGTTTCCAGCATGTGATCCATCTTGCTGCTCAGGCCGGCGTTCGCTACTCACTCACCAACCCGCACGCGTACCTGGAAAGCAACCTGACAGGTTTTCTTAACGTTCTAGAGGCTTGTCGCCACCACCGCGTCCAGCACCTGGTGTTTGCCTCGTCGAGTTCGGTATATGGTGCCAATACGACCATGCCTTTTTCCGTTCACCACAATGTCGACCATCCGGTGTCACTCTACGCTGCATCCAAGAAGAGCAATGAGTTGATGGCCCATACCTACGCCCATCTTTTCGGGCTGCCCTGCACCGGACTACGCTTCTTCACCGTCTATGGTCCCTGGGGACGACCAGACATGGCGCTGTTTCTCTTCACCCAAGCGATGCTCGCCGGAGAACCTATCAAAGTGTTCAACCATGGGAACATGGAGCGGGACTTCACCTACATCGACGACATCATCGAAGGGGTAGTGCGCGTCACTTCCCGGGCCCCCCTGCCCAATCCCAACTGGAATCGTGCGGCTCCCGATCCAGGGACCAGCTACGCACCATACCGCATCTATAACATCGGCAACCATCAACCGGTGAGGCTGTTGGAATTCATTGCCGCCCTGGAGGAGTGCCTGGGGATTAGAGCCAAGATGGAACTGCTGCCCATGCAGCCCGGCGACGTGGCGGCAACCTGCGCGGACATCGAGGACCTGGCCAGGGATTTCGACTTCCAACCCCGAACCAGCATTCGCGACGGCATCCGCCAATTTGTGTCCTGGTTTCGTGCCTACTATGAACTATGAGCCAAGGTTCTAAAGCCACAAGCGCTCCCTGCCACACGAAGGAGCCCAAGGAGCCCCGAATGAATGTCCCCCTGCTGGACTTACAAACCCAGTATCAAACCATCGCCGCCGAACTTGAGACGGCCATGCTGCGTGTAGCAAGGTCTTGCCGTTACATTCTTGGCCCCGAGGTTGAGGCCCTGGAACAGGAAATTGCTCGGTATTGCGGAACAAAATACGGAGTCGGGGTTTCTTCGGGGTCTGACGCTCTACTGATCGCTCTCATGGTACTGGACATTGGCCCGGGAGACGAAGTGATCACCACCCCTTACTCATTTTTCGCCACCGTGGGCGCCATTAGCCGTGTGGGGGCCCGACCGGTATTCGTGGACGTCGACCCTGAGACCTACAACATGGATGCACATCAAGTGAGGGCGGTGCTTAGCAGTAAGACCCGCGCCATCATCCCCGTGCATCTCTATGGTCAGTGCGCCGCGATGAACGACCTCATTACAGCCACTGACGGCATCCCTATTATTGAAGATGCCGCTCAGGCCCTCGGTGCCGAGATCAATGGCCAACGCGCCGGCAGTTTTGGCCTCTGTGGAACATTCAGTTTCTTTCCGTCTAAAAACCTGGGAACCATGGGCGACGCCGGAATGTTGGTCACCCAAGATGAGACCTTTGCCGAGCGGCTGCGGATGCTACGCAGTCATGGGTCTAAGGTCAAGTATCATCATCCTCTCATTGGTGGTAATTTCCGTCTGGATGCCATGCATGCCGCAATATTGCGAGCCAAGCTAGTGCATCTGGATCACTGGACCAGCCAGCGACAGGCCAACGCCGCCCGCTACCGCCAGTTCTTCGCCAACCAACGCCTGCTGGATTACGTGGTCCTCCCGACGGAACGTGCCAATCGGCACATTTACAACCAGTTCGTCATTCGAGTGAACGCCTCCCGGCGAGACATGCTCAAGTCGTTCCTGGCAGATCGTGGCGTGGCGACCGAGATCTACTACCCTATACCGCTGCATCTTCAAGTTTGTTTTGCGTCACTCGGCTACCAGCAGGGAGCTTTTCCCGAAAGCGAGCGGGCTGCCCAGGAGACCCTGGCACTGCCAATCTATCCGGAGCTTACCGTTGCACAGCAGGAGTATGTAGTGGCGTGCATCCGAGATTTTTTTCAAAGCGATGACCTATTGATTCCATCAGCTACCGGGTAACACCGGAGGGCCGTAACTTTCGGGGTGGTTGCCCAGCACTCCTGACCCGGCGCTGCCGAGGACCCAATCGCTACCACCGGTAAAACAGATCCAGTTCGTTAAGCAGTTCGCACCCATCCGTGGTGACCCGCACCATGTTTTCAAGTCGCACACCGCCATAGCCGCTAAGGTAGATCCCCGGCTCCACAGTCACAACCATGTTTTCCTGGAGGACCATGCGGCTGAGCTTGCCAAATCCCGGCTTCTCATGGACCGCCAGACCCACCCCGTGGCCCAAGCCATGGCCGAAATTGTCGCCATAGCCTGCCTTGGCAATGATACTCCGGGCTACTTGATCTACTTCGTGGGAGTCTTTGCCGGCACAGATTGAATCTTGAGCGGCCAATTGAGCTTCACGCACGACCTGATAGATCTCCCGCAGGCGTGGTTCGACGGCTTCGGCGATCCAGGTGCGGGTGAGATCCGAACAGTAGCGGTTAAGGCGTGACCCGATGTCCAGGATGAGTGAATCACCAGTGCCGATCCGGCGCTCCCCTGGAACCGCATGAGGTAGCGCGCCATTGGGACCGGCCGCGGCAATGGGCGGAAAGGACACACTCTCTGCCCCTCGCTCGCGAATGCCGCGCTCGATCTGCCAGGCCACTTCCTTCTCAGTGCGACCCGGCGTCAACGTCTGCCACACATCTGCCAACACCCACTCGGTGAGTTGTAAAGACGATCGAATTTCCTCGATCTCTTGCGGGTCCTTGATGATCCGCATCCCCTCTACCGCGTTTTCTACCGCCACCACCTGTGCCTGGGGTCGTGCTGCGAGCAGTGCCCGCTCCACCTGCTGATAGCGATGGAGGGTGCAGTAGTGACCCTCCAACCCCACACGAGTTATGGGCGTGTTGGCAAAAAGCTCCGGCAGAAGTGTTTCCAGACCCTCTTTGTAGATGAGCACTTCATAGGCCGGGGCCTCAAATCGGGCCGCCTCCTCGTATCTGAAGTCCGTAAGCAAAAGCTGCCTATTGGGGGTGATGAAGAGAAACCCCGAACTTTCCGTGAGCAACAAGTCATCCGCCTCATATCCACTCAAGTAGTAACGGTTCTCTGGAACCGACACCAGAAAGGCGTCCAGTTCCTGTTCTTCCATAATCCTCCGGAACCGCTCCAGCCGTGCCAAGAAAACAGTCTTTTCCATATATGCTCCTTTGCCGCGGCAAACTCGGTCCCCATCATACCACCCTTCAACCAACAGTCGTAGCTATAGTGGATAAGGTTCGAGAGGATTCCTGACAAGCACAAAATGATTCTCATGTCGGCTAGTAGATCGGTATCTTTCTCAATGGCCTCATCAATACGGTTCATCACACCAATCGTGGGCAGACCCCTAGCGGAATTAGGCGAACCCAAAGAAAACAAACAGAAAAAAACAAACTTGACAAAATAGGTCGGGTATTTTAACCAGATCGCTCCGGGTTTGGTTTGCTGCTATCCCTACATGGACTTACAGAGGTTGCCGATTACCTGGTGCGGGATTCGCAATTGAGCAGGGGTCAGCCGTGACGGCTGGTGCCCGGTGCCAAGCGGGTTAACGCTTGCAGGCGGCCGGGGGATCTTTGCCCGGCGCATCGGCGTTTTCATCTTGGCAAATCCAAGGTTCTGTAGGCATTGACACCAGTTGTCGCGAAAGCATCGCCGCAAGAGAGAAGCGCTCCCATGCATGCCAAAATGTTGGTCTTACGGTTTTCCAAGGAGATCGTCGACAAACCCATCATCACCAACCTGGTGCGCAACTTCAATCTGAGCTTCAACATTCTCAAGGCCCAGATCTACCCGCGCAAGGAAGGATTGATGGTGCTTGAGCTGCGTGGCAAGCGCAAGGATTTTGAGAAGGGCGTTCGCTACCTTCAAGACATTGGTGTTGAAGTGGAATCCATCGCCCAGGGAGTGGGGCGCAACGATGATCTTTGCTACCAGTGCGGCGCCTGTACCGCAGTGTGTCCCACCGGCGCCCTGCACATCCAGCGGCCGGAGATGCTGGTGCTGTTCGATTCGGAACGCTGCAGCGCCTGTGAATTGTGCGTCAAGGCCTGTCCGCCGCGGGCCATGGTGGTCATGCTCGACAAGTCACTGGAAATATAGGGAATCAACGTGCGATTGTCGACTCGGGCTCACTACGCCGTGCGGGCTGTTCTCGACCTGGCCCTGCACTCCCAGCACGGTCCGGTAGCAATTCAGGAGATCGCTCGCCGGCAGGCGATTTCTTCTTCCTACCTGGAACAGTTGTTCGTCAAGCTCCGCCGGGGGCAGCTTATCCGCAGCATCCGGGGCGCTCGCGGCGGTTACCAGTTGGCTCGACCGGCCGAGGATGTGCATCTGGCCGACATCATTCATGCTAGTGGACGAACCCTGCAGCCGGTGGCGTGTCTCGATGGCCAGAAGGATTGCGATCTTGGCCAGCCAGTGCGTCACGCAGGACGTTTGGCGGCAGTTGGGTGACCATATCCGCACTTTTCTGAGTTCCATCACGGTGGATCAGTTGGTGCGAGAAATGCGCGAACGTTCACGAGAGGGAGCGAAGTAACGGCGGAGAGCGGATGGCGACGGCATCTATTGAATCATCCGTCTCACCGCCTGAATTGAAAGGGGTTATTCGGGCTCACGGCTGGTTCTGTGGTGGGCTGGTAAAGAAATCCCGCAAGCGGAACGATTTCCCAATGGAAGGATCGGACTTTGAAGGAGGACCGGAAGGAGCACGACAATGCGTTACAGTGACACGGTGATGGATCATTTCATGAACCCACGCAATGTGGGTGAAGTGGATAATCCTGATGGTATCGGCCAGATCGGCAATGTCAATTGCGGCGACATCATGCGCATGACCATCAAGGTTGATGAACAACGGATCGCGGATATCAAGTTCAAGACCTTTCGGCTGCGGTGCGGCAATTGCCGTGAGTTCCATGGTCACGGAGATGGTCAAAGGCAAATCGTTGGATGAAGCCGTCACCGTCAGGTCGTGACGACGTGGCCAAGGCCCTGGGTGGATTGCCCGACAAGAAGCTCCATTGCTCGAACCTGGGAACCGACGCTCTCAAGGCGGCCATCAACGATTACTGGCGGCGCAACGGCCATCCGGAGCGGGTTGTGGCCCTGGAAGACGATCACTTGGAGCAGGAAGCGGAAAACGCCAGTGCGTGTTGCGGTAGCAATGAGCGGGGGTGTCGACAGCCTGAAGGCGGCAGCTCTGCTGAAACAGCAAGGGCATGATCTCATCGCCCTGCACATGCGGCCTCTTGCCGGATTCGCCAGAGCCTCCGCGATGGTGCTCGGACTTCCCGACGGAGTCAGGGAAAACGGTCTGAAAGACCTGACTGCTGGCTGGGGATCACCTGTCACATCGTAGACTTGCGTAGCGATTTCGAAGCCTTGGTCATCCAGCCCTTTGTTGCCGCCTACCAGGCCGGATTGACCCCCAACCCGTGTTCGATCTGCAATCCCCACATCAAATTCGGACTGCTTGCTGGATGAAGCCCGACGGTTGGGCGCTGACTGCCTGGCGACCGGTCACTATGCGCGGCTGCAGGCGCCGGATGACCATCATCTCGCTTTCGGTTGCAGTGTGGGCGCGACTCGGCCAAGGATCAGTCCTATTTCTTGTATGGCCTCACACAGGATCAGTTGGCCGGAGCAATGTTTCCTCTTGGGGAATTCTTCAAACAGGGATGTCCAGACTTGGGCCGAACAACAAGGTTTCGGCGTTCAAGTCCCGGAAGAAAGCCAGGAGATCTGTTTCATTCCTTCAGGCCATTATCGGGAATTTCTGGAAGAACGGCTCGGCATCGAGCATCCAAGGACAACAAGGTGACATCGTTGATCTCCAGGGGCGCGTTCTCGGTCGCCATCAGGGGCATTTGCGGCTACACCATCGGGCAGCGCCGCGGCCTGGGGATCGCCTCGTCGGCACCCTTCTATGTGGTTGCACTGGAACCGTCGAACCAATCGGGTGGTGGTGGGGCGCGCCGCCGATCTGTATCGAAGCCGAGTTGATCGTCGACGAGTGTCAACTGGCTGTCCATCGCTGCACCAAGCAGGCACGACGCTGCCAGGTACGGATTCGCAACCAGCATCAGCCTGCGCCAGCCACCCTATTCCCGGTGAGAACCGGGCTGGTGCTGGTCCGCTTCGATGAACCGCAGCGAGCAGTGACCCCCGGTCAGGCAGCCGTTTTCTACGACAGGACGTGGTTCTGGGCGGAGGCATCATCGGCAAGGTGACGGACCCGTCGCAGCCGACCCAGGGCCTGCTAGGGTGTTGTACTGAAAGCTTTGCCACCTGTGATTTCGAGTGAAGCGAAAAATCCCCAAGAATACTGGCGGCTATGAGGATCTACTACGCTTCGATCGAGTAAGACATTACGGTTTATGAAACGATCTCGAGGCTGCTGCAAAACCATAGCGCTGGAAACCTTGGGCTGCAAGGTCAACCAATACGAATCCTCTTACTTGCTGGAGATGCTTCACCAAGCCGGTTGTGACGTCGTATCATTTCGACAGGCGGCCGATGTGTATATTGTTCACAGCTGTGCCGTGACCGCAAAGGCATGCTTTCAAACCCGGCAATTGCTGCGCCGTGCTCGGCGGCTCCAGCCCACCGCCACCGTGGTGGTGGCCGGTTGTGCGGCGCAGGTTGAACCCCAGCGGTTCGTTGATGAAGGCCTGGCCACCCATATTCTGGGCTGCTGGTGAGAAATACGACCTGCTCCGCTGGCTGGATGCGCCGGGCACGTTCGAAGACCCTTGCTGCGCCGTGGCTGATGCGAGAAACAGCGAACCTTTTCGGGTGATCCCGGTTACCCATATGGCTGCGGCCCGCACTCGCGCCTTCCTCAAGGTCCAAGATGGCTGCGATGCTTTTTGTTCGTACTGCATCGTCCCTTTCAGTCGGGGAAGGAGCCGCAGTCTGCCCCCTGCGGAAGTCCGGGCGCAAGTACTTCGGTTTCCGGGATGCCGGGTACTCTGAGGTGGTGTTGAGCGGCATTCATCTGGGTCAATGGGGCAAGGACCTGCAACCGGCCGCCAGATTGGTGGACCTGGTGGACAGCCTGCAGGAGGAGGCTTTCCTGCCACATCTGCGTTTCAGTTCGCTGGAAACCATGGAGTGGGGGGAAGGATTGATCCAGGGTTTGACCCGATGGCGAGGGATCTGTCGACATTTCCACGTACCGCTGCAAAGCGGCGACGAGGAGATCCTGCGGCGGATGCATCGCCCCTATAATCCGCAGGATTTCGCCGAAGTCATCCTGGAACTGCGTCGCCTGTTCCCCACGGCCGCTCTGGGAAGCGATGTCCTGGCGGGTTTTCCCGGTGAAACCGAGAATCAATTTCGTCAGCACGTTGGAACTCATTGAGGCTATGCCTCTGAGTTATCTTCACGTGTTTCCCTATTCGCCACGACCCGGAACGGAAGCGGCCCGTTGGCCAGGGCGTATCACCGGCAAGGAGCTGCAACGACGCACTCAGACACTGCGCGATCTTGGGTTGAGCAAACGGCTGCGTTTCCACCGCCAGTTTCTTGAACAAACCGTAGAGGTATTGGTGGAAGGCCCGACAAAGACCCGAAACGACTGGTATCAGGGAACCACGGACAATTATCTGAAAGTCCGCTTTTCAACGCCGCAAAGACTCACACCTGGAGTCAGAATCTGGGTGAAGATCCGTGAGACTTCCGAAAACGGACTCATCGGCACGTTGGCTGGGATTGCAGCCGAGCTGTGTTGAGACCTATCTTGACGCACCAATTGGCAACAGAACCCGACCCGCAAACAGTACGCAAAAGAACCATCCAGGCAGGCGATGCCTGCGGGCCACCTTGCCAACCAGCCGGTCTTGCAAAGGCGTTGTAGGCGCCCGCGCAATCTGTGAAAACCCAAGCCGGAACAGGTGTTCCAGGAACACCTCTTGGAGCGCTGTAACGGCCAGGTCTTCATTCCCGTCCGCATGCAGATCCAGTCCCAGGCTGACCATGGCCGCCACCTTGTCCACGGCTTGCCGCAGACCAATACGTTCCTCAGGAAGGCGCTGGTCAGCCACCACCACTTTGTTGGCCAGCGCCGCCAACTCGCGTTGCAGGGTTAGAGCTCGTTCGGCAATGGCTTTCTGTGGCTGCGGTGTGCCCATATCGCGGCATCCAGCGAGCGGTCGGGGATAGACCCCAACCCTCAGGACCTGGCATCGAACCGTTTGTAGGGGCGAGCTTACGCCCGCCCGCCAGTGCTTTGAACACTTACCAAACAAGCTCTTAGAGAGATGCCAGGCCGGACAACAAAAAACCCCTCCATGCTGCCGAACGCAGCGCCTGGAAGGGTGATGACTTTGGTGCCCGTATAGGCGTTCACACCACCGGGTCCGAATGCCTCGGCCCCAGGGACGTATGTCCCCAGAGCCGCTGCATGGTCAGTTCTAGTACATGCCACCTCCCGGAGGCATCGGCGGCATATCTTTGCCTTTCTCCTCCGGCTTGTCGGAAACCATGCACTCGGTGGTGAGCATCAACGCCGCCACGCTGGCAGCATTCTGCAGGGCACTGCGTGCCACCTTAGTGGGATCGATGACACCGGCTTCGATGAGATCACCATATTCACTCAGTTCCGCATTGATAACCGAAGGCGCCTTCACCACCTTTGATCTTTTGCACCACGATGGAACCTTCTTCACCGGCGTTGTTGGCGATCTGGCGGGCCGGTTCTTCGAGGGCGCGTTTGACAATATTGACACCGAGTTGTTCGTCGCCACCCAGTTTCATGGCGGCAACTGCGGGCAGAGCAGCGCACATAGGCCACTCCACCACCGGGGATGATACCTTCCTCGACGGCGGCGCGGGTGGCGTTCAGGGCGTCTTCCACGCGGGCCTTCTTTTCTTTCATTTCCGATTCGGTGGCGGCCCCAACACTGATGACGGCCACCCCGCCCACCAGCTTGGCCAGGCGTTCCTGGAGCTTCTCGCGGTCGTAGTCGCTGGTGGTTTCTTCGATCTGGGCGCGAATCTGGCGAACGCGACCTTCCAGCGCCTTGCGGTCACCAGCGCCATCCACGATGGTGGTGTTGTCCTTGTCCAACACGCACCGTTTTGGCAGTGCCCAAGGTCCTTCAGAGTGACGCTTTCCAGCTTGATGCCCTTCTCTTCACTGACCACCTGACCACCAGTGAGGATGGCGATGTCTTCCAGCATGGCCTTGCGGCGATCACCAAAACCCGGAGCTTTGACCGCAGCAAACCTGGAGTGTGCCGCGCAGCTTGTTGACCACCAGCGTGGCCAAAGCTTCCCCTTCCACGTCTTCGGCAATGATCACCAAGGGGCGACCCATCTTGGCGATCTGTTCGAGGATCGGCAGGAGGTCCTTCATGTTGCTGATCTTCTTCTCGTTGATGAGGATCAGCGGTTCTTGCAGCAGCACTTCCATTTTTTCCGGGTCGGTTACAAAATAGGGAGAAATGTAGCCGCGGTCAAATTGCATGCCTTCCACCACTTCCAGGGTGGTGTCCATGCCTTTGGCTTCTTCCACGGTGATCACGCCTTCCTTGCCCACCTTGTTCATGGCTTCGGCAATGATGTTGCCGATGGTGGGGTCATTGTTGGCGGAAATGGTACCGACCTGGGCGATTTCCTTCTGGTCCTTGGTGGGCTTGGTGATCTTCTTCAGTTCATCCACCACCACCTGCACGGCCTTTTCAATGCCGCGTTTGAGCGCCATGGGATTGGCACCGGCCGCCACCAGTTTGGAACCTTCAAAGTAGATCGACTGCGCCAGAATGGTGGCCGTGGTGGTGCCGTCACCAGCCACATCACTGGTCTTGCTGGCCACTTCCGCGACCATCTGGGCACCCATGTTTTCGAACTTGTCTTCCAGTTCAATTTCCTTGGCAACGGTTACGCCGTCCTTGGTTACCGTGGGTCCGCCAAAGGATTTTTCGATCACAACATTGCGACCTTTGGGTCCCAGGGTCACCTTCACCGCATCAGCCAGGGTGTTGAGGCCTCTGAGCAGTGCTTCCCGGGCCTTGACATCATAGATCAATTGTTTGGCCATGCCACAATCCTCCCTTTCGAATTGCTCACACTTCCAATCCTCTGTGAGTGTGTCATGATTCTATTTTTCGATAATCGCAAGGATGTCATCCTCGCGCATGATCAGCAGTTCTTCACCTTCGACCTTAATGTCGGTGCCGGCAGTATTTGCCGAACAGGACGCGATCACCGCCTTGACATCAAGAGGGCGCCTGCTGCCATCTTCCATCAACTTGCCCAGAACCCACGGCCTTGACTTCCCCCTGAATGGGTTTTTCTTTGGCGGTATCGGGAATGATGATCCCCCCTGCAGTTTTTTGTTCTTCTTCAATACGCTTCACCACAATTCGATCGTTGAGCGGTTTCAGTTGCATACCCTTTGACTCCTTTCCTGTGATTTGCTGAATTGTCGTAGTGCGATTCTAACGAATGTCCATTAGGAAACCGGACCTTTCTCTTCCAGTCGGTGCGCCCCTCAAGCCCGCCCGCTACGATCATTTCCAGGGCTTGTACGCAGGCCTGGGGCTTCTCCACCACCGAAAAGCGACCTTCTTAGGAAGGCCCTTTGGGGAGCAGCGCGAAAGACACCCGGCGAGTCGCTATATTAGCACTCACCCGAGGAGAGTGCTAATATAGCGACTCGCCGGGTCGGTTGGCAAGCGAAAAAATGGTGAGGTACCGAATGCCGGAGAGGTGGCCGGGGGTTAACGCGTACGCCAACTTTAGGATGGTGACGTCATGGGAGAAGACTCGGAGGATGGCATGCTGCCACGTCACTGCAAGGGGATAGAGCTGTTTTTCATCGCGATCGTCCGGCTTTGGGAGAGGAAACAACAACGAAAAGGTGGAACCACAGTTCAGTTCACTGCGGACTTCGATTCGCCCCCCGCAACTTTGCAGCAACTGATAGACTGTGCTCAGGCCCAGACCCGTGCCCTTTTCCTTGGTGGTGAAAAACGGTTCGAAGATCTTTTCCTGCAATTCCGGAGAGATCCCACAACCGCTGTCCTGAATGTCGATGCGGAGCGTGGGAATGGCCGCACACTCCCCTATCAGCCGGGATGCGACTGGGCGCACACACGTACCAGCAGATCACCACCGTCCGGCATGGCCTCCAGGGCATTTCTAAAAAGGTTCCACAGGATTTGCTGAAAAATGTGCGGATCCATTTGCAGCACAGGTTCCACCTCAAAATGGGTTTGGACTCGATAGAGAGATGAAATCTCTTGCTGGCGTTTCATCAGGCTGATGGTATCCAGGATCATCTGGCACACGGGTAGTGGTTGTATTCGTTCAGCCTTTGGGGGACTTTTGGCCAACCACAAGAAATCCGTTACCAGGGAATTGATGCGTTCGATTTCGCGACTGACAATCGCGGTGAGTCTTCGCCAGGTCAGGTTCGTCGCACGTCTCACGCTGAAGCATCTGCATGGAACCGCTCATGGCAGCCAGTGGGTTCTTGATTTCGTGAGCGATCTCCGCGGCGATCTTACCGGCCAAGAGCCAGACGTTCCATCCGTTGAACATGCGTTTCCATTTCCCGAACAGCGGTCAGGTCCTGAAAGTTGATGATCCAACCAAAACACTGACGCGAGAAATCCTGCAACGCAGATATGGCATATCCCAATTGCAGCTTTTCACCGCCAGGGGTGACGATAGCGTATTTCTCTTCTACCAATCCCGCTCGGCGGGCGCGGGTGAGAGGTGGCCTCATCCGGCATAACCATTTCCGCGTCCAACCCTGGAAAGACATTCTCTATCGACTTGCCCATGATCTGATCCTGGTCGAGTCCAAGAATCTCCTGGGCATGGCGATTGACGTGCTGAATAGAGCCACTTAAATCAACTGTAACAAGGCCACTATTAATACTTTGGACAATGTTTAGATTCAAACATTTCCAGATGACGCAAGTCTTGTTGTTGCTGGTAAATACGCCGACTCGATTTTTCTAATTCCTCCGCAAGATAACCACTAACATAGGCAATCAAATAAAACGCACAAATGTTCATCAAAATAGTATGAAAATATACACCACTATCCCCAGAAGAAGTAGAATGCTAACAACGTTAAATGGCCTGATCCAATCAAAATACTGAAGGTCTAACATGGTACCGTAGCACAACGTCGAAACTGAAGCGATCCAAATACTACCTTGTTTCATTAAAAGTACCGCAGCACTCATAATAACTGGCATATACAAAAATGAATAAATACTATCAACACCTCCGGAAAGATAAATCAATACCGTAACTGCCAGAACATCAAAAATGATTTGGACATAAGCGAATCTCTTGAGATTCTGGATCCTGGGCAGGCGCCATGAGCCTATTATTGTAAAAGCAAAAAGAATGACTGAAAAATAGTAAAGCGGCTGTAAACGTCCAGCCAGCAAATCCTCTGCCTGCCGGCTCTGTACCAGAATGGTAAGAAGCAGAAAAAAGACGGCTACCAGAAGGCGAAATAAGAGGAGTCCTTGAAGCTTTCGCCGAAAGGCAAAGTCGAAGGACTCCATCTCTCTCTGAAATTCGGCACCAAGTGTGGCCATAGGTTCCCTTATTGAGCTCGAGAAACGACGTCGGCCAACTGAAAGATGGGCAGGTACATGGCTATTAATAGGCCCCCAATCGTGACTCCCAGAAACACGATCAGGACTGGGCTCGAGAAACAACGTCGGCCAACTGAAAGATGGGCATATACATGGCTATCAGGAGGCCGCCAATCGTGACTCCCAGAAATACGATCAGGAGAGGTTCTAGAAGGGACGTCAAAGCATCCACGGCAATGTCCACTTCCTCGTCATAGAAGTCGGCGATCTTACTTAACATTTCGTCCAGAGCACCGGTGGCTTCGCCAACGGAGATCATTTGAACCACCATAGGTGGAAATACGCCACTCTTGGCCAGTGGTTCGGCTACCGTCTGACCTTCGGCAATAGATGCTCTGGCCTTGCGCAATTCCTTCTCAATAACGCTGTTGCCAGCTGTGGTGGCAACGATGTCCAAGCTATCCAGGATGGGGACACCGGCACCGAGCATCGTCCCAAGAGTCCTCGCAGAAGCGAGCAATGGCCACCTTGCGCAGCAGAATGCCAAAGACTGGAGCACGCAATGCGAGACGATCGGTCCACTCGCGCCCCTTCTCAGTCTTGCGGAAACGTCTGAACAAAAAAGCCACCAAGATAAGTCCCAGAACAATCCAGTGGATGTATTTCTTGAAGAAATCGCTGACGGATAAGACCATCAATGTCAGCGGCGGCAGCTTGACGCCGGCGTCTTTAAAGAGGGCGGCAAAAACCGGTATGACATAGGTCAGGATGACGGCCACGACGAGAACCGCGATGCCCACTACCACCGCCGGATAGGTCATGGCGCCCCGCACTTTCTTCTTCAGCCGCTCGATTTTCTCGATGTAGGCAGCCAGACGGTTGAGCGTGACATCCAGCATCCCCCCCATTTCTCCCGCGGCAACGAGATTCACATAAAGGTTGTCAAAGACGTTCGGATGCTTCTTCAACGCCTCAGAAAACGTTTTCCCTGATTCCACATCCGCTTTGATTTGGTTGATGATCCTCTTGAGGGTCTTGTTGGCCTCCTGCTGCTGCAAGATATCCAAGCATTGAACCAGGGGGACGCCAGCATCGATCAAAGTCGCAAACTGGCGGGTGAACACCACCAAATCGCGACTCTTGACTTTCTGCTGCATGATCGGAATCAGCTCCAGGAGGTCTTTCGACTTCGTCTTCAGAGTGCGAACGACTACCCCCTGCCTACTCAAAAGCTGGCGTGCAATCATCGGATTGTCGGCTTCGATCTCTCCCTTTTGTCTGCTCCCTTGGCGATCAACACCGCTCCACACAAAAATCGGCATGGCATTTCCCTCTTCTTGAAGGCAGTTGCAGTTTGGGGATCACCTGTTGGAATACATGGCCAATTCCAACAACGATGAACCATGGGCACCCGTCTTGGCCAATTTGTACAAAAGCAGCAACCCTGAATGGGCCTACTTCACCAGGTGGTGGAGCACCAAAACCCCGGCCAATGCCTATCGGCGTTTCAATCCATACTCCCTAAGGTTTGAAACCCTCGTTTTTGATGGAGGAGGTGATCCCATAGGTTGAGGGTAGTCCCCCCCTTGCGGGACGGAACCCGACGATCAGTGGCACGGGCGGAAACGTAGATTTTCAACCTTATCGCGCACAGTTGAAGTCGACTGCGTGATGGGAAAAGAATGCCGTAACTTTCCCAATAGGAGGCGCGCGCGGGAGGGGCGACAGCCCCAAGGCACCACCCCTTGCCCAGGCACCACCAGCGCTTTCAGAGGCTGAATGATCCCTATGCCAGCTTTGAATTTCAAGGACATCCTTCCATGAGGCTGTCCCCCAGCGGGATCAATCCCTTGAAGAAGTGCGAATCACTTCCTCAACCGTGGTAATTCCTTCTTTCAACTTAAGGACCGCACTTCGACGCAGGGTCATCATCCCCAGTCGCATGGCTTCGCGTTTGATCTCCGAAGCAGAAGCGGATACCAATGTCAGCTCACGAATCTCTTCAGACATCGGCATCACCTCATAGATGGCTATTCTCCCACGGTAACCCGTATTGTTGCAGGCCTGGCAACCTTTTCCGTGAAAACAGGGAAATGTGCCCACCTCGTCTTCCCGTACCCCCAAATCCAGCAGTGCCTCCTTAGGCATCTCGGTTTCAGTGCTGCATTCCGAACAGATTCGTCGCACCAATCGCTGCGCCAAGATGAGATTGACCGCCGATGACACCAAGAATGGCTCAACACCCATATTTAGCAGACGGTTGATGGTGCTTGGCGCATCGTTGGTGTGAAGAGTGCTCAACACGAGATGCCCGGTCAGCGCCGCTTTAATGGCTACTTCCGCGGTTTCAAAGTCGCGGACCTCGCCAACCATAATGATATCCGGGTCCTGTCGCAGGAAAGATCGCAGCGCAGCCGCGAAGGTGAGCCCGATGGCCTCATGGATCTGGACCTGATTGATGCCAGCAAGATTGTATTCCACCGGGTCCTCACAGGTGGAAATGTTATGACTGATCTTGTTCAGATCCGAAAGCGCACTGTACAACGTGGTTGTCTTGCCGCTGCCGGTGGGGCCGGTGACCAACATCATACCATAAGGGCTGTAGATCGCTTCTTGGAGATCCTTCAATTGAACCACTTCAAACCCCAGCTTGGTGAGGTCCAACTGTAGAGCTGATTTGTCCAGTAAACGCAACACCACCTTTTCCCCAAACAGGGTCGGCAGCACTGACACGCGGAAATCGATGTCACGTGTACCAATACGCAATTTGATGCGACCGTCTTGGGGAAGACGACGTTCTGCAATATCGAGGTGGCTCATGATTTTAAGGCGTGAGATGATAGCATTTCGAAGCTGCAGCGGGGGCCGCATGATTTCATAGAGCACACCATCGATACGAAGGCGGACACGAAGAACTTTCTCATAAGGCTCGATATGGATGTCACTGGCGTGTTTGCGAATGGCATCCATGAGGATCAAATTGACTAACTTGACAACCGGCGCCTGCTCTGCAGCAAGTTCCAGGGAGGAGAGATCGGAGTCTTCGGATGCTTCAACAAGCTCCACATTGTAATCACCATGGATTTGCCCCATGAACTCAGTAATACTCTCATCCACTGAATAGTGCTGCTCAATTATCTTGCGAATTGAACTATCTGGCGCGACGTTAACACGGACATTTTTTTTCGTCAAAAAGCGAATATCATCAATAATAAACAGATTATGAGGGTCTGTCATTGCGATATTGAGAGTATTGTCCAAGACGCCAATCGGAATGACCTGATATTTTTGAACAAGCTTGGCTGGAAGTAAATCCAAAGTGTCTTTGCTTATTCCCAAGCGAAGTGGATCTATTGCTGGAGATTGGAACTGCCTACTTAAGAATTCAACCAAGACAATCTCATCGATGAAGCCAAGCTTAGTGATTATACTACCCAACATGTCACCGCTGTTCTGTTGAGCGTCGATAGCTTGGTTAAGCTGCTCCGTTGAAATCAGTCCTTCCTTTACCAAAATTTCACCAATCTTAGGGACCATCTGTACCGATGCTTTCTGTGAACGCGATCCTGCAAAAACACCATAATCAAGACAAAGGTGCCACAATCACTGGATAGTCATCCACCAGCCCATGCTATGTTGAGCTACCTAGACAGGCCGCTCCCAACCCGGAATGGCCCGAATGTCGATGAATTGTGTACCGCTCGTGCAAACTGCCGGCTACGCCAATCTCTAGGTATCACTCTAGGTGAGCTCAAGTCAAAAAGCCTTTCCTGGCATCTTCATGCCAAACCTGGTACCAAACCAGGGTTTTTCCGGCTCGCTTAGAACCCCTGACCATGTTGAGTCGCCAGTCAGCCATACTGGAGGGGATGCAGATGGTTTCTGTTTGACACTCCTGCCTCTCAAGGCAACCTGCACATCTAGCAATCAGCCATAACTTCTACTGGCAACATAGCTCTCCCATCCAAGACATTTTATCTCACATGGATACCCCAGGGGTCAATCTCTGATCGATCCGATGACAGGTCACACAACGGCTCAACGACTCAAGTACAAACTTCGTCAGACTTGTCTTAAGGTTTTCACTAATTCAAGAAGTAAGGGGATCGGCACTGCTTTTCCGATCCACCAGGAGCAGAATCACATGCTGCGGATGGGTGATGGCGAGGAATGCATTCTCCTGGAAATTCATGAAAAAGCATTTTTCCAGGTTACCATTTCCCACTGCGAGTTCGCTCTCGAGGCTACGGTAGAGGTCGGCACACTTGGTAGTGAGATCCAACAATCGCTGTTCAAACGGTGCAAAGCTGCTCGCGAGGAGTATCTCCTTCGGGGTTCAGAAGAACAGCCCCCTTGAACCCACGATAAGCTTTGCACCGTTTCACCAACAACTCCATTTTGCCATTCTTGTTGGTCAACTCTGCAAGAACCGAATCTCCCACCGGAGCATCGATTCATCTCGAAGTCTGGCAGCCTCCAGCAGCAAGTATTCCCATTGACCATGAATGGTCTCCTCGGGACTCATCTCTCCTTTGTCAAACTCAAAAGAACCCTGGCGAAAGGAGAGCAAGAAATGCAGCGCCCGCTCACCCTTATACAAGCCAGCCTGGGCATGAACGATTTTTCCTTCATGAAGATAGATATCGCCAAAGAAACCCTCGCGTATGAGTTGCAAATCCCCGCTCATCCCGCTCACACAGCACATCTTGCAGAATATCAGCCAACTTGAAACAGGTGAGATCGCCATAGCAACATGCGCCTGGATTCCAGCTCTCTCTTACGGCGAGCCCCCTCCGCTGAGCAGTTGTTCCCAGTGGCCATATATACTGTCTTGTAGGGTGTCAACGTCCGACTTGAAAATCGACAGGTCGCGTCATCCAGGCAAAGCAAATCGTAGAGAGCCTCTTCTCCCATTTTTCTTGTGAGTCGTTGGCGTGAACGATTTGACCTTCACGTAGATATATGTGGCCAACGGTTCCTTCGTGTTCGACACGAACCACCCCCTCCATGAAGGCCAAACAATACATCTGCAGCATTTCCGCGAGCTTTCCCATCGACGTGCTGCTCGGCGGAAATACCAGAACCGGTTGCTCATCCTTGCAACGAGCTGCTTCAATGAGCAAATACTCCCATTCTGCTGAAATGCTCTGTTCCTCAACTACCACATTCGGGCCGAAATTCAAACCAGCCCTGCCTAAGGGTTAGCAAGCAGGTATAAGGCTGCTTCACCAGTTCTGTTCGCCGCATCGGCATGCACCACCTGGCCCTTGCGCAGAAGAATGTGCCCAACAAAGCCACCATGAGTCAGTTGCAGGTCACCGTCCACCGATGCAAGACAGCACATCTGAATTATGTCGGCCAGTTTAACCGCTTCAAGGCTACCGAAGAACACTCATGGTCCTAGGGTCACGAGAAGGGTCAAGAGATTCACCTCGACCACCATTTCTGAAATGCTGCAATACAGATTGCACGAAATAAACTACATGCCTGCGGAGTTTTTGACCCTGCGCTGCAGTTCCTGATTTTGCAGGAGCGCGCTCAAGAAAGTGCTTGTGGTCACACTCAGGAGGGCACTGTCCACTTGAGCTTCACATAGCAGGATCAGCGAAAGCCGCTCTTTACAATAAAGCATTACTAGATATGAAGCAAGATGCATCTCTATCGTTTCCAGCCATTCACTCTCCTGAAAGTAGGGCTCATGGAGGGCGGGAAGGACTTGTTGAAACAGTGACAACAGCTTCTTTGGAGGGGGATTGGTGCTGGAGTAGAACAGTTCTGAGCCAACAAACAGAAAATGTTGTGAACACCTTTGATGGCCTTAATGGCCGCCAGACTCTCGCTAATCGTTGCCATCAGCACCGTCCGCCAGGCAAAATCCCGAACTGAACAAGGGCAAGCACGGAACACTGGAAGCCAAACCCGGGAACACGTCAACCATCACCTGAAGTAGAATGCGTATTAGGGTGTGGAGCCTGGCAGCGGCAGGCGATACCGGGTACCTTGGATGTTCCCAAGTCTAGACTTCATTTCTTCGGCCTTGGGAATGAAAAGCGAAATCCCCTTCATCATTTCAAGGGGATCGGGGATGCTCTGGCCTATCCTGGGTTTCAAGGAACAATCAGTCTGTCATGGCAATGGCCGTCTAAGCTAACAGGGTGCTCCTCAGATCCCATGATATACTCGGTAAGGTTGCATATCTCTATTTTCGCCCGTACAAGTGCTGGTTGGATTCCGTCCCGCAAAGGGGGACCGCACCCGACCTGTAGGGAATCAGCCGGATCACCTGCTCCAACAAGAATGGCGGTTTCAAACCTTAGCGAGCATATCTACCAGCGTGCAAGCCTGCGTGTCTCTCCACATGGGCACAGACGGATGATCGTGAACATTCATCAGCCATCTAAACTTCGAATCACGCTGAACGGCCACTCATCCACGGCCAGATTCAAGCTGCCGAAGAGAACCAACGGTTGGCCATCCACAAACCATTCTCTCCAGAACCTATCAGTTAAAAAACCCGATGGCATGAGAAAGCGATGGTTCGCTGGGACTAGTCAAAGTTCCTTAGCCACATTGAGGAAAGGATACTCTTCCTGAGAAACTTGAAGTACGCTTTCAGAACTCACCCCTGCACTTTCAATCCGCTCAATGAAATCCCTGGGGACTGCAACCGTTCGCCACAGGGCCGCATCTACTAGCAGGCCGAAACCCTTCATACCATCGCTAATTAATACTAGCTGCCGTGGTTGCAGGTAACCTGGAACTCCAAACGCTCTATCCGTATCCACAAGATCGAAGCTACGATTACGGATTTCGTTAGATGGCACCGTTGCCAGCGGCCCGATCAGCCCTTTGGTTGCCGAACCAAAAAAGGAAAGCAGGTCGGGAATGCGAAATGATCTGTTCTTAAGCACCTTGGCAAGTTTACGCGGTACGGGCGAATAAACGTTAGCAACCAAGGCCTTAGGAATATTGAAATGCTGCTCCCCCAGGGATCACCGTCAGTACTTCTTCCTTGTTGGTTTCCCGAGCTTCAACCACCGCGCTTGAGCAGCTTCAACCACCGCGATTGGAGGGGGCTCAGTCCGTACTTCCGGAGTCAGCTGTCGGCATGATCTCCTCTTTGAGTTGGCGGACCTCAATCTCAAGGGCAGCCTCTACCACTGAACGAACCGTCTCATCGACAACCTTTTAATGCATTCAGCGAGTTCCGGAGTTATTCCAGGGAGAGCCGCAGCCGTCTGGCTTTGGGTGCCTGACCCTTGTCTCGCTGCTGTTCAATCTGGATATTTCAGAACTCGATAATGATCAACAAAGTTGCCAAGAAACTCCTTACGTTTCTCGTCATTGCCCTGCTCCTGAGGCAACAGCAGCAATCCCAGGAAATCCACACCATTTTGCAGCACCTGAATGGAAAGAGGCAGAGCCGAACGGCCTATCCGCCTAATATAACTCAGGACGCTGACCATCATTGACGCTGCTTTGATAGCCGAGGGATTGCTCGCCAAATGTCCTGCACGGGCTTCATTGCCTGGAGAAACCGCTCGATGTTCTGCGGTGATATTTCCCATTCGAGGGACAGGATATTCTCTTTCAACGAATTGTAGAGTTGCTGGGCGGGGCTATCCGGGGCTTTGACCACACGTTCCTGTTCTCTTCTGGTTCTGGGATCTGGCAGGTTGCAGATGGGCGATGGCTGCTTTCCTCCGCCGCCATACTGGGCTGAACGACGGGAGCGCCGTCACTGGGACCCCCCAACCCGACGAAAGCCGCTTCCACTCGCCACCACTTTGGATCCCACCTGTCGCTGGAACGCCCTCGCCCCATTCAATCTCCATCTCGTGCTTTTCAGGTGTCGGCTGTCCTGCTTCGGCAACCTGCGCCACCTGCAAGCCAGCGGCACTCGTGGCTCCAAACTCGATGGTGGCCGGCTCCTCACCTGTTGTCCCCGTAGGGAAATCGAAGGTCTCCTGCATCGACAGCAGGAGCCTCTGGTCCTCCCTGTTGATCTGTTGCGTCCGGGTCTTCCCTGCTAACAAATAATTCATCAATCATTTGCTCAATCTGGAGTTCCAGAGCACTGGTATCCTGATTCTGCGAATCCTTCTCGTCTTTCATGGCTATTCACCTTCACAGGGCTATTGTTGAAAGCGGCGCATGTTATCCTAAAATCCAAATAACAAGCATCAGGTTGCTTGTTACCACCGTCCCACCTACCCAAAACAGTCTTGACGTTGAAGAAAAGATGCGATTTGCGGATAACACATCATGGATCTGAAATACTATATGAGAGATGCGCAATAACAACTGCGGAATCTAAGGTGAGTATTCGCGTTCGTACCATACAGAACCAGCCAGCCTTTTTCAAACAAGCATTCTGTAATGAGCGGTGTGATCGATGCTCACCGGCGCTCAAGTACGGCAGCATTGCCATGAAGGCCCGCCTACAGATGCTTGACCACCCTTTTGACCACGTCTTTGACCGTCAGCTTACTGATTTCTCTAAGGGTCTCAAAAACACCGTCACCCGTTACGGCACTGGCCAGGAAATGGGGCACTTGCTCTCGAGCTTTGAAGTCCTGCAGCAGAGATCTCTTCCTTGAGGAGGTTGTGACCTTGGGCGGCCAGATCTTGCTTGTTGAATTGCAACACCAGGGGGATTTGCTCGAGATCTTTCTTTTCTTCAACCAGATTCTCTCGTCAGGTTCTCATAGCTTTCGGTATTGTCGGCACGCCGTGCATGCTGTGAGTCGGCCACAAACACCACACCATCAACACCCTTTAACACCAGCTTTCGACTGGAATTGTACATTACCTGACCAGGAACGGTGTATAGCTGAATCTTTATGTCGAAGTTCTTGATTCTTTCCAAGTGACAATGGCAAAAAGTCAAAAAACAGCGTCTTGTCACCTTGGGTGTCAATGCTGATAAGCTGACCCTTCCTCCCTTCTGTCATATTAGCATAAATATGCAAAAGGTTGGTTGTTTTACCGCATCGACCTGGCCCGTAGTAGACAATCTTGCAAGAAATAATATTGCGACTGAAGTCAATGAAAGACATCTTAGATATGCTACCCGGAAGTTTCAAAAAGGATCTAACGATACCCTTAGCGGCTTCTTCTACTTTCAACCGGACCAAACCTAAAGATACATTATGACCAAAGATCGTGATCAAGATCAGATGCTCACCTACCTTGGAAAAGTGTATGTTCTCCCTTTCCCCCTTATGAAACAGTAGGGTAAAGTTCTTCTCTCCAATAAGGCGAGCTATCTCCTCCGTAGCCCCAAAGTTTGCCGCCGTCAGCGCTGCCAGCGCGACAGTATCCATGGAGAGAGGATCCCCCTTGCTAATTAGCATATTACCGGATCGATCAATGAGCAGACAACAGTCAACTCCAGGGTTGATCAGATGTGTGGTAAGAATTCCAGTGATTCCATCTACTTGTTGCCTGCTAAGTGTTATATCCATTTCCCCTCTCCGTCCAGTGATATGGCATAGTGTAGTATGCAAGTAGATGCAATCGAACAATTGTCTCAGCAATATCAACTCTACCCGCAAAGGTCAAGCACAAAATCGTACGCTTTTGGGCCACCGGCCGCTGCAGTAGGCCATGTTCATTCAAGGCTCGCGCGACCTTTCTCCGCATCGACAGCGGGGTTTCACATGTTGAGCCACAGCAATCCACTTGCCCCCAAAATTTGCTCAGATATCGTAAGATTATGCTTGACACAATGAAAAATGAGGTTAATATTCGCGGGATTTGGTTTCATGGCAGTTTAATCATTCATGTTCTGGAGGTATTTACTATGTTGTGTGCAACGGTGAAGGCTGGTATGGATTGTGCCTTCATGACCAAGACAGGCTGTGGATACAATGGAGGGTCTTGTTATCAGGTTGTGGACGAATGCAGTGGCTGCAATCGTATCACCGACCTTACTGCGGGCAAGTACTGCTCCAGTTACCCCAATCCTGCACTTAAATGGAAGACCGGCCACTGCAATTTTGCCACCCACGCGAAGCTGGAATCCCAGAGTCAGCAGCAGATGAAAGTGAACCCTCTGAAAGCTTCCAAACGAGGCGGCAAACGGTAGCCGCTCTGTACTGAAAACCAAACGGAGAGCCATCTGCGCCGCTCCTCATCTTGAGTGAGCGGCGTTGTTGCTTCCCTACCGCATCTTGTTGATCCACTGCTTCCAAGGTCCAGTCTTCGGCTTGAAGACACGGGCCCTCAATAGACGGTGGCCCAGAATTCATCAGTTGATATGGCACACAGATCTTGCCCGTCAACGCTGCCCCCCGCATTGGTTGACTTGCGCATACTTACCCATTATTAAGGATTGGCGAGGTGTTTTGCCCGTAGCCCACCCGCAGGCGGTGCACCGCGACCACCTCACGGCCATGGCGTATTTGTAGGTTTTGTGTGGACTATCCATCATTTGTTTTGCTGCCCTTAGAATGACGCCGAGTCCTGTCCACCAATGTCATCGGTGGGATCATACGTCATCGAGGGACAAGCAGGACCATGAAGGAATTCATTTCCATGGAACAGACGTTGATCCTGACCGGCAATCAAGCCGCGGCCTTAGCTGCCAAACTTTGCAGAGTACAGGTTGTCGCTGCATACCCCATTACGCCACAGTCTAAGATCCCCGAGGTACTTTCTGAATACGTTGAGCGTGGTGAACTGAACGCCGAATTCGTCAGGGTTGAAAGCGAACACTCTGCGCTGGGGGTTTGCATTTCGGCATCGCTGATTGGTGCTCGAGTGTTCACCGCCACTGCCGCCAATGGTCTGGCTTACATGCACGAACAGCTGCATTGGGCTGCGGGCGCCCGCACCCCCATTGTGATGCCTGTTGCCAACCGCGGATTGGGAGCTCCCTGGACCATTTTGAACGATATGCAAGATACCATTTCCCAACGCGACACCGGCTGGATGCAATTCTATTGTATGAATAATCAAGAGGTTCTTGACTTGGTGATATTGGCCTACCGGGTTGCCGAACAGCTGCTGATCCCAGTTATGGTTTGCTTTGACGGCTTTCGTCTGTCCCACACCATGATGCCGGTCTCGGTGCCTTCCCAGGAACAGGTGGATGCCTTCCTGCCGCCTTTCGAATTGCCCTACAGCCTTGATCCGAACCAACCCGTCAACGTCAACCCGGTGGTGATGACCGATCCGCTGCCCAACGCTCAGGGTGACGTGTGCCCGGCTTACATGGGATTTCGCCGCCGGCTTCAGGAGTCCTTCGAGGGGGCCTGGCCCCACCTCGCTGCAGCTGGTCGGGCTTTTGGAGAGGCATTCGAGCGTTCCTACGAAGAACCGCTGTATCGCTACCGGACCGAAGATGCCGACTTGCTCTTCGTGACCATGGGTTCGTTGGCCAGCGAGGCCAGTGAGGCGGTGGATGTGCTCCGTGAACGAGGAATTCGAGCTGGGGTGGTGGCCCTACGTGTTTACCGGCCTTTTCCCAGTCAGGTGCTGGCTGCGGCCGTGGCCTGCGGCGGAGACCGTCGTGGTCCTGGAGAAAGCCATCAGCTACGGCTATGAAGGGGCTTTGGCCACCGAGCTGAAGGCCGCGATCTTCAGCCATGACCGTCATCGACCTCAAGTATATAATTATATTATGGGATTGGGCGGAAGAGACATCAGACCTGTGGATCTTCTGGAAGCCGCTCAAGACACATTGGAAATGGCTAAACTGAACAAATCGCTGGAACAGACCGCGCTGGTTGGGATCGGGGATCTGACATCCCTATCTGGGTTTCCCCAGAGCTAGTCGGGCAGCTCCGGAGAGAACCTATCAAGAACTGCAGGACCCTCCATCAACGCTGCCGGTCCCATGGGTGCGGCACTCACTTAACACGGAGTGGCCGTCAGATTCTAATTCAAATTGAGGATCAGATCATGTCAACAGCGATCATGGATCTACCCGAACAGGAATATCTCATGCCTGGAACCCGAACCTGCGCCGGTTGCGGGCTGCCCATCGCCTATCGCTATATCCTCAAAGCTCTAGGCCCCAAGACCATTGTCACCTTACCAGCCTGTTGCCTGACCATTCTCCACGGCATCTACCCAAAGACGCCCATCGCCGTCAACGCGGTCAATAACACCTTTGCCAGCACGGCCGCGTCTGCATCCGGGCTGGTTGCCGGCCTTAAGGCAACAGGCAGAGACGATTGGACGGTACTGGCCATGGCCGGTGACGGCGGCACATTTGATATGGGGATCCAGGCGCTCAGCGGTGCTGCTGAAAGGCAGACCAACTTCATATACGTGTGCTATGACAACGAAGCCTATATGAACACCGGCGTACAACGATCCAGTGCCACACCCACCGGGGCTCTTACCACCACCACCCCGATCATAGCGAAGGAGCAACCCAAAAAGGACTTCGTCCGGATCATGGAAGCTCACAACCTGGCCTATTTGGCGACCACCTCCTCGTCCTATCCCGGAGATCTGTACAATAAATTCCATAAGGCCAAACAGATCCGAGGCACGCGTTTTATCTACCTATCCATACCCTGTCCTGCAGGTTGGGGTTACCCCACCAAGGACACGGTAAAGATTGGGCGACTGGCGGTGGAAGCCGGAATCGTGGCGCTCTACGAAGTAGAGCAGGGCAAGCTTCGGCTCACGGGCAAGACCCTGACCATGGCCCGCAGCGCTCGCAAACGTCCGGTCGATGAATACTTGCAACTTCAGAGCCGATTTCGGCGGATGACCCCGGAACAGGTGGCCGATTTCCAGAGGCAGGTGGATGAATCCTGGGAAAGGCTACTGACCCGCGACGGCGCTTTGAACGGCGAACGCCCCGAAGCCGGAGCCCAGTAGCCTCGGAGAAACAGATACCCCTGTCAAGAAGACCTGGGGGCTTCCCGACCCCCGTCATTCCCACCAACGCATCAGAATACTGCCCCACGTGAAGCCTGCGCCAAAAGCCGACATTACGACATAGTCACCCTTGGCAAGCCTCTTGTCCTCCACCAGGGCATCATAGAGGCACAGAGGGATGGTACCAGCGGTGGTGTTGGCATAGCGGTCGATATTGATGACGATTTTTTGCGGGTCGATGCCCATCCGTTTGGCACTGGCATCAATGATGCGCAGATTGGCCTGATGCGGAATGAACAGTTTCAGGTCAGCCCCCGTCAAGCCATTTCTCTCCAAAATCCTAGCGGAAACCTCGGCCATTTCCGTCACCGCAAACTTGAACACCTGGCGACCTTCCTGATAGACGTAGTGCTCTTTGCGTTGCACGGTTTCAATGCTTGCAGGACGGAGACTGCCCCCTGCCTTCATGTGTAGAAATTCCCCCCCCGCCCCATCGATCCGTTGGATAAAATCCAGGATGCCATAGCCTGACTCGGGACAGGCCTCAAGCAATACGGCTCCGGCGGCATCACCGAATAGTACGCAGGTGTTGCGATCCTCATAGTCGATGATGGAAGTCATCACATCGCTACCGATGACGAGCACTCTTTGATAGCGTCCCGCCTCAATCATCTGAGCCGCGGTGGTCAGCGCAAACACGAATCCCGAACAGCCGGCGGAAAGGTCGAACCCCCATGCCGACTCAGCTCCCAAGGCTTTTTGCACCAAGCATGCGGTCGATGGAAAGAACATGTCAGGAGTCACGGTGGCAACCACAATGGCATCGATTTGCGCCGCGGACACCTCGGCTCGCTGCAGGCAATCCTGGGCCGCCCGTATGGCCATGAAGGAGTTCCCCTGGCCAGGCTCCAGGATGCGTCGCTCGCGAATCCCGGTACGCGAGACAATCCATTCATCACTGGTATCCACCATTCTCTCCAAGTCTTGGTTGGTAAGCCGGCGCTCCGGCAGAAACCGCCCCACTGAGCGAATGAAAGCCTTTTGCGACATATTTCCGTCCTCGCTTCTTGGTTTGGCTGTGTCAGGCGGAAAGCGGTTTTTCCCTCAACCAAAATCAGCCTCACCGACCACGGAATCAATAATCAATAGTGCCAAGATACTTGTTGCCGAGCTCCGGGGGCCACCTCAAACCGCATTTCCCGGCTACCAATCGGCCGCATAATACATGATAGCGCGGCGCCCCGTTATAGGATGCCCCGGTAGTAGCCGCCATCGATCTGGATGGAGGCCCCGGTGATGTAACCCGCTTGATCCGACGCCAGGAAGGTTACCAATGCCGCGAATTCTTCTGCCGTACCCAGACGTCCCATGGGAATGGAGGACTCCCAGCGCTTGATGATTGCCTCCGGAGTCGTCCCCTCCTTCTCGGCCGTGGCGATGGCCAGGGTGCGCACGCGATCGGTCATGGTGTACCCGGGGCAGACGTTGTTGACCGTGATGTTGTAAGGGGCCAATTCGTTGGAAAGGGT
The DNA here is from genome assembly GCA_963802715.1 of uncultured delta proteobacterium. GTDB lineage: Bacteria > Desulfobacterota > Syntrophobacteria > Syntrophobacterales > Syntrophobacteraceae > CAWDJT01. The sequence goes on from CAWDJT010000011.1 coordinate 103,459, forward strand.
CTTAGCCAAACCAATGACCCCGGACCGTACCGTATTGGACAGAATCAAACCATCGATGGGCTGCTTGACGGCAATCGAAGTCATGTTGATGATTCTTCCCCAATGTTTTTCCATCATCGCCGGCAATGCCTCCCGAGTCATGACAATAGTACTCATAAGGTTGAGCCGAAACCCGTGGTACCAAAGGTCGTCATCGATCTCCAGGAAGGTCCGAGCTGGTGGGCCACCGGCATTATTGACCAGGATGTCCACGGTGCCGAAATGCTCCAACCCTTTGCGGATGAAATTGCGAGCCTCCCCAGTATCCGTCACGTCAGCCGGGACACCGACGATTTCGCCGCCCGTAGCCGTCTTTATGTCCTCCACCGCCCGCGGCAACTCTGGATCATCCAGGGCACAGATCACCACCTTGGCGCCTTCCCGACTCATCTCCAGAGCCACTGCCTTGCCCAATCCCTGGCTACCACCCGCAACAAAGGCAACCTTACCTACCAAACCTAGATCCATGGCTTTTCTCCTCCTGGGAACCCAGACTAGGATCTCCCTACATCAATTCGGTTTTAGTCCTGATACAACTTCCGCACTGTCTCGCTCAATTGACCATTCGCTTGATAGACATATAAGGGTGGCTCAACCTGAAGCTCCTCCCCACCCGCCTTTCGGCATTCCAAATGAACGAGCTTGGCTGGGGACTGTTGGCGTGAATGGATACTCGTCAACCGCTTGGGGGCAAATCCATGGCGACAAATCACCACCATCAGGTGGGCCAGCCGGCTGGCCGGGTAAACCAACGCCATGCGCCCACCATCTGATAGCAGGAAGCTAGCCGCAGTGCAAACGTCCTCGAGAGATGCCGTCAACTCATGGCGCGCCACGGCGCGTTGCGGATTTGGGTTGATGCGGCCCGATGTCAAACGCCGGTACGGCGGGTTGCTGACTACCAGGTCGAAAGCTCCAGGGGCAAAGTGGCCGGCTACTTCGCGGAAATCCATTTCCAGGATGTGAATTAGAGCACCCCAACTATTGGCGACAACGTTGCGGCGCGCCAGTTCCGCCAGGTCGGGCTGGATTTCGATACCGACCCAGGCGCGACCTCTTTTTCGATGGGCCAGAATCAGCGGCACCACTCCACAGCCAGTACCCAGATCGATGACGCGATCGGTTGCCTGAACTCTGGTCATTCCCGCCAGTATGACGGCATCTATGGAAAACCGGTAGCCGCCCTGGAACTGGTACAGCAGTAGATCTCCATCAAAGAGTGCATCGCGGGTCAGCACCAGTGCGATCCTAAAGGCGGATCTCCTCCCCGGGGTTGAGGGGATTGATCACCAGACCGCTAAAAGCTTTGGGATAGAAGTAGGTTGACTTGTGCGGCATGATCAATCCAGCGCTCGCTACTTCTTGGACTTGCTCGATCCGAGTTGGATTGATGAAGAAACCTGCATCATAGTACCCGTTTGCACCTGACTCAGCCCATCGGTCAGATCGTGCTTGAAATGGATGTTGTGTTCATTGGCCAAGAACTCATCGGTAAGACCCAAGAGACGCCGCAGAATGATCTGATCCAGGATGACCACGTCCAGTGAGTGCATGACCGGCGGGATACTCTGACTGGCCAAATAACCATCCACCACCTCCCGCCTGGCACTCAGGGAGTAATACTGGGACGCCCCGTTCCAACAAAAACCAATGCAGGTTTTCCTTGGTCTCCCTGGCCGTCTTCAAGGCGGCTTCCCACTCGACCGGGGCAGCACCCGCTCCGTGTGGATCCGCCGGATAGCTTGACACTTCAAAGAATTGCGAGGCCAACTCGACGAAACGCTCAGGTTCCCAGGGACCGAGGTGGCGCAGCATCCGATGGGTCGGCAGGATAATCAAACCGGTTTGATTCATATTCGACAAGTAAACCATGATAAATTCATGGGAAGCCTGACTGTCGGCTTTCCCCAGCGCACTCCTTTGCCTGTCTCGATAGGCCAGAGCGGTTTCGTAACGGTGATGCCCATCAGCGATGAAAATCGCTTTGTCGCGCATCAGCGACCGGACTTGTTGCAGGGTGCCACGCTCAAGTACTCGCCAGACCCGGTGCTTCTGGCCTTTGGAATCTTGATAGTCAATGATGGGTTCCGATTCGCGGGCCACCTGCAAATAATGGTCGACCACCAGAGAAGTATCGGAATACAGGGCAAACACCGGGCTCAGGTTCGCATGGCAGGCGGACATGAGTCGCAAGCGTTCATCCTTAACGGCCTGAAAAGTCCTTTCGTGCGGTCGGACACATCCTGTACGGAAATCCTCGAGACGCAGCGCGCAGATGAATCCGTATCGAGTTTTTCTTATCTGGGGGCTAATAGCGTAATCCAGCGCATAGTAATATATGGCTGGTTGCTCCTCGCGGATCAGGACTTTGCTGCTCTGCCATTGTTGAAGGTAGCCGGCGGCACGGGTGTGGGCGTTGTTCTGCTGGTTGTCCTGGGACATATTCTGACCCAGCTCAAGGTAGATCATGTTATAGGGATTCAACCGATGATAGTGATCCTGTTCCTCGGGCGAAATCACATCATACGGGGGAGTCACCACGGTATCCAAGTTGGATACCGCCAACGGGTTATAGCGCAGCCCTCGGAACGGGAGAATTTCAGCCATATCTGCGGACGTCCTTTCTACTCAGGGCACATCGTGACCATTACTACAAGTCTCGGTGAACTTTCTCGCTAGCACAGCAAGTCCCTTTTTACAAGCAACATGCGATCCCATAACGGACACCGGGTGAGGGCGCCGGTCGCTAATACAGCCTGGAACAGGCCGGTGAAATCCGTTGCGCGCCAGCACCACCCGGCCCAATCAATCACGCGTCGAGCCAAATCCAGCCAGCTGCGCGAAGCGTCAATCACCGCTTGATCGCTACTGGCTACTACCCCTTGTTCGTACAGAAACTCCCTTTCAGGCACGGCCGCAGTGCGGGCATCCCCATTCAACCCATAAGCCTTGAGCTTCTCGCGAACGTGTTCAGCGAGCCAACCACTGTGACTCATGGGGCTATCGAAGAGAAACACCACCTCCCTGGGGGGAAACTCCCCCAGGAACCGAAGGATGGCTTGCACGGCCAACTGGCTTGTTTCCGAGCAACGAAAACGCGCTGACTGACCGGCCAAGTCCCTCAAGGCACCATCGTTGGCCAGAAGGAGCGGCCGTTCCAGGATTGCGCTTTCCACAGTGATTTGCACATTGTGCCCGTCGACCATCATCAGCGACGACTGCCAGGCCGAACCCATACAGCGTTTGGCTCGTCGGCAGCGACTTCGAGCCTGGTCAAAAACACCGCGGTGCAGCAACTGCCTCTGCATTCGTGACAGGCGGTAGCGATTCCCTACCAGTTCCAGGGAGCTGTCTCGCGGATATTGCCGGTTTTGCAGGAAAAAGAAATCACATGCGGGTTGATGGAGGGGTTGCTCAAACATACCAGTTCAGGCCACGGCGTCGAAGTTACCTTTCGGAATGCGGCCCATTTGCCGGCAAAGGACATCAATTACCCGTCTCGGCCAGCTTCTTGGCAAGCTTCTGGAGGTCGGGAGTGTTGGCTTCGGGAACATAACGATAACCTCCACCAATTGGTCCCCCGCCTCCCTCCCACGAAAACCTGGAACTCCCTTGCCGCGAAGGCGAAATTTGCGATGGCTTTGAGTTCCCGATGGAATCTTGAGCCGCAGGGTCTTGCCGTCGAGGGTGGGGACATCGACTTCCGTCCCCAGCATGGCTTCACTCATGCGAATGCTACGAGTGATGCGGACATCCTGACCATCTCGACGAAAATCCGATGCGGGATGACCTTGATGACCACGTACAAATCGCCAGGCTCTCCACCCCATTGGCTGTCTTCCCCTTTGCGAGCAATGCGCAGCTTCTTGCCATCCTCGATGCCCGGAGGGATCTTCACCACCAGACGCTCCTGCCTTCCTCCCGTCCGATAGCTGACTGCTTGTTCATCACCGAAGATGGCAGCACGAAAGGGGATCTGCAGTTCCAGCTGAAGATCTGCTCCTTTGGCAGAGGGCTTGGTTCTTTTTGCGGCTGTGAGCACCACGTCGTACGGAGAACCGATAGAAGGCCGAACCCCGGGAATAGGCACCTCCAGGCTTGGCGCCAGCCCCTCCGAACATGCGGCCCAACCAGTCATCTCTGCCAAATCCCATTTCCTCAAAGATGTTACCGAAATCAAAATTGCGAAAGATATCTTCCTGGCTGAACTGACGGCGAAATCCTTCGGCGCCGAACATATCATATTGCTTACGTTTCTCGGTATCGCCCAGCACCGCATAGGCTTCATTGATTTCCTTGAAATGCTCTTCGGCAGACGCATCCCCACGGTTGCGATCCGGATGATGTTTCATGGCCAGCTTTCGATAAGCTTTCTTGACCTCTTCCGCTGAGGCATCCTTACGGATCTTGAGGATTTTATAGTAATCCTTGACAGACATGGAACAGGTTGACTCCCACGATTCCTCTTAGCGGCATAGCCATCAAACCCGATCCTCGCCACAGCTAGGCACTCACTGCCTCGATGCGAGAATGGTGCATTATAGCGACAGGAACACATGATGGAAAGCACAAGCAAACGATACTCAAAAAGAAAACCGGCACTCAGTACACCCGAGCGCCAGTCCCGATCATGTCGTCACCAACATCCAGCACTTGGGAACCGCTATGTCAGCGACCAGGATATTTGATAGCGTTGTCTTGAATATCTCTCTATGTCTTAAGGGCTCCGGATGTCGTAAGGGCTCCGGCACCTACGCGCAGGGGAGCCCCGCAAATGGCTCGGACTGTTGCTCAGCTAGGCTTGTCGGCCTTGGGCTTATTCAGTTCCTCTGCGCGCAACTCGCGCCGTAGGACTTTACCCACCATGGTCTTTGGAAGCGATTCCCGCAATTCAACGACTCTAGGCATTTTGTAAGCCGCCAACTTGGTCTTGCAGAAGTCCAGGACTTCCTTTTCCGTCAGCTCCACACCGGGTTTTGGCACCACGATAGGCCTTGACCGTCTCACCGCGGTACGGATCGGGAATGCCGATGATGACCGCATCCATCACTTTGGGATGCTGATAGAGGACCTCCTCGACTTCTCGCGGGTAGATGTTGAAGCCGCCAGCAATCACCATGTCTTTTTTGCGGTCGACGATATAGAAATAGCCTTCCTCGTCCATCTTGGCGATGTCACCGGTGTAGAGCCACCCGTCTCGAAGCACATTGGTGGTCTCATCAGGCATGTTCCAATAACCCTTCATCACTTGAGGTCCCGTTACAATCAGTTCGCCTTCCTCGCCGACGGGCACATCCTGCTCACTCAGGTCCAGCGAAACCAGCCGCGCATCGGTGTCGGGGACGGGTAGCCCAATGGAACCCGGCTTACGCACCCCACCGATGGGGTTCACGTGAGTGACCGGGCTGGATTCGGAAAGTCCAAAACCTTCCACGATCACGCTCCCGGTCATCTTCTCGAATTGCGTCAGAATCTCCACCGGCATCGGAGCAGAGCCGGTGATGCAGAAACGCACCGAAGACAGGTCGTACTCGCTGATCTTGGGATGGTTGATGATGGCCACAAATATGGTGGGAACCCCAGGGAAAATGGTGGGTCTGGACTTGTGCAGCAGCTTGAGAAAATCATCCACCTGGAACTTGGGGACCAGGATGATGGTAGAACCGGTGACAAGAGGACCAATTCATCCCAACGGTCATGCCAAAAACATGGAAGAAATGGCAGTATTGCCATTGACTCGTTCCTTCCCGCGTCGCAACTCGGGAAACCAGGCACTGATTTGCATGACGTTGACCATGATGTTGCGGTGGGTGAGCATCACTCCTTTGGCCACACCGGTGGTGCCGCCGGTGTATTGGAGCAGCGCCAGATCATCCAACTGCAGGGAAGAACCCTTGGCCAGGGGCTGGTTCTGACGAATCAACGCGGTAAAATTACAAACCTTCTGATCGTAGGCCACATCCATGAACAGGTTCTGTTTCTTTGGCCTTGAGAGGGTAAAGCCATTTCAAATAGAACGGCAGGTATTCCCGCACGCTGGTCACGATCACGGAACGAATGCCGGTTTTCGGCACCACCTTTTCCACCTTGGGATAGAGATGGTCGAGCACCACCAGAACTTCGACACCCGCATCGTTCCATTGATGCTCCATCTCCCGTTCCACGTACATGGGATTGGTCAGCACCACCACGCCCCCCATCCATAGGGTGGCGTAGTAGGCGATGATCGTCTGGGGACAATTGGGAAGCATGATCGCGACTCTGGTCTGGGCCTTCACCCCGAGACCGGCGAGACCAGCGGCCAGCCTTTGGACCTGATTCCATAGTTGCCGGTAGGTCAACTTGGCACCAAAGAACTCGGTGGCATTGTGTTCCGAGAACTCCTTAACCACTTGCTCGACCAGGTGCGGCAGACATGATCGGGATACTGTATGGCGTGCGGAACCAAAGGGTTGTAATGTTTGAACCAAACACGGTCCATCTCTTCCTCCACATAAGTACGCACTAGTTGGGTTTCGGTGCCGGAGTTCGTCGCAGCGGAACGGTCACAGAGGGCCATTTACTCCGGCAGTCCCATTGCGGGATCAACAACCACTCATTGGGAGAAGCGCATCGGCGGGTAACCACGGAAAGCGAACAGGGGCACAGGCCCCGGTTCGACTCGGGTGAGCTTACGAGCAAGTGCTCTTCAGGGTACGCACTTCTTCGGTGAGCAGCGGGACAAAGCTGAACAGGTCTTCCACGATGCCATAGTCGGCTTTGCTGAAGATGGGCGCATCAGGATCCTTGTTGATGGCCACAATGAACTTGGAAGAACCCATGCCGGCAAGATGCTGAATAGCACCCGAAATCCCCACCGCCACGTACAGATTGGGATTGACCACCTTGCCGGTCTGCCCCACCTGGTCGCTGTGCGGACGCCAACCGGCATCCACCGCCGCGCGGGAAGCGCCCACCGCGGCCCCGAGAAGCTTGGCCAGATCTTCCATCATGGCGTAGTTCTCCGGCCCCTTCATGCCGCGCCCACCGGACACAATGATTTCGGCCTCGGTCAGTTCCACCTTGCCGGAGGTATCGAAGATCCACGCCAACCACGCGGGACTTGGTGGCCGGGATCACCACCGCAACAGTTTCCACCTCGGCCTTACGACTGTCGTCGGCAGCGAGGCAGTCCATGACGTTGGGACGGCAGGAAATCACCGGGCATACCCCAGCGGCCCATTCACACCAGGCGAAGCATTTGCCGGCAAAAATGGGGCGCTTGGCCTTGATGACGCCGTCCTCTACCTTGATCTGGGTGCAGTCCTGGGCCAGACCGGTCTGCAGGCGTGCCGTCAGGCGCGCCGCCAGATCCTTACCATCCACTGAGGCCGGCAGGATCACCACGGCAGGGTCGCATTGGGCGACGATGTCGGCCACGACGGGAACGTACGGACTCGGCCACATATTGTTCCAACGCGGCATCATCGGCCACGTAAATCTTGTCGGCACCGTAGACCGGCCAGATCGGCCGCCTTGGCGCCGACCCCAGCACCCACAGCCAGCGGCACAAACACTGGTGCCCAACGCATCAGCAATCCGTCGGGCTTCACTGACCACTTCCAAGGCAACGCGACGGAAGTTCCCGGCGCGAAATTCAGCAATCACACACACACACTTAGCCATGATCCACACTCCTCAGATAACTTTGGCTTCTTCGTGAAGCAGGCGCACCAACTCTTTGGCTTTCCCGGCCGAATCCAGGTTGCCGTCAACCATTCGGCCTGGGACCCGTTCCGGTGGCATTTCCAGCGAAACAATCTGAACCTTGGCAGATCCTGCCCCCACTTCGCCGCTCGTCGAGACCCAGATCGGCAAGCTTCTTGACCGCCAGCGGCTTCTTCTTGGCTTTCATAATTCCGGGCAGGGACGCGTAACGAGGATTCCACACCGCATGGGAGCCGCCCATGGTGACCAAGGCCGGCAGATTCCGCTTCCACCGTGACCTTGCCGCCCTCTATGGGGCGCTCGATGGTGACCTTGCCACCATCACACTGGAGCGAAACCGCCAGAGCAAGATGCGGCATGTTCGAGCAGCTCCGCCACCATCGCACCGCGCTGTCCCTGGTCATAGTCCACCGCGCGCGAACCGCACACGATGACATCGGCGTTCAGTTCCTTGACCGCGGCGGCCAGGGCCTTGGCCACGCCCAACGCATCACTGCCATCCAAGGCCGGATCATCGATCAGGACACCGTCGTCGGCCCCCATGGCCAGGGCTGTACTGATGGATTCCACCACGCGCTGTGGCCCCCAACTGACGATGGTCACCTTCCCACCATGTTTTTCCTTGAGGCGCAAAGCCGCTTCCACAGAGAATTCATCGTAGGGGTTGATGATCCATTTGATGTCATCGGTGACAATGGATCGGCCATCACTGGCGATGCGGATCACAGATTCAGTATCGGGGGTCTGCTTCAGCAACACAACAATGTTCACGGTTCACTCCTCCTTATGCACGTCGCAACAACCAGCTTGACGGCTACCGCCGACCAGCACTCTGCTCCAAAGGGAAACCAGGACCAGACCGGCATTGTCGGTTCAAGCCGAAAAGTCCCATGATTCCTGCATTTTCCATAGCACATCACCCAGGTGACATCAAGTCCCAAAATGGTCCTCGGAGCCTCTCGTCTATCCAAGAAAACGCATTAAATATTAGCATGTTACAAGCGCACAAGAAGACTCCGAAGAAGACCTAACCGTAAACTGAATGAATACTCATTCAGAATTTCCGTGGAGATTATTCTCGTCCCCATCTCATTGTTCCCTTCGCACACCAAGGCATTCTCTTGAGCGGTAGATGCCAATTCAGATGCTGACGATGGGATGGGTTGCCGTTACCCCTGGCCCGCCCTTCTGCAGGCTGGGCAGTAGCCTTGGAAGACCAGTTGATACTTCACGATGTGGAAATCGCCATGCACAGGAATCTGGATCTGCTGGTTGATCTCCTCACCCTTCACATCGACAATACGTTGGCAATCCAAACATATCACATGGTCGTGGGTGCTAAGATCTGCGTCGTAACGGGCGGCCTCCGTCATCGGGGTGACTTTGTGTATCAGGCCCACCTCAACGAAACGCTCCAGAATCTTGTATACCGTGGCCAAGGAGATCATGGGAAAGCGGCTCTTGACCTCCCGGTAGATCACCTCCGCATCTGGATGTTCATTGAGAGAGCTACTTAGTGCTTGATATACGGCGAGGCGTTGATGAGTAACCTGAAGACCATAATTTCTTAAGGTTGCAACGAAGTTGTCCATTGTGGTTTCCATCATGGAGTCTTTCGGATTGCTCCAGACAAGGCCCATTTCCTGCGTTCAAGAAAGCATGAGTTCACTGCTTCCAACATCATAGCAGGCCGCGTTCCACGCCAAGCGTCTCGTGACTTTTATCATATTGTAGGAGGACCATGGTGACGATCACAAGGTTTTTGTTGCCCCCATGGTTCGTCGCCAAACATTACAACCTCTTGTGAGTCACGAACCTAGGCCCACTCGTACCATCCACCGACAGCCGCGATGCCTTTCAATGAAGCCCCCAAATGCCATGCTCGCAAACGTTACCGGCCTACGAAAATCGCCTTTGGAGAGCCTTTGAAATATGCTAAACTCTTTACGCTATTGCCAAAGGCAAATATGGGCCGGAGGCTTTGATTGAACTGGCTGATCCGTAGTGATCAACGCTTTCCATTTCTATCCCCACGGAACCGAGGAAAACATGCATTTTCGCAAACGAATCTTAGTTACAGGCGGGGCGGGTTTTTTGGGCTCGCATCTTTGTGAACGACTCGTTGAAGAGGGCAACGATGTGCTCTGCGTGGACAATTTGTATACCGGCAGCAAGCGCAACATTGTTCATCTCATCGGCAATCCCTATTTTGAACTCCAACGCCACGACATCACTTTTCCCCTCTACGTGGAAGTGGATGAAGTCTACAACTTGGCCTGCCCTGCTTCCCCCATCCACTACCAGAACGACCCGGTGCAAACCACCAAGGTCAACGTGCACGGTTCCATCAACATGTTGGGCCTCGCCAAACGGGTCAATGCCAAGATCCTCCAGGCGTCTACTTCCGAAGTGTACGGGGACCCGACCGAGCACCCCCAAAAAGAAACCTACCGCGGTAACGTCAACTGCATTGGACCTCGATCCTGTTACGATGAAGGCAAACGTTGCGCGGAGACCCTGTTCTTCGATTATCATCGTCAGCATCGATTACGCATCAAGGTGGCACGCATCTTTAACACCTATGGGCCGCGCATGCACCCCAATGACGGTCGGGTGGTATCCAATTTCATCCTTCAGGCGCTCCAGGGTGAACCCATAACGATCTACGGTGATGGTACACAAACCCGTTCCTTCTGCTACGTGGACAATTTGATCGAAGGCTTCATTCGCCTCATGAATACCCCGGACGATTTCACCGGACCGGTCAATCTCGGCAATCCAGGCGAATTCACCATCCTCGAATTGGCCACCAAAGTGATCGAACTGACCGGTTCCAAGTCCAACCTCATCCACAAACCCTTGCCCATTGATGATCCTCGCCAGCGGCGACCAGACATCACCCTGGCCAGGGAAACGCTGGGCTGGCAACCCACCATCCCCCTACAAGAAGGCCTGATCAAAACCATCGCGTATTTCGAAAATCTGTTGAGCCAGGGGTTCTGACCGCGGACAAGGTCGAGATGGGAGAACCAACCGGGATCGCCATGGCCACGTCAAAGCATGGCCGTGGTTTCCGGTGCCATTCCAGCAGGCGGCGTTCGCTCAGAGAAGCTCACACATTGTCAGGAGATGGGAAGACTGATTTCCATAAGAAGTTGGCGAGCACCCTGACGACGCAAGTCGATAAGACCACTGTGTTTGTGAATGACCATCTTGGCCAGGGGAAGATCGAGCACCTCAGATTCTTCGTATTGACTGATGAATGGATAAAAGAAATGGTCAATGTCGTCATCATCCACTTTGTTGGAATCCACTAAGATATCCAGGTGGACCGCTGTTTCATCGCGATAGCTCTGGAGATGTAGTGCCCCACCCGATTTGGCATAAGCTGCCAGCCCCCGAAGCAAACTCTCCAATACCCGTTTGAAAAGGATCTGATCCAGATAGATCGGCGGAAGTCCTCGATCCAGTTCGGTTACTACCCTGAGCCCAAGGTCTCGAAAGAACTGCTCCTGAAAAAGCAGGGCATCGCGCACCATATCATTCAAGGAAGCGCGCTCGAAGAGTATTTCGAAAGGCTTCAGGTAGGCGATGGTTCGTTCCAGAATTCGTTCCAGACGGGCTACTTCGGAGACAATGATCCTCACCTTGTCGCGGTGCGGGTCATCCTCACCCAGGGTTTGCAGCAGTCGGCGCGCAAATCCTCCAGCCGCCACCAGAGGATTGCGGATCTCATGCGCCAGACGCGCTGACACTTCACTCAGGGTACGCAATTCCTCGGTCTGGAGGATTTGCTCCTGAAGCTGATGGCGATCGCTCAGATCCTCGACAAAACCATCCACGGTTTCCACTTTGCCGTTTTCGTCCAGCACCGCCATGGCATGGTCCAGTACGTACAGCAGCTTTCCGCTGGCATGACGGATCCGGTACTCCGCTTTGAGCTCCTGCCCATGATTGAGACATCGCTCCATAAGAGGCCAGATCCGCTCCCGGTCGTCTTCCACTACTTTCTCTCGCCAGAAGCCGGGGTCCTGAAGCACATCGCTGACCGGAACGCCCAGGAGCTCTTCGATAACATGGTTGACAAAAATGAAGCGGCCGTCGCCCAGCAGACGGTAGACAACCAACGGGACATTCTCCACCATGGTGCGATATTTCTCTTCGGATTCCCGCAAGGCACGCGTCCGCAAATGGACCATCTGTTCCAGGTTGTGGGTATAATCTCGGATCTTTTGCCGCGATTCCTCCAGTGCCTCGATCATGTCATTGAGAGCATCGGCCAACACCCCCATTTCCGCCGACGGTCGCATATCCAGTTTTTGCAGGCGTTCCCCGGAAGCAATCTCATGGGCAAAGCTGACCATCCGCGCAATGGGCTTGGTGAAATAGTGTGCAACCAGGTAGGTGGCCCCTACGGAAAGAACCATACCCAGGATTCCAAGTCCAAGCATAATTCTCCAGTAGTCATCAATCAGTTTCAGGGTCGCGGTGCGATCGACACTGAGCTCCACCAAACCGACGATCACGCCTTTGTAATCACGGATGGGACCTATGAGGATGGCCAGGTTCTTTCTGGATGGATCCCCCAAAACCAGTTCGGGGCTACCTCGGCGGAAAACGCGTTGGTAGGGGACATCCGACCGGAGGATCGGCCCGGGCAGTGTGGCCGCCATGGCTTCAAAGCTTCCTGGCTGCGCACCGGGAATCAAGATGGAGGCTTCGATCTGGAACTGGTTCTTGAGCTGCTGGAGAAAGATGGTCCAAAAGGTGAGACCGATCTCCACGGCACCCACCACGGCACCCTCATGGATCACGGGGGCGGTACCGCGAATGCCATAGCCCGTAAGCCCCCCTTCCAGGCCATAAACGCCCTTGCCCTGCGCCATGGCTTCACCGCTGCCCTGCCGGTACAATCCCAAGGAATCGCCAAACTCGTAGAGGCGGTGAAGACGCAGCAGAGCCTGGTCCGGGGGTACTTCGAAGAGGAACTGGCTAATCCCGTACTCCTCCTTCATTTGAAGATAGACCGGGTAGAAGTGCTGGAGCAACCACATACGGTCGCGCAGGGCCAGTCTTTGGGTCACATCCGGATCACTGGCGATGCTGGTGGCCAGACTCAGAGCCCAACGTCCCTGAAGATCCAGACCATGTTCAAAGGCGCGGTAATAGCCGAATAAACGCTCTTCTTCGTGTTTGCGGATGAGCTCATTCTGGCTGGTGATCGCCAGCCAGACCAGCGAGAAGGTACCGAAGAACGCCAGAAACAGAAACGGAACACTCATCCGGTAGCGGAGCGGCAGCCTGCGAAACCAAGCCAACGGCACGTTGCTAAGGGGTGCCAGGTCCATGCCAGTCCTTTACACCTGGAGAATCGTGTAAGTGATGAGCGCCTCAGGCAAATAGGTGTCAGCGATAACCATCGCGGGTCAAGAGGAGCACTGCAACTGCACAGAGCAATCCCATGCAATAGAGAACTGGATTCAAACCCCATCCCGGTCGATGTATTCCAAGGCCTTGCGCAGACGGCCCAACACGGTTTCCTTGCCCAACACATCAATGAGCTCAAACAGGCCGGGACTGACCGTCACCCCGGTGAGTGCCACCCGCACGGGCTGGGCCAATTTACCCAATTTCAGGCCCAGCTGGTCCGCCACCTCGTGGAAAGCCGCCTCCAGCATCTTCTCATCGAAGCCGTTCAGTCGATCGAGGACGGTGAGCAATTCAGCAAATGGCTGTCTCATGTCTGAAGTGAGAAACTTCTTGGCCGCCTGGGGATCATAGGTGACCTGATCCACCAGATAGAATCCCATGGCCCGGGCCATCTCCACCAGAGTCTGACAGCGACTCTGCAGAGTTGCGATGGCTTTCGCCAAGTAGGTACTCGACCGCGGCGCGTAGTCGTGGGCCGCCAACAGGGGTTCCACCAAAGTTGCCAATTCCTCGGGCCGCTTCTCCTTGATGTAGTGCGCGTTAAGCCACAGGAGCTTTTCTGCGTTGAAGACACCGGCAGCCTTGCCCACGCTGTCCAGATTGAACTTCTGGATCAGTTCATCGCGGCTAAAGATCTCCTGGTCCCCGTGGGACCATCCAAGACGCACCAGATAGTTCACCAATGCCTCGGGCAGGTAACCCATGTCCTTGTAAATCATGACGGAAGTGGCCCCATGGCGCTTGGAGAGACGCGCGCGATCCGGTCCAAGGATCATCGGGACATGCCCAAAAAATGGCAGGTCCACTCCCAAGGCTTGGTAGATCAGGATCTGGCGAGGTGTATTGTTGACATGATCGTCGCCGCGGATGACGTGGCTGATCTTCATGGTGACGTCATCGATTACCACTGCAAAGTTGTACGTGGGGATCCCATCGCTACGCTGCAGCACAAGATCGTCCAATTCGGCATTATTAAACAGAATAGGGCCCTTGATGAGATCGTCCAGCACCGTTGTTCCTGAATCCGGACAGCGAAAGCGGACCACACGATCGGGCCCAGGCCCCAGGGCGCGGTCGCGGCAGCGCCCGTCATACTTGGGTTTGCGGCCATCAGCCAAAGCTTGCTGACGGCGTTTCTCCAGTTCATCGGGGGTGCAGTCGCAGTAATAGGCATGGCCCTTGTCTATGAGTGTCTGCAAGTATTCGCGATAGAGATCAAAGCGGTGAGTCTGAAAATAGGGCCCCTCATCCCACTCGAGTCCCAGCCATTCCATGGCATCGAGGATGGCCTTCACCGATTCCTCGGTGGAACGGGCCACGTCGGTATCCTCGATGCGCAGGATGAATCTGCCGTGATGATGACGCGCAAACAACCAGTTGAACAAGGCCGTCCGAGCCCCACCTATGTGCAGTGTTCCGGTCGGACTGGGAGGAAATCGTGTAATCACCGTCCGCATAATCCAAAATGCTCCTTGATATGAGTAATTCTGACAGGTTAGAGTCTTAACACAACGGTGTGGCAAACTCAAGGATGATCCCGAATTAGGAGGCAAAATCCCTTGACAGTCCCTGTTGAATCTTTATACTTGTCGATTTACGGATTGTTGCAGGGGGTTATGATGCGAATTCGTGTCGATGAAATCCCGGAAGCTGGGAGGTTTCTTCATTTCGCATGGGCAGAAGCGCACTTCCAGCGTTTCCTGCCACCCAGTGACCCGCTCACGTTCGGTTTTGACCGACCATTGAACGTCGATCTGGAGGTTCACAAAGGTCCGGACCACGTGCGCATTCAGGGCGACAATCCGAGCCACATTGCAGCTGGGTTGCCACCGCTGCCTGGAGAGCTTTGCCTGGGAACTGGAACAGCCCGTGGAGGTATTTCTGCTGTACCAGCAGAAGTCGCCGGGACAGATCGAGGTTGAAGACCTGGAACTGACCAGCGAGGAACTGGACCAGACATTTTTCGATGGTGAAGAGATCGACATTGACGTACTGGTAGCGGAACAGGTTCTCTTGGCCCTACCCATCAAGGCGCTTTGTTCCGAAGAGTGCAAAGGGATTTGCCCACGTTGTGGCACAAATCTCAATGGGGAAGCTTGCAGGTGTGCAGATTCGAAAAAACCATCACTGTTTACCGTGTTACAAACCATCCGCCAGCAATTGCCGAATAGAACCAGTGGCTAGGTTCCCAGGGCGCTGGTGTATTGTGTGGTGCTAAAAGGAGAGATCAACCATGGGGGTACCCAAACGAAAAACATCCCAAGCCCGCCGCGACAAGAGACGGGCCCATAAGAAGCTGACCGCGGTGTCCTTGTCGCACTGTCCCCAGTGTACCGAACTGCGCATGCCCCACCGTGTATGCCCAGCATGTGGCTACTACCACGGCCGCGAAGTGATTGAAGCGGAAGAAAGCTAGAGCAGCAGGGCTAAAGGCATTCTGCCATGAAAATCGCGGTTGATGCCATGGGCGGCGACTATGCCCCGGAAGTTGCTATTGCCGGAGCAGTCTTGGCACAACCGCATTGCCCGGCAGACTTGGTCCTGGTTGGACCAGAAGACCAAATCCGTTCGATTCTTGACCAGGAAGACCCGCTCTCGCCTTTGCAGGTATGCCATGCCCAGGACTTCATCGGCATGGACGAAGCCGGACCGGTGGTTATCCGCAAGAAAAAAGACGCATCCATTTCGGTGGCCATGCGCCTGCTGGCCTCCGGAGATGTGGACGCCGTGGTGAGCGCGGGAAACAGTGCCGCGATCGTTGCTGCCGCCCGGCACTATGTGGGCCTGGTCCGCGGACTGCGGCGCCCGGCTCTGGTCGTTTCCCTGCCCACCCCCGAGGGCAGTGTATTGCTCACCGATGTGGGTGCTCATGCTGAAGCGGTGACCGACCACCTTGCCCAATCAGCTGCCCTCGCTCACGCCTACCTCAAGACCGTGGCCGGGGTGGACAGCCCGCGACTGGGTTTACTCAATATCGGCAAGGAACGCTTCAAGGGCACGGAAAGCACGCAACGGGCCTATGCGTTGCTCGAGCGCAGCCGCCTTAACTTTATCGGCAACCTTGAACCCCAGGAGCTTTTCACTGGGCAAGCTGACGCTGTGGTCTGTGATGGCTTTGTCGGCAATATTGTGTTAAAGCTGCATGAATGCTGGATAGGAGTATGGCGGCAGTTGCTGGCCAAGCATCTGCCACCGACGGATCCAGAGGGTTCAATGCAAGGCAGCCTGCAGCAGTGTGTTCGGCAGTTAGAGAGCCTTTTCGATTATCAGGATGTAGGTGGAGCCCCGTTGCTCGGGGCACGCAAGACCGTGGTCGTGGCCCACGGCTGCTCCCGTGAATCAGCCATCGCCAATGCTATTCACGTTGCGGTCAAAACGTTTGAAGCCGACAGTATCGCACGTGTGGTGAATTATCTGGACACGACACCCATCCTCTCGGAACTGAAACTCTATTCGGCCCGTTGGGTACTGGACCATTGGAAGAGCCGATGGGGGGTCCACAAGAAACCATCATAAGCATGCCAGCTTGCCCTGCCGCCAGAATCCCGCTTTGTTTTGCGCATTCCAAACCGCTAGCATCATTTGCCTGCAACATAATGACCAGGCACCATGGAGGATGATCGCAGTGGACTACTTCTTGACCGAAGAACAACAGATGATCAAGGAACTGGCCGCCCAGATCGCTCGGGAAAAGATGCGGCCGATCCGGGCAGAGCTGGATGAGAATGAAGAGTTCCCTTGGGAAATCGTCAAGATTCTGGCTCAATCCGATCTCTATGGACTATACATCCCCGAAGCCTACGGCGGCCTGGGTGGCGGGATCTTCGAGAACTGTCTGGCGGTGGAGCAACTGGCCTCGGCTTGTATCGGGGTGGCGACCACCTTTGCCGCCAGCGGCCTGGGCGCCTATCCCATTCTGCTCCATGGCAGCGAGGACCAAAAACAGACCTATCTTACCGATATCGCCGCCGGCAAACGGCTGGCTGCCTTTGGTGTCACCGAATCGGGGGCCGGCAGCGATGTTTCCGGGATTCAAACCACGGCAGTGCGCGATGGCGACCACTACATCCTGAACGGCACCAAGCAATGGATCACCAATGGCGGTGAAGCCGAGATTTATTCGGTACTGGCCATTACCGATCGTACCAAGGGAGCCCGGGGTGCCAGCTTCTTTATCGTGGAGAAAGGCGATCCCGGTTTCTCCTTCGGCAAGAAAGAAAAGAAGCTGGGTATTCGGGCGTCTGCCACGCGGGAACTGGTATTTCAGGATTGTCGCATTCCCAAAGACCGCATGATCGGCCGGGAGGGCACTGGGTTTTATCATCGCCATGAAAACCTTCGACAAGTCGCGGCCGGGCATCGGCGCCCTTGGTGTGGGACTGGCTCAAGGAGCCCTGGATATCGCCGCGGAATACGCTCGCAAACGATTCCAGTTTGGCAAGCCCATCATTAGTTTCCAGGCCATCCAACACAAGCTGGCGGATATGGCCACCAAGACCGAGGCCGCGCGCGCGCTGGTGTATGCCGGGGCACGCTATCTCGACACCGAACCGCAGGACGTGAGCAAAATCTCGGCCATGTGCAAGTTGTTCCCCGCCGATGTAGCCATGGAAGTGACCACTGAAGCCGTGCAGGTGCTTGGCGGTTACGGCTACATGCAGGACTACCCCGTGGAAAAGATGATGCGTGACGCCAAGATCCTGCAAATCTACGAGGGCACCAATGAGATTCAGCGCAACATCATCGGCCAGGAAATCAACAAGGAATATGGTCGGTTGAAGGAGAGTTTCTTCTAGCAATCGGTGCTGCTTGCACGGCGCCCGAACACCGAAATGAGGAATTGTTGATTTATGCACATTGCCGTCTGTATCAAACAGGTTCCCGATGCCAAGAATGTGCGCATCGACCCCGATACGCACACCCTGGTCCGTCAGGGAGTGGATTCCATCATCAATCCCTTTGACATGTTCGCGGTGGAAGCGGCACTGCGCATCAAAGACCAGAGCGGCGCCCGGGTCACCACCGTCACCATGGGACCGCCGCAGGCAGTCGAAGCACTGCGGGAAACCCTGTCACGGGGAGTCGACGATGGCTTGCTGCTGAGCGACCGAGCTTTTGCCGGCGCCGACACCTGGGCAACCTCGATAACGCTGGCCGCCGCCATCCGTAAGCTGGGTGGGGTGGACCTCATCATCTGCGGCAAGCAGGCTATCGATGGTGACACCGCCCAGGTTGGTCCAGAACTGGCCACCCAGTTGAACATTCCCTATGCATCCTTCGTCAAGAGCATTGAATATGGTGACGGAAATCATCTTGAGGTTACCCGCCGCACCGAGGAAGGCACCGAGGTCTGGCAGCTGCCCCTTCCTGCCCTCATCACGGTGCTCAAGGAAGTTGGCGAACCACGGGTTCCGTCTCTTCGCCACAAGATGCGCGCCAAAAAGGCCGACATTCCCGTGTGGGGCCTTGCTGACCTGAATCTGGATCCCAACCAGGTGGGATTGACCGGGTCCTTCACCCAGGTGGTCAGGGTGTTCAGTCCGCCCCGGCGCGGCGACCGCATCATGTTGTCCGGTAGCGTTGAAGAACAGGCGGAGCAGCTCTACCGCCATCTCAAGGAAGCCAAGGTACCCGGTCTATGAAAGCCCTTGTTGATCCGCAGAAATGTACGGTTTGCGGCATCTGCCAGGACGTCTGTCCGGTCGGCGTCATTACCGTAACCGAAATCGCCGCCGAGATCTCCGACGACTGCACCCTTTGCGGCATGTGTGTGGATACTTGTGAATTCGGCGCCATTTCCCTGCCGGAACTGGGCACCGGCCCCAGCGACGATCTGGCATCCTATCGCGATGTTTGGGTGTTTGCCGAATGGCGCCAGGGCCAGGTCCACCGGGTCAGCTCATGAGCTGCTCGGCACCGGCCGCAAACTGGCCGACAAGCGTGGCGTGGAGCTCGCCGCGGTGCTTCTGGGACACCAATTGGACGGCCACGTTGACGAACTCATCGCCCACGGGGCCGATGTGGTTTACGTTGCGGACCGTCCCGAACTGGCCCTTTTTACCGATGAAGCCTATGCGGGCGTGCTTTACGAACTGATTCGCCGGAAGCGGCCGGAAATCCTCCTGGCCGGCGCCACCAGCATGGGACGTTCGTTCATCCCGCGAGTGGCAGCTCTGGCCCGAACCGGACTCACCGCCGACTGCACCGGACCTGGACATCAGCGATGAAGGGCTGCTGTTACAAACCCGCCCAGCCTTTGGCGGTAACGTCATGGCTACGATCATCTGTCCGCATCGTCGGCCGCAAATGGCCACCGTCCGCCCCAAGGTGATGAAACCCGTGCGCGACGATTCCCACCAGGGACGCACGGAAAAGGTTGAACCGGCGGCAGCTTGCCTGGAAACCCGGGTCGAGGTTTTGGAGGTTATCCCTGAGCAGGAATCCACGGCCAAACTGACGGATGCCGAAGTGATCGTGACGCGGTGGCCGCGGTTTGCGAAACGCCGAAAATTTTGATCTGCTTGCCGAACTGGCACGGCTCATCAACGGCGCGGTGGGGGCTTCCCGCGGAGCCGTGGATGAAGGCTGGATGGAACCCTCCCGACAGGTGGGACAGACCGGCCAGACCGTGGCTCCCACGCTTTACATGGCAGTCGGCCTTGCCGGGGCTATCCAGCATGTGGTCGGCATGCAGGGATCAAAACTGATCGTCGCCGTCAACAAGGACCTGCATGCCCCGATCTTCGATGTGGCGACTTATGGAGTCAATGCCGACCTGTTTGAATTCATCCCGGCGCTGATACGCAAGATCAAAGCGGAGCGGGGGGAGTAAACCGAAAAAAACTTGCAGCCTGAACAAGACGCGAAGGAGCAAGATCGATGAATGGAGGGCAAAAGCGGGTGATGGTGGTCACCGGCGCCAGCCGTGGGATCGGCAGAGCGATTGCGGTGGCTCTGGCTGCTCCCGGACATGACATCATCGTGAATTACCAGGCTAATGAAGGGGCGGCCAAGGAGACCGCGGCGGTCGTCGAAGCCCGTGGTGCCAAGGCGCACTTGTGGCGTTTCAATGTGGCTGATGCTCAAGAAGTGAAGGACGCTTTCAAGGAAATTGTTGGCCAACACCAACGCCTCGATGTGTTGGTCAACAACGCCGGCATCACCAGGGACAATCTGGTGGCCCTGATGAAACCATCGGAGTGGGATGACGTCTTGGATACCAATCTCAAGGGTGTGTTCCTGTGTTCCCAGGCGGTGGTGAAACCCATGATGCGGCAACGTTTCGGCCGCATGGTCAATGTGACTTCGGTGGTGGGCGTGATCGGCAATGCCGGGCAGTGCAACTATGCGGCCGCCAAGGCTGGAATCATTGGGTTCACCCGTTCCCTGGCCCGCGAACTGATATCCCGCAATATCACGGTCAACGCCGTGGCGCCGGGCTACATCGAAACCGAAATGACCGCATCCATGCCGGAGAAGGCTCGGGAAGCCTTGCTCGGCCAGATTCCGGCCGCACGTGTTGGAACCCCGGAAGAGGTGGCTGCGGCCGTACGGTTCTTGGCTTCCGACGAAGCCAGTTACTTCACCGGCCAGGTGATTCATGTCAATGGTGGAATGTTCATGGGGTAAGGGCTGCCGCCGTTGCCTCGACCCGAGAAACGGCGCGATGGTGTGGACTGCTGAGGAGTCGTTGGGCGCCACCCCAATCTGGAAATGGAGCAGAGTATGGAAGCGAGTGAGCGTCGCCGTGTGGTCATCACCGGTATCGGATTGGTGAGTCCTTTGGGAATGGGCATTGAAGACAACTGGAGCAAGCTCATCCGAGGCGAATCGGGGATTGGACCCATCACCCATTTTGACACCAGTGGCTATGCCACCAAGATTGCCGGTGAGGTCAGGAATTTCAATGGGGAGGATTTCATTTCCAAAAAAGAACTGCGCAAAATGGATCCCTTTCTCCAGTACGGGATTGCAGCGGCTCGTCTGGCAATGGACGATGCCCAATTGGAGGTCGACGCGCAATTGTCGCCCCGCACCGGGGTTATCACCGGCTGCGGTCTAGGAGGGCTCACCACCATTGAGTACTATCACAGGATACTACTGGACCAGGGCCCCAAGAAGATCAGCCCGTTTTTCATACCGATGCTCATCGGCAATATGGCCCCGGGGTTGATTTCCATCTACCACAACGCCAAAGGCCCCAACTTGTCAATCCAGACCGCCTGTGCCGCCGGCACCCATGCCGTAGGGCAGGCATTCCATATGATACGGCACGGCATGGCCGACGTCATGCTCACCGGCGGTGTCGAAGCCACCATCACACCAGTGTGCGTCGCCGGTTTCAACGCCATGCGTGCCATGTCAACCAGGAACGATGAACCAGAAAAGGCTTCGCGGCCCTTTGATCTTGAGCGAGACGGTTTCGTCCCCGGTGAAGGCGCTGCCATCCTCATCCTGGAGGAACTGCAGAGGCCCAGGAGCGCGGCGCCAAGATCTATGCCGAGGTCATCGGCTTTGGTCTGACCGGGGATGCTTACCACATGACCGCCCCGGCCCCCGACGGGGAAGGCGCGGCCGAATGCATGCGCCAGGCGCTGCATGATGCCAGCGTCGAACCCCAGCTGGTGGACTACATCAACGCCCACGGAACGTCCACGGATCTCAACGATAAGTACGAAACCCAGGCCATCAAGGCGGTCTTTGGGGACCATGCCCGAAAATTGGCGGTGAGTTCCACCAAATCCATGACCGGACATCTGCTGGGGGCGGCCGGCGGTGTGGAAGCAGCCTATACGGCACTGGCCATCGCCCGCGGCATTCTGCCTCCCACAATCAATCTTGAGAACCCCGATCCGGACTGCGACCTGGACTATGTCCCCAACCAGGCTCGGCCTGGGGTGGTTCGTGCGGCCCTGTCCAATTCCTTTGGGTTTGGCGGGACCAACGCTGCGGTGCTGTTTCGCAAATATGAATAATCAGAGGCCAACATGAAGATTATGATCGGCTGCGACCACGGCGGCTTCGACCTTAAGCAGGTGGTGGTCCAATTCCTCCGGCAACAGGGCCATGAGGTCGAAGACATCGGCACTGATAGTATGGAATCGGTGGACTATCCCCAATACGCTGTGCGGGTAGCTCGCTCCGTCGCTTCGGGACGGGTGGACCGGGGCATTCTCCTTTGCGGCAGCGGTATCGGCATGTGCATGACCGCCAATCGTATCCCCGGCGCACGTGCCGCTTCGGCCTGCGAACCCTACGCTGCGCGAATGAGTCGGCGACACAACGACAGCAACATCCTGTGTCTGGGCGGACGTTTCCTGGGTGACCAATTGGCCCTGGAAATCGTCGCCGGCTGGCTTCACGAGGAGTTTGAAGCTGGCCGTCACCAGCGCCGGGTGGACCTCATCGATCAACTGACCCAGCCGGAGTGACCCTTGAACCGCTGACTTGTTAGCTGAAGCGAAAGATGCGTCGGGATTGCTTGAAATCACGGTAGATGATCCAAACCCCAGTATTGCAGTAGCTTTGAGACCGCGAGGAAACACCCTCATGTCCTACCTTGAAATGATCGATCCGGAAATTGCCGCCACCATCCGTCAGGAGGAACATCGCCAACGATCCAAGTTGGAACTGATCGCCTCGGAGAATTTCACCAGCGACGCGGTTCGCGAAGCCCAGGCGAGCGTACTTACCAACAAGTATGCGGAAGGCTATCCCGGAAGACGCTACTATGGTGGCTGTGATTTTGTCGATGTGGCCGAAAGATTAGCACAGGAACGCGCACGGAAGCTGTTTCAGGCGGAATACGCCAATGTCCAGCCACATTCCGGGTCCCAGGCCAACATGGCGGTCTACTTTGCTCTGATGAAGCCGGGTGATGTGCTCATGGGGATGGACCTTCGCCAGGGTGGGCATCTCACCCACGGCAGTCCGGCCAGTTTTACCGGCCAACTTTATCGGGTGGTTTCCTACGGAGTCAAAACCGACACCGAAACCATCGACTATGATCAGTTGGGGCGCCTGGCCCGGGAGCACCGTCCAAGGGTCATCGTCGCCGGCGCCAGCGCCTACCCGCGCGTTATCGACTTTGCCCGATTCGAAGAAGTCGCCCGCGAAGTGGGCGCCCATTTGGTGGTGGATATGGCACACATCGCCGGACTGATTGCCACCGGTCTGCACCCCAACCCGATCTTTCATGCCGATTTCGTTACCTCCACCACTCACAAAACGCTTCGGGGGCCACGCGGCGGTTTGATTCTATCCAAGGCCCAGCACGCGAAGATCCTCGACAGCCAGATTTTCCCGGGAATCCAGGGAGGCCCCCTGATGCACGTCATTGCTGCCAAGGCGGTGGCCTTCCAAGAGGCTCTGCACCCAGCTTTCCAGGAATATCAGCAGCGGGTAGTGGACAATAGCCAGCGGTTGGCCCAGCGTCTCATGGAATTGGGCTTTCGGCTCATTTCCGGCGGGACCGACACCCATCTCATGCTGGTGGATCTCACACCCAAAGGCCTGACCGGCAAAGTCGCCGAACAAACCCTGGACCAGGCGGGTATCACCGTCAACAAGAACTCTATCCCCTTCGATCAGCAAAGTGCCAGCATCACCAGCGGGATCCGGATCGGCACTCCGGCGCTTTCCACTCGAGGAATGAACTCGGCTAACATGGATACGGTGGCCAACTTCATCCACCGCGCCCTACAGGCCGTGGGTGATGAACCGGCCTTGAAGGCCTTGAAAAACGAGGTGGCCGAGTTCTGTACTCAATTCCCCCTGCATCAAAACGTGCTGGGGCTTGCCTGATGCGCTCATGACCACCGACACACCTCATGCCATGTTCATGCGGCAGGCCCTGCGGTTGGCTGCCAAAGGCCGCGGCTTCACCAGCCCCAACCCGATGGTGGGGGCCATCGTGGTGCAGCAGGGCGAAGTGGTCGGGCAAGGTTTTCACCAACGAGTCGGAGGCCCCCACGCCGAAGTCAACGCTTTGCGAGACGCGGGCGACAAGGCGCGCGGCGCCACCCTGTATGTCACCCTTGAACCATGCAATCACCACGGCCGCACCCCACCCTGTACTCAGTCCGTCCTGGAAGCCGGGGTCACCCAGGTGGTCATCGGCATGCCGGACCCCAACCCCCGGGTGGCGGGAGGCGGAACCCAATTCCTCCGGTCTCGCGGTTTGGACGTCTTCTCTGGAGTGCTGGAAACGGAGTGCCGGGGGCTCAACCAGGCCTTCATCAAACACATGACCACGGGTTTGCCACTGGTAACGATCAAGGCCGCCACCACGCTGGACGGCCGCATCGCCACCCGTACCGGCGATTCTCGCTGGATCAGTAGCCTGCTCTCGCGGCGTTTCGTCCATCGCCTGCGCTGTGACCTTGACGCGATTCTGGTGGGAATCGGCACAGCCTTAAGAGACGATCCCCTGCTCACTGCGCGGGGCGTGAGCAAACCGCTGTCGTCAGCCGGTGCGGGTGATCCTCGACAGCGATCTTCGCTTACCGCTCACCAGCCGACTCGTCACCTCCGTGGAACGCGCCCCGGTGTGGGTGGCCTGCCGCCGACAAGCGTCGCCGCAAAAGCGCCGGGCCTTGACCGATGCGGGCGTGGAGGTGCTGGTGCTGCCGGCCGGTGAGCATGGAGTCGACCTGACCGCATTGCTTCGTGAGCTGGGAAGACGCGGCATCAACAGCCTGCTGGTGGAAGGCGGAGGGCATGTTCTGGGGGCCTTTCTGGAAGAGCACTTGGCTGATGAGTTCTACTTCTTCTACGCCCCCAAGATCCTCGGCGATCCCGCGGCGGTCCCGCTGGTGAGCGGCAAGCCGCGCCGGCTTATGGACGAGGCCCTGCCGGTATACGACCTGCGGGTGCGGCACTCCGGCGACGATGCGTTGCTCTCGGGGCGATTCCGCCAAGAGCTCTACTGAGAAGGCGCGCACCAGCATAGATGGCTGAAGCAAAAAGGAACCACCGATGTTCACGGGTTTGATCGAGGGTACGGGAACTCTGGTGCGGATCGACCGTCAAGGCCCCGATGCTAAGATGGTTATTCGCGCTGATTTCGCTCTGGAGAAGGTGGTTTTGGGGGAAAGCATCGCGGTGGATGGCGCTTGTCTGACCGTGGTGAGCCATCAAAAGGATCTGTTCACCGTGGACGTCTCGGCGGAGACCTTGAGCCGCACCACCCTCGGCCGCAAAGCGCCGGGCAGCCGGTTCAATCTGGAACGGGCCATGAGGCTTGGCGATCGCCTCGGCGGCCATCTGGTTTCCGGCCATGTGGACGGCATCGGCGTGCTCAAGAACCGTTACGCTGAAGGCCGTTCCTGGCGCCTGGCGTTCGGCATGCCGGCGGAACTGAGCCGCTATGTGATTGCCAAGGGTTCCATTGCCATCAACGGCATCAGCCTTACGGTCAACGGCTGTGAAACCGAGCAGTTCGATGTCAACATCGTGCCTCACACCGCTCAGGTAACCACAATCGGCACTTGGCAGATCGGCGTGGAAGTGAACCTGGAAACCGATCTCATCGGCAAGTACGTGGAGAAAATGGTGCGCGCCTGGGCCTCGTCACCCGGTCCCGATCCATCCGGATCCCAGCCCTCTTCCATCAGTGCCGATTTTCTCCGCAAACATGGCTTTATGGACTAGCAATCCCCGTCTCAAGGTATTGCCCGACGTCATTTGCAGTACGGTTCCCCGAACCAGCACCGACAACCAGGGATATGTGTGCGCATCCCTTGAGAAACTCGCCACATCATGTTATAGAGTGAGCGCTCCGGCGGCGGTGGGATCTGCCCCCTTCTCGTGGAACCGAGATGATCGCCCGCAGTACCAGCCCGCCGCAAAGCGGCCAGCGGCTGGCTTTGCAGCAAGACATCGGCCCACACCGGAGAGCATTATTTTCGACGGGGCTGGTTTTGCCCCGATTCTATGGATTGAAGGAGCACCACCCATGCCATTGGCAACGATCCCCGAGGCGTTAGATGACATTCGCCAGGGGAAAATGATTATTCTTGTGGATGACGAAGACCGGGAAAATGAAGGGGACCTCTGCATGGCGGCAGAAATGGCCACTGCGGAGGCCATCAATTTCATGGCCAAGAATGGCCGCGGCCTGGTCTGCCTGTCCATGGCCCCCGACTGGGTGGACCGGCTGCGGTTGCCCATGATGGTGCGTGACAACCGCGCTCGTTTTCAAACGGCTTTCACCGTTTCCATCGAAGCCCGCCAGGGCGTCAGCACCGGCATCAGCGCCGCGGACCGCGCCCATACCATCCTCACCGCTATTGCCGACGACGTCAAGCCGGATGATCTGGTCAGTCCCGGCCACGTGTTCCCGATTCGAGCTCGCAAAGGTGGGGTCCTGGTCCGCACCGGCCAGACCGAAGGTTCGGTGGACCTGGCGCGCCTCGCCGGGCTGAAGCCAGCCGGGGTCATCTGCGAAATCATGAAAGACGATGGCACCATGGCCCGGATGCCGGACCTCGAAGAGTTCGGTACCCAATACGGCATCAAGATCGTCACCATCGCCGATCTGATCAACTATCGCATGAAAAATGAGATCTTCGTCCATCGAGCCTCCACGGCCAAGCTCCCGTCCATCTACGGCGGCGAATTCCAGGTCATCGCCTACACCAACGATATTGACGAACACACCCACCTGGCCATCGTACGTGGCGATATCCACCTCGATGAAGAAGTCCTGGTGCGCGTCCATTCCGAGTGCCTGACCGGCGACGTGCTGGGATCGCTCCGCTGCGACTGTGGCGGGCAACTTCGGGCGGCCATGCTGCAAGTCGCCAAGGAAGGCCGGGGTGTGCTTCTCTATATGCGCAACCAGGAAGGGCGCGGCATCGGTCTGGTCAACAAGATCAAAGCGTATGCCTTGCAGGAACAGGGCTACGACACGGTGGAAGCCAACGAAGCCCTGGGGTTTGACGCGGACCTGCGCGACTACGGAATCGGCGCCCAGATGCTGGTGGATCTGGGGGTCAGGAAAATGGCTCTGATGACCAACAATCCCAAGAAGATCGTGGGCCTGGAAGGATATGGCATCACCATTACCCGGCGTGTGCCGGTCGAAATACCGCCCAACGAGTGCAATATCGAGTATTTGAAGACCAAGTGCACCAAGATGGGGCATATCCTGTCCTGCGTCACCGAATAGTGGACGCTGACCAGGGGGGAGCCGCGCTGCGCGCTGTGCCCAGAGGTTGAAGCACCCATCGCCGAAGAAGGGGAAGGAAATCATGAGAATCCACGAAGGCAAGCTGCTGGCCCAAGACCTGCGATTTGGCATTGTCGTGAGTCGCTTCAACGATTTCATCTGCGACCGTTTGCTGGGCGGCGCCCTGGATGCTCTCCAGCGCAGCGGCGCCAGCGAAGCGGCCATTGACGTCATCAAGGTGCCGGGTGCATTTGAAATCCCACTGGTGGCTAAGAAGACCGCCGCCAGCGGTCGTTACGACGCGGTCATCTGCCTCGGCGCGGTCATTCGCGGCGCCACCCCGCATTTCGATTACGTGGCCAGCGAAGTCTCCAAGGGCATTGCCGCGGTCAGCCTGGAAACCGGCATACCCATTTCCTTTGGGGTCCTGACCACGGATACGCTCGAACAAGCCATTGAACGCGCCGGGTCCAAAGCCGGCAACAAGGGCTGGGATGCTGCCATGGCTGCCATCGAGATGGCCAATCTCCTCAAGCAATTGGATGGCTAGCGGCATGGGACAGCGTCGCCGATCACGAGAAGTGGCCCTTCAGGTACTCTATCAGTTGGATATGACCGGGGTTTCACCCGAGGAAGGGATATGTCTCTATTTTGACCATTTTGCCGTGAACGAGAAATCTGACTCGGAATCCGGCGAAGACAACACGTTGCTGCCTCCCGATGGCAACCTCAAGCCCTGGAGTCAGGAAACTCTGAGAGCCGCACGCCCCTTTGCGGAACTGCTCGTTCAGGGTGTTTGCCTGCACCGAGACGAAATCGACCGCTGGATTGGCTCCGCTTCGGAACACTGGCGCCTGGACCGCATGTCGGTGGTGGATCGCAACATCCTGCGGATTGCCATCTATGAGATGTGCTATTGCCAAGACATTCCCCCCAAGGTCTCCATCAACGAGGCCATCGACCTTGCCAAACGGTTCAGCGGTCGGGACTCCGGCCCGTTCATCAACGGTGTCTTGGACCAAGTCCTGGCTGCCATGGGCAAGGCGGTCGATCCCACGGTGAACTCCAATCAAACAAACTCTCTTACCTGACCCTACTGCCCAACCTGAGAGTTTTGTTCCCCCTCCCGTTACCCCCATAAGCGCTAACTTCCGTTTTGGGATCCGTAGTGGCGGGGTTTATCCCAGTGCTTTTATATTAGCGCTTATGCACCTTACCCCTCCCACCGAGGGGAGGGGAGTTTTCAGACGGACTCAGCCCCTTTCCTCATTTTGAAGGATTTCCCCTGAAACAAATCGTGCCTTTCCAGATAATCTTGGATGGCCGCCAGATTACTCTCCTTTTCCAGCGCCCACCGCGGAGCAACCAATTCCTCGGGATGCGGATCGCCGGTGAGCCGCTGGATGATGACCGAATCCGGCAATAGACTCAAGAAATCTCCCACCAACGGCACGTAGTCATCGCGGCTCAGACACTGATAACGGCCCTCGTGATACCACTGCTCCAGCACGGTACCTTGGATGACATAGAGGAGGTGGATCTTGACCCCTTGGATGTCCTGATCGGCCAGGAACCGTGCGGTGGCCAGCATATCACCGCGAGATTCGCCCGGAAGCCCGAGGATGACGTGCACGCACACCGGCAGGCCGCGCTTCCGAGTCCGCGCCACCGCATCGCCAAAAGCCGCCACATCATGGCCGCGGTTGATGAGCGCCAGCGTGGCATCATGGGCCGATTGCAGGCCGTATTCGAGCCAGACGCAATGAGTCTTGGCGAGATCGGCCAGATAGTCCAGGACTTCATCGGCCACACAATCGGGGCGCGTGCCGATGGCGAGCCCCACGACGTCGGGTACCGCCAGAGCCTCCTGATAAAGCTCTTGAAGCCTCGACAACGACGCATAGGTATTCGAAAAGGATTGAAAGTAGGCCAGAAATTTTTCCGCTTTGTAGCGTTTCCGAAGAAAGTTCTTGGCGACCTCCAGCTGCACGGTAATGGTCTGGCCCAGCCGGGCGGCACCCGTACCCGAACCACGGACGTTGCAGTACACGCAGCCGCCCTGTCCCCTCGTGCCATCACGATTGGGGCAGGAAAGGCCGGCATCCACGGTGATCTTCTGCACGCGGCAGCCGAACAGGCCGCGCAGATAGGAATTGTAGTCGCGATAGCGCTTGGTTTTCATAGGGTCGGGTTATTATAATGCCATTAGATAATGCCGGAAGCAGGTATATTGTTAGAAGCGCTGCGGGAAGCGCCAGGCCGCAGTTGAAGATAGCGGAAATCCGAGGTTTAGGGAAGATGGCAGAAACCTACGATGTGGTCGTGGTGGGGGTTGGGCATGCCGGCTGCGAGGCGGCCCTGGCGGCGGCTCGCATGGGATGCCGCACGCTCGCTCTCACCATTCACCTGGACAGCATTGCCCACATGCCCTGCTCGCCCTCCATCGGGGGCGTTGGCAAGGGACATTTGGTCAAGGAAATCGACGCCCTGGGCGGTGAAATGGCCCGCATCTGCGATCAGACCGCCATTCAATTCCGCCGGCTCAACACCAAGAAAGGTCCCGCGGTCCGCGGCACGCGCACTCAGAACGACAAGGTCGCGCTACCGAACCGCCATGAAACTTGTTCTGGAAAGGCAGCCCAACCTGGACGTGAAGCAGGCCCTGGTGGATGCGCTGGTCGTGGAAGATGGCCTGGTGCGCGGAGTCGTGGACCAACTGGGAGTGGTGTTTAGTGCACCGACCGTGATTCTGGCCACCGGCACTTTTCTCCATGGCCTCATTCACATCGGCGGATGCCGGATTCCGGCCGGCCGCGCCGGGGAGTTTCCTGCCAACCAGTTGGCCGATCAATTGACCCAGCTGGGTTTCCAGCTGGGCCGCATGAAAACCGGCACGCCAGCCCGATTGCACCGTCTCAGCATCGATTTCAGCCGCTTCGACAGGCAAGGGGGTGATCCCACGCCACGACCGTTTTCCATCGCCACCGACCAGGTACTCCTGCCGCAGGTCGCCTGCCATATCGGCCGTACTCGCCAGATCACTCACGAACTGGTCCGGCGCCATATCCATCTGTCGCCCCTGTACAACGGCACCATCCAGGGAGTTTCCGCCCGCTACTGCCCGTCCCTGGAAGATAAGGTGATGAAGTTCCCCCACAAGGAGTTTCCACCAGATCATCCTGGAGCCGGAGGGGTTGGACACCGAAGAAATTTACGCCAGCGGCACCGGAAATTCCCTCCCGTATGAGGTGCAGCTTCAAATCATCCGATCCATCCCGGGCCTTGAGGAAGCGCAAGTGATGCGCCCCGCCTATGCCATCGAATACGACTACGTCCAGCCGACTCAGCTCCTGCCGACTCTGGAAGCCAAACAGGTTCGAGGGCTTTTCCTGGCCGGTCAGATCAATGGCACCTCGGGTTACGAAGAAGCCGCGGCGCAGGGGCTGTGGGCCGGAATCAACGCCGCGTTGCAGGTGCAAAAGCGCCCGCCTTTGGTGTTGGACCGCTCGGAAGCCTACATGGCGGTCATGGTGGACGATCTGGTGACTCGCGGCACCAACGAACCCTACCGCATGTTCACCTCCCGCGCCGAATACCGCCTGCTGCTCCGGGAAGACAACGCCGACCTGCGGCTTTTGGAAATGGGTCATGCCCTGGGGTTGCGCACGCTTGAGGCCTATCGTGAGCTTGAAGAACGGCGTGCGGCCATCAACGCGGAACTGGAGCGGCTCCACACCACGCGACTGCGCCCTTCGGCAGCCGTCAATGCGGCGCTGCTCGCTCGCGCCTCCAACCCTCTGGATGAACCCATACCGCTGGACAAACTCCTCAAGCGGCCGGAACTCGGTTACTCGGACCTGGAAGCCCTGGCACCACCTGCTGAGCCGCTTTCAGACACCGTCAAGGAACAGGTCGAAGTGGAATGCAAATACGCTGGTTACCTGCGCCGCCAGGAAGCCGAAGTGAGCAAGTTCCGCCATCTCGAAAAAATCAGTATCCCCGAGAATTTTCCCTACGACCAGGTACCCGGGCTTTCCAATGAAATCCGGCAGAAACTCGCCAACATCCGCCCACTTTCGCTGGGACAGGCCTCTCGAATCGCCGGCATGACCCCGGCCGCAATTTCCATTCTGATGGTTTACCTCAAACGCTTTCAGGAACATCCGGCTGACGCGGCCTGAAGACGGACACCAGTCTGCCAGACACAAGACCCCAGACACCGGGCTTCCGACGCAGGATTCCAGGCACAACAACACAGCGGGAAAAGCAATTCTCGAACATGCTCTCCGCCGACAACCAGTTTGAGTCAACGCCAGTGATGACACTTCACTTCAGGTTTCATCATGGTCGTGTGCTGCGGTCTTTGCCGAAGAGAGTTGCTTTTGGCGGCATTTCACAGGTATATTCACAAGCGTCGAGATGAGACGTCAGGACGCACGTCCATGAATACGCAAATGCTCGGCTATTCCAATGCTTTTAGACCGAATGCCGGAACCGGTTTTAGAGCCGCGAGAACACCCATTGTGGGGTTCTTTCGTTTTTTCGGGCTTGGAATAAGGAGAGTTGTGTGAATTCCAGAGAACCATCTGAAAAGGAACTGCAGACACTACGCAGGATCTGTGAAGTCTGGGAAAAATTGGGCAAGGATTATCGCCAAATATTGGAGAAATGGGACCCCATAACTCCTGAACGTTTTGTTTGGAAGCGACGAATGCTCAACGGCCTCGATTTGATCGGCAAGTGAGCCGGCCTGGGCCCCCTGCCCACGAAAAGTCCGCCTCATCATCAACCCTCGGAAATGTGTCATCGGCAACACGATCCTGGGACAGGTTCCAACGGTGGCCTGCATCGGATTGTTGGCTGGCTGGCACCTGTGATCCGCTCCTATCCCCCAACAGAGCCTCCCCCCGATGGATTTGAAGGCAAACCGGACGAATCTGTCTTCGCACGCCGCCGACTGTCGAACATCAAATAGAAAACGCATGTTGTTAATAGATTTACCCCTGCGACCATGAAGAAGGAGATCGGGAACCCGAGAGCCCGAATCACGATCCCCATTACCAGAGAACTCAGCATCATGCCGAGATAGATCATGGTATTGTAACCACCCATGGCCAAACCTCGAGCATCCGGGCTAACCACTTTGGAAATCAGTGCGCCAATGGTGGTAAAGGCCAGCCCCATGCTGACACCCATCCCAACAGCGCAGGCAATGAATAACGTAATGCTGGTCGACACACCAAACCCTGCAATTGACATGGCGAGTCCGATCAGTCCGATGACGACCAGATGGCTTGGCTGGCCAATGCTATCACTCAGGCGACCAAAAGGGATACGAGAGAGGGCGTTGAACAAGGCCTGTGCCCCGAAAATCAGGCCGATCTGACCGACACCAATGCCTTGTTCATGAGCGTGTACCGGAACAAACGTCACGAACATCCCCAAACCCAGACAGCCGCCGAGAGTGACCAGCCAGCAGGCAATCAAGGGCGGATTCCTGGCCAGGTCCTTGGCCATGGCCGCAATCGGTTTCTTTTGATGCCCTTCGGGGCGAAGGTGCAACGATTCCGGCAAAAAGATGAAGACTGCCAGGCACACCAACAGGATCCAGACCCCGGATACCAAGAAGACCGGTTCATACCCCCACCACTGCGCCACCCAGCCGCCAGCCGCGGGCCCCAGACTCATGCCGCCATAAACGGCCATGGTATACCAGCCATAGGATCGTCCCAAGTGGGTAACCGGTGAAATATCGGCAACCAGCGACATCATGGTGGGAGCAAAACAAGCCAATCCAATTCCAAACAGGAGGTAGACCCATATCATCTGAGCAGGTGTGTGCACCAGGTACAGTAAGAAGGAAGTACCTGATGAGATCAACAGCCCGGCAACAATGAGGGCCTTTCTTCCCAACCGATCGGAAAGGATCCCCAAAGGCAAAGACAGCAGTCCCGCCATGAGCAAGAAAGAAGAATTGATCAACCCAATTTCGACTGCGCCGGCACCGATGGAACGAGCGTAGAGTGGAACCACCGGGAGTCGCATGTAAGATCCGAAGTAACCGGCATAAGTGACCGTACAGCAAATCAGCAGCAACATTCGAAAAGACTGCATTGCCATGCCATCGCGCGAGTTGGTTGGCATCTTCCTTCTCCAAGTGCGTACGGTTGGTCAACGATGGGCAAATGACCGGAATAGGAGGCACCACGCATGCAAACCGCTGCATTTTAGCGCGAACCACGACTGTCGTCCAAAGACATTCGGCGAAACTAGTGCTCTGACCAGTTGGTTCTTCTCGGTTGGCGATTGGCCGTAGGGTGGGTGAAGCGTAGCGCAACCCACCGCAGTGGCATGGTGGGTTGCGTCCCGGTGGGCGCATGGGCGTCTATTTGGCGCCAGTGACCGCAAACGCATGGCCAATGCCATGGGTGACACGGCCAACTTGTTGGCCGTGCCCGTAGGGCAAGAGGTCCCGAATAGCGATGAGAATCTAACCGGAGCCTCTTGTCCTTCGGACCCAGGCAACGAGTTGCCTGGGCCACCCCAGGACACAAGTGACCTGAGTAGATGGAAGTACCCTTAAGTTGACGCCAATGCGCTCTGCCGGGAGGTCGGATTGATGACGAGCTATTGGCCAAAGACCTGCACGGGGCGATAGGGATGCGACCCTTCGATGACTTCCACTCCGGCTTTCGCTTTGACCTTCTGAATGATGGTATCCTTGTGCGGGCAATTGTCCAACAGGCAGGTGCCGATATGCACGGCGTCGATGGTTTCCCCCATGGGCGCCATCCAAGTCTTGAGCCCCACCAGGCGCAAGACCGGCGAAGTGCCGGGGCATCCCCCACAATGCAGGAACGCCCGCATTTTGGCGTCGGTGCCCTGGTAACGGGCAAATTCCCCTTCCTTCTTGTCGAATCCCATCAAACAACGATGACAACCCAGGCATGTTTCGTCCTTGATGTTCTTGCAACTCAGCACCGCGATGTTCATGGAGACCCTCCATTTCTTCTAGATGAATGTTGGCGATTGATTCCGGCAGCCACCCACCTGCTCGCTGTTGTGACTGCCGACACCTTCATACCATGCACAACGGCCGGGCGCCAGCTAAAGCTGTACGACGCACAGGCAACTGAGCTGTATTGAAGAAGGGCAGAAGATGATCAAAATCATCATTGATCTGAGAGCTTCCATCCCATCATGGGTAGGGATTCGAGGGACAATTGAACCATCAAGCATCCCTTCCATGGTCGCAATGCCAGCCACCTGCCTCATGAATAGCCGAGCCTGTTGCACGCACGCGATTGGTCACAAAAGAATGAAAGCTGGATAGGTCTTTCCAATATGAACAGGCAAAGACCATTGAAATTACCTATTTGCTTACTCTCCTGGTTCAAGCTAGGCGGTATTGTTGAAGACATGACGATGGCAACCAATCTGAAGTAGGGACGCAAAAGAGGATGAAAACGATGCCAAGAAGGATTCGGCGAGGTTTTGCTGTTCTGCTATGCGGGTTCATGATGCTGCTTCTGAACAACGCTTTGGCCGGTCCCCTGGATCCTTTTATCGGCCTCGAGGGCACCATCAACATAGCCGGAGGCACCGCCCACATTCCGGTCATGAACGATGCCGCCAAAGCCATCATGACGGTGAACCCCAAGATCCGAATCACCGTTGAAGGTGGAGGATCGGGGATCGGCGTTCAAAAGGTCGGGGAAGGTCTCGTGGATATCGGCAATACCGGCCGGGCACTCTCCGAGCAGGAGATCGCCAAATACGGTCTCAAGTCCTACCCGTTCGCGTTAGACGGTGTGGCGGTCATCACCCATCCCGGCAACCCCGCAACGGGAGTCACGGCCCAGCAGGTCCGGGACATTTTTTCCGGAGCTATCACCAATTGGAAGGACGTGGGAGGCATCGACGCCGCCATCCATCTTTTCACCAGGGATGAAGCGAGCGGCACCCGCGAGGTGTTCTGGGAAAAGCTGCTCAATAAAGGACCCATCGCCACCACCGCCAATGTTGTGGCTTCCAATGGCGCCATGAAGGTGGCCATCGCCCAGGACAAAGATGCCATCGGCTATGCCGGTATCGGCCATGTGGACCAAACCGTAAAAGCGTTGGTCCTCGACGGCGTGGTCGCTTCCCAGGAAAACGCCAAGAGCGGTAGCTATTCTGTGGTTCGCAAGCTTTACATGAACACCAAGGGGGAGCCTGCCAAGCTGGTGAAAGCTTTCATCGACTACATCCTGAGCCCGGAGGGGAGCGAGATCGGCAAGAAGCACGGCTATATCCCTTTGCAACCGTGATGTCTCCGAGTCCCGAGTCCCCTGATTGAATCGGACCGTCATGCCGTTTCCTGGATTGCCTAAGTCCGAAAAGTGGGTGGAATGGACCCTTCTTATGGCCACCGTGATCTCCGCCGTGGCCATCCTTGCCATTCTTGTGTTGCTGGTTCTCTTCTGCCTGCCCCTGTTTGAATCAAACCGGTTGGTCGAGGTCCTATCCTGGCAGTGGCTTCCCTTTGAGGGCGAGTTCGGCATTCTGCCCATGTGTGCCGGTTCTCTGGCGCTTTCGGTATTGGCCCTTGGTCTGGCCTTTCCTGCGGCCATTGCTATCTGCGCTCTGGTACAGGTCCTGGCAAACCGTTTTATGGCACGTTTCTTTCTGACCCTCATTCGTGTCATGACCGGCATACCGACGGTGGTCTATGGTTTTGTTTCGGTCTTTCTGCTGGTGCCCCTCATCAGAGAGGGAAACGCGGCAGGAAGCGGCTTTTCCCTTCTGGCCGCCGCTCTCACGTTGAGCCTGCTGATCTTGCCCACCATCGTGCTGGTATTTCACGCCCGGCTGGAACAGATCGATCCCCTGTTGCGACTCAGTTCCGAAGCCATGGGATTCACCCCGATCCAGCAGATGCGTCACATTCTCCTTCCCACCGCCTCCCGAGGTCTGGCCACTGCTGCCATTCTGGGGTTTGGAAGGGCCATGGGGGACACCTTGATTTCGCTCATGGTAGCCGGCAATGCAGCGCAGTTTCCTGAGTCGCTGTTCCTCTCCATCCGCACTCTCACCGCCCACATTGCCCTGGTTGTCGCCACCGACAGTCAAAGCATGGCTTATCAATCCGTTTTCGCGGCGGGACTCGCGCTGTTCCTGCTCACCGGAGCGATCACCTGGCTGATCCGCGGGCTAGGGCAAAAGATGGAAGCGAGGCAGCGTGAAAGCGTTTACTGACCGATTGCTGATTGGCTTTGCCTGGTTTTCCGGAATGGCCACGTTACTGGCGGTGGTGTTCTTGGTACTCTATCTGTTGGGCCGCGGCGTCAAAACCATCAACCTGGCCCTGTTCTTCGGGGATGCACCTTGGCTGGAGGCCCTGCTGGGCAAGAAACCGGTTTTTGACGGTATCTGGCCGGCACTCGTCGGCACGTTCCTGCTGGTGGTGCTGTCATCGGCCATCGCCATTCCCATCGGCATCGCCAGCGGCATCTATCTGGCCCAATACGCGTCTGGACGCTTCCGGGCTCTCCTTGGTTTCCTCGTGGATCTTCTCGCCGGAACGCCATCGATCGTGATGGGGCTTTTTGGCTTTACCCTGATTTTGTTACTCCGCCGGACCGTGATCCCCGAGGCGCGAACCGGCCTGCTCCTGGCGGCCGGCTGCATCGCCTTGCTGGTTTTGCCCTACGTGATTCGCACCACGCAAATGGCTCTCGAGGCCGTCCCCGAACATCTTCGGCTGCTGGGTCCCAGCGTGGGGCTGTCCAAGTGGCAAAATATCCGCCGCGTCTTGCTTCCTCTGGCCAGCCGTGGGATACTGAGCGGGGTCATCCTGGCCATCGGGCGGGCCGCGGAAGACACCGCGGTGATCCTGCTCACCGGCGTGGTTGCTCAGGCAGGAATCCCCCGCAGCCTGGCAGAAAAATTCGAGGCGCTGCCTTTTCGCATCTACTACCTGGCTGCCGAACATCGAAACCAAGTGCAACTGGATCAGGGGTTCGGAACCGCCCTGGTACTTCTGTTCATCACGATTGCGCTATTTGTGTCCGCCATGGTCATCCAAAGAAGCGCCGAAAAACGATGGCAACTACGGTAGCCCAAAGCTTAGCACCAACCCTTATGGTGGAGAGCCTGTCGGTCCGGTTCGCGGGCAAACCCGCGCTGACCAACGTTGGTTTGTCGCTGAGGCCCGGTCAAATCGCCGTGATCGTGGGTCCGTCGGGGTCGGGAAAAACCACCCTGATCAGGGCCATCAACCGTCTGAACGAGCTCTATCCCAACTGTCAAACGGAAGGTGCCGTACGCATCCGCCTTGATGGCCGAAGCGGCGATGTTTACCAGGATTTCTTGCCGCTTGCCGAGCTTCGCCAAAAAGTGGCCATGGTGTTTCAGACTCCCGCCGTGTTGCCCTTCTCCATTGAAAAGAACCTTCGCATGCCCATGCGGGTGACCCTTGGCTTAACCGGTGCCGCCTTGACCGAGCGGGTGGAATGGGCCCTTCGGGAGGTCTCCCTGTGGGATGAAGTCAAAGATCGACTCAGAGATGATGCTGCAACCCTTTCCGGAGGCCAGCAGCAGCGCCTTTGCCTGGCGCGGGTCCTGGCGTTGGAGCCGCAGATCCTGCTCCTGGACGAACCGACAGCATCCCTGGATTTCCGGGCGGCGGCCCGAATCGAGCAGCTTCTGCTGGAGCTCAAGGAGCGCTACACCGTACTGGCGGTCTCTCACAGCCTGCGCCAGACACAGCGGCTCGCCGACCGGGTGTATGTGCTTCGGGAAGGACAGATCGTGCAAGAGTTGACCAGGGAGCACCTGGAAGACCTGGAAACCTTTCAAGGTCTGATTGAGGCCGCGTTCTAGAAAGGGCGGTGGCTTATGCTCGAAGTGAAGGTCCCTGGACACAAGACTCTGAACCTGACTCACCTGATTCTGGATTACAACGGCACGGTGGCATGCGACGGGCAAATCCTGGATGGGGTCCATGAGCGCCTGGAAACCCTGGCGCGGTCCCTGGAAATTCATATCCTCACGGCTGATACCTTCGGCAGTGTCCGCCGGGCACTCACCGAGATGCCCTGCCGGCTGAGCGTCATCCCATTGGAAAACCAGGCTGAAGCGAAACTCCACTACATTCAGCAGCTGAGCGCTAACCATTGCGTCTGCGTGGGCAATGGCCGCAACGACCGTTTGATGCTTCAGGCTGCCGCTTTGGGAATAGCGGTACTGCAGACCGAAGGCGCTGCCGTCGAAGCCATGCTGGCTGCAGCCGTAGTCGCTACCAACATACTGGATGCCCTGGACCTTCTGCTTCACCCTTTGAGGCTCACCGCCACCCTGCGCTCCTGATTTGGCAGCTGACTCACCCGGAATACCAGTATCTCAAGACTATTGTTTCTTCATGTATCCCATCTGTAGATTGGCCTTGATGAGCCATTCACCTTCGGCTCTCGATGGCAGGGATTTTTTCATTTGTGCGGCGATGGTTTCCAGGTCTTCAGATTTAGCCCTCAATTGTTTCGCTTTGCGGTGAAAAGCAACAATGTATTCTTTCATATCCTGAACATCTTTTTTACTAGAAATGGGTCCATGACCTGGGATGATGCGTTCAACATCCATTGTTAGGATAACGTTAAGTACCTTTAGCCAGCTTTTCAGCTTTCCATCTGCCATGAATGGGTGAAAATTCGTAAACAAAATATCGCCCGTAAACATCACCTTCTTGTCAGGAAGATAAACTAGAATGCTACCATCGGTATGGGATGGCATGGGATAAATCAATTGAACACGTTGATTTCCCAAATCGATTTCCATTTTGTCACTAAAGGTCACAGATGGATAGACAATCGTTGTTCCTTCCATATCCTTATCGGTTAGTCCGAAGGCTTGGGCATTCTTCAATGTACTCTCGTTGTGAGCGAGGGCATTGGTTCTGTCATTCGCATGGCTAATGATTATGGCACCAAGCTTTTGGAATTCTGAATTGCCGAAGCTATGGTCCAGATGGTAATGGGTGTTGACCACATATTTGATAGGTTTATCGGAGATCGCCCGGATATCACGGATAAACCGCTTGGCTTCTTTCGATGAGATGAGCGTATCAATCACCACGATCCCATCCTTGCCGATGATGGCCCCGGCATTGGCTCCAAAGCTGTTTTGCGGGCCGGCTCCCTTTACGTCCACGTAGGCATAGACATCCTCCACTATCTTGGTGAGCCCTTCCTGGGCAAACACTTCCTGGCTGAACACAGCGCCAACGATAACCAGCATCGTCAACAGAGCTGCCATTAAAGCAGTACGCTTCCGCATTTTGTCCTCCTCGCTGGGTGTTTGATCGGGTTGCCTTCATTCCCGGCAGTGAAATGGGGTCCCGACATCGTTGCCACGCAGAATAACTCAAGAAACGGCTGGTGTATAGAGTAAGCCTGGACATAAGGCAAAGCGCCCGCCGCGCCAGGATGCCCTATTTCGCGCAGGCGGAGCTGGCCCGGCGAGCGCAGCTCACTGACACGGCAAGCAACCAAGACCTTCCTTACAGCTCCTGTCCTTGCAGCCTGTAGCGCGAGACGGATATGGTGAGGGGGATGCGGTTATCTGTGGGTGGGTCCTTTGTGTGTACCACCGTTGTCGTTCCTCACTTCGCTGCATGGACGGCTTCGATGTTCAGTGAGAGAACAGTTCATCTCGGTTGGTCCCATATCCTCTGGATGGTTCTTGTTTTGAATCACGACATGCCGTCCCATCCCTCGCAATGCAGGCCTTTACAAGTCAGACGCAGTATTGATTTAGCCACAACACCTCACGGGCGCGGCCGAGGTGCCTCTTGGGCTTGGCACTTGCCTCGGTGGAGTACGACTATTGCATTTGATCGCACATCTGATCGTGTGCATTTTGATGATATATTTGATTGTTGACTTTTGTGCTTTGGCTCTCCAGAATGCCTCCAAGGAATCGAAAAACTCGAAATCTATTTCATGACCCCTATCGCTGTTGTCATTCCTTCGCTGTTTCTCAGGTAATGCAAGCAAATGGCCGAGACCCGTCGGCGACGTTCCAGACGTACTTCCTTTCACCCTGCTGCGACGTAATGCTACCCATTGAACCGGATGTTCTGTCTTTGTCGATAACATTGGATAGCGCAGAAAGGTCGTTTACGGAAGAACCTTTGCGATACATGGCCAAGAGGGAAAGACAGGAAGTTTCCTACCCAAACAAGCGGGTCCACCAACTCATGCAACCTGATGGAGGGAGCAAATGGTGAGAAGAATTCTACTTTTTACGACCTTTCTGCCCTTATGGATCCTCAGCAGCTGCGCTGCTACCTTTCAGGGATCTCCCGCGAGACTTTCAGATTCACTCAATGCGCTGAAGAAGCTTGATCCTTACTATGCCGAAGTATTGAAAGATTACTACGAGCATAACGGAGACCCGGTCTCTGTGCGCAACAGGTTCATCGAAACCCGACTTGCGGTTATTGATGCTCAATACCTCACTTTCAAACAGAGCCTGTATCAAGAAGGCGTTTCAACGAACATGGGATTGGATGTGGCTACGTTGGGCTTGAATCTCGCCGGCACATTAACTCCAGCCGCGTCCGCAAAAGCCATTCTGGCCGCTATTTCCGGAGGACTTATCGGAACCAGAGTTGCCGCGGAAAAGAATCTTTACT
Source organism: uncultured delta proteobacterium (assembly GCA_963802715.1). Classification (GTDB taxonomy): domain Bacteria; phylum Desulfobacterota; class Syntrophobacteria; order Syntrophobacterales; family Syntrophobacteraceae; genus CAWDJT01. Next base: position 144,477 of record CAWDJT010000011.1, read on the forward strand.
TTGAAAAGACCATGACCGCCATTCTGGCCCAAATGGAAGCTCTCAGAAAGACAGCTCGACTTGAGATACTCAAAAGGATGCAGCTAGGTGTTGACAGATATCCATTATCTCAAGCCGAGTACGATCTGCAGGAATACTACACTGCCGGGACGATTCCTGGTGCCATTGTGGGTGTTACAATGGTGGCGGTTCAAGCGGAAAAAGATGCAACCGGTTCACTGGCGAATGAGATTAAGGCAAGACTAGAAAAAGAGGGTTTTACAGTCTCAGGTAGTTCGGAGGATGAGTCCGGCAAGATTTTATATGAGTTCATTAAGCCAAGCGGAAAATTGAATCGTTTGAATACTGGAATATTGGAATCTTGGATGAGTCATAATCGGGTAACAAGCTCTGTCCTAAACTTCATAAACAGTGATCGATACGGTCCAGAGCGTAAGAATGCTGTTAGTTATTTGAAAAAAGAAGGATACCTGACAAAATGAGAGGCGAGCTGCTGAGAACGAATGTTATTGAGCATCTTCCGTTGAACCATTTCAATGGTTACATATAAGCTTTTCTAATAATCATATTGCTATTATGAGAGCGTGAGGTCAATCATGGTTTTAAAGGAAGCCCTGCAGAACATTCCCGAGTCTAAAGTTGACCAGGTTGTTGGCGATTTCGAGGAACTTGGTGCTACGGTCGTAAAGATCAGGCAAAGTGACGGGCAATGGACCGTGGCAGCGATCACACTGAGTTCGGAGGATAAGACGCCTGAGTCTCCCTGGCTGGAAGTAGCCAAGAAAGAACTGGGTGTTACAGAAGTGGCAGGAGTTGACCACAATGAGAGAATCCTAGAATACCAAGAGACGACCTCTGTTGGTACAAGCGATGACGAAACCCCGTGGTGTTCATCGTTTGTGAACTGGTGCATGAAGCAGGCCGGGATTGCCGGAACAGGATCAGCACTGGCGAGGTCTTGGCTTCCATGGGGTCATGAGCTCAATGTGCCACGCTTGGGCTGTGTCGTTGTGTTCAACCGACCTCCTGATCCCAAGCAGGGGCACGTTGCCTTTTTCTTGGATACAAAGGACACGGACATTGAAGTGCTGGGAGGGAACCAGGGTGATGCGGTCAGTATCCAGAAGTATCCGAAGGCCAGAGTCTTGTCTTATCGGTGGGTAGGATAGATTCCGATTCTTGCATACATAGTAGGAGGCTGTTGCAGAAGTCCTTCAACGTCATGCCAGCGCAAGCCGGAATCCAGGGTTTTTAGGGACTTCTGGACCCCGGCTCTCGCCAGGGTGAGGGTGTGGTTGAGTTTTGCAAGGGGCTCACTAGGAGTTGATGATGCATCCAGGAGGTTATTGGGCATGAAGAAGGAAGCTTTGCAGAACCTTACCACGCAAAAGGCTGAAGAACTCGCCGGAGACTGTCGCGAACTGGGAGGAATCGCCGAGATGATTCCACAGTCTGACGGTAAGTGGACGGTTGTGATGATATGGCCGGATAAAGACAGCGGCATAGTCGATCTGGGTGAGCCCTTACCCAGTGTAGTTCACGAGGACTCAAGCGATGAACCCTTCTCCTCCAGTCAAGGTTCTGCTACCGACAAGTTGGGGGAGCTCTCCGCCAATTATGAGAGCAGAGGCGGTCCCGGGACGATTGGCAGGGACAGCACCGGCGGCTTTTCATATGGTAAGTACCAGATTGCCACCAAGACTGGCACGATGGAGAGGTATCTGCAGTTCCTGAACAAGGAATATCCCCCGCTTGCAAAGCGACTACAAGATGCTGGAGGTGCTGAAGGAGCTTTGGATGGTGCCGAGAGTTTCAAGTCCGCCTGGACGGTGTTGGCAGAAGATCCTGAGTTTGCGGAATCTCAACACAATTTTATACGTGCCACCCATTATGAACCGTTCGCAGATCGGCTTGAAGCCATAGACCTGGACATCCGACAGCGCTCGGCAGCCCTCAAAAACGTGGCCTGGTCCGTGGCGGTGCAACACGGTCCTAGTAATTCTGTGTTCAAGAATGCTCTTGCGGGGCGCGACCTTGCTCTGATGAGCGATAAAGACATCATAAATGCAGTTTACGAGGAGCGTTCCAAAGTTGATGTTTACTTTTCGAAATCAACACCCAAGGAAAAACTAGCTGTTAAGAATCGCTTCATAAGAGAGCGAAGCGATGCGGTTGCCATGTTGGCATAGCGTATCAAGTTCGGAAATCAGAAATAGACTATCAGGCAGATCCTGGCCCAAGAACAACGATATTGAGGGCGAGAACGCCTTTTCCTGGCAGAGTTGTAGATCATGCAAGCCGACAGCCCGATCAGTCCCCGATTGACGGCCGGTTGGCCGGTTAACCCTACAACAACATTTCGTTCCGGTGTGTCATTTCGAGCGCAGCGAGAAATCTTGCCAATGCGTCGGCAACCGCTCAAGATTCCTCGCAACGCTCGGAATGACAGAAGCGAATAGCTGCGGAAGTGTCGTTGTAGGGTCTAATGGGTGCTGGCAATGGGCCTTCTCTTAACGACTGACACCTTGACCCAGTGGTAAACAACCTCATTGCAGGAGGAGGAAATGAGGAATCATCTGGCGTTCTTATTATACAGCGTACTTTCTTTGCTGACGTTATCATGCCTACCAGCGGCAGCAGAAGCAGATAGTTCTTCTGCGTGCCGACATGAGAGGAAGGAGTTTGTCAAATATGTCAAGGAAAAGAGGCCTACCCCTATGGGTCGCAATGCTGAGTTCAAGACCTTTCTCATAAAAGGTGGTCGAACAATACCCCTATATATCATCGGTGCAGATAAGGGTATGGAGTACCGCGTTGTGGCAGCCTTGGGAACCAATGACCAAAACGGGTCAACAGTGAGCGCAAACGTGGTTCCTGCCCCCGTTACTGATGGGAAGCTAAAGCATGTACAGATCATTGGTGTCAAATACCATGGTCTTGATACCAATGCATCTACCGACGATCGCACGGAACTCTCCATACAAGTGCCAGAATTCGATTGGCTTTGGCCCACAGTGACCTTTTATGTGGCTGGGTGTTCAGTGGGAGGTGGAGGGACTGGAGCCAGTCAGGAAGGTTTTGTTGCAGTGGTCCAAAGTAGGGTGAGCCACGCAAGACTTTCTCAGCTCCTTTCTCTCACAGTTGTTGGTCTTATCTATGTCCTGGCTGCTCTCGGTGTTAGGAGCATCAGTGTGCCCCCTATTGGTTTTCTTAGAGCGCTTAATCCATTCCGTATAACTGCAGGAATTAGCGGCCAGAGCAGTGTTTCAAATCTTCAGATCTTTGTTTTTACTCTCATTGTGTTGGGGCTAATGGTTTATGTCTTAGTACGCACAGGGGAACTCAGCGACATCTCCGCCAGCGTTGCCTGGCTCCTCGGCATTGTCGGAGTTGGGACTGGAGCATCCCGCCTGGTAACGACCCATAAGCAGCAAATCGAGCCAGGCAATCTGACTTGGCTCCTCCAACGTGGATGGGTAAAGCTGGAACCAACTGTAGCCAACCTCGTGACGCAAGACGGCGAGTTCTCGGTCACGCGTTTTCAGAGCATCGCCTTCAGCCTGCTAGTGGCTATCGCCCTTCTGATAAGCGGTCCAGGCGAACTTGCTACCTTCACTGTTCCCGAAAGCATCCTGGGTCTACTAGTGGCCAGCCAGGCAATATACGTTGGCGGCAAATGGATTCAGCCCGCGGCTGACACCGAACGGCCCAAGGAGATCAATGAGAAAATCAGAGTATTACGTAGCTTGGAAGTAGAGCTGATTAAGAAAATACCACCAGGTACGCCAGAAGCTCAGCGTGGAAATGCTATCGCCAGCCTCAATGAATATCCGGCCTATAAAGACCAAGCTGCGGAGGCAGCCAACCTCGTGGCAATGTATTTCGAGGTCAAGATGCCCGAGAAAGGTTTGTATGGCGTGCCCCTGACATAAGCTGCTTTCAAGCAGCCGGGTCACTGCCGCACACGGCGGCAAGAATGGGCTAAACTTATGCTTTGGCAGGTTGTCGCGGCAATTGTTGCGCTTGTGGTGGCAGAATTGCTTACCGCCTGGGGAGCTGCAAATGCTTATGCGCTTTGCTCAATACGGGCGCGGAAGATTCTGCGCAAAGGAGGATGATCATGCCGAACGGTTGGGGCAGATCCCCAAAAGCATGGGCTTCAACCGTCAGGCCCGGCACCGGGACCAAACTTCCCGCGGGGGGCATATACCCGCCGTATGGTCATATCGGCCATTGGGAAGTGACCGGCAAAGTGGCCGAAGAGATGGGGTTCTCAGCTCCCGCTATCAACATCCTCTGCGATGCGGCTCAGGACCCGGACTTTTACGACTTTGGCACCGTTGCCGCGCATTCCCAGACACCGGATGAAGCCGACCTGTGCGGACCGGACCGCGCCAAGCGCGCGGCCATCATCAGCCAGGCCATCAACAGCTACGTGCAATGGATTGATGCCCAGTTTCAGAAGTGCAAGTCCGCTCTAGAGAAGCAAGCTCCGGAGAAGCATGAGCCGCGCATAGCATTGTACTGGCTGGGGTACATGCTCCACGGTGTGGAGGACCTGGCGGTTCACAAAGGGATTACCAATGGCGAGCACGCTTCCGCGGCAAGCAATCCGGACTTTGGGGCCGCCGACGTGGCCCTCTCCTATGTGTACGCCCGCCGGGCGCTGGACGCGGTGCGCAATGCGCTGGGACAGGATCAGTTCGACCAGTTGCGGAATCACCACGGCGGCGGGAAACTGAGCTTCTTCGAAAAACACCAAACGGATATCCATCCGAAAGGGTGGGACCTCGACAATTGTTTCGGCGAGTATGATGCTGCGGGAAAGAAATACGAAACGCTCAAGCCGCACCCCGAGCCGGTGCGATGGGACCGGGAAGTAGTGCTGTCACGGGTGCTGGAGACCGTCACCGAATACCGTATCCGGCGGATCAGGCAAACCAAAGCCAAGCCAGCTTCCACTCGCGGACGTTCCGCCAATCCTCTCCGCCGGTTCGAGCCGCTGGTGCCCCTCACGCCTCGCCCTGAAACGGCCCAATGGACGGTCCTGATCTATATGGCGGGAGACGACCGCAATCCCGATGGCATCGAGTATGCGATCTCTCAGGATCTCGCCGAGATCAAGAGTATCGGTTCCACCGATTCGGTCCACTTCGTCGCCCAGACCGACGACGCTTCCGGCGTGGCCTGCTACCGGTATCGGTTGCGGAAGGGTACGGACCTGGCCGCAGACCGCCTCGAGCGCTTCAACGGGGACCTCAACACCGGCAGTACCAAGACACTGGTGGACTTTGTCGCTTGGGCCCACGTCCTTTTCCCGGCGGACCACTACGCCTTGGTCCTCTGGGGCCATGGCAGCGGCCACGACGATCAGGATGTCTACCGCATGATCCGGGGAGCGGTGAGCCCGCGCGTGGCCGCCCGGTTGGCTCAGCGACGCCTGGGGTTTTTCAGCGGCACCCGGAGATCGATCCTGGAACAGGGACCAACGCGCGGCTACGGTTATGATGATACCGCCGGAGACTTCCTGGATAACGCCGAGCTGCGCAAGGTCCTGCTGCAGGTCAGGCGGATCCTTGGCCGCAAGCTCGATATCCTGGGCTTTGACGCCTGCCTCATGGCGATGATCGAAGTCGCCTATCAGATTCGCGATCTTGCCCAGTTGCTGGTCGCGAGCGAAAGGACCGAGCCTGGTGACGGCTGGTGGTACAGCCGCGCCTTTCGCAGCCTCAAGATCCTCCCGGCAATGCCGGCATCCAAACTGGTCAAGGATATCGTCGCCGGCTACCGTGACGCCTACGGGAATGACATGACCCTGAGCGGAATCGATCTAGACAAGGTCCCGTTGCTGGTTCAGTGTCTGGACGCCTGGGTGAAGGCGGCCGATCCAGCCGATTTTCATGTCCTGCGCCGCAGTGCCCTGGATTGTAGCCCCCGTCCCGGCGACGGCTACTGTGACCTGGGCTCCTTCCTGAAGACCGCGTCAACAAAGCTCCTCCAGGGTTACGTTGAGGCCCGGGAGGCGCGGAAGGCACTGAAGCAGGTCGTCATTGCCTCCTGCGGTCAGACCAGTGGGCTCACTGTCTATGCACCGGGAAACTTCAGGCCCGAGCAGGCAGGCAGCACGGATGCGCTGTATTTGAGCCTCAACTTCGTGCGGGAGACAGCTTGGGGCGACTTTCTGCGCAAGGTCTATCCGCCGATCGGAAAACCCGCCCGCGTTGTCGAGCAATTGCCCGTCCCCACACCCACGTCCGCCCTTGACCGTTACAATGCGGGCCAGGTGCTTGCTGCCGCATTGTTTGGTGCGAAGGAAACCTGGGTCGATCGCCTGCGCAGCGAGGTCCTTGGTCCCTGCCGCGAAATAGCCAAGGACACCCTAGAACAACTTGCGCGACTCGATCCCCCGAAGGAGGAACTAAAGCCTCCACCCGAGCCCACACGCGAAAAACGCTCTCACGAGGAATACCGCATCCTGGTCTTACCCGGCATCATGGGTTCGCTCCTCCATGACCGGTCGGGGAAACTTGGAATGGTCTGGATAGACCCGTGGAACCTGGTCTTTGGTGACGATTTTGACGAGTTGAAGCTCAAATGGGAGAAGGAGCTGCCCGCCGTTAGAGCGGCGAAACCCAATGTGCAACCGCTGCCGCTTCCCCGGCGGATACCCGATGGCGATGATGCCGTCCTCATCGAAGCCTGTGGGGTCGTGCCGGTCATCTATGATCGCATGGCGCTTGCCCTGCTGCGGGAATTCGGGCCGGTTGTCGAGTTTGTGCCTTACGATTGGCGCCAGCCGATGCGCTATTTGGGCGAAGGTCTGGCCGCCCGGATCAAAGCCCTGGTTGACGAGCACCCGGCCGTTAAGATCGCGCTGGTGGGGCATTCGATGGGTGGACTGGTGGCAAGCGACGCGATCGCCAGGCTCAAGGCGAGCAAACTCGTAGCGCTCGACGCCATCAAGGCACTTGTGGTCCTGGGGACTCCGTTTCTCGGCTCCTACAGCGCACTCCAGACGTTGCGGGCCGAAAGGAAGGACCTGCAATTACTCCAACTGCTGGGGGGTAAATCTGCGGTGGAGATCGAGAAGGTGGTGCAGACTTTCTGGGGACTGGTCGATTTGATGCCCGGTGATCAGGGTGGATTGCTGAAGCCAGCGGTGTTTAGGCCCGGACCCCTTTCGCAGGTGTCGCCGGACGATGCCCGACTGGATTCACCACGCACGGTGGTGCGCGATTTGCCGGTGGAGGTACTGGAGCGTACCCGCGCGATCATCTGCACGACGAGAAACACCATCGGCAGTGCGAATGTGTGCGATGACGGATCGATTGACTACGCCGAGACAGTCGGGGGCGACGGCACGGTAACTACCAGGAGTGCTTTGAACTCGGACCAGCTTCTGACCCGCAGCCGCGAGGTCAGCGAAGGGCACATGACACTGCCGCTGGATGGCGACGCCATCCAATACACCCTGGATTGGGTTGGCCGACAATTCGGTATGGGACCCGGCAAGTTAGCGCCCGGCGCCTGGCCGGCCGCACCGCGGATCCGCTTCCCCGGCAGCCGCGAGGAGCTCATACGCCATCTGGAGGCCGATGATGGTTTCACCCTCGGCGACCTCCTGGCTTTGATGAGTCTGGCATAGAGGCATGAAAAGGTCAGCATCAGGCCGCGTCACGGCAAGATGCCTTTCCTAATCGCATAAGCGCCACGTCTGTCGATAATGGCAAGCGAATTCGGTCGTTCATTCAAAGGATTTCGGCCAAATCCGGGCAGAGTGATGGACGCGGAGGATTTGCAGCTTTTCACCATGGACCCGATAGGGAACAATGTAGGCGGTAGCGGCGATCACAAGTTCACGGGTGCCTGCAACACGGCCGGGACGTCCGATCTGTGGCGTTTGCAGTAGCAAGAAGACCCGAGCCCGAATTCTGTCATGCAAGGCGCGGGCGGCGTTCGGATTGTCGGCGGCGATGTGCCGGTAAATGGCCAGCAGATCATCACGGGCTTGGGGAGACCAGACAATCGTCATGGAGCAACGTCAAGCGTGTCGAGGAGGGTTTCCGCTTCGGCCATGACTTGCTCATGGGGGATGCCTTCACCCCCGTCGAGAGAGGCGATAGCGGTCTTGATACCTTCAATTTGCCACGCTTGCGCCTCGACATATTGCTTAAGGGCCTCTTCGATCACCCAATTGCGGGATCGTTCCATAGCCGCGGCAATGGCGGCAATTTTTGCCGCCAGTTCAGAATTGGTACGAATGGTTATGGTGGTATGGGGCATGCCTCACCTCCAAATGATTGCGATGCACACAAATGCAAACACATACAATCGTAGCATGTCATAATGCTGGTAAACAGCGTTTTTTCGGAGCACGAACATTTCGTCCCATGTTTGATAAACTCGTAACAAGTCAAGAATGATGGTTTCGTAAAAAGTATGAAAACGCTTATTTTGTCATTCCGACCGAAGGGAGGAATCTAGATTCTACAGTCACTTATAAGATCCCTCTCTGTCGTTCGGGATGACATTCGGGACTTTTTGCGAGTGCATCAAGAATCAGATGAGCCTCTTGCAAAAGTCCGTTCTTGCCCTTCGATACCTCAGGGCGAACGGACGGAGTTGCCTGTAAGTGGCTGATATTCCGTTCGTGGTGAGGTATCGAACCATGAAGGTCAGTCGAATTACGCGATCGTCATTCTCCCGCATGCGGCGGGGCGGGAATCCGGAGAAATGGTTTGGATACCGGTCTTTGCCGGTATGACAGGTGTCTTTTCACATAAACGTCGGAGTCCAGCTAACCTGCATCGGGAATACCCTTCTGGGGACCCTAGTTGAGGAGGTTGATGTGGAACTAGCCCCTGAAATGTTCAAACGATTTCTGCCCTTGCCGGTAACCGTGATCACGACCATTGATGGGAAAGGCATCCCCAATGCGGCCCCTTACAGTTGCGTCATGCCCATCCTGAGACCGCTTCCCCTGATTGCCATCGCTTCCGCGCTGCCGCGGGACACGCTCCGCAATATTCGCGAAACCCGTGAGTTTGTCGTAAACGTCATGGGCAAACCGGCTTTCCGCGAAGCCATGAAATGCGCCAGGGATTACCCGCCCGAGGTGAACGAGTTGGAGCGGGTTGGGCTGAAAACCATCGCATCGAAAACAGTCACACCACCACGAATTGAGGCGGCCGTTGGCTGGATCGAAGCGGAGCTGGAAAAGGAAGTGATTGGCGATGAGTATGCCCTGATTGTCGGGCGGGTGCTTTGTTCTGAATTGAACGATCGTTACCTTGAGGGAGACAAACTCACTGAGTTTCCCATCACCCTCTTGATTCCACATTTCAGATCAATGGGGGAGATTTTTGCCAAACGCGAGGAAATCGATCTGGACATTTCGGCAAGGGAACTCGAACCGTCTGTGGAGTGACCCATCCTGGCTCGGGTTTCACCTCACCGTGGGCATCCATTCTCATTCATGGGTCTCAGCAGGGCCGGGGCGCACAGACGGGCATCACAGATCCTTGGCGATGGATAGACAGAAGGTTGTACCCTTTTCAGGTTCAGACTCCACCCACACCTTGCCCCCATGCTGCTCCGCAATCTCCTTTACGATGGCCAAGCCCAGACCCGTGCCCTCGATCCCTCTGGCAGTAACATCTCGCTCGAACCGTTCAAATATCCTGTTTGAATCGGCCATCCTAATGCCCACACCATTGTCGCTCACGGTAAGAACATGGTACTTTTCAGACTCCCGGTACCCAATCCTGATCTCGCTCAGATCGTCACCACCATATTTGAGCGCGTTGTCCACCAGGTTACGCAGAACCCTCAGCAAGGCCAAACGATCCGCACGGATTGCCGGCACCTCCGCCGGCTCCAGCCAGGTTATCTTGTGAATGTTGAGCCGTGCAGAGAACTCATCTTTCACCATCTGGAGGATTTCTTTGACTTTCACCGTCTCGATATTCAATGGAAGCTGTTTGGTGGCAATGTAAAGGTTGATGTGCTCAACCAGTGCGGCAATTTGCTCGGCGGTCTTCAAAATTTGATCACAATAGCTCCTACCCTTTTCATCTAAGATATCGCGGTATTGTCGATAAAGGAGCTTGCTGAGTCCGTAAATGCCAATGGCCGGGCTCTTCAAATCGTGAGACACCGAATAGGCGAACAGTTTGGTTTTTTCCGCACTCTGCTGCAGGGCTTCCGCCATCAGCCGCTGTTCGGTAATATCTCTACCCACCGCCTGATACTCGATGATGGCGCCCTGCTGATTCAAAATGATGCGGTTGGTCCACTGCTGCCAACGGATTTCGCCATCGGGCGCAATCACCTGATGCTCGTGGGTGGCCACCGGATTGTCCGGGCTAAGCGAGGCCAGATGCACATCGATCTTGGCGCGCTCCGAAGCGGGGATGAAAGGCATGAAGCTCTGCCCCACCAGTTCCTCACGCTGTTTTCCAAAATACCGGCAGTATGCCTGGTTGACGAAGGTTATCGTCCCGCCCGGCAGGAAACGGCAGATCAATTCGGTTTGGTCCTCCACCACGCCACGGTAGCGTGCTTCATTCTCCAGGAGAGCCTTCTCTGCTTGTTTGATCTCGGTGACATCCCGAATGATGCCCTGATACCCCACTACCGTTCCCTCATCGGAAGACCTTACGCTGGATGTGAGCAGACAATCCAACTCCCGGCCATCCTTGCGCCGAAACTTCAGTTCAAAGTTCTTCACAAACCCTTGCTTTTCGATTTCCTTCTGAAACCTGACTCGGTCTTCCAGATTGACATAGGTATCCGCGACGGTGATCATGTTCAGCATCTCTGATTTGTCATAGCCAAACAGATCCACCGCGGATTGGTTCGCATCGATGAACCGACCTTCTCGAGTAGTGAAACAGATCGCGTCTGCCGAGTGTTCAAACAGCGAGTGGTATTTTTCTTCACTCTCACGTGTAGCCCGCTCCGACCGCTCGCGTTCGATTGCCAGGCCGGCAAGGTGCGCCGCCGTCCCGACCAGCTCAATGTCGGCAACTGAGGGTTGACGTGGTTCGCGATCGTACAAAGCGAAGGCTCCCAGTATTTTCCCGGTGCTGTCCTGAATTGGTAACGACCAGCAGGCGCACAGTCCAAAGCGAACCGCAGAATCCCTACCATCGGTGCACAAGGGATCGGTTGCGGTATCCTGAGCAATCACAGTAGGGCCGTTATGCGCCGCCGCGCCGCATGCCAAGGTGTTGGGGCCGATCTCCAAGCCATCCATCATCTTCACATATTCTCTGGGCAAACTGGGCGCGGATTCGTGGAAGAGGCGCTTCCCCTCCTTATCCAGCATCAGGATGGAACACAAAGTGCCAGGGGCCAGCCGTTCGATCATCAGGTTGAGCGCATCGAGGGTCTCCTGAAGAGGACGGCCGGTCGCCACCATCGCCAGGATTTCCCTCTCAGCGTCCAGAAGCTGCTCCATGCGTTTTCGATCAGTGATGTCAAGAATCATCGCCTGCTTGGAGATCTTGCCGTGCACCCGGTAAATAGGCGTGTTGACTATATAGTACCAGCGATTATCCTTGGGGCTCTGAACTTCCCAGCGTACGGTTTCTCCCTGGAACACGCGTTCATTCACACACCACGGACAGATGGAGTCGCGACCGTGTAAAGCTGCGTAACAGAAATCACCCACCGCATCGTAGCCGGTGCGTTCGATACACCGCTCGTTCATGAATTCAACTCGATAATCCTGGGAGCAGACATAGATCAAACCATCAAAGGACTCTACCATGGCACGGTACTTGGCTTCGCTCTCCAGGAGCGCCACCTTCGCGCGGGCATGCTCGACAGACTTATGCTCCAATTGGCGAACCCGGCGCTCCAATTCCTCATAGGATGGTTTCTCAGCCATGAGCAACTCCCGGTCTGTGTATCTTGTTTTCCACAACCGACCCTTGGAGCACGAACGCCTATTGACGAGTGCACTATTGGAAAATCTCAAGAGATCGAAGGCAATTTGGGCAGTGCAGTCATACTTCAAGTAGTAGAGAGGATCTGTTCGATGATGTCAAATACATTTTGTACGCAACCGACTCCGCTGCCAAACGCCGCGGTGCGGTGAATGGGCACTGGCTAATGGCTGATGCCTGCAGCTAATCGCTCAGACTGGGTGCATACTTGGGCCCGCGTCGATCGCTTTGCACAAACCGAAACCATGCTGATTGCAAAGAAGTGTTGAATAGAGCTTTGGATACCGATCAGCTTGTGCTATTATCTTTCGGGGTATTGTTCGCTGCGTATCTACTGGTTACGGATGATACCGGAACGCAAGGAACAAGGTGAGTCCAGCCAAAGCTCAACCGCAAATCTGATAACGCGAGCATTGACGTTGTGGTAGAAAACCACCATCAGATACTGTCAGTTTGTTCAATCTGTATGGTTGGAAGTTGTTGATTATATGGTAGACCCGCCTTATTTGTTCGTCACGATCGAATAAGGAGCAAAGGAGACCACTGAAGACTGCATGTCCAATATAACTGTCGAAGTCAAGCGGCACTTCTTCGAATACGAAGGGTTCAGCCCAGCATTACAAGCAGGCCAGCCGATTCCGACTGGAGACGATGATGAGAATCTTGGTGCAGGGCAGGCGTGGGGAGGCGTTCCCGCCATGGGCACACAAGTGATGGAGCCCGCGTCTTTCCAGTTCAATGCCGGCCGCAGAAGAAACGAAACCACCGTCGATGAGGGATTCTGTCTATGAAACACCGTCCACTTGCTTTCCTTACCTTAGCGGGTTGTGCCGTCGCGTTGGTGGCTGGATGCAGCATGGCGACTTTCCAGCAGTCGAACTCAGCGGGGTCTCCGCCGTATTCCGGACAGTCCGACAGGGCGTCCGCCACGGCGACACCGGAAGCGATTGAAATTCCCGGTCCCAAGTGGGAGTTGCCCATTCCCGATCATTACTCAGTCGAAGCTTGGGTGAAACGCTTTGCAGGGGAGAAGCACAGAAGCTTTCAGACACAACTGTTACGCGCCGTCAACTATTCCATGCCTGCCCAGCAAATCTTCGAGCAGCGAGGTCTGCCCAAGGACTTGGTCTATGTTGCCTTGATTGAGAGTGGCTTTTCCCCTAGAGCGCGCTCCCATGCCAACGCAGTGGGCATGTGGCAGTTCATCTCCACAACCGGAAAACGCTTTGGACTCGAACAAAACCGATGGATTGATGAAAGGTGTCATCCAATGAAGGCAGCGCGAGCTGCCGCGGATTATCTCTCCTTTCTCTATGATACGTTCGGCTCCTGGTCTCTGGCTCTTGCTGCTTACAATGCCGGTGAGAAAGCCGTCCAAGGAGCTCTGGATCAGAGTGGCCTCAAGACCTTCTGGGACCTCGCCGCAAACGGATACCTGCCGGAAGAGACCCGTGACTATGTCCCCAAGGTATTTGCGGCTGTCAAGATCATAAGGAATCCCCGGCAATATGGCTTCTGGTACGATCCCGGACATTACGTTCCAAGGCATGAAACCGTGTCCATTCCAGGCAGTGTGAAACTCTCGTGGGTCGGAAAGCAGATTGGGGTCCCCGAAGAGTCCCTTCAAGACTGTAATCCGGAGTTGTGCAAGCCCGTCACCCCGCCAGGGTGTTCAAGCTATGACCTGTGCGTGCCGCTGGGAAAAGGGGACGATCTCCTGGCGGCTTTGACGAAACGCCCCCCCGAGATGGAAAAGACCACAAAGAATGCTGTTGCGGACAAATCTGACGCGGTGGCCCCATACAAAGTCAGGCCCGGTGATTCGTGGCTGGGCTTGGCCAAGAAATACAAATGCTCCGCCCAGGCGCTTGCTGCCCTGAACGGCATGAACCCATCGCGTCCGCCTAAAGCTGGACAAACGCTTAAGATCCCTGCCGCGAAATCCTCGATTGCTGTGGCAGCTGTCCAAACCAGAGGCAATAAGGACAAGGTCATTGCCTCAGCCAACGGCAGATCGAAGGCCTCGAATTCGGGGCAGAAACTCCATCAGCCCGTCCACTACCCTGTGCGCCAGGGGGATACCCTCTCGTCCATTGCGGAAAAATACAACATCCCCTTAAAGACACTCTGCGCTCGGAATAAGGTGAGTGCCAATCAGAAACTTGTTCCTGGGAATCGTCTGACAATCTACACTCGCTAGCCGGAATGCTCCCGCTCCAACGACCGGATCGTGCGAGGGGGACGATTTTCCGAGGTTTCTCCTCCATAGAAGAGTGGTCTTGCTTTCCGGGTTCAGAGGTACGCTCTGAACCCGGAATCCTATTTCATGGTCATGGCATTTATCCTCATCTTCGGTAGGTCGTGAGCAGGGCGAACCAATCAGTCTCGTGCAAAAATCCCTTGGCGTCATTCCGGCGATCCTGCCCTGCAAGGCAGGACAGGATTCGCCGCGGTGACGGAATTTGCGGGTTTTGTATGGGGCTCCAATGTTTCTTCAGAATTGGCTCGGCAATGTCAAAAGTGGGCCAGCGCTGCCCGCAGATGATCCAACCATACGCTCACGATCTCGGGGAACTCGGCCGTACCTTTCAGCACCACCTCACAGGTAAAGCCATTCTTGGTAAGCACCGACTTCCAACTATCCGGCTCATCTCCGGCCATGTCGTTCCGGGCATGATCGCCGGCCACCGCCATAAGAGGCATGAGATAGACCTTTTTGAGCTTGCGCTCGCTGAGTTTCGGCAAGACGTCATCCAGGGCCGGATGGCCTTCGACGGTGGCGACAAAGACATTGGCGTCGAGCTCCTGGAAGACCTGATTCATGGCCAGGTAGATGGCATCCGCCGGATGATGTTCCGAGCCATGTCCCATCAGAAGCACCGAATCCTGGGCCTTTCTGCCGGAGGGGAGGTTTTTCAGTAAAGCCTTGGCCACCTTGACCATATCGTCGTGGGAGGAGAGCAGCGGACGCGCGATCAGGACTTTTTCAAACCCCCCCGCCATCTGCCCGAACAGATGCGCGTTTTGAAGCAGTTCGTGAAACTCGGCGCCAGGAATCGTGTGCAAAGAGAGGATGGCCACATGAGTGTAGTGCTCGTCCATGAGTTTGGCCAGGGCCACTTCGGGGGAATCCAGCAGTTTGCCCTGCTTGGCCAGTTTGGCTCGGATGATGCTCGAACTGTATGCCCACCGGATTTCCAGACCAGGGAAGCTTTCCTTGGCTTGAGCGTCGATCCGCCCAAAAACCTTCTGGGCTTCGGGAACACTGGTGCCGAAAGCCACCATGAGGATTGCCTTTTTCGCGGCGCGCTTCTCGCCGTGGGCGGCAAAGCTGTGAATGGGGCCTGCCAACATGAGGGCCACCAACATTGTTACCAACCACCATTTTTTTTGCATGTCTCGATCCTTCACAGGTCTAATTTCAGGTTTTCTCTGGAAAGCATCCACACATCCTCCACTTTCGGCGTGCCGATCATCCGCAAAGCCTCAAGGGTTCACCAAAGGGTATCAGTTTGCGCAGACCCACATTGTAAGCGGCCTTCATACAGGATACCTGCTGCATCCCACGAGTAAGCAGCTGCCACCAGCCATAGGCGATCTCTTCTTCCGTGGTTGCGAGACGAATGGCATCAACCCCCAACCAATTGACCATCGCCTTCAAGTCCGACCTATCCGACTGCCCCCTGACTTCTTCTTTGCCCTCCGTGACATACAGAATCATCCCTTTCTTCATGTGGCACCTCCGTCCATGGTCCCTGGCCGCCCGGAAGCGAGACCGCCACGGGCAGTTGAGGAATTGAGGGGAATGGAAAGAAACAGAAGCGGTGCCGGGGAAACCCATCAACGTCGCCAAAAAAAAATCCTTAGAGCTTGAAGCCCTAAGGATTGCACCCAGTTTCACTTGGTCCTTCGGCGGTTGATTCGGTATCACCACGTACCGATTCACCCAACACCATCAGGCAGGTCTTCTGACTCACGGATCATTCTACTCTCCGAGCCTTCCCATCTCGCTAGGGCGAGTCAGTGGCCGAATCGGATTTCGTCCCCGTTCACAGCGGCGGGACCGCTCCCGGTTTTCACGGGATTCCCTATTAAACTTCTCAGTACCTGATGGCTATCAATGATTGGTAAAGGTCTTCTTACAACGATCCATCACTATTCGTCAACTAGGAAATGGGGGAGGGTATCAATCGAAGCTTCACCCCCTCCCCTAGCCCCCAATGCTGTTGACTTAAGCCCCCCTGATGTAGTGTGGAAGCCCCTGTTCGTCATTCCGGCGAAAGCCGGAATGCGAGTGCTTTTCGATCGACTTCTGGCCCCCGGCTTTCGCCGGGGTGACGGGGTGGGCCAACGTTGAACTCACCTAAGTCAACAGCATTGCCCCTAGCCCCTCCCACTAAAGGGAGGGAACTGGAATGTCTCATCGCTCCGATTTCAACAGCATTGCCCCCCGCTCCTCCCGCCCCCCCGTGCAAAGCGGGCCGGGGAATCATTCTCGTGGTAAGGATCAAAAATCTCCATGGACTTGATGAAATGAACCGTGAGTGATAAGAAGCGCCATGCGCGCGAGTACCAAGGCGGACCTATCGATAGGGATGAGGTGATGAGCGGTCTAACATCCATAGCCAACCGCAGAGCACTGATAGTTGGGTGCTGCGTCCTTCTTCTGGGGACCATCATTGCCATCACCTATGCCGTTAGCCGGTATCAGATCCTGTACCACTTCGACACCGTGGACCCTGGCAAGCTGTACAGAAGTGGCACATTGTCCAAGAGAGGACTGGAGCAAGCCCACACCCTGACCGGCTTCAAGACCATTATCAACTTTCGTTCCGAAGAGGAAATCAAAGAAGGTTCCTGGTATGCAGGAGAGAAAGCATTCGCGAATGAAAAGGGGGTCCATCTCGTCAATCTGCCCATGCTCCCCGAGGTACCACCGAACACGGATCAGATCAGGCAGTTTCTGAGCGTGGTAACCAATCCCGAAAGGCTTCCGGCGCTGGTTCATTGTGAGATGGGGGTCATCCGGACTGGGATGATGGTCGCCGTTTATCGCGTGGCGGTATTGAAAGAGGCCAATAGCACCGTCTTGGCTGAATTACCGATGTTCGGACACAGCCTCGATAAACACCCGGCCATGAAAGAATTCATCCTGCATTTTACTCCGGGTTCTGAATCATCTACTGCAACGCTGCAACCGGGGCAAAGACGCTAGACCACCAGGTGTCCCTTGTTCTCCGCCCGGGTAATCGTTGCGCGAGTGCCGGAATTGAACTCCATGAAATCCTTTTCGATCCCATCGCTAAGAATCACGCCATTCTCGGGCATGCGAGAGACAAGCGCAGAGGTTCTTCACGGGTGATCTTGCCAAACGTTATGATCGCGGCCACAAATCCACCCGCGCACCTTTTCCACCGGGACCTATTCCTAACTCCGACAGCTATCCAACATGTCATTCTGATCCTGCCGCAGGCAGGACCGTAGGGAGCGAAGAATCTAGGTTTAAGGATCAATCCTGCAAGGCAGGACTGAGATTCTTCGTCGCCCTGCTCCTCAGAATGACAAACTGTTCGGAGTAGTACTATTTGTTGTCGCGGAATTGAGTCTCAATGGCGCTGATATCGTCAATGCGGATCAACGCGTCATAGAAGTTCCGTTCCGCGAGCTTCTCCAGGTGAATCCAATGATCACCAACTGCTTTGAGTGAACCCTGATAGGTCTTCCCTGACCGCAGGTTGACGTACACCATCTTACCGACAAACGGTTTGAGGTTATCATTCAAAGACTGCGACACCTCGTATTTCACCCCCTCAATAGCTTTGGTCTCGGCCGCTGCTTTCTCCGGAAACGTTATCAAAGCGACAGAAACCAGGATAGCCAAGGCAACACCAACTAAGCCAAACATGGTTGCTTTTCTCATTGTCACCTTCCTCCTTTCTCTTTGTGTGGTTTTTTGATGACTCACGGTTGCCGGTAAACGCTAAGCCAGGTTGACGCCGAAGTCTACACGAAAATAGTGGATGGCCAGAAGGTCGAAGACTGATCAGTACCGTGACAATTGGTAAGACTGATATCCTGGCATGTCATCAGGCGTGATTCCTGAGTTGCAGTTCTATCGGGTGCGGGTTCAGGTAGTACTGTTCCCTCAGATAAGGCTGATCGTATTTCCGAACATAATGGCCGATAAGGGTTACCGGAACGATCAAGGGGAGGTAACCTAGGTAATAGTGTTCGATGAGCTCGATCAGCTCCTGCTTCTCATCGCCTGAGAGTTGTTTCTTGAAGTATCCCATAAGGTGCTGAAGAACGTTGGCGTGCTTCTTGACGGTCGCTTTGAGTTTCAGAGCTTCCATGAGGATCCGGTGGTATTCGAAATACAGCTCGTCGATGGGCGATTGCTTCGAATTCGCGAGAAGTTTTCCCAGTGCATTAACGTGCTTGGGGCTGTGGGCCATGACGAGTAGCTTGTGCTTCGAGTGAAAACCAATCAGCTGACTGATCGTCAGGTGCCCTTCGGTGATGTCACGCCAGCGCTTAGCCACAAAGATGCGCTCGATGAAGTTCTCCCTGAGCATGGGGTCGTGCAGCCGTCCCTCCTCTTCGACCGGCAGCAACGGGAAGTGCTTCATGAAGACGGAAGCAAACAGACCGGCCCCTATCCTCCGGGGGACATTATTGACGTCATAGACCTTGACGCGCTCCATGCCGCTGCTCGGTGAATCACTCTTGAATATGAAACCGCACAGGTTCTCGCGTTCGAGTTCACGGGCTCTTTCCTTTGCCCAATGGAGCATCCGATCAGTGAAGTCCCTCTTGGTCCGAACTGTGACCAAGCGGGGCGATGCGGGGGCACCCTCGAGATGCATGGCTTCGCGTGGAATTCCAAGTCCACATTCGGCCTCCGGGCAGACCGGAACGTACTCGACGAATCTCCCGAGCGTATCCCGCAGGAAGCGATCCAGCTTGTGTCCGCCGTCAAACCTGACGTTTTCTCCGAGCAGACACGCGCTGATGCCCAGCCTGATAGTGTCCATACCTCGTTACCTCCCATTACCCCATGGATGCTGTTCGTTGGACAGAGCCTTGCAGGCATCTGTCCAACCACCGTCACGAACAATACTCCGGAGAGCAGCGCAAAGCTCGTAATGGCAGCTCGGTTCTTGCCCACTGCCAGAACTCTTGCTTCCAGAAACAAAGGACCGGATCGACAGTAACCACCACATGGAGGTAGCCCAACACTGGTTTTAGGGCTGTCCATGACCATGGTATCGCTTTCGTTCCTCTGACCCAATTCGGTTGTTGGGGGACAAGGTGCAGCTGAATCATCGAAACCGGGCAATAGGCTGCGGAGTTCTCAATACCGCGCCTTGCCGTCATCACAGGATACTCTCGGAGTGCCGCAATGAACTGACGAAAAGTCCCACACCACCCACCAGCAGGACCAGGATGGTAATCAATTCAAAAGCCGTCATGTTGCGCAAGTGGAAGTGAGTCTGGGTAATGACGCCAACCGCCAGCATAGCCAGAGAGCCGACCGCCAGTATCCAGCCAAGAAGGTTGCGGCTGTTGTAGAAGATGATGCCGACGCCGAAGAGAAAAGGAATCAGCACATACCCGCTGGTGATTCCGAATCCCCAGAAATCAAACAGCCGATAACCGAATCCGAATCCGGTACTCACGGTGATGTTGTGCAGGAAAAGGTAACCTCCGGCAATCATCATGATGAGACCCATAAAGAACCGCCCAATCCCGCCCTCGGTACCGCCAGCACCGCGCATGTCCTCCTCCTCTGTCTAAAGGCCTTGGTATCAATTCGTTGTTGTTGACATATGGTAAGAAAACCCTCGCAGAAGTTCCACAGCAAACTCCACCAAGAGATCCCATGAAAAACAACGCGAAATTCAATCGTTTTCCCAGTAGAATGGTGGGTGCTTCCAATCCAGGATGGTTCTCGCACGGTGGGTTTTTAGATACTCCTGTGATTGCTTGCCGGTACGAAACTTATTCTTTTTTAAGATGTCGTAATAGCCCTTGACCAACTCAAAATACTTTGATTCCTTATTTTCTTTCAAAAACACTTCATAAACTAGTTTGACATCTTTCTTCAAGATCCTGTCACGCGGCCAATTATCAATACGTGCATTATCCAATCCTGTTAAGAGCACTCTTAAGTAAATGACAATGGTTGCTGATATTTCATTCTGCAATGGAAAATCTGGATATTTCTTCATGAAGCTTTCCCACGCAATGACTCGTTTCCTCAAATCATCCCAAGAAATAAGCAAACGATGATCCTCTTCAAAACCTTCCTTTAACTCACGATCGTTTTGCTGAAAGAACTCATCCCATGGTTCTGGAAGGTATGGTCCGAAACGAGTTCGCATCCATCCAACAGTCTCGTGCATACAATAGATCCCTTCGGACACACAAAGTTCCCATCCGACACGCTCTAATTCCAAAGTCAACTCTATTCTCTTGTCATCAGTCATTGGATAGCAAATTTCTGATATGCCTTTATCTTCATACACTTTATGAAGTGCACCATAATAAAATTCTCTAAACAACACAAAGATATCCTGTGTACAATTTTTTGATATTTTTTTTAAAAGCGTAGTCAAATTCTCTGCCAATAACGCTACGGACTCAATAGTTGCCATATCAAGTGTCTTGGTGAGCTCTTCGAATTGTGCCTTCGGACACGGTTCATCACTCGCATATACCAATCCTGGAAAGAATACATAAATAATAAGAATCCACACACAATATGCACACCATCTTTTCATAGATTCCTCACCTCTGGCGAAGGCGCTTAAGGGGAAGCGATCGCGGTATGCGTCTCGCACGCGGTACCAAACATGGCCGCGTTGAAACTTATGGGCTCTGTTTGCCGGTAGACGATCAAGATATTCATGCATGTACTCCTGAGAACTGAGGTTTTCAGCGACTTAGGTCATGATTCAATATAGCCCCTTGACCGGAGTCAAGTAAGGTATGATCACGATTCCGGCCAAGTCCGTCACCACGTGAGCAATCATAATCGCAACCAGATCGCGGCGCCAGATGTAGAACACGGTTGCCACCGCGCCCGAGACGACGGTAGTGAGGGCGGGACCCCAGCCCCACATGGGAACATGCGCTGCCATCCAACGGAGCGTTCCCAAGAGTCCCTGAGCCGTTTAAGCAAAGCGACATCCGAAATGGCGGCAATCATGCGACATCTTACGTTAGCGTTTATGCCCTTTAGGCGGGAGCGGCGGGCCCTGAAACGCCTCTCAACATGAGATAGCGGATGCATCCACTGAGAGTGCCCAGCTCAAAATAATCAATTTCTGGAACCTCCACTTTGAAAGCCTCTTGAAGTGCTAGAGCAAAATTCATGAAATCCACCGAATCGAAATCCAACTGATCTCGCAGCCGCACTTCGGATTGGAGAGTCCCGACATCGGCCTCGGGCGCGGTTTGCTTGATGAGGCGCAGCACGATCTCTCTGATCTGCTCCTCCTGCTTCATATTGGCCTCCCTCTCAGTCGCTTCATCCCAGGAGCTTCACCGTCCGGAACTTCTCAATTCTGCTTCTCAACCATCGTCATCTCGTTTTGCCGATGGCGCAGTTTCGCCTCGCGCTTCCGGGCCTTTTTCGCCTCGTCGCGATGGATCTTCTCCTCGATGGACAGGACGACATCAGGACGGTCCTTGCCGAATCGCTTTGAGTAAAGCCGTCCGATATAGTCTCCAAGCGGCACCTTCCACGGCTCCTGGTCGTGGTTATCAAGCTTGCCGAGCCCGCTCGGATTCATCCCCAGTTCGCGAGCCATCTGGACCTGGGCGTGAGAGAGCCGGTGACGCTTTCTGGCATCTATCCAGGCCTGCTCTTTCTGGTTGGGCTTGTCTTTTTTCTTAGTCATTCGAAGCACCTCGACCGTTATCTGCCCTCAGTCGAGGGATTCGTCGTCATCGTCTTCGTCGTCCGAATGCCCCTCGGCCATGGCCATGGCTTCGTAGGCCGCCTCGACGATGTCCTCGTCCTCGGAGTCGGTCAGAACATCGAGGATCTCAGTTGCTTCTCGAGGACGGATCGAGGCCACTGCGTCAATGGCGGCCAGCAGCAAGGGTTTGTCCGTTCCCTTCGTGGTGACAAGTCCTGCAATGTGCGGCCATGCGGCATCCACTCCCCAGTTCCCCGCGGCGCAAACCGCCTCGAAGTGGATGTCCTGGTCTTGGTTTGCCAGTGCCGCGAGGATTTCCGCATCGAATCCTGGAACACAACCCATGCAGAAGACGGCAGTGAGCATCCAGGATTCGTCGCCGCTGGAATAGGCGGCCCGGATCGCATCCGAGTGCCAATCCTGAGGAGCGTGTACCGAAGCCTCGAGGACCTTGCGCCGCACATCCATCGGAACGCGGCGTCCATGTAGAGCTTACGGAGCGACTCCTGGATTATACGGAAGGTCTCCTTCGGAAATCGGCACGTCATCGGCGACCCTCGAACCCCTCCGCATCCGCGTATTCGAGGCACCGGCCCCAGGGATAGCACAGCCTTGCCGCGGAGGCTCTCAGGTTCCTCACCGCTGCGCGTAATGGCAAGCAAGGCCGCGGCAAGGTCATCGTTCATGACGGTAAAATCGCCGGCCAGCTCGGCCGCCAGCAGGCGCTCGGATTCGTCGGCCCGGCCATCGCGGAGAGTCGCCAGAAGCATCTTGGCGGTGTCTTCCGGCCACTCCCAAGGTTCCGTGTCTTTCAAAATTCTCAGGTCCATGTGTTCCTCGTGAGGAAGAAGTAAAGAAAACCGTGGTAAATACTGCTGATCATTGGCCCTTCAACACCCCACCAGTTGCGAGCTCGACGGCCGTGTAATACGAACGTTCATACTCGTGAGGATTTCGGAGCCCTGACAGGGTATGGTTCGAGCCCGAGCCGCCGGCGATAGGCAGCGATATAGCTCGCACCACGTGACCCTTCCGGAAGCACTACATCGGAGGCTGCGACCACGTGCTCAGAGCCATCCTCAACAACTGAACCGCACCGCCAACACAGCCAGGGTCATGTTCGTTGCAATCTCGTCATGGGGAATCAGCAGGTAGCGCCATGGTTTGCCGCCATAGCTCTGCGCATGGGTCGATGCATTGGTGCACCAGTTCACGGCGACATCCTTCTTTGCAAGCACGATGCGATCATCCAGCTCTTTTCTGGCCTTCGGTTCAAGCATGAAGATTGTCTCGGCGGTTTCGGCCACGAAGTCCGGCTGGTATTCGCGATGGTCAGCTCCGTCGCGGTAGAAGATCTGGAACTGGCCCTTGGCGGGCTTAAACCACTTGATGGCATCCCGATCGAGAATTACTGCCAGCTTGCGTTCGCCTTCCGCGTCGAACTTTTGAACCGGATACAGGCAGCGAGCAAAGCCGCCGAACAGATATTTCGCCATGTTGCTCTTGTCCGGCGGAGACACGCGATAATCCACAACGGGTTCACCGGCAGCATACGTATAGGCGCTCGACTTCAGCTCGGTGAAGCCCTTGCTGACTATGACTTCATAGCCGACCGCCTCTTCCCAGTAGTGCTCCTGCATCTGCGCATGGATGAACCGCGCGATGTCGCGCTGGTAGCAGCGCAGCACCTTGCGCGCGTCCTCCTCGGAGAGATAGGTCCGGAAATGCTGCACCGTCTGTGCCGCAAGGTCGTAGAGCAGATCGGCATGATCGTCGTAGGCAATGTCGTCAAAATCGACCAGGCCGCTCACCACGTAATCCTCCAGACGCTCTTCCTCAATCCCGCCGCGGCCGAGTGTCAGCACCTCGAGTTGGTTGGTCCGTAGGAGCTGAATCCATAGCTCGTCGGAAACGGCCGGGTACTTCAGCGTATCGAGCTTCAGAGTGAAACGGCTTGAAGCCGGATTTCACCTCGCCTTTTGGCACCACCAGGATGCGCGGGATATCGATGGTCTGCTGCGTTACCAACTCCACTGTCTTGGCCACTATTGCGGCGATATCCGGCTTCTTGACGAACCCTTCAAGCTCCTTCTGCACGGGCTGTTGCTGCTCTTCGACGGCCTTGACAATGGCGGCCTGTATTTCCGGCTTCTGGAGATAGCTTACGGTCGGCAATTTATGGGGCTGGTTCTCCAGCTTGCGGATGACTTGCCAGGCCACCTGCGCCACTTTCTGTTCCTCGGGCGTGGCAAAAACAGACGGCATATCCTGCCCGGCCAAGGTAGTGCTGCTGGTCACCTGCTGCGGCTTGAACCCCAATTGGGTCGCCAGTTGCGACTGGGATACCACCGTGACCGTCTTCTGGCCGATGACTTCTGAATCCATCACCACAGTCTGCAACCGGATCATGGAATCCGGCCGGTTGGCCTCGTCGATGATTTCCTGAAACTTGTCGTGGGCGACGATATTCAGCCGATCCACGGCGATAACCCCGGTGCGCTTGCCGTATGGCAGTCGCAGGCCGCGGCCGATGGACTGCTCGATGAGGACACGGGCGTTGGCTGCACGCAACGGCACGATGGTGTAGAGGTTGGTTACATCCCAGCCTTCCTTGAGCATATTGACGTGAATGACGATCTCCGTCGGCTCGGAAGCGTCCTCGACCTTGAGCAGACGCTCGATCATCTCCTCCTCGTCTTTGCCGGTCATGCTGGAATCCACCTGGATCACCTTGTCCTGGTAGCGCCCCTCGAAGAAAGCCTCAGACTGGATCAACTGCAGCAACTGGCCGGCATGGGTGGTGTCGCGTGCGATGACCAGCAGGAAGGGTTTCACGATCGAGTTATCCGTTTCTCGGGCGTAGGTTTCCAACTCCACCTTCACGCTTTCGTGCAGGCGGATACCATCCTCCAGTTTGAGGCGTTCGATCTCATCAGGCGACATCCCGGCCGGGTTGAAGTCTTTGCGCGTCACCACCGCAGGTTCCTTGACAAAACCATCGGCCATGGCCCTGCCGAGAGGATAGTCGTAGATCACGTTCTTGAACTGCACCGGACCGCGGCTTGTCTCCACGACCGGCGTGGCCGTGAGCTCCAGCCCCAGGATCGGCTTCAGCTCGTTGATCGCCCGCACCCCGGCGCTGGCGCGGTAGCGGTGCGACTCGTCCATGAGCAGCACCAGGTCCGGCAGCCCGGCCAAGTAGTCGAAGTAGCTCTCGCCGATGTACTCCGACAGCCGCTTGATGCGGGGTGATTTGCCGCCGCGGACTTCCGAGTTGATCTTGGAGATATTGAAGATATTGATGTGGACGCCCTGTTTGACCGCCCACGGCAGCCGTCGTTGACCCCGGGGTTGCTCCCGCACGCCGATACCACTTTCGTAGGTGTCGCCGGTAATGACCGTCGGCGCTTCCGCGGCGAACTCAGCAATACCCTTGAACACATACTTTGGCGTGTTGGGCGTAAAGTCGGCGATGAGCTTGTTGTAGATGGTCAGATTCGGTGCCAGTACGAAGAAGTTGTCGATGCCGTGCGCCAGGTGCAGGTAGCTGATGAAGGCCCCCATGAGCCGCGTCTTGCCCACGCCGGTGGCCAGCGCGAAGCACAGGGATGGAAACTCGCGCTCGAAGTCCGCAACCGAGGGGAACTCACTACGGATGGCCTCCAGCGAAGCCTTCGCATCGGCGCCTTTGCCGGGCGGGGCAATCTCTGTGATGCGGTCCAGGATTTCCAGCGACCGGCGCTGCGGTGGGCGAAGGGACAGCCGGCCGGCAATAGCATTGACATGACGATTCATCGGTGTTCCCCTTCGCGCTCTTCGCGGCTTCGCGTGAGCAAATGGTCCTCGCATTGATGCACGCGAAGGCGCGAAGACGCGAAATCCGAATGATTGTTTACAATGCGTTTGACGCCTTCCTTGAAGGTGGCTGTCCCGAAGTTCATGAGAAGCCCCAGTGGTAGATTGAGGAGCCGAAGGTATGTGAGCACCTGCTTGCCGTGAACAGGAGCCAGGTTTTCAACGGATTTGAGCTCGATCAAAAGCTTCCGATCGACGAGTAGATCAGCGCGGAAGCCTTCGTCGAATTGCAGCCCCTCGAAAATAATAGGAACCGGTTTTTGTCGTTCAACGAATAAGCCACGCTCGGCGAGCAACTTCGCCAGAACCACTTCATAAACCGACTCCAGCAAACCCGGCCCCAATCCAGTATGCATCTTGTATCCACAGTCCACGACCTCTCGGGCAATTTCTTCGATTTCCATGGATTACCTCATTTGTGGCTCACGCGAAGGCGCGAAGACGCGAAAGATGAATAATGAAGGTAGCTGGGAACCCAGTCAGAATTAGTGACTGCCATTACCCTGATATTTCTTCTATGTTTTTCATTCTCTTCGCGCCTTCGCGTCTTCGCGTGAGACGTCTTTGAAAATGGATAGTTGCCTGGGCTCTTGCGGCGCCTGGGGCAGGTTTTCCACCCGCAGGCTGTAGTCGTCGTGGCCCCACTCGCAGCGGGAGAGCACGGCCCTGGGGATCTTCTTGACGGTCAGGTTCGGGTAGAGGTCGGCCCTGGCGCGGAAGGCGGTGCAGAGCACCAACAGAGAACGCTCCGGCCCCACCTCATCGGAGAGCTGCTGGAGCTGCTCGTGGGTCAGGTTGGCGGTGGTGACATAGATGAAATCGCGCTCGGTGGAATGGCCGTGCTGCCAGTAGACCGAATCGCTGGGAGCATAGGTGAAACCCTCCAGCTTGCAGAGCGCCTCGGCCAGCATGGCGGCGTTGTAGGTCTTGTTGATGACCCAGTTGCCCCACTTGTCCTTTTCCAGCAGCGACGGCGCGAGCCGGTAGTAGCGGAAGCCACCGCCGCCCTTCCAGTTCACCGCCTTGGTGATGCCGCCCGGATCTTCGCCGTCGATGACCTTCTTCAGGCGCGGGATGATGTGGGTGTGGCAGTGCTCGCCCAGCTCCACCATGATCCAGCGCCGGCCCATCTTGTGGGCTACCGCGCCGGTGGTGCCGGAACCGGCGAAGGAGTCGAGGACGAGGTCGCCGGGGTTGGTGGCGATGTGAAAAATCGTCTGAAGAAGCAATTCTGGTTTTGGAGTGGAGAATGGCTCCTTAAATAGGGTCTTCTGCTCTAGCATAGAGATCTGTGTACTACCAGCATCCGAAGCCAGCCATACTGACCTGGGTACAACAGGCTCTGCTTCTGAAAGAAACATCTTCAAACGAGGGACCTTAGACTTTCCATTCTTTCCCCAGTAGATAAGTTTGGCTTCTTCATTCTTCTTGTGTGTGTCTGCGCCATACCGCCATGTCAACGTGTCGGGTGGGAATATTTCCTCTCCGGTGTTAGGGTTCAATATTCCGTAAAATAGATTTGGCCGTTCTTCACGGGTCTTGTTGCCCGTATATGTAACTGAGTTCCACTGTCCCCTTGGATCTTTATCTGGATTCTTATAATAGGAATCTTGATCTTGGGTTCTCGGCAATCTATTCGGAGACCAACTTGACTTGTTCTTTGCGAAGACAAGAATAAAATCATGATCTGAACTGAAGTATTTTGCATCATTGGCTGGCGACGTGCGCTTCATCCAGGCTAGCGAAGAGACAAAGTTGCCTCTACCAAACACCTCGTCGCACATTACCTTCAGATAATGCGCCTCATTATCGTCGATGGTGATCCACAGCGAACCATCGTCCGACAACAGCCGCCGGATGATCTCCAACCGGTCGCGCATAAGGCTCAGCCAAATGGAATGTTCAAGTCCATCATCGTAGTGCTCAAAGGCACTACCAGTATTGTATGGCGGGTCGATGAACACGCATTTCACCTTGCCCGCGAACTCCGCCTCCAGGGCCTTCAGCGCCAGCAGGTTGTCGCCGAAGATCAGCCGGTTGTCGAAGATGTCGTTGTCCGTCACCCGGTGTTTGGCGTGATAGGATTTCTCCGGATCTTCCAGCAGAATCCGCGGCTCCAGCTTCGGCCGGTTCTCCTTGCCGATCCAGGTAAGTTCAAGCTTTTGTTTCTTGGACATGTGGACCCCAATCACCTTCTAACCACGGATTGGTAGGGGCGATTCATGAATCGCCCCTACGGCCATCAAACATGCGGGAATCACCCGTGTGGCAATTGTCCCTATCATGGCGTGCATGCGCCGGATTATCCCGGTCCAAATCCCAATGCAACGGGTTATTGACAATGTATTCGCGGGCACGGGTGAATTCATCACCGTTGCGGATAACCCGTTCATAATAATTGCGCTGCCAGACAGGAACGCCAGGTGTTCGTCGCTGTTTGTTGATGCGTTTTGCCGAATTCATCTTGAGATAACCGATGGTCTTGGGCAACAGCATGTTCCTTCGGGATTGCCTGGTGTGTGTGGACGATTCGTGGAGAGGCGATTCATGTAGGGGAAATTCACGTAGGGGCAATTCATGAATTGCCCCTGCATCATTTGCCCCTACGGGGGCTTTGATATGAACAATGAAATGTACGTGGTTCGGCATGACCACCATGGCATCCAGTTCAATATCCGTAAACCGTCGCGGCAGCTCGTTCCAGATAGCTTCCACAGCATGCCCCGCCGCATTTGCAATCATCACTCCGGCCGCAATTTCGCCAAAAAGGCACACACTGTCGTGGGCACAAATCGTCACGAAATAGGCTCCCACGCCGGAATAGTCATGCCCCTGCAAACGGATGGAACGGCGATGAGGCATGTCGGAGGTGTCTTTGTTCATAACACACCTTCTTGGTAGCATTTCGCCATCTTTGGTAGGGGCAACTCATGAATTGCCCCTGCATTCGTTGTCTATTGCGATCAGAGGTCCACTCCGGTTGCCATGCGCATCGAAGTGAACAAATCTCGTGCGTCGTTTGCCAGTAGCTTCAAGGTTCTTCACCCTTCCAACTATCCTTTCTTCGCACCTTCGCACCTTCGCGTGAGTCATGGTCATTGAAGGCACCTTCAGGCGTGTTGGGCGTTGCTCTTGAAACGGAAGCTTACCTTAAGGTCGTTCATCCAGGAGTGTGGGATAAGGCCGTCATGCTGGAGGCGGCCGACGACAATGCCGGGGTGGAGGCCGATGCGGAGCGCGTAGTCCTTGACTGCGGCCTTGCTCTTGAGGAGTGCAAGATCACCGGCCCGTGCGGAAGGAATCAGGATATTCCCGGTCCAGGCGTTGGCTTCGCGCTCTTCCTTGGATTCAATCAGGTTGTGGTCATAGTCGTCGAGGAATACGCTCTTTTTTCCCATGCAGTAGCACATGGGCCGCTTCATGGAAAAAGGTGAACCAAAATCTGTCGTTGGTCTTTCCATAGAGCGAAAGCTGGATGAGGGGCCGGTGTGGGCTCAACCAGCGCGCCACGCCGCTGACATGGGCACGAGGAATGGTGGGCACCAGCACGAGAGCCACACCCGATTCCCGACATAGCTCGTGCAATCTCGGGTCAAACTCCTCCGGCGAACGCACGGTCAGGGTTCGAATCTCCTTCAGCGCAGCTTCGAAACGTACACGATCGTACTTGGGACTATCCAGCCGTTCAGTCTCGATTTCACCCAGGCGCAGCCAGGCTGAGATGGCGCCGATATCGCTTTGTTCTACACGGGTACGACGGAAGGACACTTCCATACCGACGTAATGGTGTTCCCACTCATCGGGCGATGCTACTCCGAAAAAGCGCAGCAGTGCTTCGACCAGGGCGGACTTGCCTTTCGCATCCATGCGCTGCTTGGGGATGGCGCCCACCTGCATCAGTTCTTTCACGGGGAGCTTGTCGAGCCAGCCGGTCCATTGCGTAAAGCGGCCGGCAGCGGCCAACCGAGCGCGTTGCGCCCGGAATTGAGCCTCACGGGCAAGCCAGAATGCAATCCCGCCCCCGATTACGCGCTCAAGGCGTAGCGCCGTGTCTTCGGTTACGGCGGCCTTGCCGTTGACGAGCTGGCTGACATGCTTGGTAGTGTAACCGAGGCGAACAGCCAGTTCGGCCTGCGGCCAGCCGCGTTCTTCAATCAGGTCGGCAATGGTGTCGCCGGGCGGTGATACCCAATCCGGACTGAACGGGGTGGCTGTGTCAGTCATGGTAATCTCCAATGTAAATGATGCGAATTCTGGTAATGCGGAACCAGTCAATACTGCCGTCGTCTCGACTGGGAACCGGTTGATGGTCCGGTTCAAACACGAGTCGTCGGCCGCCTTCCAGATCAAGCGCGAATTGTCCGGCCCGCACACCCTGTAGCGGGTGGGGACGCCCTGCCACGAGGTCGGTAACACGCGCGGCTGCCTGCAGGTCGGCCAGTCGAGACCGGAGCTTGCGAGCACAGGCGGTGCCGAGCTTACGTGAGGCGGCAGCCTGTTGCTCACACAATTCGCGGGTTTTCTTGTCCTTAAAATCGATGTCCATTTTCTCTCGTAAGAATAAATCTATTTACCGATTTGGTAAACAATAAATGTAAATGTCGATGCATTCCACGGCTCAGAAATGGAATCCGCATAGCGGTCAGGGCAAAACTTCAGTATCGGAAGGCACTGGCGGTAATCTGCCAACGGAGCAAAAACAGAGGTTCTCTCGAGACTCGCTGCTGAAGTTTTCCCTCGATCTCTTCAATCAACTCTTCCCGCTGCCGGTCCACTTCGTCCTGGGCGTCGAACAGCGAGCGGCGCTTCTGGTTGCGCTGGGCTTCGAGGGCCTTGATCTGCTTCTGGCCGGCGAGCTTTTCCTCCAGCGTCAGGGCCGCGGTGGCGGCGCGGCGGGCTTCCTTGATCTGGCGGTCAAGTTCCTTGATCTCGCGTTCCAGCCCGAGCTTGAGGTCATCGGCCCAGCCGTCGAGCTTTTCGGCTTCGGCCTCGAAGAAGCGGGCGTTGCGCTCGGAGATTTCCCTTTGGATGGCAGCCTGGCGCTGATTGAGTAACTGTCGCCAGGATACCGTCATCAGGCCGGCTGGCTACCGTAGCCGAGTGACTTCGCCCGGCAGGGTCAGGAGCCGGGTGCGCGGTTTCTTCATCCAGCATCTGGCCATCATCGGTGACGGCCGCGAAGATCAGGTGATCTTCGGCCTGGTCGAGGGATTCGACGGTGAAGACGCGAGGCGTCAGCCAACCGGACTGGCCGATGAAGGGCTCCAGGATGGAGACCTTGCCGTCGTGCCGGCCGTAGTCGAAGTGGATTTCGGCCGGCGGCAGCTCGCGGCTCTTGGCCCGCGCCAGCAGGGCCTCGGCCAGCGGGTGGTTCAGGCGGTAAAGATGCGCTTCGCCGGAGCGGCGCGGCAGTTCGTAAAGCCCAAGCGGGATCTGGTCGGCCTGTTCCGGAAAGGGATGGCTGATCAGCCGGAACGCTGGCGTCGGCCAAGAAATTCGGCATGGCCGTCCAGTTCATGCCGCGTGAGCTGCATGAGCAGGCGCTCGAAGCGGTTGAGGTAGGCCTTGGAGGCCTCATCGCGGACCCTGAGCTTTTCCCGCACTTCGTCGTCGAAGTTTTCCAGCAGTTGCTGGCGCGTGCGCGTCATCGCCTCGTTGATCTCCAGGCTCAGTTCGAGCTGGAGCTGGTCGAAGGCGCTCTGGATCTCCTCCGGCTTGCGGCAGCGCTGGTAGATGTCGGCGATGCGCTTCTCGAAATCCACACCGGACTCGATGGCGCCCAGCACTTCGTCGCTGGCGCCGAAGACGCCTTCGAAGAGCTGGAACTTCTCGGACAGCAGCTGGAAGACGCGCTGGTCGGCGGCGTTCTTGCGGTTGAGAAAGTTGACCACCACCACGTCGTGCTTCTGGCCGTAGCGGTGGCAGCGGCCGATGCGCTGCTCGATGCGCTGCGGGTTCCAGGGCAGATCGTAGTTGACCACCAGCGAGCAGAACTGGAGGTTGATGCCCTCGGCCCCGGCCTCGGTGGCGATCATGATGCGGCCCTGCTCGCGGAAGTAATCCACCAGGGCCGAGCGCATGTCGGCGGTGCGCGAGCCGGTGACGCGATCCGTGCCCTGATGCCGCTGCAAGCCACTCGGCATAGATCTGCTTCGAGCGCTCGTCGGTGTTGGAGCCGTTGAACAGGACGATGCCTTCGGCAAAGGGGCTGTCCGCCAGCAGGCGCAGCAGGTAGCTCTGGGTGCGGCGCGATTCGGTGAAGATGATGGCCTTTTGCGCCGCGCCGATCTCCGCCGCCTTGGCAAAGGCGATGTCCAGCGCCTTGAGCAGGGCCTTGCCCTTGGCATTGTGCTCGATGGAGGTGGCCAGCCTGGCGAACGCGTCGAGGTCGGCGATTTCCTGTTCGATGGCAGCGCGGTCGGCCTCGGAAAGCAGTTGCGTCGGGTTCGTCCTCGCTCCATTCCTCGGCCGTTTCGTCGAGGGCTTCGTAATCCTGATCCAGCTCCTCTTCGAGCGATTCGGCCGGTTCCTGCTTTGCGGAGCTTGGCTTTCAGCCGGTTGGAAATCGAGGTCAGCGCGCCGGCGATGGCGAAGGTGGAGGAGGCCAGCAGCTTGCGCAGCACCAGCGTCATCAGGGAGCGCTGGCTGGCGGGCAGGGCTTGCAGGTTGTCGCGCTGCAGGTAGTCGGAGACGAGGTGGTAGAGCCGGTCTTCGCTCTCCTCCGGCGTGAACTCCTGCACCAGCGGCAGCCGCTTGGTGTACTGGATGTAGGGCAGTACCTGGCGGCGCAGGGTGCGGTGGCAGACGGGCTTGAGCCGCGCCTTGAGGGTCTGGAACACCTGCTCCTGATTGAGATTGGCGAACTGCTCGCGGAAGCTCTTCAGGTCGCCGAAGGTGTGCTCGTCGATGAAGCTCACCAGGCCGAACAGTTCCAGCAGGGAATTCTGCAGCGGCGTGGCCGTGAGCAGCAGCTTGTCCTTGCCGGCCAGGGCCATCTTGAGCGTGTTGGCGATGACGTTGGACGGCTTGTAGACGTTGCGCAGCCGGTGGGCCTCGTCGATGACCACCAGGTCCCAGGGGATGGCATGGACGTCGCTCGCCTTGCTCCTGGCGAACTGGTAGGAGCAGATGACGATCTCCGGCGCTTCGAAGGGACGGAAGCTGGCCCTGCTTGATCGCGGCGTTGTAGGACTTGGTCTCCAGCAGGCGGCAGGGCAGAAAGAACTTCTCGGTCAGCTCCTGATACCACTGCTTGCGCAGGTTGGACGGCGTGATGACCAGGATGCGCCGCTTGCGCTCCGCCCACTTCTGCGAGAGCACCAGGCCCGCCTCGATGGTTTTGCCCAGGCCCACTTCGTCGGCCAGCAGCGCGCCCTTCGAGAGCGGCGATCTGAAAGCAAACAGGGCAGCATCGATCTGATGCGGATTCAGATCGACCTGCGCGTCAACGAGCGCCGCAGCGAGCTTCTCGACGCTGTCCGGCGGGAAGCGGCGGGTCAGCTCGTAGGCGAAGTACTTGGCGTGGTAGTCGGTGAGGCTCAAAGCTGCAGCTTCCCCTCCTGGGTCATTCTATCGGAGAAACCATCAAACTGCTTGTGTGTCAGTTTGAAAGGCGTCGTTTAGCCATTCTCCCATTTGCTGATGGCGGGAAATTCAGCAACGGTTGCGGCGATCTTGAGATGTATCCAGCCATCGTCTGACAACCCCTTCCATGCAATAATGCACTTGAAATGCAAAATTGCAAGCAAGGGATTGCCGGACCGCTCTGGAACTAATCTGAAACGGGTTCAGGCCTTTGGTCGCTCCTTGGCGGGACTTTCAATCAACCGGCAAGTGCGCCAGGAGCTGCTCTCGCACGCTGAACAAAGCGGGAGCCTCTCACCTTCCTCGCGGCACTCGATCTCATTGGCGCAGGCGTTACACCTATAGACCCCGGGTGGAACCTGGGTCCCCGTTCCAATGTGTTCTTTCACCATGGCTGTCTCCTTTTGTGATGGGGGTCGTTCCCCAAGACTTGCTGATTCTTTGCCCGGCGGATGGTCGGATGTTGGCACAGCTCGAACATCCCCGCATCGATTCGGTTAACCTATTTAAAATAGTCATCGGCAGGCTCATTGAGTACCCCTTGGCATTGTCTTTTTTGGAAGCTACCCGCATGACAAAGAGACTCCAGTTGACCATATCCGTTTTTCCATATGAAATTTGACTATCTCGCAAAAAGTCGGAAAACACCATTTCTTGTCATTCCGGCGAAAGCCGGAATCCAGGAATTTTAGACACTTACAATGGCACTGGACCCCGGCTTTCGCCGGGGTGACGACTTTTACGAAACATC
The DNA here is from genome assembly GCA_963802715.1 of uncultured delta proteobacterium. GTDB lineage: Bacteria > Desulfobacterota > Syntrophobacteria > Syntrophobacterales > Syntrophobacteraceae > CAWDJT01. The sequence goes on from CAWDJT010000011.1 coordinate 178,544, forward strand.
AAATTTGATGCACTCGCAAAAAGTCCCGAATGTCATCCCGAACGACCGAGAGGGATCTTATAAGTGACTGTAAAATCTAGATTCCTCCCTTCGGTCGGAATGACAAAATAAGCGTTTTCATACTTTTTACGAAACCATCAAATTTGGGTTATCATTGGAAGACACAGCGTCTGTCACTCTTGCAACAACCATTCTACCGGGAGGATCCTATGCAAAATCAAGGTGGTTTCAAAGGCTCTTCCAGTCTGGAAGACGTCGGGCTTACGAATGTCAGAAGCGTCTGGTTGAATCTTTCCACTCCGGCTCTATACGAGCATACCCTGCAGAATCGCGAGGGGTTGCTCGGGCACCTGGGTCCTCTAGTGGTCCGAACGGGCCAATACACGGGCCGTTCTCCCAACGACAAGTACCTGGTTCGAGAACCGTCCAGCCAGGACAAGATTTTCTGGGGTGATGTGAATCGGCCCATGAGCCCGGAAAACTATGAGCGGATCAGGACCCGAATGCTGGCCTACCTCGAAGGTAAAGACATTTATGTTCAGGACTGCTACGTTGGCGCTGATGAAACCCATCAACTTGCCCTCCGGGTGATTACCGAGAAAGCCTGGCACAATCTGTTTGCCCGCAACATGTTTATCAGGGAGTTGGACCCAAAGAAGCTCGCGCAACATCAACCCCGATTCACTCTGATCGATGCGGCCGGTTTCAATGCCAATCCAGAGCAAGATGGCACCAATTCCGAGGCGGTGATCCTCCTGCACCTGGGTCGGATGGAAGCCTTGATCGGTGGGACTCAGTATGCCGGCGAGATCAAAAAGACGATGCTCACGGTGATGACCTACCTGCTGCCGGAGCACAAGGTATTGCCGATGCATTGCTCCGCCAATTACGGCCAGGACAAAGATGACGTCGCCCTGTTCTTCGGACTTTCCGGCACCGGTAAGACCACTCTTTCCGCTGATCCCGAACGCACGCTCATCGGCGATGACGAGCACGGATGGAGTGAAAACGGGGTATTCAATTTCGAGGGTGGTTGCTACGCCAAGGTGATTCGGCTTTCGCCCGAAGGTGAGCCCGAAATCTATGAGACCACGCGGCAATTCGGCACCATTCTGGAAAATGTGGCCATCAACACGGCCTCCCGCCGGCTCGATCTCGACAGCGACAGTTTCACGGAAAACACCCGGGCATCCTATCCCATCTCGCACATTCCCAATGCCTCCCGCGATGGTATCGCCGGCCATCCCCGACAAGTTATTTTTCTTACCGCGGACGCCTTTGGGGTCCTGCCGCCGGTTGCTCGGTTGACGCCGGCCCAGGCCATGTATCAATTCCTTTCAGGGTACACCGCCAAGGTTGCCGGGACCGAACGAGGCATCAAGGAGCCGCAGGCGACCTTCAGCGCTTGCTTCGGGGCTCCATTCATGGCGCTTGAATCCAGTGATTTACGCCAATCTTCTGGGTGAGAAGATCGCCAAATACCAGGCCAGTGTGTGGCTGATCAACACCGGCTGGACAGGTGGCCCCTACGGAACGGGTCAGCGCATGAAGCTCGCCTACACCCGGGCGATTGTGGCAAATGCCCTGAATGGCACCCTGGAGCAGGTGCCAACCAGGAAGGACCCGATCTTTGGCATGGACATCCCTCTCGAATGCGCGGGGGTACCCACCGAGGTGCTGGAGCCCAGAAATACCTGGCAGGACAAGGCGGCCTACGATGTCCAGGCACAACGACTTGCCGGCATGTTCACCAAAAACTTTCAGAAGTTTGTCGGTGATGTGCCTGAAGAAATCCGTGCCGCCGGACCCAGGGAACGCTAGGTAGTTCCCCTCCGGAAAGGGCGTGTTTCTGAGTTTGTCGTAGGGGCGGGCTTTATGCCCGCCCGCGATTGGGAGTGATTCCGATGCATTTCGGGAGGGGATAAACCCCTCCCCTACGATTGATTTTGAACAACGGGGTTCCGGATGGACACTAGGTAGGTGGTTTTCGATTTTTGCATGACAAACGGAGAATCGGAACAAATACTTATGACCTCGCAAAACTAAGACCGTACATGGATTCGCTCGCCGGAATGACGAAGTGATCGGCCTTATCGGTGGCGAGACTTAGCATTGACCGTTTTCTAGAGGATGTGTTACTCGGAAGTCGACGAGATGAATCCTCACCCTTCCCTAGCGAGACTTCTATGACCGAACAGCACACCTCACCGGTGCAGGACTGCCTATTCTTCACCAAGCAGCCCATCCTCGACACCAAACGCAGCATCTGGGGCTACGAACTGCTGGGAGGTGAGGTAAAGGAAGGGATCTATAAGATCTTTTCCCAGCAGGCGAGCGTGGCAAGCCTGTCCTCCAGTACCTACGTGGGGCTGCAGGAGGCCGTGGAACGAGGCAAGAAGATCATGGTGGGCTTTGATGACGCCAGCATCCTGAGCGGTGTTCCCCACGCCCTGCCGCCAACCGGCGGCGTGGTGCGGGTAATGCCGAGCGGCGCGCCCCCACCCGGACTCGATGCGGCCCTGCAGAAGTTGAGGGCGGATGGCTACCAGACGGTGCGCGAGGTTATGCCTGGTGCGTCGCTGGAGTCCAACATCTGGAGCGAAACCGACATCTTGGCCTTTGATCTCAATGCTGGGGATCCTGATGCGGCTTCGCTGGAACCGAGGAACAACGCTCAAGCCGTGATGCTGGCGCGCGGGGTCAGGACTCTCGAACAATTTCAAGCCGCCAAAGAAATGGGGTTTGCGCTGTTTCAGGGCTCGTTTTTCAAGGAACCGGAATGCGTGCCCGACCGCAAGCTTGGATCCAACGAGGTCGCGCGGCTCAACTTGTTGCGGCTCATGGAAACCGAGGACCCGGATGTTAAGGCGCTGGCCGCAGCCATTCGCTCGGATGTGTCCATCAGCTTTCGCCTGCTTTCCTATCTAAACAGCGCCTGGTTTGGGTTTCGACACAATATCCAGTCCATCGACCAGGCCATCATGTTGCTCGGCTGGATCAAGCTCAAAACCTGGCTGCGCGCCGTGCTCATCGTTGACATGGCCGGGAAAGACGAGGTCCCTCAGGAACTGGCGGCCCTCTCCCTGCAACGCGGCAAGTTCTTCGAGTTGCTGGCAACGGCCTATGACTACTGGGGATTCAATCCGAGTACGCTTTTCTTGATGGGCTTGTTCTCACTCATGGATGCCATTCTGGGGATGCCCATGGAAAACGTGGTGGAACTCCTGCCGCTGGATGCCAAGCTCAAGGCGGCCCTCACGCGTGACCCCAACAACGAGTACCAGCCGCTTTTCCAGCTTCTGGAGTGCCTGGAGGACGCCGACTGGCCAGCACTTGAAGCCCTGACCAACAACCTCTTCATGGACCTCGTCCAGGTCAAGAACGCCTTTGCCCAGGCTCGCGATTGGGCGGGTGGTTTTTTCGCCGGGCGTGGCTGAAAGTATCGCCTTGGCGCCCGGAAGTTTCGTTCGGCTTGGCGTCTTCGCACCTTTGCGTCTTCGCGTGACCCCTTCTAATGCTTATTTCCCCAGTGGCTGCACGTTCCAGATCTCCGCGGCGTATTCCAGCACCGCCCGATCGCTGGAGAACTTGCCCATGTTGGCGGTGTTGAGAATGGTCTTGCGGGTCCATTCATCCGGGTTGCCGAAAAGCTCGTCCACTCGGTCCTGGGTGTCCACATAACTCCGGTAGTCCGCCAAGAGCATAAAGAAATCCCCCTCACGCAGCAGCGCGTCCACGATGGGCGCGAACAGGTAAGGCTCACCTGGGGAGAATCGGCCCGAGGCGATCTGGTCGATGACCCGCTTGAGCTCCAGGTCGCTCTCGTAGAAACGGTACGGGTCGTAGCCGGTGCGCCGCAAGTGGTCCACGGTCTCGGCCTTGAGCCCGAAACAGAAAGAAGTTCTCGGCGCCGACCTCCTCGCGGATCTCCACGTTGGCCCCGTCCAAGGTGCCGATGGTCAGGGCGCCGTTGAGGGCGAACTTCATATTGCCCGTGCCCGAAGCCTCCATGCCGGCCGTGGATATTTGCTCCGACAGGTCCGCCGCCGGGATGACCTTCTCGGCCTGGGAGATGCAATAGTTGGGCAAGAAGAGCAGGCGCAGCCAGCCGCGCACATCGGGGTCGTTATTGACCATATCAGCCACGGAATTGAAGAGCTTGATGATGAGCTTGGCGCGAAAATAGCCGGGCGCGGCCTTACCCCCGATCATCACCGTACGAGGCGCAAACCGTCCCTCCGGGTTCTCCTTGATGCGGTTGTAGCGCGTGATGACATGCAAGATGTTGAGAAGTTGGCGCTTGTACTCGTGCATCCGCTTGAACTGACAGTCGAACATACTGCGGGGATTGATCCCCATGCCCATCTTGCGCAGCACATAGCGGGCCAGCCGCTTCTTGTTCTCGATCTTAGCCTCGGCAAAAGCGCGGCGGAACTCCTGGTCCTCGGCCAGGGGGATAAGCTCCCTGAGCTTGCTCAGGTCGCGCACCCAGTCAGGGCCGATGGCCTCGGTGATGAGTTTGGAGAGCGCCGGGTTGGCCTGCAACAGCCAGCGGCGAGGGGTGATGCCATTGGTAACGTTCTTGAACTTATGCGGATAGAAATGGTGGAAGTCGTGGAACAGGCTTTCCTTGAGAATACTGGTGTGCAGGGCGGCTACCCCGTTGACCGAATGGCTGCCGACGATGGCCAGGTTGGCCATGCGCACCCGGCGCTCATGGCCCTCGGCGATGATGGACATGCGCGCCAGCCGGCTGCCGTCGCCTGGACAATGGGCGGCGACATCCTGCAAGAATCGGTGGTTGATCTCATAGATTATCTCCAGGTGCCTGGGCAACAGCCTCCCGATCAGGTCCACCGGCCAGGTCTCCAGGGCTTCCGGCAGCACCGTGTGGTTGGTGTAGGCAAAGGTCTTGGTGCAGATGTCCCAGGCCTGGTCCCAGGGCAACGCCTCCTCATCCAGCAGCAGCCGCATGAGTTCGGCGATGGCGATGGAAGGATGGGTGTCGTTTAGCTGCACGGCCACGTAGTCGGCGAATCCGTCCAGGGTGCTGTGGTGCTTCTTGTGGCGACGCATGATGTCTTGGAAGGTCGCTGCCACCAGGAAATACTGCTGTCTCAGGCGCAGTTCCTTGCCCTGCTCCTGCTTGTCGTCGGGATAGAGCACCTTGGTGATGTTCTCGCTCATGACCTTATCGTGCATGGCCCCGGCATAGTCGCCCAGATTGAAAACACTCAGGTTGAAGTCGCGGCTCGACTGGGCGGCCCACAGCCGCATGTTGGTGACGTGATCGCCGCCGTATCCTGGGATCAATATATCGCAGGGCACGGCCATAACGTTCTCGGTGTCCACCCAACGGTAGCGCTGGTTACCGGCGGCGTCGAGGTAAGCTTCGCTTCTGCCGTAGAAATTGATCTCGTAGAGGTGTTCCCGTCGGACGATCTCCCAGGGGTTGCCCTGGCGGCGCCAGTTATCGCAGCTTTCCTCCTGGTAGCCGTTCACGATCTTCTGGTAGAAAATGCCGTAGTCATAGAGGATCCCATAACCATAGCCGGGAATCTTAAGGGTGGCGATGGAATCCAGGTAGCAGGAGGCCAACCGTCCAAGGCCGCCGTTGCCGAGGCCGGCGTCCCATTCCACCTCTTCCAGGTCCTCCAGAGCCATGCCAAGCTTCTCGAGCACCTCCTGGCAACCCTGCTCCATGCCCATGCTGGTGAGGTAGTTCATGAGGAACCTGCCGGGCAGGAATTCCATCGACAGATAGTAGACCCGTTTGACCATGCTGTCGTAGTAGGTCCGCTGGGTACTGAGCCACATGTTGATGAGCCGGTCGCGGATGCTGTAGGCAAGGCCATGGAAATAGCGGAACTTGCTCCGGCCGTGGACCTCGTTTCCCAGGGTGGTAACGATATGGCGGTGGATGTCGTCGGCCAGGGTATCGAGGCGCTGCATCTGCTCGATGGAAGGGACAGTTTCTTGAGGCTGCGTAGGCTTGATGGTGTCGGGCATGGAAGCGTCCTCCGTTTCGGGCCAAATGCGCCGGTTCTTTCCCCTATGGTACCCTCAGACGCTCACACGAAAACGGTCTGACACCATGGTCTGGCAGCGTGCCTGCGGGGGAAGGCCACTGCCATGAAGGTCATGGGTTTGGATTCAATGTGGCCGGAATAGACAATCCCCGCGCTTGGGTAGGAAGATCTCCGGCACGTATGGATAGGCTTCACTTGCCTTTGCCGGCCTCAAGGGATTCGATGATTTCTTGAAGCTTCTCCTCGTACCCCTCACCCAACGGGGTGTGAAGCACCTTCCCATCAAATTTTCCGAGTTCCTCCATAACCTTATCCAGAGCTTCTCGAACCAGTACGCACAGGGCCGATGTGCCAGGCTTCAAGTGTTCAGCCAAGGTTTCCATGAATTCTTCTTTAATCCCCAAGTGCGTCGATGATCCGGAAAGTGCTCCTACCGCAGTCCCCCCGATCAAGCCCAAGAGAGCGAATACCGGATTCAAGAGCATCAGACCCAAGACCGTGCCGAGCGCTCCTCCAGCCAGGGCGCCGCCCACCGTGTGGTGCGTATTGTGACGCAGTTTGACTTTTCCTTCCCGGTTCCGAACCAGGGTAACGGCATCTTCCAGCACCACGAGATGTTCGTGCTCCATCCGCAACAGATCGAGACGAACCTCTTCCGCTCTCAGTTCATCATCGAAAGCAATGACTACCAGATTGCTCATGGCTTACTCCTCTCATTGATGGTGAAATCCGTCCATGTCAGATCGCTACCAATTCTAAGCTCTTACCACATTTCACCGGAACAATGAATGGCCAAACGCGAGAACCCAGTCTGCCATTCTTGCGTGTTTGCATTCCGTGGGAAGGAATGATCAACTGCATGTTGAGTATCTTCGGATCATCGCGGATTGGCGGGAAAAGGTCAGCGCCTCTTTTTCAGGATAGGTTTGCCCTCCAGGCCGTCCAAGATTTCGATCAGGCGGATCTTGCGAGCGTGTGTACGCCGCAGCTCCTGGATGTACCGATCCCACTCTGCTTGCTTTTTCATGCCGGAAACCACCTGCCCTGCTTTGCGAAGGTATGTAGAGGCTTCCTGGTAAGCGCTGGGGTTGACCTGGGCGATCAAGCTCTCCACCTTATTCTTCCAGATGGCAACCGCCCGCTCCGGTGCATGGGTTTGAACGGCCATGGCGATCTTATCTGCGTCAACCCCGTACCATCCTGACCGTCCTTGGGAAAGCCGGTCGTACCAGTACAGTACTTTGTCGGGCTGCTTTTCCAGGATAGCGATATCGATCAGATGAGCAACCATGGGAAAGCGCTCACGCGGATTGGCCTCCGGCTCGTCCAGACCGGTTTCCGGAAGGGGCCAGTCCTTCTGCTTCCAGGGGCGCTTGCCGTTTTCCAGGTAATCCAGGAGACACTCGCGCACTTTCGGCCAGGACTTTACTTTGTCTGCGGCCTCCTTGCAGACCTCGAAGGCCTTCTGTGAGGGGTGGCGCACAAACTCCTCGACCTGCATGGCCGCCACTACCGGCCAGTTCCCCTGTCGGCTGCGGATTTCAAGGAAGCGATGGCGCAGGCTGGAGGCCACCCCAGCATATTTCCGTCCCATCGATCGAATGCCCTCGTTGATAGCGCGTTCCGCATCGTCATCGCGCCCGGCTTCCATCAAGAACCTCACCACGCGTTCGTAACTACCCGTCTTCGGGGCTTCGGCTTCACACAACGGGATGATCTCGGCGCCGCGGCCGGCCCGCTCCAGAGCATGCATGGCCCAGTCGCTGAGCCGGTCGCGTGCATAATTCCGACTGAAGTCGTCAGGGCCTTTGACAGTCTTGGAGGCCTTGAGTTGTGCCAACAGTTGATCCGCCAGGGCGTCCCAGGCCGCTTTGGGGTGCTGCTGGTTCAGATAGTCCGCCATGGGATCACAAATACTGAATTGGTCCTCGATCACGGCATCCACGGCCCAGGCGAGCTTATCCGCTGGAGCTAGAGATGACTGATCCAGGGCCTGGACAACCACCGGCATGCAATCGGCCACCTCCATTTCGGTTTCGCCCTCGTCATGGCTTTCCTCTACCTGACGGGTGCCCACCGTGATCAGCTCTTTGCCCAGCGCCAGCACTTCATCGGCATGTCCAGCCTTCAGCAGAGTCTCCAGCTTGGCTGCGAATCCCCGAGTAGTCCGGGGTATAGCCCTCGCCCCGCCAATGGTCCCGCCAGCCGGGCTCTTCACCGATTTTATGGATTTCTTTCCGAAGGCGAGTCAGCAACGCTTTGGTATCGCCGGTGGTCAGTTGGTGACGATCCATCAGGGCTTGGCCGATTTCCGGGTATTGCCGAGACAAACTCGCGGACCAGTTCGATGAGCTGGGCCTTGGTCTTACCCTTCAAGAACGCATCAATTTCCGAACTGAGCGCCACGGGCTCCACCGGTTCGCCATAATCATCGTCATCGTCATCCTCCCGTCCCCCATTTTGGATGAGCTCGAGTCGCGCATCATCGGCACGCGCTTTGGGAATGGGCTGGTCTTTTTCGACCCTTGCCAGGTATTCCAAAACCACGGCCACCCCGTGTTTGCAATTGAGAGAATAGGGACAGGTACACATCGACTCCGGCCAGCCGTCCTCGTTCACGGCCACTTTGGTGGCATAGCGCTGCGAACCCGCCACCCAGGCGATCAGCGCACCATCTTCCAGTCGTTGCCAGCTCCGATACCCGGCCCTGCTGTTGGTAGCTTTTCCCTCTGGAGACGACCTTGCTCCCCGCCCATTCCTTGAGGTCGCTCCAACTCAAGTCGGCAAATGGTTCCAGGTGTTTCTTCTTTTTCGTCATGTGCGTTGTGAACCTCCTACTCGATGACAGACTTGATTCAGCACGGATGCGATAATCATCAATCTAGTTTTCAAAACACTGCGAATAAGTAAAGTGTATTTTACGTAAATCGCCCTATTTAGTTCGATTTCGAGCAGATCGGTCGCTTGGCAAGTGGATGAAGCGGCTGCGGCACAATTGCTTGATAGCAGTTCCGGTGATAGTATGCCCGGTACAGTTCAGCATCCCCTCGAGTTCGCCGTATTTGCCACTGCCTGCATCTGAAACGGAATTGCTCATGGTCGCAGTAACTAGAATAGAAAACATGAAACCCCTCTTGACTTGGTATCAATTGATACGATAATCAATAATGAGACCATCGACCAAAGAGCTCTATAACAAACTGCGGAAAGCGCGAACCGCCGTTGCTGGAGGCCGACTGGCCATCATCCACCAGGAAGCTCTCGTTTCAGATGCTCTGGAACTCGGCTATTTCATCGAGACAGAACTTGGCGATGTCATCGCTGAGCTTTTGGATGAGGCATCACCGGCACATTATGCCGGATCAAAACCGCCACAGCGATCATATGAACATGACATCAAGGATTTGGAACTTCTCGCGTTTGAAGTGGAAAGCAGGCGGTTTCAGTGCCGGGTCTATTTCAAGTTCGCACTTGCTGTGGAGGTCTTGTGGTTGATTTCCCTGCATCAGAGCAGGAGCACGGTGGAGGAACGATGAAGGGTTTGAACTGCCCGAGGGGCCACGGCGATATGTTGCTGAAACGGATTGAGAAGACAGCCACTTTCAAAGGCGTCGATCTATCGTTTGAAGCTCAGGCATACGTATGCCCCGTTTGCGGGCTCGAGGCTGGCACCTCGGAAACTGCGGGTGCCATTCAGAGGGTCATGGCTGACGCTTATCGAAAAAAGCTGAATCTGCTTACCAGCGAGGAGATCAAGCTCTTGCGGAGAGATAAAGGAATTTCACAGCAGGCCCTTGCAGATCTTCTGAACGTTGGTGTGGCCAGCATCAAACGTTGGGAAACGGGCTTGATTCAGAGCAAGTCCATGGATCATGCGCTGCGCATGCAGCTTCAATGCGAATCGCAGGCCGACCGGTATACGGGAAATAGAGCTTTCTCCATCGAGCGCATCAAACTGGTGCTGCGAGCATTTGAAGGCAAGCTCCGCAAACGCCTCATCAAGAAAGCTGATCGGATGCTCTTTGCTGCAAAATATCTCTGGTATGCGGACATGATTGCTTACAGGGAGTTGGGCCGGAGCATGACGGGGGCAACGTATGCAGCCTTACCCTACGGTCCTCAGCTAAATAACTACCGAGACCTGTTGGATGAGATCCAAAAGGCAGACGAAACCACTGCGGAACCACTCACCCGTGAAGAGTTGCGGATTATCGAAAGAATCGCCAGTGCCTTCCCAAGCGAGAGAATGGCTTTTGATGCTGCCCACCAGGAAAGTGTGTTTAGAAACAAGGCAACCGGAGCTGTGATCTTGTATTCTGAGTCAACCAACCTCAGTAAGATCTAGGATGAGCGAATTCGGAAGAAGCCGATCAAGGGTTACTACGCCATGAGTCGGCCCTGGCATTCCTCGGCGCAATCTCAGATTCCGCGGAGGACTATGAGTTCCATGATTTCACAGATTGGCTGAGCAATGAGGCCCGACACGATCGAGATCAGCACTGGAGGTAGCTCAGGTACTGGCTGACAAAAATGGAAGCACAGGAACATCCATACCGTATCTGGCAAACGGATCCCCTTATCGCAGCGCTGGTTGAGATTTTGCGGGAGGCCGACGAGACCAACGATCCAGCTTTCATTCAGGCCGCCATAAACCTGCAGGATCGGTTCTTGAGAATGGACATTGCGGGGATGGAAGATCTGCTGGTGAACGCTGAAAAGGGTTGATGGAGGAAGGTTAGAAACAAATTGAGACGCGATGCCAACCTCTAGAGATTGGCCCGGATATTGAGACTGAGTTCGTGAAAGACCCACTATCAAAAATCAGGAGAGAAGAATTCGAGAGAGAGGTAACATCGTGCATCCAAGAGCTGTTTCTTGAAGAAATGGGAGCTCTGGGCGTGACTTGCCTTTTGCGACATCCGCTACTTGCGGAGGGCTCGTAGCCAAACGATTGGTGGAGTCACAACAGAATAGCTCCGAAGTACGGGATTTTGTGGACTTCTGGCCTCGCTATGGACCACGGCATCACGATGTTCGAAAACCTCTACGCATTCTTTCATCGGCGCAAAGGGAATCCACGAACCTCTTGGCCGATGAGCGTGGATAAGGTAACACCGACATGACACCGCAACCGTTGGAGACCAAGACATCCAGAATATTCGGGTTTCTCGCCCTGCAGCGCAGCACCGTCGGCGTTCTCGGCATGGTGGTGCTGGTGGGCATGGGCGAGCGCATGGCCGAGCGCTTTCTGCCCATCTACATAATGGCGCTGGGCGGTGGTGCGCTTGCCATTGGGCTGCTCAACGCCATGGACAACCTGCTTTCGGCGCTCTACTCCTTTCCGGGCGGCTATCTTTCCGATCGCATCGGCGTCAAGCGGGCGCTGCTGGTCTTCAACCTGGTGGCCATGGCCGGCTTTGCCGTGGTCATCCTGGTGCCCGCCTGGCAGGCGGTGCTGGCCGGGGCGGTGCTCTTCATCTCCTGGTCGGCGATATCGCTTCCGGCCACCATGAGTCTAATGTACCAGGTGCTGCCCCAGAACAAACTCACCATGGGGGTCAGCATGCATTCCCTGGTACGCCGCATCCCCATGGCCCTGGGGCCGATCCTGGGCGGGGTCTTCATCAGCTGTCTGGGGAGAACGCGACGGGGTGCGCATCGCCTTCGCGGCCGCCCTGGCCTTGGCGGTGGTCGCCCTGCTGTGGCAGCAGCGCTTGATCGAAAACGACCGTCCAAGCCGCCAATCGAGGGACGGGGCGCCCGACTTGGTACCGCAAAAGAACCCCTTGAAGCTGCTGCGCCTGATGAATCCGACCATGAAGGGACTACTGGTCACCGACATTCTGGTGCGGTTCTGCGAGCAGATTCCGTACGCTTTCGTGGTGGTCTGGTGCATGAAGGTCATTGCCGAGCCGGTCACGGCTCTTCAGTTCGGATTGCTCACCGGCATTGAAATGGCCACGGCGGTGCTGGTTTATGTACCGGTAGCCTATCTGGCGGATCGAAGCACCAAAAAACCGTTCGTCACGATCACCTTTGCTTTCTTCACGCTCTTTCCCCTAGTCCTCATGTTCTGCCGCTCATGGGAGTGGCTGGTGGCAGCGTTTGTCCTTAGAGGGCTCAAGGAATTCGGCGAACCCACCCGTAAGGCCCTGATCATGGATCTGGCCCCGGACAGCTGCAAGGCAGGCATGTTCGGACTCTACTACCTGATTCGGGATGTGTTCGTTTCAGTGGCGGCGCTGGGCGGCGCGTTTCTCTGGCAGATCAGTCCGGAGACGAACCTCATCACCGCGTTTGTCTTCGGGATTATCGGCACCCTGGGGTTTGCGGTCTTCGGCCGCGACATCCCGGTATCCGCAAAAGGATAGAAGGTCCACAGCGGCTCGACGCCCACGCTCTCCCATTGGGGTTGAAATAGATGTCGTCCTTGCGGCCGAATTGTTATTCGTAATCCCAATAGAGCCTCTTGCAGAAGTCTTTTTCACCCTTCGATACCTAAGGGCGAACGGATTCCGCCTTCGCAACATGCTGTTTTTCCGTTCGTGGTGAGGTATCGAACCAGGAACGGAGATAGTTTTGCAAGAGGCTCTACAGTCATCATTATGCTGTTGCCAAGCTATCTGGCCGCGACAGCTGAAGGAAACGCTTACCCGGCGGCGATGCAGGTGGGGTATGATGAATATCGGTCGAGCGTGTTAGTTTGACATGTATTCACAACTGCTTTGCAGGAGGTCATGTGGGAATGTGGACAAAATTTATGATGATTGCGACCTTGTTGATGTGCTGGGCCTTGCCGCTGAATGCTCTTGCAGCGGAAATTGACAGCGTCTATACGGACCTTGGGCCTGAGAAGTGCAGGACCATTGAGGTCGTACAAGACCCGATGCCCAGTTCTTTGCAGAGATGTCCTGGCATCGCCGGTTATCGTCTGCTTGTTGCCGATGATGATCTGCGGCAGACGGTCACGGTCATTTCTCCGGATGGCAAGAAGCATCCGCTGGATCTATGGCACGTCATCACCGGGGCCTTCTCCAGCGTCGGCAGTAAGGCGGAATGGCGCATCATCAAGGAAAAGGGTAAAATCGTTCCGGTAGCTCTCATCATTCGGGTGAACGCCAACGAAGATCTCGAGAATCCCAACCGCGTTCGATCCTATCTCGCGGTCGCCAAGATCACCCGGCGAGAGATCTGTGTGACCGATAAGATTTCTCCTGGGTCGACGGCCAACCAACAGGCACGAAGCGCCGCCGATTCTTCGGCACAGAAACCCTGTCTGAAATCAACTATTGCCATGAACTCCTTTGGAAGGGACGCACTCCATGCCCCCGCTTCAGCCCATGGAAGGACGGGTTTCAGGGGTAGTGCGAAGCGGTGGCTGGGCTCATGGCGGCAGGTGATGCTTGCGTCGGCAAGATTCGGCCCAGACTCCAAGCTGAGGAGGACCCAATGGCATTTGTCTGCCCCGACTGTCTCGAGAGATCGCTCGAAATCACTCTGGCCGTCGAGTTGCCATCGGATGGGACTCATGACGAAACCAGCCTTCAGCTCGTTGAATGCCAGATGTGTGGATTTCAGGGGATAGCCGTATACGGAGAGTCTCGCCGTGGTGCTTGGGACTCGGAATGCTGGAGCCATGATGGCTATAGGCTTGGCAGGGAATCGCTGGAATCTTTAATGGAAGGTATGAAACCTTGTCCGTTGCCTTCAGACAGCCGGTGTCAGTGTGCCTTTCACCAAGCGCTCAACAGCGCCCAGACTCGGAATACCTTTGACATTCACAAGGTAGAGGGAGTGGTTATGGACGGCTATTTCGACATGATTCATGCGGCAACATAGCTGGGTGATCCGGCCTGGCTTCCAAACATGGGGTCATCCAGCACCAATGATTCCACTTGATGGATTTCAGTGGCATCCGCCAAGACGGACCTCTGGGTACGGATATCGGCTGGCAATGTCAGCGCACATCCGCGGTAACAGGGATAGCCAAAACAGGGCAGGCACCACAACCATGGGCATGGAAGCCACCAAGGCAAACTGCAACGCCAACCAGCGACGTAGCGATCGTAGCTTTCGCATGATCTCACTCCACCACCAGGAACTGCCCGTCGCGCACTATGCCGATGGAAATATGCGGTCGCTTGACATCACCGTAATCATCGAAACTGAAGGAGCTCTGCAGCCCTTCGAACGTGCGGATGGCCAGCACAATTTCTTTGAGGCTCTGCCCGTTTTTCTGCCGGCTCAGGGCATCCAGCACCACATTGGTGGCATCGTAAGCATAGACGCCTGGGAAACCCGGTTCCCGGTGGAACTGTTCCAGGTAGGTTTGGCGAAAGGCCTGATAGCGAGGGGCGCTGCTGTTACGGTCGAAAGTTTGCACCACATTTACGCCTTCTACAGCTTTGCCGCCCAGTTCCAACAATCTTTCGGTCCCCCCCCAATCCGACAGTACTATCGGGATCCGGGCATCCAGCTTGCGGATCTGCTGGCACAAGAGCGCCGAATCCATGGAGTTGGCAATGATCAGCACCCCGTCCGCTTGGTTGGCAAGCAGTTCGCGCGCAATACTCATGAAAGTGGTGTCGTTGCCGACTTCAAAACCAAGCGTCATAACGACCTGACCCCCTTCAGCGTAGGCCTCGGTAAAATTCTTGAGCCAGTTCTCCGAAAAGGCCCTGTTGCCCAGGTCGTAAACTGCCGCCACACGGCGCATCCGATTGGTTTTCAACTGGTAAAGCGCGGTCCTTCTCGCAAATTCGCGGGTGGTTGAAGACACCCGGAAGAAATGGTCATCCCTGCCGGAAAGCTCTTCCGTGGTAACGGTGGGACTGACCAGCAACACTTTGGCTTGGTCCGACATCGGGGCCACAGCAGCACCCATGGCGCTGGTCATGGGTCCGACAATCGCGGCAACACCCTCATCGATAAGCTCTTGCACCACCCGCCTGGCAACCTCGGGCTGCTGTTCATCGTCCTTGACGATGAGTTGCACTCTACGCCCGGATATGCCACCGGCTTGATTACGCTCCTCAACGGCCAACTGAACGGCATCACGCCCGGCGACACCCAGGTCAGCCGCCCGACCCGAAGTACCGCCCACGAACCCAATGCGGATTGGCTCAGGTGGCGAGCAGGCTGATAGAACGGCGCAAAGGATGGCGCCGGTCATCGTTCCCAGCCATGCTAATCGTCTGATATCTGACTGTTTGTCCATGGTTACTCCTCAGGCTAACCCAAGCTCGGGCTTCGCTATCCAACAGAGTCTGACCCTGTCTCCGAGCCCCTGGTTTAATAAGACGTTGTCTGCCCAGAGTTGCAGAGCAACGTCGCTTTACTCTACGAATGTTTTGTCTTTGTGGTGGTGAACGGTCACTCAGTGAGTGTCCGCCAAGACCTTCCACGCTTTTGCAGTTTGTATTAGGTAACCGTTGCCTTATGAAATACCCTCGATGTATAGGACAAGGAGGTGTGACTCACCATTGGATGCCATCCACTGGTGAGTCTTTCTCTTCGGTAAGTTCAGACCTGTTCCAAACCGGTGTGAAAGAGCATCGGCAGAAGGAGTGCATGGGCGGCTCACATGCGGATCAAATTTCCCGCCAAGATGATCATAACCCTGTTGCTTCCGATTCACCTATGGTGCTGTGCTCCTTCATTGCGGCAGGATTGGGTCAAAAACCACACCGTTCCAGTCCGCTTTATCTACATCGATGCAAGAGCGACGGGTGTCTGCCTTTCTGGTAGTTTCAACCAATGGTCGCATCAGTCTCACTGCATGCGGCGCGACGGGAGCACATGGTCCATTACGGTTCCGCTGCCCCTTGGTCGTTATGAATATGGTTTCATGATTGACGGCAATGACTGGCAAGCCGATCCTGGTGCCATCCTCTCCGAGGAGAGTGGTTTTGGGAAGATCAATTCGGTCTTGATCGTTGAATAAACGGTGACTCGTATGCGGGTTCAATTGTATATCCACATGAGACGCTTTTACTCGAGGGAAAGATCAAGGCCTGTTCATGGATCAAGCAAGCGATCATCAGGTGGTTTCCGCCGTTCTAGCGGGGGAAGTGGATGCCTATGCCGTTCTGGTTCAACGGTATCAGAAGCCCATATACAACCTGATGTTTCGGTTGACCGGCTCCTATGCCGATTCATTGGACCTGGCACAGGAAACATTTATCAAAGCATATGAAGCGCTCCACCGGTTTCGACAGGGGCGCAGGTTCTTTCCATGGCTGTACAGTATCGGGCTGAATCATGGCAGAAATTTCCTGCGCCGAAACAGAACGGTGCAGGTTGTCGCCATCGACGATTGGGATGCAGGCTCGGGGCTCGACCATCCTGGGCAGGAGGAGGAAAACCTATGCGCCCGGATCGATGCACAGGACATCCACAAGGCACTTGCTCAACTTCCTATCGATTACCGCGAGGCTGTAGTGCTCCGGTATCATGAAGAACTCTCGATGGAAGAGATCGCCACCGCACTGGGGATATCTGTAAGCGGAGCTAAGATGCGGATCCATCGGGGACTCAAGAAATTGCGCGAGATCTTGGAGAAGGGCTGGAATGGAGAAGGAAAGCTACAACCGTAGACCGGGTTGCACGGGTGACACCATTGCTTCCGAGGCGGGTGGAAAACCAGGAGAAATGAGGGAATCTCAGGTGGACCACGGCTTGGCGGAAGACCCAGCTATGGGTAAAATCCTGGGTGCCATTCGTGGAATGCCGACCCTTGAACCCCCGGATATCCTGCTGCAGTCCGTCATGGGTTCTGTCAGAGCAAAACGGCTGTCCCCGTGGGTTCGGCTGCTTCGATGGTTCCAGTCGCCCCGTTCGATCACCTTTACCCCACTACAGCTGGCCCCTGCGGCAGCGGTGTTGATTGCGGTGTGCCTTACCTTCGCATTTCACGCTTTGAGGACTGAAAAGGGTAACGTTGCTTTGCAGGGCAATCGCGTGCCGGTTGCTCTGGCGCTCCGCTTTCCGGAGGCACGCACCGTCTCCGTGATCGGCTCTTTCAATGGGTGGCAACCCCAAGGCTGCACGTTGAAATCGGTCAACGGGGAGGCACACTGGACCATCACGCTGATGCTTCCAACAGGTCGGTACGAGTATGCCTTCGTGGTGGACGGTGAGCAGATCATCCCTGACCCGGGGGCGGGCCTCCGTGAGGATGACGGTTTTGGGAATCAAAACGCTATTCTGTTCGTTGGAAACGGTAATGGGAACTCGGCTTAAACGATTTACCATGGGACTGGTGATGCTGCTGGCACTGTGCGGCAGCGCGGAGCCGGCAAGAGCCCAAGCGTCGGAAACAGACCTCTCGGGCACCGTCCGGGCTGCTGAGGCGGCAGGCATTCCGCCGGCAACGCTGAACCGGCTATTGGCCCTCGGCTATGAGCAGAAGTGGGACCCGGCAAAGACAGATAGACTCCTGCGCACTCTCATCGGAGTACAGCAATCCGGTTTCCCGCTCCAGCCGTTTGTGAGTAAGATCGAGGAGGGGTTCGCCAAGCGCATAGAGCCATCAAGGATCGCTCAGGTACTGGAGAAAAAGGAGGACGACTATCGTTTCACCCAGTCCCTGCTGGTTGATCGTTCCAAGAAGCTGGCCCAGCAGGAAACATCGGTCCCAGCTGAAGACCGCACTCGCCTATCGGAACTCTTCAACGCCGGACTTCAGAGGCAAGACCTCAAGCAGTTGTTTGAAGATGCTCCTTCGGCGCCTTTACCCGTAATGATCCGTAGTGCGGAATTGCTCGCATCCCTCCGACAAATCCGTTTCGATACGCGCCTGGCCGGGCAGATTGTATCGGCAGGGTTGAAACAAAACTACTTTACTGCCAATCAGGCTGATTTGGGTCGCATCATTGCCGTGGCCAAGAACCGAGGGAGGCCGGACACGGACATCACCGCTGCTGCCCTGGCAGTCATCCAAAGCAATTCTCCCACGGGACAGCTTGCATCTCGCCTCGGTCTTTCTTCCGAAGATCTCGGGGCCAGAGGGCCACAGGTGGGAGGCCCTGGCTCGGGGTCTGGGCCGGAAGGAATCAGTTCCGGACCCGGCCATGGGCAATCGTCATCCTCCGGTACCAGGGTGGGGCCGTGGCGGTTCAGGCGGCAGTGGCGGTGGAGCTGAGGGTGGCGGTGGTCTGGGTGGTTTAGGTGGTAGTGGTAGCGGTAGCGGTGGGGGTGGTTCTGGTGGTAGGGGTGGTTCCGGCGGTGGAGGCAGGCGCTAGATATCCTTGATGCCCGCTTTTGCCCCCATTTTGAAATCTCGATTTTCTTTGTGACCCTTTTCGGTCTTCACTTGTAGATGAGGGAAAGCGGGATCGAGTTGATACCGCACATCCTAAAACACTCAGGTGGAGGTGGATCAAATGAGAAAGACAGTCAAGACGGCAATGGTGCTTGGCGCCGCGGTTATCCTTTTTGGCAGCAGCTTTGCTTTTGCGGCAGACCGTACGCAAACCAGGGATCAAACCCGGCTGCGCGATCAAAGCTGCCTGACCACACAGAGTTCCGGAACTCAAACTCGTCAGATGTTTCAGCAAAGACCCAATCAGGGCTCCGGTTCTCAGACCCGTACCCAACAGCAGTTCCGTGGTGGCAGATAGTCACGACCAGTCGGCGCTGAGCTCCTATGAGTGCTCTGCATCATGCAGAGTGCTCATAGGTTCGCGGCAACATCGGTTTGTGCCCCGTGCATTCTCCTGATCTTCGTTGCTGGCTTGCCATGATTCAAACCCTGGTATCCTTGGCCCGATCATATTAACAACGTTGGCTACCCGAAATAAGGCCGCTCTGTGCAGAAAAGCGGCCTTCTTGATTTCTGGCTCACCCCGTCCGACGTAGCGTTCTCGTCGATCCAGTCTGCTCGCTCCCAAGGCATAACGGTCTTCATCCTGGATGCAAAGCATCCCTGAAATCCCACAGCGCGAATGCACAATGCGGTAAATGAAGAACCTCTTCCAAAAGTCCATTCTTGCCCTTCGATACCTCAGGGCGAACGGACGGAGTTGCCTGTAAGTGGCTGATTTTCCGTTCGTGGTGAGGTATCGAACCATGAACGGAAGGACTTTTGCAAAAGGCTCTGAAGATAGCCCCTTCATTATTCATGGGGGGCAGGGTCATTTTCAAATAGATCCTGCATCTGGCTTGGAATTGTCGGAGTTTCGACGGTTTCCGGCGCTTTTCCGCCGGGCAGCTGCAAGGTGAGCCCACGCGCATGCAGCGCCAGGCGGTCAAATGCATAATTCCGTCTCAGGTAGTTTACGGCCCGCGTCGAGCCGTAGCGTGCGTCACCGACTACCGGATGACCAGACAGTTTCGCATGGCGCCGGATCTGATGCGTGCGGCCGGAAAGCAGCTCGATTTCCACCATCGTGTAATGGGCACTGTGGTCGAGGACCCGGTAACGGGTCTGGCTATCTTGCCGGCTCACCGGCGCCTTCGGGATCGTGGCGTCCGCCGGCGGTCTTGGCAAGAGCCCAGCGCCAGGTCCCCCACGGGTCGTTTCCTTCCGGGTTTTCCAGCCGGCCATGCAAGATAGCGACATACCACTTCTTTACCTGACGGGATTCAAACTGCTTCGAAAAAAATCGAAACATCTCCCGGGTGACGGCCAGTAAAATAACGCCGCTGGTCTCCTTGTCGAGACGATGAACAGGATTGACGCCAAAATCCGGGTCCATCTCGATTTGCCCCTGGATGGTCGTTTCGTTCTGGATAAAGGCGGAGGCCAAGGAGCAAAGATCCCGCCCGGATTCGTTGTGAACCGTCATGCCCGCAGGTTTATCCACCACCAGCCAACCCTTTCCAAGGGCAAGCACGGGTATCTGTATGGGTTCGC
>CAWDJT010000012.1:0-44966 GCA_963802715.1 uncultured delta proteobacterium
TGCCGCAACGCTCACGCGAAGACTCGTTCAGGAACCGACACCGACTCGAAGCGAAAATACTCAAAGCATAGTCGCCATTCTTCTCGTGGACGACACAGGAGGTCTCCAAGAGATCCAGGAAGTCGCTAATGATATCCGTGAGAAGGGATGACACCACCGAGTCGAACCAGCCGGGAGGTGTTTAGAGCCGTCAGATCACCATAGGATGGGACCGACTGCTCCAATGCCGGCGGCTGGCCCGGCACTACAGTCGATTTCCGGGGTCAGCATCCTTTCAATGCGTCGCCGCGCTTCCTCCTTGCTCATGTCGTCCCAAGACCGTGCGCCGGTCGTCATTCTCCCCTCCTCCTTGCCGCATTCGGATTTGTAACCATTCACCGCAGAAAGCGTCGAGTTCGCTAAGGACACTGAAAACGTGAGGATATCGTCCACTCTGGACAGTTCGTATCCTTCCACGGACACAAAACCATCATGAACTCTCAGCGTTCTCAGCGTTCTCAGCGGTGAATCAATGGTCTGCTGAACGACAAGCCGATCAGGAAAGAATGCAGGGCCTCTTCCGAAGTGCCCATCTGAGGTGAAAGCAGAAGAGACTCCGAAGCGTCTCCGCGCGATTCTTTCCCCTGTCCCATCAGCAACCGGGGGGATAGAAGGGGAGGTCGGAAGTGCCTGGAAGCTGGAGCTCACAATCCCGATGAGACGAGTTGGCATGCAGGATAGCACGCCAAGCCGCCTAGCACAAACCCAAGTTCTTGAGCCTGTTGAAACAAGTGCGCCCTGCGCTGCCGGTTCATGTGATCTCTCTCAAAGGTCCTCATCATTATCGAGCATGGCTTTGTACTGCGGGGTGACACGGCCAGTTCGTTGACCGTGCCCGTGGGGCAAAAGGGAGGGGCGGGCGGCGGCGGTCACCGGCAAGGTCACCAGACCATCGGAAGCGCTTCAGGAAAAGAACTGATGGCATCGCGGCATGTTTAGAAAGTTCCATGATCCGATCTACGGGGAACTTACTACTGCAACGAAACTTGCAGGAGGCCTTTCATTGTGGAACATCGTCCAGCAAAGGGATCAGCTTTGAGACAGTTACTTAAGCGTGGAATCAAGCCAAGGCTTCAAGCGACTTCAGAGTAAAACCTCGTTGCAGTACTAAGAGCGATACCCAAAAGGTCCTTCATCGCGCTATGCGCCTGCAATTCACTCCATGTCCTTTGCTTTTAACCACCCTGGTGCTTTGTCAGCTTGGTTCTACGGGGTAGCGTTCGTGCTTCGATACCTCAGCACGAACGGAGGATGGCCAAGCGCCAACGCCCGATCGCTCCCGCCCTAGCGGGATATCGAAGGGCGAACCCGGTAAGACTGAGTTGACGGAGCACTAGTTGAATAAATCCTACTTCTCCGGACTATCGACCGCCCTTGGCGTAGCTACCTAAGATCTTGAGGAATTCGGTCTTCTTCTGGAGATCTTCCAGCAAGGAACGGTACTGGTCATCCTGGATGTCCACTTCGATATCGGCATAGAAGAGATACTCCCAGGGTCTGCTGTGGATGGGGCGCGATTCCAGTTTGACCAGGTTGATCTTGTCTTTCGGCAAAGATCTTCAGGGTCTCATACAAGCTCCCTGGCTGGTCGCTCACCGAGTAGATCAGCGAGGACTTGTTCTTGGGGCCCTCCAGGAAGTCTCCGGCGATATGACCACAAAACGGGTGAAATTCCGCGGATTGGTCTCGATGCCTTCCTGCAGAAGAGTCATCCCATAGATCTCCGCCGCTTCCTTCCCGGCGATGGCGGCTTCCTCCTGGTCGCCGTTTTCCTTCACCCGTCGCACTGCCAGTTGCCGTGTCTTTGCAGGCCACCAGATCCCAGTCGGGATAGTCCTCCAGGAACTCCTTGCACTGTTGGAACACCTGGGGGTGAGAGTAAACCCGTTTGATGCCGTCTAGCCTGGTACCCGCATGCCCGACCAGGTTGTGCTCGATCCTCAGGGTCATCTCGCCGACGATCTTGAGATCGTATTCGAGAAGCAGGTCGTAGTTTTCGTGAATGCTGCCGGTGAGTGAGTTTTCCACGGGCACGATGCCCAGGGTCGCGTCTCCATTCTGAACGGCTTCGAAGACCTCCCGAAAGGAAGGACAGTTCTGATGGGAAACCTCGGTGCCGAAAAACTGCGTGCAGGCTTTGTGGCTGAAGGAACCGGGGACGCCGGGATAGACCACGCTTCGGGGAGGGCTTCCCGGTTCCGCGGGCTTACCCATCTTCTTGGCTTTTTCCAGGTAGTTGAAATCCAGCTGTTTGCCGACCACCGGAGCGATGACGTAGAGGTCTCGCATGAGCCGTTTGAATTGCTCCGGGTACAGGCTTTGCGGCCCATCGGAGAGTGCCTTGTCCGGTTCGGTGTGGACCTCCAGGGTGAGACCGTCGGCCCCGGCGGCAATGGCAGCCCGAGCCATGGGGCTCACCTTCTCGCGAATCCCGGTGGCATGGCTCGGGTCAACGATGATGGGCAGATGGGTCAGTGACTTGATCACGGGGACCGCCGTCAAGATCCAAGGTGTTCCGGGTAAAGCGCTCAAAGGTGCGAATGCCGCGCTCGCACAATATGACCTGGTCGTTTCCTTCCGATAGAATGTACTCGGCAGACATCAGCCACTCTTCGATGGTCGCCGACAGTCCGCGCTTGAGGAGCACGGGCTTGCCGATGCGCCCGACGCATTTGAGCAGTTCGAAGTTCTGCATGTTGCGAGCGCCGATCTGGACGATGTCCACGTATTTGACCATGAGATCCGCCTGGCTGGGGGAGGTCATCTCGGTGACGACCCCCATTCCCGTTTCTTCCCGGACCTCGGCGAGGATCTTGAGGCCCTCTTCCCCCAGTCCCTGAAAGGAGTATGGCGAGGTCCTGGGCTTGAAGGCCCCGCCCCGGAACAGCACCGCCCCATAGCGGCGCACCACCCGGGCGATTTCCAGGGTGCGTTTGCGTTCTTCCACCGCGCAGGGCCCGGCGATGACCACCAGGCGATCGCCGCCGATGGCCACATCTCCCACTCGGATCACCGAAGGCTGCGGGTGGAGTTCCCGGCTGACCAATTTGTACGGCTTGGAAATAGGTAGGACCTTGGCGACCCCGGGAAGCGTCTCGAAATGACGAAAATCCTTGCGGACGGTCCCCACCACGCCCCAGAATGGTTTCCTCCACGCCTTTGATCTCTTTGATCAGATAGTCATCCGAACGCAATTCTTCCTTGAGTTGCTCGATCTCCTCAGCCGTAATGCCTTTTCGTAGATACCAAAATCACGACATCCCCTTCCCTGTTGGGTTGTTCCTTCACCGGAATAAAAAAACCCCAAGGAGTTGTCCCTGGGGTTCCAAATGCTAAACCCCGGGAGGATCTTCGATCCACCCGGGGTTAACCGACACCGTCGCTTGACCCTGGTGGATCTACGCAAAAAACCAAAAAAAGCCAAAGAAAGACCCGCTTTGGGATCCCGCCCCGGCTTCTTTTCTCAGTGCAACAATGATGGTGCGTTTCATAATTTTCTCCTCGTGTTGTTTTGACAAGCTATCCAACCCGACGGCCCATGTCAACAGAAAACCTCTAGCCCGCTCACAGGATGAAGGAACAGCAATAGTCGGTGAGGGTCTTGACCTTCAGGCTGAATTTGGATTGAGCCGGCACCTCAAACGCTTCCCCGCCGCGTATGGTCTTCCAACCGGCCTCTCCGGGCAACAACACCTCCAGATCGCCGACGAGAATCTCCATGATTTCTTTGTCCGCCGTGTTGAATTCGTATTCCCCCGGCAACATAACCCCCAGGGTCTTTTTCGAACCGTCCGGAAACCGGACCGTGCGGCTGGTAACCTTGCCATCGAAGTAAACATTGGCCTTCTTGATAACCGTAACGTTTTTGAATTCAGCCATGGACCGTTCCTTTCTCTGGGCAATCGGCATCATTGATAATGAAAACCCAGCCGGCCAGGCTTAGGAACCGAGAGTCCCTTACCACCGGGTTGAGTCTGCGCTCCGCCTTGATAGTGTTCTTGCCGACAGTTGATTACAGTTAACGTAGCCCCACCTGCGACAAGAGCAGAAGATAGTTGGCAACACCAGCACACACCGCCATGACCAGGATGGCCCACCAGCGGGCGGTAATCAGCCTCCGGCCTTGGATTCGCGAAATATCCTCGCCACGGGCCAGCCTTTCCTCCCGGTATCCGGGTAAAAGAATCAGACCCAAGCCGACAACCGCGATAGCCGGGAAAATCATGGCGGCCTTTTCGGAGTAGTATCCCTCGCTGAAGGCAGTGCGCCACACCCACCAGGTGCCCGCTGCTCCCAGCAAGGCCATCAACATCCCGGCAAGCCGTTGTTTCCACCGAGGCATCTTTGCATCTCTCCTTGAGGCCTTCCTGGAACAGGTCCTCACCTCTCCTACCGCATGTTGAATCATGCGGCAACGACGCTCCCCAACGAATAC
Organism: uncultured delta proteobacterium; assembly: GCA_963802715.1. GTDB lineage: Bacteria > Desulfobacterota > Syntrophobacteria > Syntrophobacterales > Syntrophobacteraceae > CAWDJT01. Next base: position 4,475 of record CAWDJT010000012.1, read on the forward strand.
CCCACCGCCGCCAATGTGTGAGCGCGTAAACCGCCTAACCCTCGCATCCGCCGATGAGTTCTGGTACAATTCGCTCCATGTCTACACCTTATTGGGCGAGTGGGGACCGATTGGTCGTGGCTGGAAGTTAAGGCACCAGCAGCCTCGAGCGCGACTTTGCCGCCACCCTTCACTCCCTCCCGGCTAAGCCGGATGTTTGATCAAGAGAAGGAGTCGTCATGAGAAAACTCGCGTTTGCGTCACTATTAGTCATAGGGTTCGCTGCCGGCATGACGCTGTCGGCCTGCTCCCAAAGCAAAGACAGGGAACCGGAACCAGTGAAGATCGACCCCGTCGCCGAACAAGCCGCCAAGGAGATCCGCAAGGAACTGCGCGCCCCCATCGACAAGGCCCAACGCACCCAGGAGTTGGGGGACGAACGCACGGATGCGATCGATAAGGCGGTCCAGCAGAAATGACAAAGACCCGCGAGCGCACAAGTCACAAGAGCGTTAAACCCTTCTTGCGTATGGTTTTACGCTCTCACGCCCGCACCCTTTTACGCCTTGACGGATCTTCTTCACGCTCTCACGGACCTATTGGATGCCTCGAGAAGCGCTGGGGATGCCCAAAGGCTCGATGAGGGTGGCGACGATCTCGTCCCTGGCCCAATCGGTCCCACGATCACGGCCCGCCTCATGGATTTCAACCAGTGGCCCGGGCGATCCCGAGAACCCGATTGCGCCCCTGGTCGCGAGCTTGTTCGATGATAAACCAGTCTCCGTTGGGCACGAATCGTTTGAAGGCTTGTCGGATTTCCGGGAAAACCATCCTGGAAAACGACCGTAGAAAGGCCACGTAAAATCCCAGCGACGACTTCAGGCCGCAGCCGATGATATGGCCCAGCAGCCCGTCGGGATGGGTGTCCGCCAGCAGGTCCTTGAGTACTCGGGCGAGGATTTCCACCGGGCTATTGGCGTAGGTCGAAACAATCTCCTGCCAAAGGGTGCCGCCGAAGGTATCCTCTCGCGCTTCACCAATTTCATGATAGATCCAGGCAGCCAGTTCCGCCGCCGCCACCTGCCGCAGCACAGGTCCCAATTCCTTGGGAGACCGGCGCAACGCTTCCAGATCCAGCCCGTGTTGCTGGAACGCGTAATGCAGCGCTGATCTTGCCGAAGGCCGCATCTCCAGGACCTGGTCCCAAAGGAAAAAAAGCATCGCCGAACGTCGGGCCACGATCCGATCACCCTGCCGCATGGCCGGGGTCACGAACAAATCCCGGGACAGTTCACGATCAACGGTATCGATCCTGAGTGTCCCCACGCTCCGGGATTCTTCCAGTTCCGCCAAGAAAAACGAGGGTTTCATGCCCGCCACATAGCCGGCCCCATACACCAGGCCTTGTGGACGCAGGCGGTCATTGATGGGATCCAGATCGAAGGGTTGGTGCACGTTCCCGCCCACCACCAGCGGCTGGAAATTTTCCTGCCCCATTTCCAGCCATTTCTCTTCGCGGGCCTCCACCCACTCCAAGAGATCGACCGGTTCCGGCTCTTCCCAGGGGTTAAGACCGTGTTCCCATTTGTAGTGATCCCTGAGCCTGAGCAGAAACCCACACAGCGAAAACACCGCACCCGAGCCGGCATCGGCGATGTCGCAGTTGTGCTGGATCTGGCCGGCAAGGGTGGCAACATCAATGGTCAAAGCCGCTGACCCCATGATCGTCGACATCTCTATAATTCTCCTGCTCTCAAGCGTAACAGTAGGGCAGTGTAGCAGCCAGCTTGGGTAGCGAGATCTAATCCGCTTTATCAGGAGCGTGGTGAAGATTGTGCCATCCTGCGCAACTTCATTGTAAACCACAACAACAATCTGGCTGGCTAAATCTTGCAAACTGCCCCCCAAACCGCCCCGGTCACTCCAGAAACCCTGCCCTGCGCTACCAGCAACGAAAAAACCCCCACCCCGCGGAGTGCGGGCTGGGGGTGACAACCTTGGCGGTTGCTCAAGACTGCGACCAAGTTCAGGATAAGGTCATGCCTCAGTCCACCTTGGGACGCGGATACAGGCCGGTGGCCTGGACGATCTCCGGGACTTTCTCTTCCCACTCGATGGCCATGATGTGGAAGCCCCTGACTCCGGGGACTTCCTTGAGTTCCTGGATTTGTTCGATGGCGATCTTGACCCCCTCTTCCGCCTGCTTTTCCTTGGGAATACCAGCCAGACGGGCGATCAATTCATCGGGTACATCCATGCCCGGAACCCGGTTCTTCATATATTTCGCCATACCGAGACCCTTCATGGGGGTGATCCCGGCCAGGATATAGACCTTTTCATGGAGTCCCTTGTCCACCAAGCCCTGCATCCAGAGTTTGAACTTGGGCATGTTATAAATGCACTGGGTCTGGATGAACTGGGCGCCGGCAGTCACCTTCTTGGCGGTCCGCATGACGCGGATTTCAAAGGGGTCGGCAAAGGGGTTTTCGGCCGCACCGATGAACATGTCCGGGCGCACCTTCATCTCGAAGCCGCTCAGGAGCTTGCCCTCATCCCGCATCATCCGGATCGTCCGAGCCAACTGGGTGGAATCCAGATCAAAGACGTTGGCGGCATTGGGATGGTCGCCGAAACTCTGATGGTCACCGGTGAGGCACAGCACGTTGTGGATGCCGAAGGATGCCGCCCCGAGGATATCGCTTTGCAAGGCGATGCGATTGCGGTCGCGGGTCACCATCTGCAGCACTGGCTCCAAGCCCATCAACTTGATGCGGATACAGGCCGCCAGGCTGGACATGCGCACCACCGCCGTCTGATTGTCGGTGACGTTGATGGCATCGACATAGTCGCCGATCAGCCTGGCCTTTTCCTCCACCACGTGTCCATCGGCACCGCGCGGGGGGCCGCATTCCGAGGTCACCCCGAAGTGTCCAGCCGCAAGAATCTTTTGAAGTTTGCTAGGTGTTGTTGTGCTCATGCGTGAGAAACCTCCTTGATCACCTTGCGGGGCCCCCCATCGCGGCTGGTGGCCCAATTCTTGGGTTCGATGGGTTGCTCGAAACGCTCCAGTTCATCCAGTTCCTTCAGCCGCTCATAGATGAGATGCCAGCCGCAGGCGGTGTCCTTGCTTATTTCGCACTTGCCGTTGGCGGAGCCGCCGCAGGGGCCGTTGGACATCCGTTTGGAACAGCGGGAAATGGGGCAGATGCCGCCGGTGGTCGCCAGCAGGCATTCGCCGCAGGCCTGGCAACGTTCCGTCCATTCCCCTTTTTGTTCGGTCACGCCGATGAAACAGGTGTTGACCGCCGGCAAAATGCGCTTGCCGCGATACATCTCCGCCAGAAACTGCACCCCCGCCCCACAGGCCAGCGACAGGACCGCGTCGTAGTTGTTGATCTTGTCCTGGAGCTGCTCGATGTAGGGGCGGTCGCACTGGCGGGTGAGGCTGATTTCATCCACTACGGTGGCTTGGCCCTGCCCCCGGAAATACATCCGCAGAGCCGAGGCCAGGACCTGCGCTTCCTTCATGCCGCCGGCTTCACACACGGTGACACAGCCATCACAGCCGGCCACCAGGATTCGCTTCATGTCCTTCACATAGTCGATGATTTCTTCCAAGGGTTTGGGTTTGGCGATGATCATGCGGCCTCCTTTGCGCCAGCCTTGGCTGACTTCTCTTTGGCAATCCGAATGGGGCTCGGCCCCAACTGTCTGATCTTTTCGAGTCATTTCCCGGGCGATTTCGGCAAACCGAGGGCCCTGGCCGGCAGACAGGTTGTACATGACGATCCGTTCGGAACCGATGCCGACCTTGTCCAGGATCTCCTTCACAAAGTTCACTCGCTTCTTGGCCCGAAGGTTGCCCAACTGATAGTGGCAATCACCCTCGAGACAGCCCGCCACAAACACGCCATCCGCTCCCTCTTCCAGGGCCTGCATCAGATGGATGATCTCCGCCCGGCCGCTGCAGGGGAGTTTCACGATCTTCACGTTGGGCGGGTAACTCAACCTCATGGAACCTGCCAGGTCCGCTGCGGAATATGCTCAGTAGCTGCAGCAGAACGCTACGATGATCGGTTCAAACTGTTCCATCAGAAAACTCCTTCCAGCAATGCATGCACTTCGAGTCCTATCTGGTCATCTTCATAGTGGGACAACTGAATGGTCTTGGCCGGGCATTCCGAGACGCACACCCCGCAACCCTGGCACAACGCTTCATTGATTTCTGACACGTTGTCTTCGTTGATCTGCGGTATGCCGTAGGGGCAGCTCATGACGCACACCAGGCAGGCAGCGCATCGGCTCGGGTCGACGTGGGCCACGGCGCCGCCGACGCTGAGCTTGCCCCCGGCGAGAAAGGTCCCGGCGCGCGATGCCGCCGCCAGCGCCTGGGTGATGGTTTCGCTGATGAGCTTGGGGCTGTGAGCGGTCCCGCACAGGTAGATGCCTTCCGAAGAGAAATCCACGGGACGCAGCTTGGCATGGGCTTCAATGAAATAACCAAAGGCATTGCGCGGGACTTTCAGTTGCGTGGCCAGCTCATCGGTATCCGCCGCCAGGGTGGCGGCACTAAGAACCACCGCGTCGGCCGGCACCTTCACCGGTCGCTGCAGCACATGATCGGTGAAGGTCACTTCCAAACCGTCGCCGTTCTTGCTCACCTGCGGCGGGTTGTCCAGGTCGAACCGAGAGAACAGGATCCCCTTGCTGCGGGCTTCGGTGTAGAAATCCTCCAGCATGCCGTACATCCTCATGTCGCGATAGAGGATGTAGACATCGGCATCCGGGTTGAGGTTCTTGATCTGCAGGGCATGCTTCACCGCACTCTGGCAGCAGATGCGGCTGCAGTTGGGGTTTTCCTCGTTGCGGGACCCCACGCACTGAACCATCACCACCCGCTGCCACTTGGCCACTTCCTTGGCATTCGCGTGGATCTTCGCATCCAGCTCCAGCTGGGTCATCACCCGGGAGTCTTCGCCGTAGAGATGTTCCTTGGGCTTGTATTCGTGGGCACCGGTGGCCACGATGGCAATGCCGTGCTCGAACTTCTGTTCGGTCTTGTCTGGCCCCACCGCCACCGTGGTGGTGAAATTGCCCTTGTAGCCTTTGAAATTGGTCACTTCCGATTCGGTCAGCACGGTGACCTTGCTGTGGCCACGCACATCGGCAATGAGCTGGTCGATGTAGGGTTGTGACTTCCAGCCCTTCGATGGTGTGCGAAACTTTCCGCGCCAGACCGCCCAGTTCCTTGCCCTTTTCCACCAGGACCGCTTCGAATCCCTGCTGGGCCAGGTTGAGGGTCGCGTTGAGGCCGGCAATACCGCCGCCGATCACCAAGGCCGCGCTGGTTGATGTCGACCTTGCGTTCCTGCAGGGGCTTGAGCAGCGCCGCCCGGGCCACCGCCATGCGGACCAGGTCTTTGGCCTTGGCCGTGGCGCTCGCGCGATCGTTCATGTGCACCCAGGAATCCTGGTTGCGGATGTTGGCCATGTCAAACAGGTACTTGTTGAGCCCCACTTCGAGCAGGGTTTCGCGGAACAGGGCTTCGTGGGTGAGCGGCGTACAGGCCGACAACCACCATGCGGTTGATGCCCTTTTCCTTGATGACTTCGCCCATGCGCACCTGGGTGTCCTGAGAACAGGTGAACAGGTTGTCTTCCACATGGACGACGTGGGGGAGCGACCGCGCATATTCGCGTACCGCCGGCACATCCACGATGCCGCCGATGTTGATGCCGCAGTTGCAGACAAACACGCCGACACGCGGCGGTCTTCCGCGGAAATATCGCGTTCCGGCGGCAGCTCGCGGGTCTTGGTTTCGGTCCAGCGCACCTCGCTCAGCAGCGCGCTGCTGCCGGCCGCCGCACCGGATGCTTCCATGACCGACTGCGGGATGTCCTTGGGACCCTGCAAAGTGCCGCACACGTAAATCCCGGGACGGGAGGTGGCCACCGGCAGAAAGCCGTCGGTCGCCGCGAAGTTATGCTTGTTGAGATCGATCCCCAGGCGTTTGGCCAGTTCCACCGTTCCCTGGCCGACCTCAAAACCCACCGACAGCACCACCATATCGAAGACTTCATCGCGCTCGACCCCGTCTTCATCGACATAGGCCGAGGCGCAGGTCGCATTCGCCCTCGGGTTCCATCGAATGCACCCGCGAACGGATGAAGCGCACCCCATGGTCTTTGGCGCGGTTGTAATACTGTTCGAATTCCTTGCCGTAGGTGCGCATGTCCATGAAGAAAATCGCGGTATCCAGGCCGTGGTGAGCGTGCTCCTTGGCAATCACCGCTTCCTTGATGGCGTACATGCAGCACACCGCCGAACAGTAGGAATTGTCGCATTTGTTGATATTGCGCGAACCCACGCATTGCAGCCAGGCAATCTTCTTGGGTTCCTCGCGGTCGTATGGGCGCATCAAGTGCCCGCGGTAGGGTCCCGAAGCGCTTAGGATGCGTTCGAACTCCATGCTGGTAACCACGTTGGGGAAGTTCAGATAATTATAGGTGTCGAAGCGGGACGGGTCGAATACGTCATTACCCGGCGCCAGCACCACGGCCCCAACCTCGAGGTCTTCCAGACGCGGCACATCGTCGTAGTGGACCGCTCCCGCCAGGCAGACCTTTTCGCACATGCCACAGCCGATGCAAATACTACGATCGATGGTGAAGCCGCGCGGGATAGCCTGGGGATAGCGCATGTAGGTGGCTTCCCTCAGGTCAAGCTGCTGATTGAATTCGTTCAAAGCCGACACCGGGCACACCTGGCGGCACTGGCCGCAAGCGGTGCAGGCCTTGAGATCGATGTAGCGCGGCTGGCTCTTGACGGTAACGTTGAAGTTGCCGGCTTCGCCTTGCAGAGTCTCGATCTCGGTGTTGGGGTGGATCTGAATGTTAAGATGCCGCCCGACCTCCACCAGCTTGGGGGAAATGATACACATGGCGCAGTCGTTGGTGGGAAAGGTCTTGTCCAGCTGTGCCATGATCCCGCCGATGGTGGGGGACTTGTCGATCAGATGGACAAAGTAACCGGAGCTGGCCAGATCGAGGGACGCCTGCATCCCGGCCACACCGGCACCCACCACCAGCACGGCACCTTTCTTGGATTTTGCTTTCGATTTTGCCATAAACCGTTCTCCTTGAGATCCGCAAGAGCGCGAGAGCGTAAGTCGTGATAGCGTTAAGGAATAAGGCCGAACCAAGGTTCTCTCACCCTATCGCCCTCGGGCTCTCGCGTTCCTCCAACTAAGCTGCCAAACTGATGAATTTGGGGGTAGTTCCGTCAAATCCTTGGAATTCCGCCAGGCCCCGCCGTTCCAAATCGTTCAGACACAGCGACACGGTGTAGACCGGCAGGTTCGCCTTGCCGGCCATCTCGCGGACCGTCAGCGGGCCTTCCTGGAGCACCTCCAAAAGCAGAGCCTTTCGATATTCCGCTTCGAGCGCCTCGCCGAGCAGTGCCTGGTAGGCTTGCTCATCGACCTTCTCACCATAGACATTGCCAGCTTCCGTCAGGTGCTGGTCCATGCCCGTGAGCCACCGTAACCGCGACCCGGTCAGCACCCGTTCCACCGCCCCCAGTGGCACTTTGTATTTCTCTAAATCGAAAACCCCGGCCTTCTGGGTCGACTCAGTCAACTCCGTGACGGTGTTGGCAAACAATTGCCCTTCGGCGGCACTCACCCACCGAAGCGCCATGCGGTCCCGACCGATCCCGGCCATTTCCAGCAGCTCTTCTACTACCGCCATCCGTTTTGAAGCAAACACATTACCTTCCAGGTAATGGCAGTCACCGATGTGTCAGCCAAACACCGCGACACGGTCAAAACCGCTTTTCAACCCTTCCACCACGAACATCGGGTCGACTCGCCCGGAGCACATGGTCCGAATCACGCGGACACTGGGGGGATACTGGAAACGTGACACCCCCGCCAGGTCTGCGCCCGCATAGGCGCACCAGTTGCACAGAAATGCCAGAATTTTCGGTTCGAACGTTGCGCTCATTAGCCTTCTCCTTGAGTCACTCGGGGCCTGCAGCAGGCCCCCGTTTTAGCCTAGCAGCCGGAATCACGCGAGCATCAGGACCGCCGCTGACACCGCTGTCCCGTCACAGCAGGTCGGTGCTGCGCCCGAGTGTTCAGCGCGCCCCACCGGCCCGGATTGCGGCGCGGATCTGAGAACCGCGAAAATGCACCATGTCAATGGCGTTCTGCGGGCAACCCGCGGCGCAGATCCCACAGCCCTTGCACGAAGCCGAGATGTTGGCGGCGCGATAGCCCTTGCCGTGGACCTTGACCAGTTCGATGGCGCTGAAGGGACAGGACAGCACACACAGGCTACAGCCGATGCAAGCCTCCTGATCGATGGATGAAACGATGGGTTCCACTTCCACATAGGGTTGGGCCAATACCGTGGTGGCCCGAGCCACCGCCGCCTGGGCCTGGGCAATGGATTCTTCCATGGGCTTGGGATAGTGCACCAGGCCACAGACAAACACCCCGTCGGTGGCGAAATCCACGGGCCGGAGCTTCATGTGCGCTTCCAGGAAAAACCCGTCCTGATTGAGCGGCACTTTGAAGAACTTGGCCAGTTCTTCCTGCTCCCGAGAAATAATGGCCGTGGCCAGGTTCAGGTAATCCACGGTGAGGTCCACCGGCCGCCCGAGGACGTGATCGCGTACGGTGACTTTGATTTTCTCTCGACCGTCCACAGTGACCTTTTGCACCACCGGCTTATCCGTGACGTTGTATCGGATGAACAGCACGCCAAGCTCGCGGGCCTTGCGGTAAAGCTCCTCACGCTGCCCGTAAGTGCGCAGGTCGCGGTACAGGATGAAGACATCCAAATCCGGCTTTTTGGTCTTAAGGTCAATGGCCTGCTGCACCGAAGCCGTACAGCAAATCTTGGAACAGTATGGGCGATCCGGTTCACGGGAGCCGACACACTGAATGAAGGCCACCGCCTCGGCTTCCTCAAGACGCGCGGGGCTTTCGTCGAAGAGCTTTTCCAGTTCGTGCCAGCGGGTCACCCGGTCGCTTTGGCCATAGAGGTATTCGGTTGGTTTGAACGAATGGGCACCGGTCGCCAGGATCGCTACGGCATGTTGCAGGTTGTGCTGGGAACCTCCCGCTGCCACGGTGGTGCTGAAATTGCCGACGAAGCCTTCCACCTGGGTGATGTCGGCCCTCGTCAGGATTTCGATGTTGGCGTGGTGCTTGACGCTATGGATGAGATTTTCGACAAACTTGCCGATGTCTTCGCCCTTCCAGGTGTGCTTCACCTTGAGGGCATGGCCACCCAGCACGTCCTTCTTTTCGATCAGATAGGTCCGATAGCCCTGGTCGGCCAGGCTGAGGGCCGCGGTCATGCCGGCGACACCGCCGCCCACCACCAGTGCATTGTGGTTCAATTCCAACTGCAGACGTTCGATGGGTTCCAGCAAGGCCACCTTAGCCACCGCCATGCGCACCAGGTCCTTGGCTTTTTCGGTGGCCTTCTCCGGTTCCGCCTGATGCACCCAGGAATCCTGGTCGCGGATGTTGGCCAGTTCAAACAGATATCGATTCAGTCCCGCTTCGCGAATGGTTTCCTGGAACAGCGGCTCATGCGTACGCGGGGTACAGGCCGCCACCACCACGCGGTTGAGCCGATGTTCGTGAATGGCTTCGCGGATCAAGGTCTGGGTATCGGAGCTGCAGGTGAACAAGTTGTTGGCCACGTAGGCAACGTTGGGAAGCGTCCGGGCGTATTCGCGGACCGCCGGGACATCCACCACGCTGGCGATGTTGATGCCGCAGTGACAGACAAACACGCCGATGCGTGGTTCTTCCCCGCCAACCGGGGTCTCCGCCGGGTAGGTCTTGGTTCTGGGTCAGGCTGTCGCGGGCTTCGCTCAGCAGACACCGCCGATGCCGCGGCGGCGGCCGAAGCCTCCATGACCGAGTAGGGGATGTCCTTGGGGCCGGCAAAAGCCCCGCAAACAAAGACACCGGGACGGGAGGTCGCCACCGGGGAAAAACTGCTGGCTTCCACAAAGCCGTCGCCATCCACCGCGACCCCCAGACGCTCCGCCAATTCGCGGACTTCTTTGCTGGTTTCCATACCCACCGACAGCACCACCAGGTCGAAGACTTCCGACTGAAGCTGCCCGTTTTCGTCGGCATAAATGATTTCGAGGTCCTCCCGCCCCTGCGCGGATGGCGCCACGCTGTGGATGCGCGAACGGATGAAGCGCACCCCGCTTTCTTCCCTGGCCCGGTCGTAGTAACGCTCGAACTCCTTGCCATAGGTGCGCATATCCATGAAGAAAATGGCGGCGTCGAGATCGCCGTGCTGGTGTTCCTTGGCGATGACCGCCTCTTTGATGGCGTACATGCAGCACACCCCGGAGCAGTATCCGTGAGCGCCATGCTGGAGGTCGCGAGAACCGACACACTGGAGCCAGGCGATCTTCTTCGGGGTCTGATGGTCGGAAGGCCGCACCAGATGCCCTTCAAAAGGCCCCGACGCGCTGAGAATGCGTTCGAACTCGAGACTGGTCACCACATTGGGATAGCGGCCGTAGCCGTAGGTATCATAGACCTTGGGATCAAACGCATTGAAACCGGGAGCGGCGATGATGGAGCCCACATCAACAGTCACCAGCTCTTCCCGCATGCCATGATCCACGGCCTCGGCCTTGCACGCCGCCACACACTGGAGGCATTCGCAGCAGGCCATGCAGTTCAGGCACTTGCTGGCTTCAGCGCGGGCCTGCTCCTCGGTCAGTCCCAACTCCACCTCACCAAAACCGGCTTTGCGCTTCTTCATATCGAGGGTTGCCATGTGAGTCCGAGGAGCTTTCGGGGTATCCTTGGGGATGGCAAGAAAATTCTCTTGAGGCAGTGTAAGAGGTTCACGGCTTGTCTTGAGATCTTCGCCCTTGATATACCGACTGATGGAAATGGCTGCTTCCTTGCCGTGAGCCACGGCACCGATGGCGACCCAGGGACCGGTCTGTGCGTCACCGCCGGCGAACACGCCGGGGAGGTTGGTGGCATAGCTGATCTCTTCAGTCTCGATGGTGCCCCACTTGGATAGCTTGATCCCTTCCTTTTCGCTCAGGAACTGCGAAGCCGGGGTCTGCCCGATGGCAGGGACAACCAGGTCGGTTTCCACAATGAATTCACTGCCGGGAATTGGTACCGGCCGACGGCGACCCGACGAATCCGGTTCACCCAACTGCATTTTGACGCACTGCACACCCAGCACCTGGTTGTCCTTGGTGAGGATCTGCTGTGGGGCGCATAGATACTGAACTTCAATCCCTTCGGCCAAGGCGTCAGCCACTTCGTTGGCACGCGCCGGCATCTCCTGAGCACTGCGCCGATAGAGGATGGTCACCTGGCTGGCACCAAGCCGCAAAGCCGATCGCGCGGCATCAATGGCCACATCGCCGCCGCCGATAACGACCACCCGACCCTTGAGCTTCTTCAGTTCGCCCAGGTTCGCTCGCCGCAATAGATCCACGCCATGCACCACTCCCGCGGCGTCTTCCCCGGGAATGTTAAGCACCAGACTCTGGTGCGCACCGATGGCCAGATAGACCGCCTTGTAGCCATCACTCATCAAGCTCTTGATGGAAAAGTCTTTGCCGAGCGCGCTGTTGAATTTGATTTCCACGCCCAACCGGGTGATGGCCCGGATTTCCTTATCGAGCACCGCCGGTGGCAACCGATAATCGGGGATACCGACCCGAAGCATACCACCTGCTTGCGGCAGGGCTTCGAAGATGGTCACCTGATAGCCATCCAGAGCCAAGAAATAGGCTGCCGTCAACCCTGCCGGGCCGGATCCGACGACGGCCACCTTTTCCGCTCGCTTTTCGATCTTGGGGATCGGCAATTTTTCTATGTCCACCTGATCCGCCACAAACCGCTTGAGTGCGCAGATGGAGATGGCTTCATCGACGCCGGCGCGGCGGCAGGCCGTTTCACAGGGATGTGGACAGATGCGTCCAATCACCCCGGGAAGGGGCAGGTTGCGCATGATCACGTCCATGGCTTCCGGATAGCGACCTTCCGCGATCAGGGCCACGTAGGCATGGGCATTTACCTCGTTGGGACAGGCATTGGTACACGGGGACCGGTCCCGCTTGTCGATGGCATATCCCCCAGGAATGGCCTGGGCATATGGTTTGTACGCCGCCTTGCGCTTGGACAGCCCCTGTTCGAATTCACTCCCCAGAGACACCGGACAAACCGTGGCGCAATCACCGCAGGCGGTGCACTTGTCGAGATCGATATAGCGCGGTTTCTTGCGGACGGTCACCTGGAAGTGGCCTTCCTCTCCGGCCACGTTCAAGACCTCGGCACCGGTCAATAGCTGGATGTTGATGTGGCGGCTGACCTCCACCAGTTTGGGAGAAAGAATGCACATGGAACAATCGTTGGTGGGGAAGGTTTTGTCCAACTGCGACATGACCCCGCCGATGGCCGGTGATTTTTCCACGAGGTGCACGAAATAGCCCGAATTGGCCAAATCCAAAGCGCTCTGGACACCGGCAATGCCGCCACCCACCACCATGACGGCGCCAACGGCCGGATTGTTTCCAGCACCAAGACGATGCTTGCCAAGATCCCCTGTGTTACTCTGCATAGTCACTAATCCCATAAGTGGTTAACGGTTTTGGGCTGTAACGCTCTCCACTCAGACATCCAAAATCCTGAAAGGTGATCCCTTCCATCTGTTTACTAACTAATTGATCTTTCAAGATATTTATTAATCAGAGCGAGTATACCACTGTGTGAATAGTTCTTCAAGGGAGATTCTTCCGGAACTTTGACTCTGGCCAAGCACCACGATGCCCCAACCGCACTGTGCCCCGGACGAGATCCTAAGCGACCGGCAACTAAGCTTCTTGCATGGGGCGGCCCGGGTCCCAGCCTTCTGGAATGGTTTAGCGCAAAACGGTAAGGCTCAATAGGTCCGAAGGTTTTACGACCGGGTGGACCCGGCATTGGGATGCCAGATCTAGCGAGGCGGGGAGAGGAAGGCCCAGCATGGTACCGATCTGGGCCACGAGGATTGCGGAGAAACGGACCCGGAAGCAAAACAAAGCGCCCAACCTTGCCCGGGTCAAGCGCTAGGCCTTGGCGAGATAAAAACGCTCGTTTTCGGCTACTATCTTCTTGGCCGTCTCTTCGTCCACCTTTTGTCCCGACTTGAGATCCAGCATTTTCATGACGTCAGGGTAAACGGCGATCTTCACGTCGCCACCGACAATGACCTCATCCAGCTTTCGTACATCGGCACCGTATGGCATGATCCAACCTCGCATTCGTGTTGCGTTTTCTTCACAACCCCACCCGTATCGACTGGGGGTATACCACAGCCCAGCCCGCCCCTTCCAGCGAAATCTGTCAACAACCCATGATTGCCCCCGCCGCCGTGGAGCGAGCTTCCCCGATAGACGGTTTTCATCGGAGATGGTGACCATACCGGACTGTCAATATTGAGGCCATATCCCTGGCTGTTTCGCGGCGGCGGCATTGGGGACACAAAGCGCCCCGAGGCTGGTGATCGACATTGACGATGTTGTCTACCCGGACCTGCTGTCGTTCGGTCACGAAAGGTTTACCGCAATCGGCGCATCGCTGGATGGTCTGACGCGTTTGCCACTCAACCATTTCAACGTCTCTGGGCGTAATCTTTGCCTTGATGGCGCCAGTGGGACAGACGGTGACGCATGCCTGGCAGGCCATGCATTGTTCTGACGGTTTGTGAAAGGGAACGGCGACATGGCGTTTGGCGCCACGCTGGACAAAGGAGATGGCGTCAACCCCGAGCGCTTTGCAGGCTCGAACACATCGGCCGCAAAGGATACAGAGTTCATCCTTCTGGGGAAGATCTGTGGTTTCAACGCCCAAGGTTTTGGTAAGAGTCCGGATCTCTTGGGATTGAGGCGCTCGGGCCAGGAGCAGTTCCGCCACCAATTTCCGGCCTGTTTTGACCACGGGGCTATCGGTTTCCACTACGAGGCCATCCATGGCCGGGAAAGCGCAGGATGAAACGAGCCCCGGGCGAAACCCCGCTCTTATCTCGACCAGACACAGTCGACACGCACCATAGGGGCCCAGCCCGGGGTGGAAGCACAGTGTTGGGATAAAGACCCCGTGTTGCCTGGCGACATCCAACACCGTTTGACCGGCTTTAGCTTCTGCCTTTTGACCATTCAGCGTGATTTCGGACATCGACTCTCCTCACTCTACCCGGATTGCATCGAATTTGCACACTTCCTGGCAGGCTTTGCACTTGATACACAGGGATTGGTCGAGTTGATGCGGCTCTTTCTTTTCACCGGAAATGGCCGAAACAGGACACACCTCCACACACACTTCGCAGCCGGTGCAGGTTTGCGGGTCAATAGCAAAACGAAGCAGCGCCGCACATACTCCCGCGGGACAGCGGCGTTCATGAATGTGCGCCTGATACTCTGCCCCGAAATAACGGAGGCTTGTGAGCACGGGGTTGGGCGCGGTCTGGCCCAGGCCACACAATGACGTGGCGGCAATGCCACGGGAAGTTCTTTCCAGACGGTCAAGGTCTTCATCGCCGCCGTTGCCACCGGTGATTCTCTCCAGAAGATGGGAAAGATACTCAGTCCCCTCGCGACAGGGCGTGCATTTGCCGCAGGATTCCTCCCGTGTGAACTTTAGGAAGTATCGCGCCACGTCCACCATACAGGTTCGCTCTGACAGGACCACGAGGCCTCCTGAGCCCATAATGGCACCCATTTTCTGCAAACTCTCATAATCCGCTGGAAGGTCGAAGGCTTCGACCGGGATGCATCCTCCTGAAGGGCCTCCCGTTTGCAAGGCCTTAACCGCAAGGCCGTCCCGGGCGCCTCCTCCGATATCATGGACAATGGTGGCCAGGGTCGTGCCCAAAGGAACTTCGACCAGCCCTGTTCGGGCCACGTCACCCACCAGACAGAATAGCTTCGTCCCTTTGCTCTTTTCGGTCCCGAAACCCGCGTACCAGTCCGCACCCCGGTTAATGATGAGCGGAACGTTGGCCCATGTTTCCACGTTGTTGATGGAGGTGGGTTGTCCATAGAGCCCGGCCTCGGAGGGATAAGGGGGTCTGGGATTGGGTTCGGCAATCCGGCCTTCCACCGAGTTTATGAGTGCGGTCTCCTCCCCGGAAATAAACGCACCGGCTCCACTGACAAGATAGAGGTCAAAGTCAAACTTCGTTCCGAGGATGTCCCGCCCCAGGAGTGCAGCCTCCCTTGCCTGGACAATGGCCGTCTTCAGCCGCTTTTGCGCCAGGGGGTACTCGGCCCTGACATACAGAATACCCGTGCTAGCGCCCAGGGCATATCCACCGATAATCATCCCCTCGATGATCGTATGGGGATCGCCCTCCATAAGGCTCCGGTCCATGTACGCACCAGGGTCTCCCTCATCGCCGTTCATTATAATGTATCTGGGTGGTGCGCCGCTCTTTTGAGTGATTTCCCATTTGAGGCCGGTGGGAAAACCCGCGCCGCCCCGGCCTCTCAGGCCCGAGCGTTTGACCTCGTCGATGATCTGCTCCCGCGACATGGAAGTTAGCGCCTTTGCCATGGCCTGGTAGCCGTCGCAGACCAGATATTCCTCCAAAGAACCCGGATCGATCACGCCCAAATTTCGAGTGACCAGGCGGACTTGGCGCTCATAGAAAGGATGATCCGACAGAGGCGGAAGCGCATGGACGGTACTATCAACCCTCGCCCCCGGAATCTTCCAGGATCCCAGAGCGTTTTTTTGGGGAAAATGGCCGGTGCGGATCGTTGCGATCATATCCGCTACGGAAGCATCCTCAACGGGCCCGTAAACCACCCCGCCTTTTCCTGGCATGGTGATGTCCACTAAGGGTTCGGCACCGCAAAACCCGAGACATCCGGTGGTGACAATCCGGCACTCGACACCCTGGCTTTCAGTTTCGCTTTGGATCGCCTCCAGGACCGATTGTGCCCCCGCAGCCAATCCACAGCTCGACATGCCAACGGCAATTCGCGGAAACGATGGCATAAGGAGCTCGCGCGCGACCGTCGCCAATCTGTTGAGATCCTCCGTATTTCTAATCTTCACCGCTCGCCTCTTTGCCCTGATAAGGTTTCAACAACTTTGCAAGGTCTTTCTGGCGCAGACGGCCAAAGGTCTGATCGTCGATTCGAACCACTGGCGCCATGCTGCAACATCCCAGGCAGCGAACCTTCTCAATGCTGAAAAGACGATCTTCACTCAGGTCCTCACTGCCGATCTTCAAATCCCGAGCAAGCCTGGCGCTGAGCTGTTCGGCACCCATGACATGGCAGGCTGTGCCCTCGCAAACCTGCAAATGGTGGGCGCCTTTAGGATTCAACCGAAAAAAGGAATAAAACGTTGCCACGCTGAAAAGCTGGCTTAAAGGGGTATCGAGCTCCAGGGCCAGGGTGTTTATCGCCTCCTCAGGCAAATACCCGAAGGTATCCTGAACCTCTTGCATGGCTCCGGAGACCATTCCCGGGACCCCTCTCCACCGCTTTGCAATCTCGGCTGCTTGCTCACAAAACCCGGTTTTCACTGTGATCCTCCCCAAGGACCGTTTTCCATTGGGAGAGACATGGATGGACCAATCGGTGTTTATGCGTATCCATCCGTATCTCATCCGTATCTCGATTGTGCCTTTTGCAAAGATCCCTTGGCGTCGGTCCGGAAGCCCACTGGCGCCAACTTTAGGGGAACTGCCTGTGACTATGAGGGCTTACCAGGCCAGGGTGACGGAATTTGCGAGTCTTGCAGGAGGCTCGCTGGAATCAACAATTCGCCACCTACCCAGGCAAGTAGCTGCTCACCAGCGCCTCAACTACAGCCCTTCGCTTCATTTTGGCGTGCGCCTCCGAATCGGCGTAAACAAGGGCTTTGGTGGGGCAGGCATCCACGCACGCAGGCCTTGCGCGGTCGGGACAACGGTCGCATTTTACCGTAATCCGAGATTCGGCGCGGCGCCCCATCATACCAAAGGGGCAGGCCTGGACACACAGCAGGCAGCCGATGCATTTGCGGGGATCCTGCAATACGAGCTGGCTGGCCTCGTCTCGATAGGTGGCGCCAGTGGGACAAACCGCCGCGCACGGAGCGTCCTGGCAGTGCCGGCAGAGCACTGGGACACTACAATCTGCGGCTGCTTCCACATGGAGCCTCATTCTGGGTTTTGTGGGCTCGGCAATAGCTCCCAGCAGTTGTTTGCTGGCCGAGTGTTCCACCGCACAGGCAATCTCACAGGTATGGCAGCCGACGCATCTGTCGATTTTGATGAAGATTTCTTTTGTTCCCGATGTTCCCGACATGATTTGCTCCTCGAGTTGCTGCTACAACCCCAGTCCGGCTCTGCGCTCGTCAATAGCTTTCAACAGCTTGTCCGCGGCCGATTCGGGATCGAGATCCACGATGAAATACCCACCTGTCAGGTCCTTAACCGTTTCGGTCAGGACTCTGGTGACCAGAGGACCACCCAGAACCGGCACGTTTACGCCCACGTGGGTGGGAAGCCCCGCGGCGACCGCATAGGCACCGATGGATACCGCCTTCTCGGAAACCGCTTCGGCCGCCGAAGCCACCACGGGCAGCTTGGAGGTGTCCACACCGAGCTTCCGGGCCACCGCCACAGCCAGTGCCACAGCCCGAGAGTTGTCCACGCAGGAGCCCATGTGAAGAACGGGTGGCAGGGGACCGCCCAGGTTATTGGCTTCGCCGATGGCGGTCAGCACCGCTTTGATGCCGTCCCCACAAAGCTCACCCACATTGGCAGGGTCCATAAACCCGTTTCGCATAAGGGCGCCGGCCCCGCAGCCGGTGGCAACCAAGAGAACGTTTTCCTTGAGCATCTTGCGAGCCATCACGACGAAATTCCGATCCTGTGGGACCTTGACATTGTTACATCCGGCAAAGAGACACACCCCGCGGATGTTTCCGGCTACGATATTGTCGATGACCGGTTTCAACGGGTCATCGGGGTTGACCTTGGATAGGGCACCCACTATGGTTTCCACGGAAAAGCCTGCCATCACCGTGGTCTTGATGGCGGGGATATCCACCGGTTTTCCGCTACGGCGGGTGAAGTTCCTGATGGCGATGCGCAGGATTTCCCTGGCGGTTTCTTCCGCTTTTTCTTCTTCGAACTCCACGTGCTGAGCGCCGGGAATCTTGGCGTTTTTCATGGTGGTGATCACTTTGGAGCCCATGCAATCGGCTATCTGAGCCACGGAGGGCATAATGCATTGGTAATCAACCACCATAGCATCCAAGGCGCCGGTGACCAGGGCCATCTCCTGGCTAACAGAGTGAGTGCATGACGGAATAGCGTGGCGCATCATGACTTCGCTTCCCGTACAGCAAATCCCCACCAGGTTGATGCCGGAAGCTCCGGCCCTCTTGGCTTCCTCTTGCATCTCTGCTGCGACCGCAACAATGATGTCGGAAAGGACCGGGTTGTGACCGTGCAGAGCAACATTGACCGCATCGGCTTTCAAAGTGCCCATATTGGCTGAGGTGACCACCGGCTGGGGAATTCCAAACAGGATATCAGAAAGGTCGGTCCCCATGTAACAGGCGGCGAGATCAGCCACTGCGCAGCGGAGACCGGCCAGCAGCAGATTGACCGGGTCGGCATCCACGCCGTACAGGGTGCGGTGCATGATATCGGAAATCTCGGTGTCGATGCCTCTGGGGACGATGCCGAGGTCGCTCAGGACCTTGACGCGCTCTGGGGTCACCACAGTGGCGGCCCATTGGACCGGAGTATCTTTCTCGTGAAAATCGGCCATTGCCGCCTGGGCCACATCGAGGGCGATGTCATTATCCCCCCGCCCCTCAACAGCAATCCCCAGACGGTTCGCCACCTGGCGGAGCTTCTCCGGCGCTTTCACGGAATAGGCCGGAGCCTGGCCTCTGGCCATTTTGAGCATGGTATGAGCCACATGGCGCGCATGCCCGGCATGTGCTGCGGTGCCCGCTGCAATAGCCCGATCGAGGCCCCGTGCCACCATGGTATCGGCTGTGGCTCCGCAAATCCCGGTTTCGGGTTGATCGCCGAAGGGACTGATGCGGCAGGGACCCTGAAGGCAGTGGCGGCAACAGAGGCCCGTCTCCCCGAAGCCGCACTGGGGCGTCATTTCCTGGTAACGGTCCCAAACGGTTTTGAGCCCCAAAGTCTCAGCCTTGCCGATCATTTGCTGAACAGCCGGATCTGTGCTCTTGTTCTGAGCCATATGAGCTATCTCCTTATGTTGTTGGGGTTATACCGCCGAAAAAAAGCGGCCACGTCCGTTTCCTATTGGAGATGAGAGTTTGCTCGAACAATAAGACTGAATAGTTATTTCGGTGATTTTGAATGATTAAGAAGTGACTTTTCGGGAACTACGATACGAAAATGCGGCAAGAATGTCAAGGGAGGCTCTTTCATATGTAGTAGGCAACTGAAGTGTCCGTATTGAGAAGCAAGTCAAATGTCCGCTTTTGTCGGGAGGGTAATGAGCGGGTTAGGTAATGCCATGTTGGAGAAAGGCGTCAGGCTTAGCACAAGACAGGCTCATTGCGCTCTCGGAAGGGGGCGGGCAAGGCCATCCGCTTGCTTTTCCAGCGCAAGTATGCGTGCGTGCGAACCATAACCGCTCGGCCAGCCCAGCACTATCGGGCCTTGCCGCCTAGAACCCGCTCTCAGCCATGTATGCCGCCAGGTCAGAAACTCGACAGGAATAACCCCACTCATTGTCGTACCAGGTGACCACCTTGGCCATGTTTTCCTGAAGCACCGAAGTGAACGCCAAATCCACGATGGAAGAATGCGGATTCCCCTTGAAATCAACGGAAACCAGGGGTTCCGTCTCGCACGCCATGATGCCCTTCAACTGATTCTCGGAAGCCCGCACCAACTCCGCACGAATCTCGTCGGTGGAGGTCTTACGGTCGAGTTGCGCGACGAAATCCACGACCGATACAGTTGGAGTGGGAACCCGCAGAGAATAGCCATCGAACTTGCCGGCCAGGTCGGGAATGACCAGCGCAACAGCCTTGGCCGCACCCGTGGTGGTTGGAATGATGTTCATGCCGGCGGTTCGCGCCCGCCTCAGATCTTTGTGGGCCAGATCCAGGATGCGCTGGTCGGCCGTATAGGAATGGACGGTGGTCATCAAGCCCTTTTGAATGCCGAAGGCTCGGTGGATGACCAGGGCGGGCGGGGCAAGACAATTGGTGGTGCAGGAGGCATTGGAAATGATGTGGTGTTTCGCGGGATCATAGGCCTCATGGTTGACCCCCATGACCACGGTGATGTCCTCCTCTTTAGCAGGTGCGCTGATGATCACCTTGCGCGCACCGGCTTCCAGATGGGCTGCTGCCTTTGGCCCGGTGACAAACAAACCGGTGCTCTCCACCACAATGTCGACACCGACTTCCTTCCACGGAATAGCCGCCGGATCCCGCACCGCAAAGTTTTGAATCGGCTGGCCGTTCACCATAAGCCCACCGTTATGCACTTTAACGTCTCCGGGGAATCGACCGTAATTGGAGTCGTACTTGAACAGGTGGGCGTTGGTCTCCACATCGAAGAGGTCGTTCACGGCCACGACCTGCAGCTTATCGGGGTGCCTCTCCAGGACCGCCTTGAGAACCTGCCGGCCAATGCGGCCAAAACCGTTGATCCCGATACGAACCATGAGAACCTCCTTCAATTGTCGTCGACACGGTACTTGTGGGCTACCAAGAGATCGTAGTCGGTTTGCAGCGCCTGGTGCAGACGGGCATTTTCAAGGGCAATGGCACTCAAGTTGGCGACCGCCTCCAAGAACTGGATTTCATCAGCATCAAACCTGCGAATCTCACCCGAATAAACCCTCAAAACCCCGATAGGCTTCTCCCCGATCATCAGCGGTACCACCAATATTGACTTGATCCCCTCGGCTTTGGCCTTGTCCTGATACTGGAAATTCTTATCCGTCTGCGCATTTTCAAGCCAGACGGTTTTTCCTTGCAGCGCCTTTTTATCGAGTCCGCTTTCCTTGACCAAAACCGGACCCTTACGAACATAGCCTGCGGAAAGACCCCAGGAAGCGCCCATGAGGAGTCTTTCCTTTCTGGAGTCCAAGACCCTGAGGGAACAGGACCTTACCTCCATGACCTCGGCCACGCATTGAACAATCTGCCCCAAAACCTGCTGCGGTTCCAGAGAGGCATTGATCACCTTGGCCACGTCATACAATGCCTTGAAATAATCCTTGTCCGTTTTGGTCATGATGTGGCTCTCCCCTGTGTGAGGTTACGTCAATGGTTGAGCTGTTCTCGAGAAAACCTCTTAACTCGCTGTGTAAGAAACTGGTGAAGGTCTGAAACACTTAATCCTACTCCGATCAGCTATCTAAGATGTCATTCTGAGCGACCGTAGGGAGCGAAGAATCTAGGTATTGGGATCAACAAGAGCTGAGATTCTTCGTCGCCCTGCTCCTCAGAATGACAAACTGTCTGAGTAGTACTAAGTTCCAGCACCGAATGTCCCATACTAAAACATCGTTTCACTGTATGCAACCGGGTCCAGGGGAATGGAGGCCGAAGGGAACCATTTCTCATCGTGCAAGCCGTGTGAATGGTGCAGAAAGCGACGGAGACGAGTCCACTCATTGGTCCGTAAATGTATACCCGTTAAGGATCAAATCTTGCGTTTTGTGTTGGTCTTCTCTTATCTGACTCTTATCTGACTTCAAAGTCAGAGCTCTCAATCAAACAGGCCGAAGGCCGGCGGCCCCACTGGCGTCCCGCCCCCGGCGGGATTCGTCATGCCGGCGAAAGCCAGCATCCAGGGGTGATTCCAAAAACGCAACTTTTTAACCTAAGAACCTCTTGCAGAAGTCCTTTTCACCCTTCGATACCTCAGGGCGAACGGCCTTCTGCATCCGTAAAGTGTTGTATTACCGTTCGTGGTGAGGTATCGAACCATGAACGGAAACAGTTTTGCAAGAGGCTCCTAAGAGAGCATAGCTTGCGGCACAGCAAAAGCCGCAGGCAGAGGGGGATGCTGTTAATTATCGGGTCGGGTGTCGGCGAACTCTGAGGCTATTCGTTCGAAGGTTGCTTCGACCTGCAGGAAGGCATCGACGACATCCGGATCGAAGTGCGTTCCCTTCCCTTCCACCATCATTTGAACGGCCTTTTCGTGCGAATAGGCTTCCTTGTAGACCCGCCCGCTGCTCAAGGCATCATACACATCGGCTAAAGCCATGAGTCTTCCGGAAATGGGGATATCTTCCCCTTTGAGCCCTTGCGGATAGCCTGACCCATCCCACTTTTCATGATGGGTGTAGATCATATCCTTGGCGTACTCGAGAAACAGGTTGCCGAATTCTTGTGGGCCAAGCCGTCCTTGAGCGTTGATGATGACATCGCGGCCATAAATGGTGTGCTTCTTCATCTGCTCGAATTCCTCCTCGGTGAGCTTGCCGCTTTTGAGGAGAATACTGTCGCGCATACCAACCTTCCCGATATCGTGAAGCGGGGTAGCCTTATAAAGCAGTTCGATGACTTCAGGTGTGAGCTGGTCGCGAAACTTGGGCTGAGCGCCCAGGTATTCGCACAGGGTCCTGACATACTGCTGAGTGCGCATAATGTGGCCGCCCGTTTCGGCATCCCGGGTTTCGGCAAGCGAAGCCAGACATTGGATGGTAAACGTCTGCGCAATGGAAATTTGCTTCTCCCGGTATCTGGCTTTCTGTTCCTCACGCCAGTACTTCATGAGGTTCAATGCCGAGAAATTGGTCCCGAGCACCATGAGAGGGTAAAGCGGCGAAATGAAGATGCCATGGTCCCGGAATATCATTTCGGCCCCTTTCCACACCCCGATGCTGCAAATCACGATGAAAAGAAGGCTCCGCAAAGCGCGAAAGCGGATGAAGAGCACTGTGGAACTGATTCCGAATACCAGGATCAGAAGGAGTTCCAACCCGGTTATCCAGGGCGGTCGCAGCAAGTAATCTCCCTTCAGGATGTTATCGACCACCGTCGCATGAATTTCCACACCTGGGAAAACCGGATCCAGCGGTGTAGGCCGAAACTCCTTGAGCCCGGTCGCCGAACTGCCTACAAAAACAATCTTTTCTTCAAAGGCCTCTTTGGGAGCAAGGCCATTCAGAATATCGGCGGCGGAAACGTAGGGGAAAGTGTTTCTCGGTCCACGATAATGGATCAGCAACCTGCCGTTTCCATCGAGTGGGATATTTCTGCTGTCGAGACTAAGAAACTGCTCACCTGTGGATTCGGTCTTCAAGGTTAGGTGCTTGGGGTTTAGCATCGGCAGGAGCGCAGCCAGGGCAAGGCTCGGATAGATCTTCCCCTGGTGCGTCATTAAGAGCGGCACGTGGCGCGTTATGGAATCGATATCCGGGGTAAGGTTGAAAAAACCTGATGCTCGAACCGCCATCGAGAGTTCCTTCAAGTTGCCAAGCACATCGGGGGCTCGGATAAGCACCCGAGCATCCCGGGGTACTCCTGAATCAGCCAGAAGCGTGACATTAACCGGATGCGCCAGTTCCTCCGCAGACCCTGAAGCTCCGCTGCCAAATGCAAACTCGTACCCCAAGACGAAGGACCCCTTTGCCAGAGCATCCGCCAGGATCGCGTCGTTGTCCACAAACGGGCGGGAACCGTTTGCGCAAGGAATATTGATTCCAAGATCGCGCTTGATCTCCATTAGAAGTGTGCCGAGGGAGGTGCGATCAGGCTCGGCAAAAACCATGTCCATGCCGACGCTGGCGGCTCCCAGTTCGCGAATCATGTCGAGAAGTCGTGCCACTTGGTAACGAGGCCAGGGCCACTGCCCAAACTGCGTCAGGCTCTTTTCGTCAATGTCGACAATCACCGGCACCGAGGTGGTTGCATGGTTATGGGTGGATCGCAGCAAGGTGTCGTAGACTTTGAAATTGAGATGAACGAAAAAGGCGGGCTTATAGACGAACAATATCGCGAAGGCGGTCGTCACCAAAAGACCTAGGGCAAACAGGGTCAGTGAGACCCCTTTGGTCCAGTCGAATTCTCTTCTCGGGAATGGCATAGCTTAGAAAAGCTCGGAAAAATCAGGCCAACGATAGCCGCAGCGACACCCCGGGCGCTGACCTTGGCCGAGGCTTATCCGGGTGCCACGGCGCGCTAGCGAATATGGATTTCGACGCGGCGGTTACGCGGCTCCGGCACGTTGTCACCCACATCGATCAGGGGATTTCTCTTACCGAAATAACGCAATTCCATATCGTCGGGACTCACATCCTGTGAAACCAATATCTCCTTGATGCGAACCGCACGGCGATTGGACAGGTCCATGTTGTAGTCGGCAGTGCCGACACTGTCAGTATGGCCGCTGATGCCGATGTCTCTGGAATGTCGGGCGCTGATTTGGCTAACAACCTCGGGTATGATCTTCTTGGAATCGGCCAACAGCTCGGTGCTCTCAACCTTGAAATAGAGAATGTATCGAATGGGAGGCTCCGGTAACGCCTTGAGCGCTGGCCCAAAGACCTTATGCACTTCTCTCTCTTCAATAGCAACAGCCACCCCTGGGGGAGCGTTGCCACTCTTCACCCGGCTCACTTGCCAGGCCTTGTTGATGGTCTGCATTCCCGCTTTATTGCTTATTTGAACTTCACCGACATGCCCGTCGTTATCCGGCAGCAGCACGACCATGTTTTTGTGAGAAGCGCAACCGCTGGTCAAGAGTACTGCCAACAGACAGCACAATAGCCAAAACTCGGTTTTCATGATGGAACCCTCCCATGCACACAATCTTGTCATGCCATTCAATGGGGTTTGGGAGATATTTCGGGACCCTCAATGGCTAGCTTTCTCCAACCTGGATCAAACACTTCGTACCGCGAAAGCCAATGTTTCCCATCGGGGTTTCGACTCTCGCGGAATCGGGCGAAAGCTTCACGATCAGACCTGACAAATACGCCGCGGTTCCCTTGAGCATTTTGGCAATCATCGAGAATTTGCCCTCAGCCGGAGCAAAGATAAATTCATCGAGTACCACTTCGGACTCAGGGCCGAGGGAAAGCAGCGCATCATCCCTAAGGACCACCGCCAGTGATCCGTTGCCTGCTGTTTTCAGGGTGTCTTTTTCGAAAACCCTGTCACCCACCTTCGCTGGCATGGAACTTCCTTCTCGGAGGATGAATGCTTGGCCATCAACCGTCTTGACACTTCCAACGGGACTGGTGGCGGCAACGGCCAAACTCGTGCAGGCAACACAGACAAAACAGACAATGGTTGATAAGCTTCTCATAAGTCCCTCCATGAGCATGATTCGGTTTTCTATCAAAGCCCGTCCGTCCTGCCGGCGGAAACCGGATCCAGGCAGCTTCTTCCCGGTTCCCGCCTACGCGAGAATGACAAGCGGATGACCCGGGTGACTTTCACGGTCGTTGTGCCCTCCAAGGCCATGGAGGTTCGCTGGTACCTCGCTGAACAAGATTCAGCCGCAGGCTCTCCCCGCCCGCATGATTCCAGAGGAGACCATAGGGGGTGCTCAAAGACCTCTGAACAGAAAATGGAACTCTCATGATTGTGGTAGTTCGCCAAGTGGGCGAATTAGGCCCTGATTGCGGCGTAGAAACTGGGACTAACAGCGAAAGGATGTTCTCCAGGAATTGCACGCGCCTCCGGACCCGACCATTTCAGGCTATCATTCAAGGCTTTGCGTCCCACATCCTTGGGTGGTTGCCCCTACGCAAAATATACGCTTCAGAAATAATGTCGGCAATAGGTTTTAAGAATGATCATTGAATAGTGAGGTTTCTGGAAAACCTCACAAATCGAGCGGGCTTTTGGCCCTTTGATGGTGACACTTTTCACCGTATGTGTGTAGACCATGGTGGTTCTGAGGTCGCTGTGTCCCAGCAACTCCCGGATCGTGCGGATGTGTTCACTCCTGGAGAGCGTGAGACGGGGGGATGAGACAGTTCATCGCTAAATTGAGGAAAATCCCGTTGGCCTTCACCGTCACCCCGGCGAATCCTGCCTGCGGCACATGGGCGTCAACTTAACGGTTCAGCGTTGGGTGCGGTGCCGCGGCAGACACCGAACATTAACCACGAAGAGCACGAAGGGCACGAAGACAAAATTTGATGAGGTGTCGAATCTGGCTCTGCAACCCGAAGCGACATGAAACGGCACCCGGCTGAATAATTCCCTTCTTCGTGACCTTCGTGTCCTTCGTGGTAAGAAAAGCCTTAAGTTTACGCCATTGGGCGGCGACACACCCCGACAGTTTTGTGCTCCGGCTTCCTTCAGACGGTCCCTCGCGGTTCCGCCCTTGCCTTCGGTTAGTACTTGTGTAAGTGTGAAACCCACTTGCAGGATTCAGGTACAGGGGAGTTGCACCCCATGAGTTCAGGCCCATGCCGGGCATGGACAATCTGGTGGCGATCCTTGGCGCAGGCCGCCAGCAGTTGGAGGTTGGAAATGCAAATTTCCCCTGCCCCCCCTTGTAAACGAGGGTCTGGGGAGGGATTTCAAATAGGAGCGGGTATCCAGAACGATGAGAGGAAGCGAAGGATTCAATCCTTAACGAGTATATGCTGCAAATAACCAATGAAGTAACCATCCCAAGCGCTGAGATAGACATCCAGGCCATACGTGCTCAAGGCGCTGGTGGCCAGAATGTGAATAAGGTGTCGACCGCTGTCCATTTGCGGTTTGATATAAAGGCATCGTCGCTGCCGGATGTTTACAAAGAAAAGCTATTGATGCTAAATGATCAACGTATTTCGGCCGAAGGCGTGGTTATCATCAAGGCACAACAGTATCGTAGCCAACTGAAAAACAGACAAGAGGCGCTCAATAGGCTTCGAGATCTTGTCAAGAGCGTAATCGTTTCCCGTAAGAAGCGGCAAGCGACGAAGCCGACGAAAGGTTCCCAGGAACGGCGTTTAGAGAGTAAAATCAAACGAGGGCGAGCAAAATCGCTTAGAGGAAAAGTTGATGATCAGTAGGTGCGCAAGTGTAGCCCCAACAAGCCGGTACAGCATGGCATGAGAACACGCAAGGACAGAACTGAGGACACAGTGGCGCCCTCACGGCAAGAAGACGAGGGACGACCGGAAGAGGAGGCACGCAATGGGAGACAAGGGCAAGAAGGATAAGGAAAAGGGTCAGAAACAGAGCACCCAAAAACAGCAACAAAAGGAAAAGAAGAAGCGCGAGAAGCAACCGAAAAAAACCCCTTGACACGAAGCTTTGGTGCGGCTTGCTCGATTCGCCTGTGTTCAAAGGCAAGAAGACTGGGAGCCTTCAAGGAAAACATGGCGAGTGACGACATCAGTGCATCTTCCATGGGGATTTCAGGCTTGCCCTTGCGCGTTTCGCCCACGTGTTCAAAAGAGCTTCGGACGGATCTTATGCGCGCATCGGCACTCAAATGCTTGCGCACCGTGGCGCTGAGCTCTTTGTCTTGCTCTATTTTGTGTTGTTGATTTTGTCAAGGAACCATCGTGACTCTCCGCCGCGATGAGTCCCGGCCATGCGTTCAATTGCCCGCACCCGGATGAACATTGCGCGGTTAGTTGTGCTCTAATGCTGGCGATCTCGATCACTCACATCTGATACCGCTTCGTGATCCAGGGGAAACGTGCCATGGCCGGTATGGATACCAGAAGCAGGTTGATGTCTCTCGATGCCTTCCGTGGAGCCACCATCGCCGCCATGATCCTGGTGAACAATCCTGGCTCCTATGTGGAAATCTACGATTTCCTGGAACATTCGGCATGGCACGGTTGGACGTTTGCTGACGGCATCTTTCCGGCCTTTCTGTGGATGGTTGGCGTTGCCATGGTACTCTCCACCGCCAAACGCATTGAAGGTGGCGAGCCCCGCGGTCGGATGATGATTCATGTGCTGCAGCGTTCAGCGATCATCTTCGCACTCGGCGTTTTCCTGGCGGGCCTGCCCTTTGGCTTGTTCCTGGACCCCTATTTCTCCTTTGCCGGGATACGCATTCCCGGTGTGTTGCAGCGCATTGCCCTCTGTTACCTGTTGGCCAGCGTCATTTTGTTCACCACGAGCGTTCGCGGCCAGGTCATGGTGACCGTGGGACTGCTGATCGTATACTGGGCATTGCTCAAGATGGTGCATGTTCCGGGTTATGGGGCGGGGGTGCTGGAGCCGGAGGGCAACTTGTGCTGGTATGTGGATTTCCTCGTACTCAAGGGCCACACCTACCCACTGGCCCTCGCTAAGGGATTTGATCCCGAAGGGATCGTGAGCACACTGGGGGCGCTGGCTACCACTCTGTTCGGGGTTCTGGCCGGGCATGGGTTGCGCTCGTCGTATTCACCCAATGCCAAGACTCTGGGGATGTTTGCAGCCGGGATCGGGTTGATCGCCATGGGTTTAGTCATCGGTATATGGCTTCCCATCAACAAGAATCTGTGGACCAGTTCCTTCGCGGTCTTCATGGCCGGCATCTCGATGGTGTTCTTCACAGCGTGCTACTGGGTCATCGATGTCAAAGGCTATCAGCGCTGGGCAACGCCCTTCAACATTTTCGGCATGAACGCTTTGGCCATTTATGTGCTGGCCATCCTGGTCGAGAAGTTTCTTTATCTTTTCGGCTGGACCGAGCCCGGCGGTTCGCGTCTCGAGGTGCGTGAGTACCTGTCCTTGACCCTTTTTGAGTCTTGGGCCGGAGTCTTAAACGGCTCGCTGCTGTATAGCATCACCTTTGTGCTGGTTATGTATCTGGTGGCCTGGGCCATGTGGAAGAAGCGGATTTTCATCAAGATTTAGGCGTTGTTGGGGCAAGCTCTGAATTCTCGAGACCTTGGAGTGACGACACCCTGGGCATGTCCACCCTTGCGATTGACGCCGCAATGCTTCTCCATGACCGGACCAAGCAGGGAAGTTGTCAGGTCGTCCGCCTCCCGCAGCTTCCTGGAGTCCCTGCGAAAGAGCAGCTATTTGTGGAAATGCTTTTCTTTATCTATTAGACTAGGAGATACTGGTTGTAAGAGTGTTGTAAATAAGGTCTTGGGCCAACAGGAGCCCGACTGCTGCTATCTGATTCGGCCCTCTCCTTGTTACCTTCCTGAGGCCCGCAACATCGGTCGTTTGGCACCTTTGAGTCTACTTTCGATACTAAGGAGGAGGATCTATGAAAAGAAACACAACGGTGTGGCTGGTTTTGACCCTCATCATGGTATTGCTCTCCCCACCATTACTCTACGCGGATGATACTATCAAGGTCGGTATCATCCTACCCATCACCGGAGAGAAGGCCAAGTTCGGTGAAATCGAGAAGAAATCCTTCGAGATGGCTTTGGAAGAGATCAATGCTGCCGGAGGAGTCAAAGGCAAGAAACTCGAATTCCTCTTCGAAGATGACACGGGACGCCCCGATGTCGCACGCTCTGCCGCGGAGAAGCTGATCACCAAGGACAAGGTGGTGATGCTGGGCGGCGGTTACGGCAGTTCGGAGACCTTTGCCATTGCCGGCGTAGCGCAGCAAAGCAAAATGCCATTTCTGGTAAACACCGGGTCGGATGACAAGATCACCCAAAGTGGCTGGGATTATGTATTCCGCCTCAATCCGCCGGTCAGCGAGTATCCGGAGGGTTTGGAAAGCTTTCTCAAACAGGTGGCCATGCCCAAGACTGCTGCCATCCTTTACGAAAACACCAACTTCGGTTCGTCGGGCTCCAAGGAGTTCCAGAAGACCTGCGAGAATATGGGCATCAAGGTGTTGATGTCGGAGGGCTATGAACATGGTGGGGTGGATTTCAAGCCCTTGCTCATGAAAGTCAAGCAGGCCAAGCCCGACCTGGTTTACATGATCTCCTACCTGATGGACGCCTCCTTGCTTATGCGCCAGTCCATGGAACTGCGGGTAACCCCGAGTCTTTTTGTCGGGGGAGCAGCCGGTTTTACCTTGCCGGAATTTCAGAAGAACGCTGCCAAGGCTTCGGAAGGCGTATTCTCGGCAACGCTCTGGTACCAGACTTTGCCCTACCCGGGCGCCAAGGAATACTTTGATAAATACATGAAGAAATTCAACCAGGAAACCGAATACCACGGGGCCGAGGCCTATGCCGCTGCCTTCGTCATTGCGGACGTGCTCACCCGCACTTCCTCCCATGCGGCCAACGACGTGCGCGAAGCCCTCGCAAAGACCGACATGATGACCGTGTTTGGACCGATCAAGTTCGTCGCCTACGAGAAATTCACCAATCAAAACAAGCTTCCCACCTACCTGGTCCAATGGATTGATGGCAAACTGGAACTGGTATGGCCGAAGGAAGTCGCCAGCAAAGCTTATATCCATCCCGTGGATTGGGCGAAGATCTGGAAATAGCCTGAACGGCTCTCTCCCCGCAGCACGCTGGGGGAGAGAGTGAATCTTCGGTTTAATCTCAGAGCGTGTCCCAAAAAGTCGAATAACACCTCTCCCGTCATTCCGGCGGAGGCCGGAATCAGTACTTTTAGAATTCTGCTGGACCCCGGCATTCGCCGGGGTGACGATCAAGGGGCTCCTGGGATAGCTGCAGCGACCGCTGTCGGCGAGCCTTCTCCGCAGCTCCGTGGTGAGTCAAGAGAGATGGACCTTCCAAGCTCAACAGATATAATCGACAAAAAGGACAAGCCCCATGGAAATGCTTATCCAGACGCTTGTATCAGGGTTTCTTATCGGTGGCATCTACGCTCTGATCGGGCTGGGCATGACTCTGATCATGGGTGTTATGAAGATCATCAACTTGGCTCACGGCCAATTGATGATGATCGGCATGTATATCACCTTTGTTCTATTCCAATACCTGCACCTCGATCCTTATTTCTCCCTGCTGGTCGTTATGCCCGCGCTTTTCCTGATCGGCTGTCTGATCCAGAAGTACCTGCTCAATCCCCTTCTTAAGGTTGATTCCATCCTTCCCGAAAACCAGGTACTGATGACTGTGGGCATCGGCATGGTGCTCACCGAAATCATGCGTTTCATCTTCCACTCCGACTACAAATCGGTCCAGACCGGCTACAGTTCGGCTGCTTTCTACCTGCGGGGCATTTCCTTCAACGTGCCGATGTTCGTTGCATTCCTCATTGCCGTCGTGCTCACTGCCGCGCTTTTCGTATTCTTGCTCAAGACCGATATGGGCAAATCAGTGCGTGCCACGGCGCAGAACAAGGATGCCGCCCTGCTCATGGGGATCAACGCCGAGTGGATCACCATCCTGACCTATGGACTCGGGTCTGCTTTCGCCGCTGCTTCGGGCGCTCTACTGCTGCCCATTTACTACCTGTTCCCGGATATCGGGGGACCATTCACCTTGAAGGCCTTCGTCATCACCATGCTGGGCGGCATGGGGAGCACGGTCGGTGCCATCGTTGGCGGTGTCGTCCTGGGCGTAGCCGAATCCCTGGGTGCTACCTATCTTTCCATGGCCCTCAAGGACGCGGTGGCCATGGTGATTTTTCTCCTGGTATTGATCTTTCTGCCGGGCGGCTTGAAGAAGCTGACCAAGATATAGCCGGGGTACGTTATGAAATCGATACGCTGGTCCACGATCGTCGTTCTTGCCGTCATGATCGCCTTTCCCTGGGTGGTAACTTCCGATTATTACCGGCATATTCTTATCATGGCGCTGATGTGGGTGGTGATCGGATCGTCATGGAACCTCATCTCCGGCTACACCGGCCAGGTTTCCTTCGGGCACGCGATCTTCTTCGGCACGGGAGCCTACACGGCGGGTTTGCTGGCCACCAAGTTCGGGATCTCTGCCTGGTGGGGAATGCTCCTTGGAGGACCGGTGGCCATGGTGGTGGGCATGGTGATCGGCTGGATCTGTTTTCGCCTTCGTGGGCCGTATTTTGCGCTTGCTACCATCGCCATCGGCGAAATCTTTCGGCTCATCGCCACCGTATGGCGGGATTTTACCGAAGGCATGCAGGGAATCATGATCATCCGCAACATCCAGGACAAGATCTACTATTACTACCTGGCTCTGGCCCTCGCCGGGGTCTGTGTATACGCCATTCATCGGGTGATGCGTTCCAAGTGGGGCTACTACTTTGTGGCCGTCCGTGAGGATCAGGATGCCGCCGAAGCCATGGGTATCAGTTCCTTTCGGTACAAGAGTCTGTCTCTGATGATCAGCTCCTTTTTCACCGGCACCGCTGGAGCGTTCTACATGAACTACATGGCCTTCATCGATCCCCACGTGGTTTTCTCGCTGCACTATATTTCCATCATGGCCATCCTGGTGGCCATCATCGGCGGCGTTGGAACGCTGTGGGGCCCGCCCGTTGGAGCCTTTATCATGGTGCTCCTCCAGGAAACCTTCCGCAGTTCCTTCTTTGGTCTGACACCCCGCTGGGTGAGTGAAGGTCACGTGCTGGTCTTCGGCCTCCTGGTGATCTTCGTCATCCGTTACCTGGCCAATGGGATTGTGGGAGACTGGAGCAAGATTCAGCGGCTTTGGTCCAAGTCCAAGGAACTGCCTTCCGCGAGTGCAGGGAACTAACCATGAGCTTCTTTGAAACACGCCATTTGACCAAACATTTTGGTGGATTGACGGCCGTTAACGATCTCAGTTTCCAGGTGGAACAGGGCGAGATTTATGGACTCATCGGTCCGAATGGATCCGGAAAAACCACGGTGTTCAATCTTATCAGCGGCTACTACCCGATCTCCGACGGCACCATCTTGTTTGAGGGGCAACCCCTCAATGGGCTGCCTACCTGGAAAGTCTGTAAGCGCGGCATTGGACGAACCTTCCAGATCGTCAAGCCGCTGCGCCGCATGACGGTTCTCGAAAACGTCATGACCTCCGCCTTCAATCGTTCCGGCTCGTTGTCGGCAGCTCGGGACAAGGCCATGGAGGTGTTGGAGTTCTGCGAGTTGAGCAAACGGCAGGACTACCTGTCTTCAGGCCTCAGCATCGGCGACCGCAAGCGACTTGAGATCGCCCGCGCACTGGCTACGGCCCCACGCTTGCTGCTGCTGGACGAGACCATGGCAGGACTGACGCCGCAAGAGCAGGTGGACGGGGTGAGCTTGATCCGCAAGGTTCGGGATTCCGGTGTTACCATCATCATTGTGGAACACATCATGCACGTGATTATGAATCTGTGCGATCGTATCCTTTGCATCAACTACGGCCAGCAGATTGCGCGCGGTGTTCCACCGGAAGTCGCCAACAACCAGGCCGTCATCGAAGCCTACCTGGGAAAGGAATAGCCACATGCTCCGCCTCGAAAACGTTGATGCCGGCTATGGAGACATACAAGTTTTGTGGGATGTCTCATTCCATGTAGATGCCCGGGAGTTTGTGGTCCTGGTCGGAGCCAACGGAGCCGGAAAGAGCACCATCATGAAGACCATCTCCAGTCTCATCCGACCCACCCGAGGGAATATCAGCTTTGACGGTCACAGACTGGACCAGATGCCCCCATATAGGATTATTGATGCGGGTATTGCCCACGTGCCGGAAGCGCGCCAACTCTTTCCGGAAATGACTGTTCTCGAGAACCTCGAACTGGGTTCTTTGCGCGGCCCTGCCAAGGCGCAGCGCAAGACCACCCTGGATTGGGTACTGTCGCTTTTCCCGCGTCTGCAGGAACGGCGCAAGCAGCTGGCCGGCACCATGTCCGGCGGTGAGCAGCAAATGTGCGCCATCGCGCGCGGGCTCATGTCTCGCCCCAAGATGGTACTTTTCGATGAGCCTTCCCTGGGCCTTTCCCCGTTGCTCACCCAGGAAATCTTCCAGCTGGCCCGAACCATTCATCAAGAAGGACTCACTATTCTCATGGTGGAACAGAACGTCAAACAGACGTTGGCCATCTGCGATCGGGCCTACGTTCTTGAGAACGGACGGATTGTTCTGGAGGGCAAAGGCAAGGAACTGCTGGAGAATGAAGAGGTCAAACAGGCTTTTCTGGGCATCTGATGTCTGAGTCTCAGACAGCGGAAGGTGCTTCCGTCGGATGTTCCCCCCCGAAGACCGACCCGGAAGCTCGGAGCGACCGAGCTGCCAGCGTTGCGGTGTCGGTCCCGCGGCTACCAAACCAACATGTCTTGATCACGCAAAGACGCCAATCCCGCCAGGTTATGAGGGGGGTAATCGATCATTTACCCCCTCCCCCTACCCCCAATGCTGTTGACTTAAGGACAGGACGCCCTTCCAGTTCCCCTCCCCTCGGTGGGAGGGGTTAGGGGAGGGGGTTGATCTTACCCGCATTTTCTCACCCCCACCCTGCCTCCAGGACCATCAAGGGGGTAGGAGCTTAATTCAACAGCATTGCCCCCTGCCCCTCCCGCCAGGGAAGGGGAAGCCTAGACACTGATTACGGATTTTCGCCTGCATGCCCTAAACGTAATTCTGGTACTCCGGTTCATACATCAGGGTCTCAATGTATCCGGGAAGATCATCGGGCCTCGGCTTTGTGGCCAGTCCGCGATTGTAGGCCACCTCTGCCACGGCAACCGCAACCGTGGCCGAGACTTCTCTGATTCTGGGTAGAGGCGGAAAGATTCGTCCGATCCGCAAATCCGTCTCCGAAACCTCCTGTGCCACGATGCGCGCCGCCACCAGGAACATTTCATCGGTGACACAGGTGGCCCAGCTTGCCATGACACCCATGCCCACACCGGGGAAGATATAGACATTGTTGCCTTGGGCCGGCACGAATTTTTTCCCATGGACCGTGACCGGATCAAAGGGGCTGCCGCTGGCAAAAATGGCACGGCCTTCGGTCCAGGTATAAGCTTCTTCCGCGGTACATTCCGACTTGGAGGTGGGGTTTGAGAGCGAGAACACGATAGGTCGGTCGTTGATCCTGGCCATGGCTTCCAGCACCTCTTGCGTGAACCTTTTGGGCTGGCCGGAAACTCCGATGATCGCCGTGGGTTTCAGGGCCTCAACAGCGGCCAAGAAGTCAGGAATGAACGCATGCTCATGGGCATAGTCGAGTTTATGACCGGTGAGGTCGATCCGGCTTTCCACCACCAACCCCTTGGAGTCCACAAACCAACACCGCTGGCGCGCTTCTTCCAAAGACAGCCCTTCCTCGACCATCGCGGAAACCGCCAGATCGCCGGTGCCGATCCCTGCTTCCCCAGCCCCCAGGAACAAAAACTTCTGGTCCCTGAGCTGCCCGCCAGTAATCCGCAGGGCCGAGAAAAGTCCTGCCACGGTCACGGATGCGGTCCCCTGGATATCGTCATTGAAACAGCAAACCTCGTCACGGTACTTCTGCAGCAGGCGAAACGCATTCTTATTGGCGAAATCTTCAAACTGGATGAGAGCGCCCGGGAAGACCTGCTGCACCGCCAGTACGAATTCCTCGACCAGCTCGTCGTAAGGTTCTCCGCGCAGGCGCGGATGCCTAAGCCCAATGTAGAGTGGGTCTTTGAGCAGCGTTGCGTTGTCTGTCCCCAGGTCGAGGGTTATGGGTAGAGTCAATGACGGGTGGATTCCCGCACAAGCTGAGTAGAGGGAAAGTTTGCCCACCGGGATGCCCATACCGTCCGCACCAAGGTCACCAAGGCCGAGGATGCGCTCGCCATCGGTCACCACAATGATGCGAATGTCTTTATAGGGCCAGTTGCCCAGCAATTCAGCCACCCGGCCCTTATCCTTGGCCGTGATATAGATGCCGCGCGGCCGCCGAAAGATGTGACCGTACTCTAGACACGCCTGCCCCACCGTGGGGGTGTAGACGATGGGCATCAGGTCCTCGATATTGTCCAAAAGCACCCGATAAAATAGCGTTTTGTTGCGATCCTGAAGGCTGATGAGAAAAATGTATCTTTCCATATCCGTGGGTTTTTTACGGAGATTCCAAAGGACGCGTTGGACCTGTTCATCTATGGAGTGCACACGCGGTGGCAGGAGACCACACAGACCCAAGGCCTCCCGTTCCTCTTCGGTGAATGCGGTTCCCTTGTTGAGAGCCGGGTCGCGAAGCAGCGCAACGCCGGTGGGGAAGTTAGTCAGGCGGCTCTTGGATTTCATTCTTTCAGTAGCATCGGTAACCTTGCTCTTCTTGAGCATGGATTGAAGATTGATGTGACCCAGAAACTTTGACAATATCTCATTGTCCACCAGGTCTTTCTCGAACCGAATAACCATATCATCGTTTTCATATGCTACCTTGTACATGCCTTATACCTTTCCGGGTATCTGAATACTCTGGTTGCAACCAAGGATGACCATCAAACGATGCTCGAGAAAAACTCGTAGCTGCCTTCTCTTCTCTATCACGCGAAGACGCCAAGCTCCCAACATTTTGGGAAATATCGTGTTTGCGCTGTTTGCGCCTTTGCGTGAGAAAGCCCCTTTCTCATCATCACCAGTATAACTCATATCCGCGAAAGGACCGCATCTCCTTCGCGGTTCCTAAGGAAATCCCAGTCCTTGTCTACAGCTCAATCCTGCCTACGGCACATAGGCGTCAACTTAAGGCTTTTCTTACCACGAAGGACACGAAGGTCACGAAGAAGGGAATTATTCAGCCGGGTGCTGTTTCATGTCGCTTCGGGTTGCAGAGCCAGATTCGATACCTCATCAAATTTTGTCTTCGTGTCCTTCGTGCTCTTCGTGGTTAATGTTCAGTGTCTGCCGCGGCACCGCACCCAACGCTGAACCGTTAAGTTGACGCCCATGTGCCTACGGCAGGACCGTCTGCCAACTCTTACATTTCGGCTCAACTCCAGGCAATGACCACGGTCGACACTCCCTCTAGGGGTGATTCACTCCTTAGACTCTCAGGGCCTTATGCCTCCCATCCTGCTTGCCATCTTGCATGCATAGCATACCATGCTCGCGAACCAAGGTTGAGCAATCCATCAAGGCATGGTACCGTTGCACAACCCTACGGAGGTGAGATCACCAAGTTGTCGGCTGTGGGCCTTTCAAGGCCATGAGGGCCAATTATGAACTTGCAGATGTTGGATCATGAAGCGACTATTCTTCGTGACATAAAGGATGGGGCACCGGTTTCGATCGAAAGGGCCTTGTTGGTTCTCTCGGGTCTGAAAACCAATACGGAGATTCGATCCTATCAGCACAAGATTGACGATATTTTCGGCCGTTTCGCGAGCAAATGCGACCGAAAGAGCCTTGCTGACCAGCCAAGACCACCCTCCTACTTGCATCGGACGATCGCGCAATGTCTTTTTGAATATCTTTGGAACAGTAAGCCGAAACGGTTCGGTGAATACTTCCTGCTTACCGATGTGGTCGATGCTCAGCTTAACCCCGACGTGGATTGCGTGGTCGGAACTTGCGTCGGTCTAACATCCCTGTATTCCGTCCTCGGGTTGCGGGCGGGTTTGAATCTGACTCTGTTGGTGGCTTTGGATCATCTGCTGAGCCGACTTAGGGTCGGACAGCAAACCATCGACATGGATCACACCGATCCACAAGGTTTTGATTGCCGAGTTGGAGAAGACTTCCGCGAAGTCCCTCTGCTGACACTCACTGCCAACGTACTCAACAGCCGGGGTTTGAGCAACGAAAGAAGTGGCCAACTCGTGGCTGCAGAAGCAGACTACCATAAAGCCATTCTGGTCAACCCCGAGTATGCCAATGCCTTCAACAACAGAGGCAACCTGAGATTTGGGGATGAGGATCTCGATGGCGCCATAGCAGACTACACGGAGGCAATCCGACTCAACCCAGGTTTCTGTGAAGCCTACTGCAACCGAGGAATGGCCAAACACCGGCTTGGTCGTTACGAGGAGGCACGCCACGACTACCATCTGGCCATGAGCACCAATGCAGACTACGCCGACGCCCGCGCGTGTCTGCAAGCATTGGATGCCATCGAACCCCCCAAACCTCAATGCTGTTGAATTAAGCCCATCGGCTCGGGCGGGCATAAAGCCCGCCCCTTGTCAATCGTCATTTGGTGCAGTAGGGGCGGGGTTCATCCCCGCCCGCTATGATCGGAAGGGACTGCTAAGTCAACAGCATTGACCCCGAACCTCCGCCGGGGAAGGACAGTTGCACGGGACCTAGCGGTTCCCATCCGATAGCGTCAGTGTCAAGCAGGGCTAGCAGTTAACTATATGAAAATGAAGACATTTTATTAGCGGTACTGGCAAAGATCGAGCAAAAACAGTGATCGAGTCGATAGGAAAATATTCACAATGCCGGTTTTTCCTTGACATAGAAGCGACGTTTAGTAGTTTAGTCGAACCTACCGCGCGTGTGCCAATCTCATGAGTGCTGATTGCGAGAATTGCTGCTTCTGCGAGCTCTATCTGCCCGATCGATTTCCTTGTTCAGTGCTTCACAATGGTGGCGGAGTACTAAGTAATGGAACAATGCTCATCACTCCCCTCTTTACGTAGTACAGTTCCACACAACCATAAGGGTCCATTTTGCGGCTTGCATCGGCTAAGGGGAGGCCTGTAATCCGTGGGCGCAAAAAGGTCGTTTTGGCCTCGTCGCCGATCTGGGTCCGACTTTCGAACAGAAAGGAGGTGAGAAGCCCTAGTTGGGGAGGATCGTTGCTGTTCCTCTAGAACCGAGAATAGCTCTGGATCAATACTTGAGTTTGGATCTAACTAGTGGAGGTAAGATATGCCAGAAAAGCGAGATATCGAGATCAAAAGCCGGGCTGACACCATAGGTCTGATGGACATGGACGTCAGACCCTACCCGGTCACCGCGCCGCCTTCCTACGAGCAGGTCAAACCGATCTACGAACGAAGGAAGGCGTTGGAGTTCTGTGATTGGGCCGAGGACAACCTGAAATTTGAAAAACGATACGGGAAGGATGAGTCTCTGTCGAAAGTCAGGGTCCTGGACATCGGGTTGTATCGATTGGGCCACAAGTTCTGCGCCTCTCTGTTCGGCGAATCCGGGGCTGAGGTCGTTTCCATCGAACCGCCCAGTGGCGATCCCCTGCGCCAGCTCACCCCCTTCGGCCGTGAAGAGTACCTGCTGCAGAATCGGGACACCGGCGAAAAGTGCGGTATGGAGTTTGTCAACGAGACCGTCAATACCCACTGTGTAACCCTGGCTGTCGAGACCGAGGATGGCCGGGAAATTTTCAAGAAGATGGCCATGAACGTCGACGTCTTGATCGACGGCATGCCCCCCGGCTACATGGACGGACTGGGAATCGGCTACCGGCAGCTCAAGGAAGCCAACCCCAAGATGGTCTACATCTGGATCGGCATGCTCGGCCAGTGGGGCCCCTGGAAGGACAAGCAATCCAAGTTCGGCCAGTGGGAACTGGAGCCCTTCGCCAGCTGCGCCAACTCCTGGGTGCACAACACCGGTTTGGCCCAGGATCTGCTCCCCCGCGGCAAGGGTGGCGACCCGACCCGCTCGGGTATCTGGCTGGCCGACTATGTGGCCGGCGCCCAGGGATACGTCAACGCCCTGGCGGCCCTGTACTGGAGAGACGAGCTTGGCAACACCGGCCAGATGATCGAGGTTACCGGTGCCGAAACCCTGATGGACATCATTGACTTCGACATCACCTGGTACGGTTTCAATGCCAGCATCAAGGGCCGGTCCGGCGGCTGGGACCCCAACCTCAACCAGTACGCCTGGAACCCCTGTAAAGACGGTTACATGATGATCGGCGGCCAGACCGACAAGCTCTGGTACAACATCGGCTTTTGCCTGGAGCGCGAGTTTACCCAGTTCGGTCGTCTGATCCACGAAGACCCCTTCCTCAAGGAGATGGGGGCCAGAAACGCCCTGCACGCCTTGATCAAGACCTACTCCCTGACCACCCGCTGGCTGCGGGACACCAACCGGGTCGAAGCCGAAACCAAACTCCTTGAGTACCAGTTGGCGGCCGGACCGGTCATGTTCATTGACGAGGTCTGTGAGTTCCCCCACTTCAAGTATCGTCCCTGGATCTACGTCCAGGAGACCAACTACGGCCCGCTGCTGATCGCTTCGAGCCCGGCCTCCTATCAGGTCCGTGCACCCTTCAGGTGCAAGTGGATGGGCCGAGATCTGGGATTTGACAACTACGAAATCTTCCTGAAATGGACTGGAATGACCCAGACCACGGTGAATGCGATGAAGCAGAAGGGGGTGATCTAATGGCAAAAGACCCAAGAGAAACACGCATAGAAGACCTGCCAGGCCCCAAGAGCAAAGGTGAGATGGAAGAGTGGAAGATGCCCTACGAGGAGTACTGCAAGAAACTCTTCGATGTGGGCAATGAACACACCAAGCCCATAGCGCTCAAAGGGATCAAGTGGCTGAGCTGCACCATGTATATTTTCACGCCCCACTCGGTGGCCAACCTGGCCGAACTGGGGGCCGAGTGCATCAAGATCGAGATGCCGCGGATGGGTGATGCCATGCGGCACACCTCCCCGTTCAACGAGTGCTACCTGTATCCGCTCCACGACACCCGTCCCATGACCGGCACCGGCTTGGGCTTTACCAACGCCAACCCCAACAAGTATTTTCTCACCATGGATTACCACATCCCGGAGATGGTGGACATCT
>CAWDJT010000013.1:0-64552 GCA_963802715.1 uncultured delta proteobacterium
ACACCAGCCTTCATTGCCTCCGGATTCGCCCGCAAAGGCTGGCCGCCGCCGGCGATGCAGCCGCCCGGACAGGTCATCACTTCGATGAAGTGGAGGTCGTTGCGCCCCGCGCGGATTTCGTCAGTAGCTTGCGGGCGTTGCCGAGGCCGCTGACCACGGCGGCTCCCACTTCCAGCTCGCCGATCTTGACGTGCACTTCCTTGGAGCCCTTCAAGCCGCGGACCGCCTGGATCTTCAGGTCCTCCAGTTCCTCGCCGGTGAGCAGGTAGTGGGCGGTGCGAATCGCCGCCTCCATGACGCCGCCGGAGGCGCCGAAGATTTTGCCCGCGCTCGATCGCTCGCCGAACGGCGTGTCGGCCGTCTCAGGTTCCAAGTGGCAGGTCAATTCCGAACATCCGCAGCAGCTCCGCCAATTCGCGCGTGGTCAGCACGTAGTCCACGTCCGGCACGTATTCCCGGCCCATTTCGGGCGGCCGCACTCGAACTTCTTGGCCGTGCAGGGCATGATCGAACGCTGAAAGATCTTCGCGGATCGATCGCCCTCGCGCTGCGGCGAAGAAGCTCTTGATGATGGCGCCCATCATCTGCTGCGGGCTCTTGCAGGTGGAAAGGTTCGGGATGAACTCGGGATAGAACTGCTCGACGAACTTGATCCAGCCGGGCGAGCAGCTCGTCAGCATCGGCAGCGGCCCCGCCGTGCTTGATCCGGTGCGACCAGCTCGGAGGCCTCTTCCATGATCGTCAGGTCGGCGGTGAAGGACGTGTCGAACACGCGGTCGAAGCCGATGCCGGCGCAGCGCGGCCACCATCTTGCCGTCCACGTCCGTGCCGGGCTTGAGCCGAACTCCTCGGCCAGCGTCACCGAGACGGCCGGGGCGTGCTGCACGACGACCATCTTGTTCGGGATCGGCCAGCGCCGCGATCACCTCGCTCGAGGTAGCGAGTGCTCGCTCAGCGCGCCGGTCGGGCAGACCAGGATGCACTGGCCGCAGTTGATGCAGCTGGAGACGTTCAGGCCCTGTGTCGAACGCCGTGCCGACGAACGTCTTGCGAGCCGCGGCCGATGAAGTCGATCGCCGCCACGCCCTGGATCTCCTCGCACACCCGCACGCACTTGCCGCACAGGATGCACTTCTCCGGGTCGCGGATGATCGAGGGGCTGGAGACGTCCTTGCCCGCGTTCTTCTTGCCGCGGTAGCAGCCGCTGGCGGACGCCCAGGTCCTGGGCCAGCGTCTGCAGGTCGCACTTGCCGCTGCGCGCGCAGTACAGGCAGTCGTCCGGATGGTTGCTCAGCAGCAGCTCGACGATCGTCCGGCGGGCCTCCAGCACCCGCGGCGCCGGGTCTTGATCTTCATGCCCGCCGCCACCGGAAAGGAGCAGGACGGGCACCAGGTTCGGCGCCCCTCGACCTCCACGACGCACATCCGGCACGCGCCGCTGGGCGGCAGTCCTTCCATGTGGCACAGCGTCGGCACGTGCATGCCGTTCCGCCGCAGGGCCGTCAGGATCGTCTCGCCCTCTGTTGGCCTCACCGTCCGGCCATCAACTTCATCTTGATCATTGCTCATCCTCAGTCCACGCATTCCTGAAGTTCGTCGGTTAGACCGGCTGGGTGAACTCCAGGTCGCACCGCAGGCACCGCCGAGCTTCGCAACGCGCCTGCCGCTCGCGATGCACATCTCGACCTCGGCGAAGTCTTCCGCCCGCTCGGCCACCGGCAGATCGGCGCCTCGACGCGGGGCGGCATCTCGCTGTCATCCTCGTCGGCCTCGGCCGGCTGCGACGTAGACCGTCGGGAGCTCGCCCTCGGCAGCACCTCGGAGCGCTTGCCGCTGCACGTAGCGGTCGATCATCATCGCGGCCTTGCGCCGGCGCGACGGCGCCGATCACGCTGTTCGGACCGGTGACCACGTCGCCGCCGGCGAACACGCCCGGCCGGTCGGTGGCGAGCGATTCCGGATTGACCTGCAGCGTGCCCCAGGACGTCCGCGTTCAGGCTCTCAGACCGTCGGATTCCGGTTCCTCGCTGATGGCGACGATCAGGGTGTCCAGTTCGACGTCGAACTCCGAGCCCGGGGATCGGCACCGGCTTCTGCCGGCCGGAGGCGTCGCGGGGCGCCCAGCTTGTTCGCTGGAACGCTGCGCCCGGTCAGCGTCCCGTCTTGCAGTGACAGCTTCACCGGCGCCACCAGTTCGTCCGGATTCGACGCCTTCCACCAGGCCGGCTTCGATCTCTTCGGGGTAGGCCGGCATCTCGTTGCGCGTCTCGCCGGTAGAGAACGGTGACGCTGGTCACGCCTTGCTGTCGCAGCGCCACGCGGGCCGCGTCGATGGCGGAGTTGCCGCCGCCGATGATGCCGACGCGCCCTTGGCCATCTCGTGCCGATGCAGGTTGTAGGCCTTGAGGAACTCCATCCGGGAATGACGCCTTCGGCGTCTTCGCCGGGCACGTCCAGACGCTTGCTGTGATGCGCCCGGTCGCGATGTAGACGGCGCTTGATAGCCCTTCGCCCAGCAGGCCGTCGATGGTGAAGTCGCGTGCCCAGCGTCTGGTTGTAACGCATCTCGATATTCAGGTTCAGCAGCGAGTCGATCTCGTGCCGCACGATGGCTGCGCGGCAGGCGGTACGCGGAATCGCGGACCGCAGCATGCCGCCGGCCTGGGCCTCCCGCTCGAAGACGGTCACACGGTGCCCCATCAGCCGACAGGTAGTGCGCCGCCGTCAGCCCCGACGGACCGGCGCCGATCACGGCGATCCGGCGCCGTCCGCGGCGGGGCCGGCGGGCCGGCAGCTTCCGACTGTCGGGAGACGCGGTCGACCACGAACCGCTTGAGCGTCGAACGGCGATCGGTTCGCCGCCGGTCGCTGCCGGCCGGCACGACCGCTCGCACGGATGATGGCACACGCGGGCGCAGACCGACGGGAACGGGATTGGCCTGCGCGGATGACCTTGTAGGCTTCCTTGTACTCGCCGCGGGCGATGTGA
Organism: uncultured delta proteobacterium; assembly: GCA_963802715.1. Lineage (GTDB taxonomy): Bacteria > Desulfobacterota > Syntrophobacteria > Syntrophobacterales > Syntrophobacteraceae > CAWDJT01. The sequence continues at coordinate 2,990 of CAWDJT010000013.1, forward strand.
GCCACGTACCGCCACACCTCGGTGCCGACCGGGCAGGTGTTCTGGCAGGCGGCGCCGACCAGTTCCTTGCACGCCCCCGCCGGGCAGTGCCGGTCGTAGATGTGCGCCTCGTACTCGTCGCGGAACCACTTCAGCGTGCTGAGCACCGGGTTCGGCGCGGTCTGCCCCAGCCCGCACAGGCTGGTGGACTTGATCGTCTCGCCCAGTTTCTGGAGGTACATGATGCCCTGGAACCGCAGCAGGGCGTCGAGTGTCGTCCTCCTTTCGCCGCGGCCGCGTGATCGCCTGGAGGATCTCCAGCATCCGTCGCGTGCCCTCGCGGCAGGGAATGCACTTGCCGCAGGTCTCGCTCTGGATGAACTCCATGAAGAACTTGGCGAAGTCCACCATGCAGGTGGTCTCGTCCACCACGACCAGGCCGCCCGATCCCATGATCGTGCCGAAGTTCTTGAGGGCCTCGTAGTCGGTGGGGATGTCCAGGTGCGCTTCGGGCACGCAGCCGCCGGAGGGGCCGCCGATCTGGACGGCCTTGCACTTCTTGCCGTCGGGGATGCCGCCGCCGATGTCGAACACGACCTGCGCAGCGTCGTGCCCATCGGGATCTCCACCAGGCCGGTCCGGCGGACCATGCCGGAGAGGGCGAAGACCTTCGTGCCCTTGCTGCCGGCGGTGCCCATCGAGGCGTACCAGTCGGCGCCGTGGTCGAGGATCAGCGGCAGGTTGGCCAGCGTCTCGACGTTGTTGATGACCGTCGGCTTGCCGAACAGGCCCTGACGCGCCGGAAACGGCGGCCGCGGCCGCGGCATGCCGCGCTTGCCCTCGATGCTGTGGATCAGCGCCGTCTCCTCGCCGCACACGAACGCGCCCGCGCCCATCTTGATGACAATGTCCAGGTTGACCGCTGTCCAGGATGTTGTCGCCCGATCAGGCCGTATGCCTTGCGCCTGGGCGATGGCGCGTCTTGAGGTCGCTGCACCGCCAGCGGATACTCGGCCCGGATGTAGATGTACGCCTTCGGCGCGCCGATGGCGTAGGCCGCGATAGCCATGCCTTCCAGCAGGCGGTGCGGGTCGCTCTCGCCGACCGCGCGGTCCATGAACGCGCCGGGGTCGCCTTCGTCGGCGTTGCAGATGAGGTACTTCTGGTCGCCGCTGGCTGCCGCGCGCGAACTTCCACTTCTTGCCCGTGGGGAAGCCGCCGCCGCCACGCCCGCGCAGGCCCGCTGGCCTCCACAGGTTGCAGACCTCCTCCGGCGTCATGGTCTTGAGCACCTTGGCCGCCGCCGAGTAGCCGCCCCAGGCGATGTACTCGTCGATGCTCGCCGGGTCGATCAGGCCGCTGGTGGCCAGCACCACCCGCCGCTGGGCGCGCCAGGAACGGGTGCTCGTCCAGCCAGCGCGACGTCCGGGCCAGGGCTCGCCGCCGCCCCGGAACTGCCCCAGCGGCGCCCCGCTGGCGGGGAGCGACCCGCCCAGGACGGCCGTCAGAATCTCGGCACCTGCTTGGGCAGTCACGCCGCGCGAAGCACAGCCTCGTCCGGCCGGGGAGTTGCACGTCCAGGAGCGGCTCCTCGCTGCACAGGCCGATGCACCCGACCTCGACGACGTCCGCCTCGATGCCTGCGTCGCCGAGGATAGCCCGGACGGCGGCCAGCGTCTTGCCCGCGCCCGCGCCCAGGCCGCACGTCCCGGTGCCGACGAAGAGGACTGGCTTCTCGAGAACTCGCCGGCGCAGACGCCTCCAGTAAGGCAGCCAAGGCCTTTTCATGGTCGTACCGCATCCCGAGATCGGCTCGGAGCGACTCCAGAAGTTTTGGAGCGAATGGACGGGCGTCCTCCCAACATCGGCCCGGACGACTCCGTGGGTGTTTACCTCAGGCATTTGCAGCCTCCTTCTGGCGGCATTCCTGGACGATCTCGGCCAACTTGCGGGGCGTGACCTTGGCGTAGAACTCGCCGTTGACGTTCACCACCGGCGCCAGCCCGCATGCGCCCATGCAGGCCACCACCTCCAGGCTGAACACCCGGTCCCGAGGTGTCTTCGCCGGGCTTGAGTTTGAGCAGTTTCATTAAATCCTCTAGCAGCTGCAGCGAGCCTTTCACGTGGCAGGCCGTTCCTCGGCAGACCAGGAAGTGATATTTGCCCCTCGGCTGGAAACGGAACTGGTTGTAGAAGGTCGCCACGCCGTACACCTTGCTTGGTGGCAGATTCAAATACCTGCTGACCTCAGCAATAGCCTGTTTAGAGAGATAGCCTGCTCCTCTTGAACCTCCTGAAGCATAGGGATCAGGGTGTCCCTTTTGGCATTGGGAAATCTCTCCAGAATCGTTTGGATGCCTATATCAATCATCTGTGCAAGACCTCCTTTGATCTTGGAGAACTACTCGCTAAAATCCCATATTATCGGTTATTCATATTGTTATCTAATTCACATTGTGATATTATTCACAATTGCTACCCTCTACTTTATGCATATCTCACAAATTCCTTTTTTTAACTCCTGGATTACTCATGAAGGACTGGATGGAGTATGCGAAGTACGCGTTCTAACTTCGAACATTGTCCTAACCCGTGAAGATGATAACATTGTTACTTTTTTCACAGAGGAATATAACTCCGCCTTTGCTAATTGTCAAGCCCTTTTCTATTTTCGTGTCCACTTTCTCATACTGATTTTGTTCGGGTGCTCCCCCCTCTTGCCTTCTTTCTTGACACCCTCCCAATGCGGATAAGTTTAGAATTGACAGGCTATGAGTTTAACCTGGATTTCGATGATTGGGTGGTAGGAACCATGGTTCTTCCAGCAAACCCGCCGCGGTTTTCTTCGCGCGAGTGCGGCGATTGGTTTATCCCTTCCGCTGGCCGCTCACCAAACGGCTTTCTCTATCCTTGCGGAACGCCCAAAGAGCCGGGTCTCGCAGGTTGTCCGGGAGCATCTTTTGTCCGGCAAGGATTTCACAGCGGCCAACCAGGTTTCCTCCGGCAACTGCTTCCACTCGTCGAAGAGGCCGTCAAGGCCGCCACGGGTGAGAGTCAGACACAGACTGCCTGGAAATCAATGTTCACTCCCAAAGACATCATCGGCATCAAGGTCAATACGCTGGCTGGTCCAGGGATGTCGACGCATCCGCACTGGCGGAGGCCATTGCGATCAGCCTGCAGAAAACAGGCATTCCTCCAGGCAATATTATTGTCTGGGATCGCCTGAGCGGCGAACTGCGAAGAGCTGGATACACCTTATCCAGCGATTCTACAAAAGTCCGCTGCTTTGGGAGCGACAGCCTTCCAGAGCCTTATGAGCCAGAACCGGAGACCTTTCGCTCAGTGGGTTCCTGCTTTTCCACTTTGCTTACCCGGTATTGCACGGCCCTCATTAACGTGCCCATCCTGAAAGATCCGCAGCTCGGCCTGCACACCAAGCCGTGCGGCCTGTTGAACGTCAAGGGTTACTTCGACCACCTCATCCGCTTTATCGATCATGGCGTGCAAGAGCAGTTCATCGATGCGACCCATCGAGCCCTGCTGCTGGTTGACGATTCGCCCGAGGCGCTGCTGGACAAGCTGGTCTCGTGGGAACCTCCGGCGATAGACAAGGTCGCCTGGGCCACGCGGCTGACCAAGGGCAACTGATCCACACGCTGCAGCTTCCCCTGTGGTAGAATGGCTGTCGCCATGACGGAACGATTCATCGATCAACTGACGCATTGCGAGTGCTGCCCGCGGAAGTGCGGCGTCAACCGGCTCGAAGGCAGGACCGGGTTCTGCCGGATCGCGGCCGACGCGCAGATCTCCTACGCCGGCCTGCACTTCGGCGAAGAGCCGCCGATCTCGGGCACGCGCGGCTCCGGGACCATCTTCTTCGCCGGGTGCAATCTCCGCTGCGTCTTCTGCCAGAACCACCAGATCAGCCAGGAATTCCAGCCGAGCCAGACGAAGACCCTGACGACGGACGACCTCGCGACCGAGATGCTGCGCCTCGCGGACGCGGGGGCTCACAACATCAATCTGGTCTCGCCTTCCCACGTGGTCTTCCAGGCGGCCGACGCCATCGTCGCGGCCAGGGCCAAAGGCCTGACCATTCCCATCGTCTACAATTCGAACGGCTACGATTCGGTGGACTCGGCGCAATCCTTTCGTTCCTGGATATTACCACCACTTCAGTACCGCTTGTCGTGAAACTGGAAGATATGAGGAGGGGATCGCTGCACTCAAAAAATGCCTTCAGCTGGCCCCCAACGATGTCCTGGCGTACTTCAATCTGGTCAGCTTGTATACTTACTCTGGACGCGAGGATGATGCCCGGGCTGCGGTCGCGGAGATCCAGCAAATAGAACCCACCTTCTCTCTCGAAAGGTTCGCCAAAAAGGCCCCATGGAAAAAGGACAAGGGCCTAGGAGGATTCGTCCAATCGAATCCCTGCGGAAGGCGGGCCTGAAGTGATAGCAATGCCACAGCAGGTATTCATAAACTGCATAAGGCACCGGACACCAAGTTCACCACCCTGCACAACATTTCCTTCTCGAGCGGTCCTACAGAAAAGCTCCAATACCTGCAATTTGGTCATCATCTTATCATTGCAAGCAAGAAAAAATGCAGATACTCTCCTATATGGCGTTCTGCCGAGGATCAGCCGGAGCCTTTCCTTATATGAATCATATCTGGAGCTTCAGCCGCTGTTGAACCTGGGGTTCGTTGCGCCCCATCATCAAAATTTCCCCTGCTTACGACCCTTCAGTTGCACCATCCAGCTGCAGATAATCTGGTCCTTAGTGGATGATTGCAGGTTCTGCGACAGTTAATAGCGACAGTTAATGCGGTCTAATCATTCGCAAATGATATGGTTCGAAAGATGACATGATTGTAGACCAGGTACTGGGAATCGTCCTTAGGCGTCAGTAGGTGCCATGGTTTTCATATTTCTATTTGAGTGCGAGGGAAGCGATGACGAAAACCGCCGTCGTTTCCGGACGAACCTGTACAGGTCGGTTCAAAGCTGCGAGTTTCGACCTTCGACAAATAGGGATCCTTCACGAGACCTGCGGCTGACACTCTTGCTGTGTTCCGGATTTTGGTCGAAGCTGCTAACGCGCGGACGTAGCCACGCTGGCTGAGGTAGTTGTGCCCCTGAGTGGGGTGTGTCAGGTCGAATCTGAAACCCTTGAGGCGTGTGTAGATCAATTCAGAAATAGACTCTTTTCTGCCGTTCCACGGGGCTACGCTCCTTGACGATAGGTTAAGGCATAGTTCAGCACCCTGACATCAAGAGATCTGGCGCAGAACCAATCATGAAGCGGCTTTGTAGACCACAACTTCCCGCTCGATCCTATCATGGAGCCGTTCCTCGGCCACAGCGAGATCGTAATACGCCTGGAGGTTGATCCAGCTCTCAGCGTCGGTGCCAAAAAACCTGGCAAGCCTCAAGGCGGTGTCAGCGGTAATCGAACGCTTGCCCGCAATAATCTCGCCGATCCGACGTTGGGGTACTCCAATGGATTTGGCCAACCGATACTGGGTAATCCCCATGGGCTTGATAAAATCTTCTAACAGGATCTCTCCGGGGTGGACCGGGGGCATGTCTCGTTTCATGAGCTGTTTCCTTCAGTGGTAATCAACTATTTCCACATCATAAGCATGTCCATCCTGCCACACAAAGCAGATGCGCCACCGATCATTGATGCGGATGCTCCATTGGCCCTGTCTGTCTCCGGCCATTTTCTCGAGCCGGTTTGCCGGAGGTACGCGGAGGAATACAAGAGTATATCATGTCCACGCCCATCCTCGCCAAATTTAACCGAAAAGGGTTATTTCTGAGCACATGGAAAAGCGTACGCCTCAACCGCCGACAAACCGGACCTCAATGGATTTCGAAACACTTGCTTCGAAAGCACCAGGCCTTGCTCGCCGAGAATCAGGCCTTGAAGGAAGAGAACCTTTCCTTGAAAGCCAGGCTGGGATTGCTTGAACCCCTGGAGCCCCAGAATCTTCCGGAAATGGCTCAGGAAAGAGAGGTTCAGCAGGATGTCACTCACCCTAAACCCTCCTTTCACACTCACGCCGAAGCGGGTCCCGCGGAAAAGATCCGACTCTTCATGTCCCTGTTCAAGGGGCGGGATGACCTGTATGCGAAACGATGGGAGAGCAGCAATGGCCGGTCTGGATACACACCCGTCTGCGTGAATGAGTGGAAACCTGGCCTTTGCCGCAAGCCGGAAGTCAAGTGTGCTGTCTGCGGGCATAGGACCTATGCCGCTCTGGATGAAGAGGTCATTGAGGCGCATTTGAGAGGGAAACTTGTTGCCGGCATCTATCCCCTTTGCCAGGATGAGACATGCCACTTTCTGGCCATCGACTTTGATAAAGATGGCTGGCAACAGGATGTGTCCACTCTGAGAGATGTCTGCACGGCCTTTGCTGTGCCCGTGGCCATCGAGCGTTCGCGCTCCGGCCATGGCGCCCACGCCTGGTTCTTCTTTGCTGCCCCAATCGCTGCGAGTCTGGCACGAAAATTCGGTTCCGCGCTGCTTACCCACGCCATGACCAAGCGGCATGAAATCAAGTTCAAATCCTATGACCGATTCTTCCCCAATCAGGACACCATGCCCAAGGGTGGATTTGGCAACCTGATTGCCTTGCCGTTGCAGAAGGCGGCGCGCAAGGAAGGCAACAGCGTCTTCATTGATGAGCATTTCCAACCCTATGACGATCAGTGGGGATTCCTGGCGCAGATCAGGAGACTTTCCGAGGATGAACTCGGCGCTTTGATTTCGAAGCTTTGTCATGGAAACGAGCTGGGGGAGCTGAAACAAGACGATGAAGAGCCCGCCAAACCCTGGGAGATGACCCGGAGTAAACTCTCACGGCATGACTTCCCGAACGTGGTGCAGTTGGTCAAAGCAAATATGCTCTATGTTGCAAAACCGGGCATTGCTCCGAGGGCGTTGAACGCATTGAAAAGGCTGGCTGCGTTTAAGAATCCTGAGTTTTACCGGGCGCAGGCCATGCGTATGCCGACTTACAACAAACCGCGAATCATCTCCTGTGCTGAGGAAACACCCGAGTACCTTGGCTTACCGAGAGGGTGTGAAGCGGATCTCGCGACGCTGCTTGAGGAAGCCGGTGTTGAGGTCGCATGGTCCGACAAGACCCACCCGGGAAAGAGCATCGAAGTCGCCTTCACCGGGGTGCTCAGGGACGATCAGGAGTTCGCCGCGCAAGCTTTGTTGCAGCATGATTGCGGTGTCCTTTCGGCGGCAACGGCCTTTGGGAAAACGGTCATTGCCGCCAGGCTGATTGCCGAGCGAAAAACCAACACGCTCATCTTGACGCACCGGCAGCAGCTCTTGTCGCAGTGGATGGCGAAGCTGGCCCAGTTTCTGGAAATCGATGAAGAACTTCCCCCATTGGCAAAAAAGCGAGGACGAAACGCGAAGCGGAGCCTTATCGGGCAGATCGGTGCGGGAAAAGAGAGCCCGGGCGGCTTTATTGATGTGGCGATCATGCAGTCGCTGACGAGTGGTGGGGAGGTGAAGGCATGCGTAAGGGACTATGGCATGGTGATCGTCGATGAATGCCACCATGTCCCGGCATTCAGCTTTGAGCAGATTCTCAAGACGGTCCATTCTAGGTACATCTATGGCTTAACCGCCACGCCGGCGCGACGCGACGGGCATCATCCGATTATCTTCATGTACTGTGGCCCGGTACGATACCGAGTCGATGCCAAGAAGGAAGCGGAGAAGCGACCCTTCGATCACTATGTCATTCCCCGGTTTACCGGTTTTAGAGCACCATTCGACAGGGAAGAGAAGGATATATCGATCCAGGAGTTCTACTCCAGGATCGCCACGGATGAATTACGTAATCAACAAATTGCCGATGATGTGATCAGAGCTCATGAAAGCGGCAGAAACGCGCTTATCCTGACCGAAAGAACCGCCCACGTGGAATTGCTGGCGCGGATGTTACGCGAGAAGATACCTGAGGTGATGACTCTAACCGGAGGGAGGCGAGGGAAAGAAACCAGAGAAGTCCTGACAAGAATCGCCGAGACTCCAGCCCACGGGCGGTTGACGCTGGTCGCGACTGGCAGGTATATCGGAGAAGGATTTGACGAACCCCGGCTGGACACCCTGTTCCTGGCCATGCCCATATCGTGGAAAGGGACGCTGCAACAATACGCGGGCAGACTGCACCGCTTGTTCGAGAACAAGAAAGAGGTTCAGATCTATGACTACGTTGATATGCATGTGGGAACGCTCGAAAAGATGTATTCGAAGAGGCTTGCCGGGTATGCCGGCATTGGCTATCGGACAAAGGCGGAAAGCGTCGCCGATGAGCCCGCCGATTTCATCTTCGACAACACCAACTTTTTCCCAGCCTACCATAACGATTTGATGAAAGCTGTACGGGAGGTTGTGGTTGTCAGCCCCTTCGTGACGAGAAGGCGAGCTCTCCAAATGCTTCCCCACGTGGAGGCGGTATTGGCGAAGGGAGCTTCCGTGGTCGTTGTGACAAGGCCAACAAATAGCTACAAGGACAAGGACCAACCGGCTCTGGAGGTAATTCTCGCAGCTCTGCGGGACGCCGGTGTCCGCCTACTCTTCAGGGCCAACATTCATCAGAAGTTTGCCGTCATCGACCAGAAGATCGTCTGGTACGGCAGCATCAACCTGCTCAGCTACGGCAGTGCACAAGAGAGCATCATGCGGCTGGAAAGCCCAAACATCGCCCAGGAACTGATGAAAGACCTCGGCAAATCGATCAAAGCTGACCGTTTAGATCAATGACTGTGCCCCTACTTTCCCACCTGCCATCATCGCAAATTCATGAAGATTTGCGACCGTCGCAAATTTTCACTTTCCATGACAAGGATTCGAGACCGTCACCAAGCTTCCCCAACCTTGTCCTCTCAAATGTGACCATGGACTGTAACTGTAATAAAGGATGCCTGTTCCCCTTGCAACTTGTCGGACTAGACCTCAAAGCCGTCATCGAGCTTGACCGCAAGACTGGCCAGGCCGGTGGCCCCTTGCAGGACCTTGGGAAGTTGCCGCAGTAGATTCTCGTAGCGAAGTTTGGCACTGGCTGCAGCACCTTCGAACGCCTCGGGTGGAACCGTTGGAGTTTGGACATAATAGGAACGCATGAACAGATCAAAGAAGGCCATGATAATCTGTAAATCATCTGCCCTTCCAAAGCCAAGTCCCGGTTCTGCACTCGGATTGGCACTTTCCCGGGAAAGATAGCGTCCATGAGCTCCCCACTGTCCATCGCTCTTGTTGCGGGCATAGTCCATCCGAATGCTGGCACGTTGGAGATGGTGCATGGGGCTGGAGTTTGGAAGGCCTCGGCCTTGGCTTTTCCTCGGGAGGGAGATTTGCCTGACGCTTTTCTGCAATTGCTCGCACTCAGAAGTCTTATGGCGCGGCGGTAGGCCGAAAAACCAGCGGGATGTCATCCCTCGTCTTCGCTTTTCGGCTGGGAACCTTGATTTCACATTGAGACCGGTTGTCTGACATACATCAGGTCCCTCAAAAATTTGCGTCGGACGCAATTTTTTGGTCGAGAGAATCGAAACCGGTATCGAGTCCAACCGATACCTGGATGAGGCCGGTTGCCCCCTGCAATACGTCGGGGAGTTGCTGGAGGAGCCTTTCGTAACGGAGTTTGGCGCTGGTTGCCGCAGCATCCACCGCTTCCGGTGGAACGGACGGTGTGTGGACATAGTAGGACCGTGCAAACAGATCAAAGAAGGCCATGAGAATCTGCAGGTCATTTCTTAGCCGCTGGGTCTGGCGGCCCTGCTCGCGGAAAGTGGCGGCTTGCCGGCGCTCGAATTGGGCAGCTCGTTACTGATGGCATCGTGTCTGAGATACACCTGAGCACCTCGCGGAAGACATCGCTCTTGGACCATCCCTTGGCCTTGACGATGGCTTCTATGCCCTCGACCTGTTCGGTCTCGGAGATGTAAATGTTGTAGCGCTTACCATCCATATGGACCCCGTTGGGGAGTGATTTTGAATGTGCAGAATTTGCACACTCGGACCGCCGTTTCTTAAAGCCAATAAAAATACGTGATATCAAAGTGTTAGATGTCAAGGCAGAGCCGCAAATAAACAAATCTTTATGTTCCACTATGGGGTGTGGGGTAGTCCTCAGGGTGTTCTCCTGCTGTGTGTTTGGAAAAATTTGCGTCGGACGCAAATTTTTTTGGAAAGGCAACCAACATTGTTCAGCAGAGAAAACCGATGAACGCAAGTTCACGCAAGTTCTTGATGATGGCCGGAGGCGCCATCGCAGACCTGACGTAGCGCCGGAGACAGATTTCGCTATGGTGTCATGCCACCACACGGCAAACAGTTGATCGGCTGGGATTATGGCTACCGGCCCCCATCTCGACCAGAGCGCCAGGGACAGGGTCACCGGACTCTTCAGGAGCATCTCTGCTCTTGGGTCCCTCCGTTAACTGCTTACCAGCGCGGCACAGCCGGAAGAGCGTCACCCACCGGATAGTCTTTTCACCCCAGGAGGCCAGGAAAGGGTTGGCCCGAAGGGTCTCCTCGCGAAGCCGGTTCTTTTCTGGTTCAGGAAGCGATTCATAGCGGATCTCAGCAGCGGTATATTCCTGCTCCTCGAGATTCCTTCGTTCGTTTTCAAGATCCTCTTCATGTTTCGCTGCTTTCAACCGTTCAGTTTTAACCGTTGCATCCTCCTCCCACCCAGCGGCGTAGTCCTCTTTGATGGCTTTGGCCAAATAGGCAGCGTAGTTGGTTTTGGCATAATGATTGGCGTAGCGGATATTGGCTGCAATCCGCTCAGGATCTAACCTCACCGACTGGTCGAGAACCCTTTGGGCAGCTTCTCGGTATGGTGTGGGAACGAGAACCAGAAGATCGCTTATCGATGCTGTCGAAGTCTTCTGAACGGTTTTCTCATCACAAGGAGAAACACACCCACGGTTTTTGACCTCTTCCGAGGGATGCGGGTATTCAGGTGTGTGTGGTTTCTTACGTATGCTGGTAGGTACGTACGTAGGGGCATTGCTACCGGCATGATTGAGCAATGCGGAACTATGCGGGCAGCAATGCGGGTAGCATGATTCCGCATTGCCTAAAGGAGTCTCTACACCTAAAGGAGTCTCGGAATTCTGAGTTCGGCGATCCCAGCGGGCGCGCGCCGCGGCCCGGGCACGTTCGCTTCTTTCCTGGGCCCCGGCGGCATAGCCATTGTGCTCGGTCCAGTCATGGACGGTGTAAGATCCATCCTCATGGCGATCCAGGAAGCGAAGTTCGGCGAGAGTACTGACAAATTCTTCGGGCTTGCCGTTCCACCTGGCGGCGATGGCGATGTCTTCGTCGCTCCAACCGCGTAGGGAACCATCCGGTTTGCTCTGGGCCACAGCGAGCAACAAATCGATGAATGCCAGTGGACCTGCTGGCCCCAAGCGCCGTTCGAGTTTGGTTCGCTTGGGATGATCGCGAAAGCTCACCTGCAAGCGTATGTCGATATTCATGGTCCTCCCCCATGGGGAGGCGGTTTTTCCCCTTTACAGCGGCTCCGGGGCTGGCATATCTTCAGCCTCGGAGGAACTACCGCCTCCGGTTTTGGAGCCTGAAACGTTCCCGGCCGGCCAAGCAGAGAGACGTTTCAGGCTTTCTTTGTTTTGCGGGTTTCGCGAACGATCTCATCGACCAACTTATCAATCCGTGAGCCGCTTTCCTTTCGGCTTGCAGCCCATTGGTCGAAATCGTCTCTTCGGAACTTGTGCAATTTCCCGATTCTATAGAATGGCAAACCGGCGTCTTTGACCAAGGCACGCAAGGTGCGCACCCCGATGCCGGCATAGGCTGCCAGTTCCTCGTAGCTCAAGTAGATGCGATCGACGGACACAACCCTTTTCTTGCTATTCATGCGATACCTCCCTACGGTTTGTTATTGGTTTCGTGATTTGTTTCTGGAGTTATGGACGTTTTCTTGGCAGGAAAAATACATGTGTTTCACTGTGAGTGCAAGGACAAATACTGAAACTACCGAGCTAAATCTATTGATATAGATTCAGTTGGATTGAGTGAACTTAAATGAGATAGGGTGAGTTGACGACATTGTATATGTATATATATGATAGACGTAACTGTAATTGATAGAGTTTTGTAAATATCTCGAAAAATTGGTTGAAGAATGTGGTTCTTGGTAACACTATAAATACGCACGAATAGATCTAAGGATTGAAGCTAGTTCTTACTGAATGTTACTGGCTATGGGCAAAACTCCACAACCCGAAGGTCGCTGCTTCAAATCCAGCCCCCGCTACCAGGAAAATAAAGGCCTAAGAGAGATTCTCAAGGCCTTTTTTCTTGCCTTTTAAAAGCGTTCCCCACACTATTCCCCACATGTTTTTGGGTTTTGGTATCATCCAGGGGCCGTAGCTCCCCTGCTATCGGTTATCGGTTTAGCCTGGCTAAAGGGAATCACCTCTGGGGCAACCGCGTGGCAACAAGCCATCTCCAATACCATGCCAGATCCTTACCCTCCCATGGCGTAGTTATTTGCGGTTCCAGGAGGCCACCATATCGTCAAATTGAGGGCATCCAAAGACCTCCACAAGACAACAAACGGGCATTGCCCAATATCATGATGGCTGCCCCCCCTTCGGCAACATGCCGATGCTGACATGTCCCTGACTGGTCCTATTTCCCCACTTCTATGAGATCTCCAGGCCCGCACCGTTGCATGAACGCCTCTGTAACAACCGCACCACAACATACCCCACAACCTACCACTGCGCATACCATATCAACCCCATCGCTTGGCAGCTCAGGTCCAATTTGCGGTTCTAAGAGACTGGGGTTTCGTCAAAATGGTGGGGTCTAGCGGTTCCTCGTGGCCTCACCCGTGGTCATTACCAGAGCTGCCACCCGATGGCAGGACGAATGGCAGGACGAATGGCAGAGGGCATGGCTGAATGTGGGGTAGCTTCGGGTTGACTGTGTGCCGGTGGGTCCGCCTTCAATTTGGCAAGGTATCCAAATCATGTCCATTATGATTCTGGTGAGATTGGTTATTCAACCTTCTGGCAAGATACAGCAACTTTCCATTGGGACGGGCTGATCGGGATTCTCGGGGTTTGTTACGTACAAGTGGTAAGATTTGTGAAGTGGACCCTCTGAGCCGCCCTCGATGACGCCATGAGATGAACATCATCAGCCTCATCAATGATCCGAATCTCATACGGAAGATTCTGGAACATCTGGGGCTGTGGAAACCACACCCCGCTCCTGATCCGAGAAAACCGAAAGTGCCTGCTCCCGGGCCAGTTGTTATGGAGGATTTCGACGACGACTGGCCCGGTATGAAGAACCGCCATCTGCTACCAATGAACTTCGACGCACGGAGACATCCCCACCGGCCACCACAGGAGCAGTTCGCCCTCAAATCCGGCAAACACCCTCCGTCAAGGCCTCCGCAAGCAAGACAGCCTGCGTGAAGACCAATTTGTGCCGACCTGCCCATCATTCCCCGCAACACACTGACACACCCTGATGATTTTTGTCATCGCCTGCCATGAAATCGGCACGTAAATTGTCCTTGACAGTATCCAGGACAGGTGCTACCCGAAAACGCTAAAAAAGCGATTTCTTATCGCCCCGCCGCATCCAGGACCACAAGGAACTCTGGCTACTGCGCTCGGAAGAAATGCGACGAGCGTTGACTCGAAGTCGAGGGCCGCTTGGTTTATGCACCGACTGCCGTCCAAACCTTCAACTGGGAATGGGACACCACCGCGCTGCTGTTCCCGCGGGCTCTCGTAATCCGAAGGTGCGGAGGCAGGCACACCATGAAAGAACCGGCGGCCTGGCCGCCGTAAACTTGATCTACTGGAGGGATGAAGTCATGCAGAGAAGAAATGCCGCAGGACTGATTGTTGGGGGTCTTTTGCTCAGCGTATTCGCGCTGCTGGCCGCACCTGTAGCCGCTCAGAATCGCGCCGAAGGCAAGCTGGAAGTCAATGGAAAGGCGGTCGCGATCACTCAGGTATACGCGTATGCAGTGGAGGGGTTCTTCGACAAGAAGAAGCAGGACATCACCGTGCTGCTTTGCGATGTCCCGGTGCCGGCCGCGGCGGTGCGGGATGGGTTTGCGCGTAGAGACCTGGCTGCCGCCGGCAAGCTGCACTGCGTCCAGCAAATCATCAACACCGAGAAGCAGGTCATCAACTTTGAGGTGCGCGATCAGGCCTTCGGCTCCAGTCAGCCGGGCGGCGGTTCGACCGAGCACGTCTTCGAAGCCAAGACCTTCGATGGCAAAACCATCGCCGGCCGTGCGCGCACCGAGTCGCCGCAAAAGTCCTTCGATGACGTTCCGTACAGCTACGACATCACATTCAGCGCGGCGATCGAGCCGAAGAAGTAGCGCGCAGGGCGGAATAGACGCATACGATCTTTCACGAGTCGCGACAGCGGCCAAGAGAAGAAACCGGCGTTTTCAAAGCCAGTGGACCCACAAGTAGTGGGACAACTGGGCCACTCGACCACCAACAGAAACACGCACAGAGTGCCAGCACCGTTAGTCCGCGCCAAACCAGGGCCACGCTCCTGGTGATCGTACCCCGGCCGCTTAGGCCGTCCTGAGATGTTGCCGTGAGACCTATGTTGTTGCGACCAGGCTGATCTGTGATGAGGCATGATTCGTCGCTTCGCTCATCGAAAGGGTTTTCGGTGGTGCTGTATGGGCGATGCTAGGCGTTTCGGTGAAAATTCGATGCCCACCTGGTCCCTTGGCGCCATTTCTATATCAGCCTTGCAGAATAGCAAAATGCAGCGGACGCGGCAAAGAAGTGTATTGGTGTTGGCTGGCAGTTGGTTCGCCGCGCCGCTGATTTTGGATGTTCGAACTGCCGCAAAAGTATGCCAGAGGTAAACACGCTGGCTTTTTGCTCTTCGTCACACACCATCCGACAGAGGAGAAACGGCCGTAGGCCCCCTGACCTACCCGGTAGATACTTTTCTTCATAGCCCAGAGAATCCATCAGAAAGACAGGTTATCTCTCCTCCTAATATAGCGTGTTCCACATTCGCATACCGGAGGGCAACATATCCGAATCATAGGCTTGGTTCATAGCCCGGCCTAACTGAATCCCCCTCTAGAATGGCTTAACTTGGGTACCACTCAAAACATCAAGGCATAATTTAGTACTCTCAAGGTCTTGTTCTGGGTTTGTAGGATGGGGCGGTCACTATTGATTACGGGGTTTTTCTCAATGCCGTGATCAGTTTCTTGATCGTAGCGTTTGCGGTTTTCATGCTGGTCCGCAGTATCAACATGCTACGGCGGCAGGAAGAGGCGCCACCGG
Organism: uncultured delta proteobacterium; assembly: GCA_963802715.1. Lineage (GTDB taxonomy): Bacteria > Desulfobacterota > Syntrophobacteria > Syntrophobacterales > Syntrophobacteraceae > CAWDJT01. The sequence goes on from CAWDJT010000013.1 coordinate 18,339, forward strand.
CGGAGCCGACCACCAAGGAATGCCCCCTACTGTCTGTCAGCCATCGCCATAAAGGCGACCCGATGCCCCCAATGCACATCCGAACTCAAACTCGAATAGTATGGACGTGCTATCCGAATCATGTTTGACCAGAGGTGCGGCTGAAAGCCGCGCCGTTCCGGCCGTCGAATTTGATGGGGAAGCCTTTCAGTAGAAAATTTACGCCCCGCCATCGCGGGAAAGCCGACAGGGGCGAAGCGGAGATGCTCAGAAAACACAAAGCAAATACGGAGGCCACAACTTGTATTACGTCATGAACAACAGGGGCTATATCCTTGAACTCGACCGGTTCTTCGAGGAGATCACGCAGTATGACGTTATCTTCATCGGTGAAGTTCATGACTCCCGAGAGTGCCAGGAAGCCGAACTGACGATTCTCAGAGGACTCTCGGAACATGAGTCGGACCTGGTCCTTGCCCTGGAAATGTTCGAGCGCGATGTTCAACATGCCCTCGACGACTACCTTGGGGACGTCATTCCTGAAGAGACTTTCCTGGAGCTGTCACGTCCGTGGCCTAACTATCAGGAGCGTTACAGACCTCTCGTCGAGTTCGCCAAGGCGCGGCAATTAGCGGTGATCGCAGCCAACGTGCCGCGCCGAGCAGCCGCAGCCGTTGCCGAAGCGAACGAGGTTTCAGCTCATGTGTTGGCAGGAAGACGGCAGGTTTGTACCGGATGCCATTCATTACGATTCAGCAGAATATTACGAGCGCTTCACGGAAACGATGGCGGCAATGACCTCTTCAGCACCAATGAAGAGCAAAAATGTGGACGGACTCTATAAAGCACAGGTTGTGAAGGATGCCGTGATGGCGGCATCTCTCGAACCTTTTCTGGGCCGTCGGATCCTATTTTGCTGCGGCCGTTTTCATTCCGACTACCATTTGGGCATACCTTATCAACTGCACATGAACCATCCCGAATTGAAGATTGCAGTCTTGACCTTTGCTACGCTTCTTGAAGAGCTGCCCATGTCGGAGCGCTCTCGGGTAGGAGACTATATCTGGATAGTGGAATGACAACGGGGGTGCTTCGCATCCCAAACTTCAATTATCTTTACTTTTACGGTTCTACCAGAGGCACTTTTGCATAATTTGAATGGGTCTGGCAGACCTCCACGGGGAGAGATGAAGCACCAACCGGAGACCAGGATCGGTTTGTTTCCCAACCGTCCCACGCAAATCCACCTCTGAGAGAACCGCAGCACAACATGCCATCCCGAATACCGTATCAACCCCTTTACATCCCAAGGTCTGTCCATTTTTGCGGTTCTGCGAGAGGCGCCTTTGAGCAATATGGCAGGGTCTGGCGGCATCCGCAGGTCAACATGGAGCACAATTTGGAGTGCTGGGGAGGTTTGCTTACCAACCGCCGTATCCAAATTCTCTCTTTCGCGTGACATGTTTGGGAAACACCTCGTCAGTCGAACATGGCAGATGAACCACATTCTTCTTTCCGAGCGTTCGGCAATGCCCAAGGGTGAAGGACTGTAGGTTTCACCAAGAACGTGCCTGAGGCTCAATTGACGGGGCGTTGGCCAGGATGGACTGGTTCGCCTCCCAGACCCTTATGGTTTGGAGGCGAGCTGGTTCAGAGAGCTACTGGTCTTTATATTCCTAACCACCAAACTACATCCGCCTTCTTTTCTGCGACTCTTCAGTGCTACTCGCGCAGGTGATTTCTTTTAAGGGCTACACACCGGGCACGGCTTATAGCCCGCCCTCTCGGCCTTTATCTTACCCTTGAAATCTGCTATGCAGGTTTTGCAGTTGTATTCAGAGCATCCTGGAGCATGATAGAGGCGGCTACGAATATCTCCGTGGTATACAAGAGCCTTTTCTCGCCCTTCCTCCTCCGCCCTCCTACCCCGAGCGGTCGGGAAGGCATTCCCCCCGGAGCGTCTGATAATCCCAGGGAGGAGTGGGATTCGTAATGGACCAGAGCCCGATCCTCCTTTTCTTTGCTTCAGTTTCAATTCCTTTCCATTCTTTGCATTCAGGCCGAATGCAATTTCCACTGTAAACCCAGGCAAGACCAGAGCCGGCAAGCTCACGGTTGAGAGTGATTCCTCCAACCGAGACAATAGCAACCGTATTGCCGTGGCGATCCTGGGTTACGGGCATGACTTCGACTATTTTCCCGAGGACCCGTTCCGAGGTAAACTCCCGTGCTTCCTTGCCAAAATCCTGTGGCTCATCGGGAGTGTCTACACCAAAGAGTCGCAGCCTCTCCTCCCTTCCATCGTGCAGGACAGTCATGAGGTCACCATCGCTAACCGAAATGATTTTGCCCTCCCAACCAAGGAGCGGGTAAGGGACTGAGAGGCAAAGTAGGAACAGGAAAAATCTTAACCAGAGCATCAGATCAACACCTCCTGGCTGATTTCCCAGAACCAGCCATGTAGATTTCAGAGATGGTGGTAAGAGTTGTTGGAACCGCGCCGGCCCCCGGATAGTTGGACACAGCTTTGGGTTTAAGTCCTCTTATGCCATCGCCACCTTGGCCACCTTGGACGAGTCGCCCGGAGACGCATTATCGGCGGTCCAGGTGACTACGGCCCGGCGCTTCTGTGAACCGCCCGGTGCGGCCCCGCATGCCGAGGTGGTATGGGGTTGCGCCTTGCTGAGCAACCTCTTGCCTTCACTATGTGCTTGACCTGTGGTCTGAGCGTGTCGTGAAGCTGCGGGTTGCGAGGTGAAGCCCGCATGTGCGATGCTTTAATATTGACGGTTTTGTGCTGTGCTTCCAGTATCGTTCGGATGCCCAATGCGTTTCAGGATGTGGTGCGTAAGCGGCTTGAGCAATTGGGCTCAGATTGGAGCCGACCAAGACCAAACTCGTCGAATTGGGTCGATTTGCCCAAACTCATGCGGCTAAACGCGGCAGGAAGCGCCCGGAGACGATTTACTTTCTGGGCTTTACCCTCTATTGCACGGCGCAATCACCGAGGCAATTTCCGAGTGGGGCTGGGAATCCTGAGAAGTCTCGGCATCAGGGGAGCCTATCCCGCCTTAAGGAGCTGATACAGCGCATGCGGCATCTGCCCATTCGGGAGCAGGCGATCAATCTGAACCGTGTCTTGCGCGGTCATTATGCCTATTATGGTATTGCCGGAAATTTTCGCGCCCTGCAGAGGGTGTATCAGGCGGTAGAATGAATCTGGTACAGCCTGCTGTGCCACCGCAGTCGTAAGGGTCACCTTCCTTGGGCCGTCTTCCACCGGATCAAAGAACCAAATTCCTTTGGCAACGTATGCTAGTGAGCTCCAGTACGCATGCGATGGTTGCTGCCGCTAAGACCCATATTCTTAGGGTGACCCTCCCTTTTTCATCACCAACTCGCCGAGGTCGCTTGAGTCAGACCCCCCACCCAGCCACCAGCACTTTTATCACTCCATCCCCTTCGACCCGGTGGACACTGGTCCCACCACCTTCGTAATACATTCCATGTAAGACGATTTCCATGACGCCATCGCCATCTACGTCCAGGACAGCACCCACCCTATACCTCATGGGCACCCCATGATTTGGTGTTGCTCGGAAAAAATCTGCCTCGATGATCAGGTTCTCCACCTTGCCATGGATGAGCTTGCGGAGCAGCACCAGGGAATAACTGCCCTTTTTCTGCAAATGGGAGTAGAGCTTCTTGGCATAAGTGTCGGCCGTTATCAGCACCTCTTCCACGCCATCGCCGTCCAGATCGATTCGAATCACCTGGGTGAGTTTGACCTTGGGATTTTTCATCCCTTTGCTTCTTAATACCTCCGCTATTGCTTCCTTATAGATATCCTGTTCGGTGCTGGCGAGCCGGGGCACCCGGGGCAGGGCATTCCAATCGCCGCCGATGGCCAAAATATCCTCCCGCTGAACGCGTGAGGGTGTTGTCATCTGCACGACAAACTCCGGCAGGGCGGGCTCCTCAGTTTTGTTCGGCTTACTGCCGGTGGCTGTCCCGACAAACCTGGTCATGGTATAAAGCTGATATGCCTCTCCGCCGCGCAATAATCCTGCTGCTTCTTTGGGATTGAGCCATCGATCACCGAGCTTACCCCCCAACAGACAACCAACAGACTCCTCGAAAGCCCATACATGCAAACCCAGATCCAGCACCGGGATGACGGCCTGTGCCCCCTGTGCTCCAGGGTGAAATAGAAGCACCAAGGCAAAGGTCAAAACCACGATGCCCTTACCAAAGGTTTGCATACTTCGCCCCATCTTTCAGTCTCCTGCTTCTATCAGGAAGGGATACCTAATCTGGCCCCCCCTGGCGCTCTGCTGGCCCAACCGAACATCAGTAGTGCCTATCAGGATGCACATAGTCTTGTGTATAAGCCGTTTCTTCAGGCCGTGACGTCCGCGAATGCATTCCCTGCCCCTGCTTCCCCATCTCTAGCCGCTAAGCCCCCCAGTCCTCGTACAATACCTGTTCCATTTGGTCTCCCATGAGTTGATAGAGCTCAGCCCCGCCACCCTCATAGTACCTGTAATTCGCCACCATCTCCTCACCCCGTCACCGTCGGCATCTACCAGGCCCGTCACCCGAAAGATCAAGGCCAGTCCGGGCTCCAGTCGGGAGGCACGTTTGAATTTTCCTCTAATCAGGATATTGCGCACGGTGCCTTTGACCTTTTTCTGGAGGAAAAGCATTGAATAGTCGCCGTCATTCAAGAGGTCACTGAGATGGGCCATGGTGTAAACGGTACTTGGGGTAGCATGTTATTTTGCGATTCTACCGGAGAGGGATTCACTGCGGCCAGCTGGGAACCAAGCCGATGGTTCGGATATATTACCCACTGTCGGAGAAATGAGTTTCAAGATTTTGCACGAACACTTCAATCGACCAGCAGGCGGTAGTAATAATCAAAGCCGGATCGGGTGCGGTAATAGCGCCGCATAATGCAGTCCGGGCTCCTACTCATCACGCTTCCCATCTCGAGACTCATCGAACGATCGCTCAGAAAACGTGTCGAAGAGACCGGCTGTCCCTGCTAGATCTTGCCCAAGTCCTCAATTTTTCTACTAATACCGACTCCAATGCCCAGGTATCCACTCCCCATAGCGATCATAATGCCCAGGCATCCACTCCCCATAGCGATCATAATACCCGGGGACCCGCGCCGGCCCGGGATACGGTGGCCTTGGGCCGTAATAGGCTCGAGGGGCATAGGGAGGGGGAGGAGGTGGCACCAAACCCGTTATAGCCGCCACTGTTCCGACTACGGCACCAGCTGCGACGAAAGGAAGGAAAAGCGGGTGAGGGCGTGGCCCAGGGAACCATTGGGCCTGGGCGCTCGTGGTCGTACAGAGCATGAAGATCGCAAGTCCGATACTCGCCAAGCTGATTATTCTTAATGTTTTCATGACCGTGTCCTCCGTAAAGTATCCGGGTCAATCCAGTTCAATGCGGTTTCCAATTTACCCAAGTATAATCAATAGACGATCTGGGGTCAAATCTGTCTACAAAGAATCGGTGTGGAAACCAGTGTGACGGCAAGAAGTATGCCGTGCCCGGATATACTCGCACGACTTTGGGTTGCAGATGGTGCGACGGCAATGCCTTTGGGCCGCTTCCGATGAGTCATGGGAGCCCCCATTGTCGGCAGCCCTTCGCGGCTGTCGAGACAGGAGGCAATGGGCATCCCGAGAGATGGGAGGAGTCGCCCGAATGGATCGGCCAGATGAAGTTGAAGCTCGAGTGCTCCTTGTTTTGCCGGCCCGCAAAATGACTCTGTAGACAGGAGCAGGCTATCTGTAGGAATTTCAGATACCGCTTGAATGTGTTAATCGTCGCTTTTCTTTACAATAGCCAAAAATCCTTGTAGACGCCCATGCTGTAGGGATCTGCGTTCCCTCGTTCAAAACAGGCGTCGGAATCCTTTACAATTTCAGCGCTTTCTTCTGCGAAACCGATGAGACCAAAGAGGCTCACAATTCAAAATGAATTCCATCACATAAAAAAAAGATCGTTCTTGGGTATCAATATTGCGATTTCTGTTGTTGACTTTTTGTCCTATAGTTCGCTTTTATTAAGACATGGAGGCACGGAAACAAGAACCCGACTTAGACCCAGTTGCTTCGTCAATGCGGATGAAGATGAGGGGAGAGTATGAACGAGGTCATTCCACCTCCTGCTTGTCCGGAACATGGCGACAGGTATGTTGCCAGATTGGATGGTGCGCAGGACGAACGCTGGCGCTGTGATTTATGCAGCCGCCACCTCATTCGGGATCACGGACACGTCAGGGTTGAGGTTTGTTTGCTGGTTCCCGGGATACTCCAAAGTTTCATTGAACACCCGGCCTATGCAGAGATCGCAGAAAGGTGGCTGGCCATTAGAGCTTAGCCTCCACACTTCGCTCCTCAGAATGACAATCTCCCGTTGTAGAACTAGACCCCATGCTAACTTATTGACAGAAAGCGGTATTTCGTCTTGACGGACATGGGTTGTTGATTACTTACTGCCGTCGCGCGGTAAACGGGTCACTGAATCCCTGTGAGTTATTGTATGTCCCGGTAATCGTTACGTTGTCGGCACTCACCGTGCCGCCGAAGGTGACCCATAAGCCATCACTGAACGTCACGGTGAGGCTGACGTTTCTGGATTCACTTTTTGACCGCGCTGGCATGGTGGATGTCCCGGAAATGCCGGTGGGATAATTGTTGGCATCCGAAACCGTCCCGGTGATGGTTGTTCCTCTATGGGTAAGAACCGCCGTCAAGTCGGCACAGGCACTTGAGACGATCACCCATGTCCCGGTCACATTCAAGGGATGCGGATCATGATCTTTGCCGAAACCGACAATCGGTCCCGTAGCCACCATCAGCACAAGACTCAGAAGTGCAAAGACTACTCTAGTTCTCTTCATAATGATGCATCTCCTCTGGATTTGCGTGGTGCTGCCAATTTGTGACAAGCTCGCTTTTGCCGGATTCCCGGTGAGGCCCTTGTTTTCCTGGGGATGAATCTGTGTCAAAGTGATTTTGATCCCAGACTCATGCCTTGAGCCCTATCCCACCAATGCGCCTCTAATGTTGCCCGCTTTGTGAAAGGTTTGTCCTGCTAAATGGCCATGAACAGCGGAACACTTGGTGGAGCTGTTATTCCACCACCTTTGCCAGGTGACACATAAAACTCCGGTTGGACGGCGTGCAGGTGATGGCATTTCGAGTGCCGTCATCGGTTAGATCATTCAAATTCCAGGAGGGGTTCATGTCGCCCCAGCCCCAGGCGATCCGGATCGAACCTCGATGCACCTCCTCGGAAATTCTGGCCCTCATATGAACCTGGCCACGGGGCGTTGTGATTTTCAGCAGATCGCCGCTGGTGATATCCCGGTCATTGGCATCCAGCGGGTGGATATCCACCTGGCCCTCGGGTTTGCGGCCTAGCAGCGACGGGATGTTGTGAAACTGGGAGTGGGTGAACCGGCTGGGGCGGGCGCCACTGATGCCGATCAGGGGGAACTCGGCACTGCGGTCGGCAAAACTGATCGGATTCCCGCGCCACCCCTGTAGGTAGGGAACGGGCTCGTGGCCGTGTTGTTTCAAGCGTTCGGAATAGAGTTCCACTTTGCCGGAAGGGGTGGCAAACGCGCTGGCGCGGTATTTCTGGTAGGCGGTCTCACCTGCGGCAATCCCCATGGGTTTCTCCCGCAACGCCGCAACGGTGATGCCCGCCGGCTCCAACTGGTAGTCGATGGCTTCCTCAATCGTTTGCCAGGGGAAATCGCGCTCCAGCCCGAGTCGTCTGGCCAGATCGAAGGTTATCTTCCAGTCCGGCCAGCTGTCTCCCAGGCAATCAATCACCTGTTTCTGGAGGATCACCAGGTTATTGCGCAAGTACGCCCGATTCAGCTGAGTCTTTTCGAAGCAGCTGGACGCAGGTAACACCACATGGGCGTATTGTGCCGTCTGAGTCATGAACGGGTCGATCACCACCAGAAATTCGAGTTTTTCAAAGGCCCTTCGGACCCTGGCGGAATCAGTCATGGTGACGGCGGGATTGCCCGATTGCACCACCAGCATCCGAATGGGGTAGGGGACCTCGTCGACAATGGCGTCTATCAGGCAGGACTGGGCGTGCAGCCCCCAAGTCGGGTTAAAAGTGTTGAACAGGGGGTAATCGCGGGTTATCGGCGGGACTCCCTGGGGCAGGCGCTCCCTCAGCTGGATGTTGCGGGCCGGGACCGGCTGGGGAATGAAGTCACCGCCCGGCTGGTCGAGATTGCCGGTCAGCGCCCGAAGGATGCAGACGGCCCGGGTGTCCTGAAAAACGTTCAGCTGCATGTCCAGACCGTTGCCGTCGATGATGCAGGCCGGTTTAGTGGTGGCATACAGCCGCGCGGCTTGCCTGATATCGTCAGGATCAAGCCAGATATCGGCGGCAACCGCTTCGGGCGAAAAGGCGCCGGCCGCCGCTTGCAGCTCGGCGAATCCCACGGTCCAATCTCTGACAAAATCGGCATCGTACAGCCCGTTCGAGATGATCTCGTGAATCATGGCCATAACCAAAAGGCCATCGTGACCGGGTTTGACCTGCAGCCAGAGGTCCGCCATCGCCGCCAGTCTGGTCCGGATGGGATCAACCACGATGAGTTTGGCGCCCTGCTGTCGGGCATGGAGGATGGCATCGGCAGCCTGGGGGTTGGTGTGCAGGTCGTTCTTTCCCCATACCAGGATGCAGTTGGCGGTTTTCGCCTGGGGCACGGTCATGGCTCCGTAGGTGTAGGCATGGGCCATCTCGCGGCCGACGTGGCAAACGGATCCGTTGCCGATGGAGTTGGGGGAGCCGAAGGCATTCATCAACCGGTTGGCGTAATCCCACGGAGCGCCCCAGTCCGCTGCCATGCCTCGCAGCCAGCAGATGGAATGAGCGCCGTGGGTCGCCTTGAAATGCTTGAACTTCTCGGCCACAATTCCCAGAGCTTTGTCCCAGGACGTTTCCCTGAAATCTTGTCCGGCGCCGGTTTTTTCCCTCATCAGGGGTTTCTGCAAGCGGGCCGGGGAATGGACGATATCCGCCGCAGCCCTGAGCTTTGGACAAGGCCACCGCTGTTCCGGGGGCAGAAAGAGAGGTGCGTTCCGCCGTTACCAGGCGGTTGCCCTCGATTTCAACTTCAACGGGACAACACGAGGAACACAAGCGGCAAACCGTATGTTTTTTCATGGGGTTTTCCTCAGATTGGACATGCGATCCCATAAAGCTTGCCCGTTTCTCACCGGTCGGCCTTGATAAAGCAGCTTCGGATCAATTCGTAGTGATTGGCGTGGGTACGGATCTTCCACCAGACGTGACCCTGCTGCCTGATGCGCCAGGCTGGCAGCAATTGCCGGTTTTCGCCCTGCAAGAGAGCCGTGATGTTGTCGATCCCTCGGCCGGAATAGGGGCCGTTATCCTTGCCGCCCAGCCAGTCCTCCTCCCTGGCCGCTTCGGCGGACCAGGAGAAAGGATCGGAGAAAAGCAATTGAGCTCCGTTTTCTCGGGCTACGCGGTTGAGTTCGTGCAGATGCCGCAGGGGCAGCGGGACCTTGTCGATGATATTGAGGGAGGCCAGGCCGGAAAACGCACATGACCGGAAGGGTAAGGCCAGGGCATCCCCGACAATGAATTCAGCCTTGTCGGTTTGCCAACGTTCTGGGAGTACCAGCGTTTCCTCACGGGAAAGGTGGCCTTCCTGGCGCAGTGCCAGTCTCATGCGGCCATGGACCATCAGCTCCCTCGCCGATTTGATGAAAGACACCGAATTATCGATTCCCACAACCAAGTCGCTCTTACGGCTCATTTCAAAGGCAAAACGCCCGACCGCCGAGCCAACGTCCAACACCGCACCAGAACCGCCGTCCATGAGGCCGGCCCATTCGCTGTAGGCCGAAGAGGCTTCCTCGTCCCCAAGTATATCGCCGTAGTGACTCCACAAATAGGAGGACAGAACCGACGCGGTTTCATACTTCGAAGGAGACCTCTCTTCTGCCGGTGAGACAGGGTTAAGAAAGGCTATCCCCTCCTGAATCGGGTAAGCTACACCGCATTGGGGACAGCACAAGGCTCCTTCGATGATATCGTCTGCTTGAGCGTCGATGATGTCTGCCCTCAGGCCAATTTCCTCCGGCAGACAACCTGGACAAACAAGCATCTCAAGAAGGAATTCTTTCAACTTAAGCTCCTATAGGGGGATCTGACCGGTTGATCGGAAACATATCTTTTGCGCGGCTTCAAGCCAAGTATCTGAAATGATATTGTTGAACTAATTGTATGGATTCGCGCTCCATTGGAGCTTGAGATACAAGCGACGCTGGTGACACATGGTTTTTTGGAGAGAGCACCATAAAAAAACACCAAGAGGGTGTCAAGAGGCAGGTTTTGTGGTTTTCAATGTTTGCGTGTTCTGGCTGAGATCTGAATGTGTGGCGGGGGCCGGCAAAGTGCAAGCAACCCGGTGGTGGCCACTGTAAACCGTGCTTTTGCCGTTGCGCACATAGCCGATGAGGGTGATGTTGAGCGCGGTGGCCAGTTCGACCGCAAGCGAGGTGGCGGTGTTGCGGCTGACCAACACCGGTAGTCCCACTTTGGCCGCTTTGATCAAGATCTCCGATGTCAATCGGCCGGTGGTGATGAGTATCTTGTCGGTCAGGGAAAGATCATGGAGGAAGGAATAGCCGATAATCATATCCACGGCGTTGTGGCGGCCGATGTCATCCCGGAACAGCAGGATGTTGTCGGGATCCGCCAGGGCGGTATTGTGTACGCCGTGTGTATACCGGTAGGTCTGGCTGAGGCGGTTCAGATCCTGCATCCGTTCCCAGATCTGCGTGGGGGCAATGCGAAGGTCGCTGGTCAGCGGTTCGGCCAGTAGCGCGTCGACCGCGTGATAGAACAGGGTGCCTTTGCCGCATCCTGACGTTATGGTGCGCTTGTTCCACAGCTTTTCCAACAGGGACGTGTCCTGGCGGCTGACGATCCGTACAGTGCCGGCATCTGCATCGGTCTCCAGGTGCTGCAGATCTTCGGGGGATTCGAGGAACCCTTCTGCTCGCAGGAAACCGACGGCCAGTTCGTTCAGATGATGGCCGGTGCACAAAAGCGTAACCAGCTCCTGCCCATTGACAAAAATTGTAACCGGCATCTCCCGAATCAGGTGCTGCGGACGCATCTGCGCCTGGCCGCCAGCTTCGCAGATTAGGGCAGTGATTGAGACGGTGCTCTCTGTCTGAAGCTCCATACCGTTTGGGTCCAAAAGTCTGGACATGGTTTGTCTGTCCCCCTGCTGTCAAGATCCGACCAACCCTCGCATTTCATCCATAACGCCTGCTGATAACGCGGAATTTGCCAATACCGTCAAGCTATCCTGAGGCAGTGCCGATCAAGAAATTCAACGCGAAGCCTTCCAGCAAATATATCCAATTCAAGCGTGTCTGGCGGCACGCTATTTGCTAATAAAACAGTTCAAAGGGCGGATGTCCCGGTGCCAAGGTTGTCATCTTGGTGGTCGGAGTGCGGATTGCACTTCAGATGGGTTGTTTGGCAGCAAAAATTGTGAACGGCATTTCCAGGAAGGGCGCGGCACGAACCCATGAAATTCCAATGTATCAAATGTCAGGTGACCTGGGGGGAAGGAAGGCCGGAAGAAGAAGGCTACAGCCACGGGCTTTGCCTTGCCTGCTTGCGAGAGACCCTCACCCCTACCGTGCGGCGCAAACAGCTCCGCGAAGGCCATTTCGACTGTTTTGGCCGTGCCAGCTGTTATTGTGACCAAAACATGTGCAAATATCGTGGGGTCTGCCTGAGTCAGGTCCAAGAATAAGTCAGAGATCATGGATCATTGAGGCTGATTCGATAGTCGGCCAGAATCTGGCCATGATCGAAAACGATGGGCGTCGGAAGGCTATCTGCCGGAAAGACGCCCAATTCTTTGGCATCATCGGCAGCCCGAGGCTGCCCCTAAGCACTAACGCAGCAACACATGTTCCAGGAGCAGCACCATCAGGATGCCCACGATCAGCCCGTTGCCGAGGAATACCTGAACCCCTGCCGGAATGTTGGTGAAAAAGGCGGTCGGCAAGAGACTCACCAGTGTGCCCACGATAATGGGGAGTCCAATGACCAGATAGTCCCGACCGCTCAAACGGTGCTGTTGGCCATTGATGATGGCAAGTCCCGCCCCGATCTGCCCCCCCAGCCCGACACACAGTGCCGCCCCCACCACCGGGCCGGGCACGACGGCGAACAGCGCGGCCAACTTCGGGGCAAAAGCGGCACCAGCCACAATGACGCCACAGAACGTGATGGTGAAGCGGCTTGCGACTCGGGTTATCAGCACCACTCCAGGGCTCATGCTGTAGCTTACCGTGCCGACAATTCCCACCAATCCGCAGCATATCCCCGCCAGGCCGTTGATGAGGATACCCCGGTGCAGAGCGTTAGGGAGACGACTCCTATCAGTAACGTTGGCAATCCCCTGGATGCTGCCCACGCTGTTGACCATCACCGCTATATAGGCCAGGGAAAAAGCCAGCATGGCAGGCCATTGGAAATGGGGAAAGGTGAATGGCCACGGATTGGGGCCTGCGAACCAGGGCGCGACCTCCATCGGGTGCCAGTCAACCAATCCCAGGAAACCGAAGACGGCGGTCCCCAGCACCACTCCCAAGAACATGGCGATAGTTTGCCAGAACCCCTTCAGCCAGCGGGATAGAAAAGCAATCACCAGGATCAGCATGACACTAAGGCCGAAAACCGCATATTGTCCTTCCGGATGTTGGGGACTCATACCGCTGACTCGCGGCAACAAATGGGGCAACAAGGTGAAAGCAATGAGCAGGAGAATGACCCCAACGACGTTGGGCGTAAAGAAGCGCATGAGGGATCTCAGGATACGAAAACCACCAACAATGGCGAGCAGCAAGCCACCCAATAGCAGACCACCCTGAATGGTCTGAATACCGCCTTGCGCCAGCCCAATGAAGGTCAGCAGCAGTGCCGTGGCTGGGCCCTCCAGGAGGGGATAGCGGTGCCCCCATAGGCTCTGGATCACGCAGAAAGCCCCGGAAACCAGCAGCGTGAGCTGCAGAAACCGAACCTGCGCCTCGAGAGCAAGCTGCAGCGCTTGTCCAGCCAAAGCGCAGGCAATGATCAGGGAGGGAAATACGATGGCGGCCCATTGCAGGCCATACACCAGGCCTTGCCACAAGGGCAAGCGGTCGTCGATGGAGTAGAGGTAGTTGACGTCTTGATTGTCAGTCACGTCCGTCCTCAATTGTGCCCCAAGCGGATGAGTAACGCGTCCCACGATCAATGCAGGATTTCAAATAGACTGCTGATGGAATCTTCGTTGTGAATGGTGCGGATGGCCTGGCAGAACAAATGGCACGCGGTAACCACGGTGATCTTTTGACAATGGGAAGCCTGTGGGCGCAAAGGAAGCGTGTCGGTCACCACCAGGCTTTTTAGAGGACTCTGTTCGATGCGTTCCATGGCGGGGCCGGATAGCACCGCGTGGGTCACACAGGCGAGCACTTCGCGAGCGCCCTTTTCCAGCAGGGTGCGTGCTGCTTCGACCAGGGTGCCGGCGGTATCCACCATGTCGTCGAGGACGATAGCGGTCTTCCCGGCAACTTCACCAATGATGGTCATGGCCTGGGCTTTGTTGGCATCGGGACGGCGCTTGTCGATCAAAGCCAGATCGGCGTGCAGACGGCTGGCATAGGCGCGGGCCCGGGGAACGCCACCGGCATCCGGGGACACGATCACCAGATTACCGTCAAAATGCTCGCGGATATAGGGGAGAAGAACCGGGGAAGCGTAGAGGTTGTCCACCGGGATATCAAAAAAGCCCTGAATCTGGCCGGCATGAAGGTCCATGGTGAGGATCCGATGGGTACCGGCACCGGTGATGAGATCGGCTACCAGCCGCGCAGTGATCGGAACCCGAGGTTTGTTCTTGCGATCCTGGCGGGCGTAGCTGTAGTAGGGGATGACAGCGGTGATTCGGCGTGCCGAGGCGCGCTTGAGAGCGTCAATCATCACCAATAGTTCCATGAGGTGATCATTGACCGGGTGCGCTCCCGACTGGATAACGAATACATCGGCGCCGCGCACGTTTTCGGCGATTTCCACGCGGATTTCGCCATCGCTGAAGGTGGAGACTAAAGCCCTGCCAAGGGGTATTTCCAAACAGTCACAGATTTGTTGCGCCAGATCGGGGTTGCTATTCCCGGCGAAAATTTTTAGACCATACGTGGCCATTCCAAGGTACTCCTCGCTGTTCACCGAAATGTGCTAGGGGTGGCCCCAAGCCCTATCTAAATAGTACAGCGGTATGTAAATGGCAACCGTTTCCTTCCTCGATGGCCAACACGGCGGGCGCCAGCCACCCGGAGTCGCGGACCGATCTGGTTGAGCGGACTTCCCTTGCTGCAGTTTCACCCATCACAAGTGAGGCCATCCATGCCATCCATAATCCAGCACCTGGGCGAAGCGTACACCAGTATATGCTTTTGTGGGCGGTACGTTTGATAAGTCTTAACAATGACAAGCCCAAAGAAAAAAGGCAGGGCCACTACTGAACCCTGCCTTTGTTTTCTGCCAACTGACCGACGATCTAATTCTTTGGCTTCCTCCTAAATGCGGCCAACCCAGCCAAACCGAACCCCAAGAGCAGCAAAGTGGATGGTTCCGGCACCGGCGCCGCCACAGCTATGTTGGTGGCAGCAAAAATGTCACCGGTTGTAGTCTCGTAGTAATATCCGGAGAGCCCGCAAGCTGCGTCTCCCTCCAATCCGGTCCTGGATGCCGCCCTGGAATATGGTGTTTCTGCCGATCACTGTCCACCCCGGGATTTCCTTTTCCACAAAGAACGGGTGCAGGCCAGTTGACAGGCAGGCGAAGGATGTCCCTCGACAAGATTTATTCCTTGACACCTATCAGGAGGCGTGTTAGCAAAATCGTCTCGTTTGGCATAGCACCTCCGGGCCGTTAACTCAGATGGTAGAGTATCTGCCTTTTAAGCAGAGAGTCGCTGGTTCGAGTCCAGCACGGCCCACCAATATCTTAGCTCTGTCGGCGATCGAGAGTTTCCGCGGGGTCCAAGCGGTCATCGCGTCCCCATCGTCTAGCCAGGTCCAGGACACCGGCCTTTCACGCCGGCAGCACCGGTTCAAATCCGGTTGGGGACGCCATCTGAGAAAACATGGGTTAGCCATTTGCGCTAACCTATTTTTTATGGTTGAGTTGTTCGCTGTCATGCATCATTGCGCGTTCCTTGAGGTCAGCGCCGAAAACGGCAATCTCGGATCTGAACCCGCCACAACCCCCCATCCTTGCACCCGCCTCATTCCTCGCCTGGTTGAGGATATCCCTGTTTGCCAACACCATAGAGCCTCTTGCAGAACTATTTGCGTTCATGGTTCGATACCTCACCACGAACGGAAATACAGCATGTTGCGAAAGCAGAAACCGTTCGCCCTGAGGTATCGAAGGGTGAATAGGACTTTTGCAAGAGGCTCCATAGTGTGCAACAATCGATAAGCAGGTTCCCGAGAGGAATCATTGGAGTTCCCGGCAGGGTGGGAGGATAAGTCATGAGGAAACATCTGTTCATCTTCGGAACGCGGCCTGAAGCCATCAAATTGGCTCCTCTCATCCGTTTCTGCCGCAGTCGGCCGGAGCACTATGAGGTCAAGGTGTGCGTCACGGCGCAGCATCGGGAGATGCTGGACGATGTCTTGGAGTTCTTCAAAATCAAGACAGATTTCGATTTGAATTTGATGAGGGCAAATCAGACTTTATTTGATATTACCATAGATGGTCTGAGTGGCCTGCAAGACGTGCTTCAGTCATATCATCCAGATAACATTGTTGTTCAGGGAGATACTACAACATCGTTCGTTGGTGCATTAGCAGGTTTCTATACAAAAACCAAAATATCACATATTGAAGCCGGCCTTCGAAGTGGTGATAAATATTCACCATATCCGGAAGAGATCAATAGAATGCTTACTGGACATTTGGCAGATTTACATTTTGCGCCTACAAATTTGGCCTCAGAAAATTTACATCGGGAAGGAATTAGGAATAATGTATGGATAGTCGGTAATACAGTTATAGATGCTCTCATGCAAGGACTCAATATTATAGAAACAGAACATAGTCAGTCTTTTCTCGAGCAGTTTAATTATCTGGATTTTCGGAAAAAAATAATCCTAGTCACCTGCCATCGTCGTGAAAGCTTTGGAAGACCAATTGAAAACATTTTTAGCGCACTTCGTCAATTGGCTGAAACATATAGTGATTTGCAGTTCGTCTATCCCGTACATCTGAACCCCAATGTTCAGGAACCTGCTATTCGAATCCTGGGGCAATGCGGCAATATTCATTTGGTGCGGCCACTCAGTTACGCCCAGCTCATTTGGATCATGAATCGGTCTTATTTTATCCTGACGGATTCCGGGGGCATCCAGGAGGAGGCGCCGTCCTTGGGTAAACCGGTGCTGGTGATGCGCGATGTGACTGAGCGCCGGGAAGGAATCGAGGCCGGCACGGCACGGCTGGTCGGTACCGATCAGGGAGTGATTGTTCGCGAGGCCGTCCGGTTGATCGAGGATCGCAACGCCTATCAGCAGATGGCCCAGGCGGTCAATCCGTATGGAGACGGCAAGGCCTGTGAACGCATCGCCGCCATTTGGCGGCAACAACCGTGAACGTAATACGCCCGGCGATGGCGGGCGCCTTTGAGGTCAAGGTCCTGATGAAATGGATGGCTGCATCCGTGTTAATGCTGCTGTTTGTAGCTGTTACGGCGGTGGGATATGCCCAGCCCCCCGAGCCCAAGTCGGTGTTGGTGCTCTTCGAAGGCAAAGAAGAACCGGGAAACATGGCGCGGGGCGATGCGCGACAACTGGCAACGCTGCTGGGGCATTTCCGCACCACGGTCACCATCAAGAGTCTGTCGGATTACCAAGTCGGCCAGATGCAGAACTACGACGCGGTCTTTCTGGTGGGCTATACCTCATGGTTTTGGCCTCCCCGGGAGGTCATGAAAGAAGTCAGCAACCGTCAGGGTACCTTTGTTTGGTTGCACAGCGGCATGATCGCTTTCAATAGCCTGTTTCCAACGGTGCCCCGCTATGGCTTCGAGCCCCTGTGGATGAACACCAGTGGCGACTTCAACCTGGTGCAACGGAATTCCACCACGTTTTCCAAGGAAGAACCCAACATCACCATGCTGCGGGTCACCGATCCCAACAAATGCGCGGTGATTGCCACGGCGTCTTCCCAAAAGGAGACCGTGCCCTACATCGTACGTAGCGGTGAATTTTGGTATGTGGCCGATTCCCCCTTTGCCTATGCCTCCGAAGAAGACCGCTACCTCCTGTTTGCTGATTTGTTGCACGATATTCTCAAGGAGGATCACCCCACTTCCCATCGGGCACTCATCCGGATCGAGGATATCCACCCGATGGAAGAACCCGACCGGCTTCGAAAGATCGCCGACGTTCTCTACTCCAAGGACGTTCCCTTCTTGATTTCTTTGATCCCGTTCTATGTTGACCCGGCACGGGGAATTCGGGTGAGCCTCTCGGACAAACCTGACCTGGTTGACGCCATCCATTACATGGTGCGTCATGGGGGGACGGTATTGATGCATGGCGCAACTCATCAGTACAAAGGGGTAACGGCGGCCGATCATGAATTTTGGGATGGAGCCGCGGCCAAGCCCATCAAGGATGATTCGGAGCAATACGTGCTTGGCAAGGTAGCCATGGGTTTGAATGAATGCTTGCGCAATGGGATCTATCCGGTGATTTGGGAGACGCCGCATTACGCCGCTTCCCAGCTCACCTACGATGCCGTCGCCAAGGTCTTTTCCACAGCCATGGAACAACGTCTGGCCATCGATCATGCCGACTACTCACAGTTCTTTCCCTACATCATTGAACGCGACCTGCATGGACAGAAGATCTATCCCGAAAATATGGGTTACGTCCCCCAAGATGATAATGACCCTGGTCTACCTGCCCGTGAGGTGGAGGCCATGCTCCGGCGCGCGGGGAAAAACCTCTATGTGCGTGATGGTTTTGCTTCCGCTTTTTACCATACGTTTATTCCATTCCAGAACCTGGAACGACTGGTCGAAGGGGTCAAGGCTCTCGGTTATACCTACATGGACGTGCGGGATGAGAGCAATGTCGTGACCCTGACCGACAAAGCCATCGCTACCGGTAACGGTGCTGTGACCTTGAGCCTTTCGGACCAGTATCTGCGAGAAGTGATCCTGGATGAAGATGGCGAGGTGGTCCGTGACGATATCCTCCCTGAGCGCATCAAGGGCCCCATCACCCGCGAATATCACTTGCAGAACGGCCAGATTTACGTGGCGTCATCCACGGAATTCCGCAGATATCAGCTCAGCCGCTGGGATCGTATCCGGCAAAACTTGACCCGCACCGTTCAGTCGCTAGTTCCCGGTCTATCCCCGAACAAGGAGAAACAAGTCGCGGCGCGCGTCGCGGTCATCTGGGACCCGGCCCTGAGCGGAGGGGCGGCCAACGACCAGGAAAGCTTCCGCAGTCTGTTCGAATACGTGGGGATACCTGTAGATCGGCTGCCGGTGGGTACGCTGCCATCTCTGGAACCCTACAATCTGGTGGTAGTCCCTTACAGTACCGTCGAGCGTCTTGGCGATGTGGAATTGAGCCGGATTGTAGAGTGGGTGCGGGCGGGGGGCAAGTGCATTGCCGATGGTCGCAGCGAGTTATCCAAGGAACTGGAGATCGACTACCGCGACAGCACCATCAGCATCAGCCGTCTACGTGATCGACTCTATGTGGAGGAATCCATCGGCTGGCGCACCCCGGAGTCGTGCTACCGGTTTGATGTCGAGGAAAAGGATCAAGTCTTCGCGGTTGATGAGGAAACCGAGGCGCCCGTTGTCATTGGCAGGGAGTTCGGCGATGGCAAGTTCATCTATTTTGGCGTGCGGTTTGACCCGGAAAGCGATGCGGGCTACAGTCGCTTTCCCTACGCCATCGAATATGTAAGGCGATATCTAGGGTTGACTCCAGTGGTACGACGCGAGGCCTTGGAGTTCTATTTTGATCCTGGTTACCGTCACAGCATGAGCATCGAAGACCTGGTGAAACACTGGACCAGGAATGGGGTGAGAGTGATCCATGCGGCGGGATGGCACCAGTATCCCAAGTATTCCTACGACTACGACCGGCTCATCAGCCTCTGCCATGCCAATGGCATCCTGGTCTATGCCTGGCTGGAGCCACCTCAGGTGACGTACAAGTTCTGGCAGGATCACCCGGAATGGCGTGAGAAGAATGTGGATGGCGAAGATGTCCGCGCTTCCTGGCGTTATCCCATGGCGCTGACGGACCCCGTCTGCCTTGAGGCGATGATTGCGGAGTATCGGACACTGCTGTTTGGGCATGACTTTGATGGGGTCAACCTGGCCGAAATCTATTTCGAATCGGGGGTCGAGGGGCCCGCTGAACCGCAGAAGCTTACCCCGATGCATTCGTCAGCGCGGGCCGAGTTCAAGGATTTGCATGGTTTTGACCCGGCGGCCGTGCTGCAGCACGGATCACCACAGTTCTGGCGCAAGCAATCAGCCGCCTGGAACAAATATGAGGACTACCGGGTTGAGAAGATGGTGCAGGTGCATGAACGGTTGCTGGAGTTCGCTGAATCGGTGCGACAGGTCCGACCTGGTTTCGATGTCATCGTGACTGCTCTGGACAGTGTGGGGAACCGGGAACTACGACGAACGCAAGGCATTGACATTGGCCGCATCATCGATCTCAGGAAGCGCTTCAGTTTCTCGTTGAACGTGGAAGATCCTCAGTCCGCCTGGTCCGACGATCCTCGTCGCTATCGCGATATTGCTGAAAGCTATCGGCAACGGCTGGGCGATGATTTGATGTTGGATCTCAACATTCTAACTTTTCGGACTCGGGAACAGCCCACCATGTTTCCAACTCTCATCCAGACCGGGACAGAGGCGCTCGCTCTGATCTCCATAGCCCATCAACACGCGGAACGTGTGGTGGTTTATGCCGAATCGAGCGTCAATCCACAGGATTTGCCGTTGATGGCCTATGCTGCGGCCGGCAGTGCCCGGCTGGAGCATCTCACCAACGGCAGCTATCGCATCTCTTCCCCCTTCGCCGTGACCCTCGATCTTCAGACCGATGGACGGTTGGCAATTGTCGATGGGGAACCGCGGACAGCCGTAAGCCCCGGTAAGTTTCTCATTCCGGCCGGCACCCACGTGGTCAGGACCGATGTGACCGACCCCAAGATGTTTTCGTTGCAGCCGTTCCATGCGAGTTTGGTTTCTATTAGCGGCAATCTACTGTATGCTCGCGAGCAGGAACGGGGCGTGGATTTCGGCTATCATGCCCGGTCCCGCTGTCTGGTAACCTTGACTCACTCTCCGGTGACCCTCCTGGTGGATGGCCAGGTCGCCCCTTTACAGGTGCTCAAGGGCAGCAATCGCTATACGGTGATGCTGCCGGCGGGAAAGCACGACGTTCAGATCATGACTCTCAGCAGAGTCTCCTACGGGGTTGATCTCACCAGCCTATGGTCTTCTTCATTGATCGTGGTATTCGGATTTGCCGCCATGGGTTTGTTGTTGGTCTTTTACGTGGTCGTGCGGGTTGGCCAGAGGACCTCTCGATAGAAAGATTCTTTGAAAAGATCGATGGATTCGTAAAGAGTCGTCACCCCGGCGAAAGCCGGGGTCCAGTGGAACCATAACTATTTAAAATCCCTAGATTCCGGCTTCCGCCGGAATGACAAGAAATAGTGTCTTCCGACTTTTTACGAGATAGTCAGGATTGGCCCACTAGGGTTTCCGGCGGAACTTTCCTAGCCCCATGGCACCTGGAGAGCATCGTTCATCATTATGGGATCGTTTGTTCAGCTGAGTCTTAGCATCCTTTTTCTGATCGCGGTCATCCTCATCTGGTTCATGATCGGTTATCAGCTGTTGTTGACCATTGCTGGTTTTTTCCATCAGGTGCGATCACTCAAGGAGCGGGCCGAGGTCGATGCCATGACGTTCGATTACCCTCCCGTTTCGGTGTTGATCCCGGCGCACAATGAAGAGATCGTCATGGCCGCCACCCTGGATGCTATGTTGGCACTCGATTACCCGCGCGATCGATTGGAAATCCTTGTCATCAATGATGGTTCTAACGATACTACCGGCGAAATCGTGGCCGACTATGCCCGACGAGACAACCGGGTAGTGCCTCTCAATGTCCCTAAGGGGGAAGGCGGCAGAGGCAAATCCAGAGCCCTCAACCTCGGATTGACCAGCGCCAGGTCACCCGTGGTCGCCGTCTATGATGCTGACAATACCCCTTCCCCTGACGCCCTAAAATACCTGGTGGCGCAGCTCTTGTTGCATCCGGAGCTGGGTGCGGTGCTGGGGAAATTTCGAACCGTCAACAAGAACCGGAATCTGCTTACGCGTTTCATCAATATCGAAACACTAAGTTTCCAATCCATACTTCAGGCCGGACGGTGGTGGCTATTTCGGATTGCCACCCTGCCCGGAACCAATTTTGTTATCCGTAGGGAAGTCCTGGACCAGTTGGGAGGCTGGGACGAGGAGGCCATCACCGAGGACTCCGAGTTGAGTATTCGGATGTACATGAACCATTGGCGGATCAAGTTCATCCCCTACGCGGTGACTTACGAACAGGAGCCGGAGCGCTGGGATGTCTGGCTGCGGCAGCGCACACGCTGGGTGCGGGGCAACAACTATGTGGCCAAGAAGTTCTTCGGTCTGCGCAAAGACATCAAGAGCACCCGACTGCGGATAGAAATCCTTTATCTGTTCGCCATGTACTACATTTTTTTCGTGGCGATCCTGATGTCTGATTTCATCTTCCTGCTGACAGCCACGCGATTGGTATCCATACCCCTTCCGGGTCCGTACAACATGGTGTGGATGCTCGCCGTGGTGCTGTTCTTTGGAGAGATCTTGTTGGCCCTTTCCTACGATTGCGAGGACTCTCCCAGAGCCGTGTGGTATATGGCGTTGATGTATTTCACCTATTGCCAGTTGTGGATTGTCGTGGTGGCAAGGGCCTTTTACCTGGATGTGATTTTGAAAGAGAAACGAGTCTGGGTCAAGACGGTTCGTTTCAAAGTCAAACAGCATTAGGGGGCAGGATTTTCTATTGTCGCTCCCCTATGGGCGACCATGTTGCCAACAGCCCTGGCCTCTCAACCAGGATTGATAGTCGGGATCTTCAGCGGGGTGTCACGAAATGAACGGTTTTTCACCAAGGTCCGATGCCTGTTGCGACGCAACCATCCGTAGTGCCCAACGTCGAGGCGCCATGCTGTTGTTCACGGGTTTGCCGAGAAGCGGCAAGACTTCATTGGCAAATGGGGTTAGATCCCGACTGATTGAGATGGCCATTCCGTGCTATGTGCTGGATGGGGACATTATGCGCCGCGGTTTGAGCAGCGATCTGGGGTATTCTCCCGAAGATCGCAAGGAAAACATCCGTCGTATTGCCGAGGTGGCGAAGCTGATGGCGGATGCCGGGGTGCTGGTATTGGCGGCCTTCATAGCACCTTACCGGGAAAGCCGGCAGTTCATTCGGCAATTATTGGCGGAATGGGGGTATTTCGAATGTTACCTCAAATGCCCCCTCGAGGTCTGCGAGAAACGCGATCTGCGTGGGCTATATGATAAGGCCCGGAGGGGCTTGATTGAAAACATGACGGGTATTTCGGCACCCTACGAAGAACCTCGGGAATGCGATCTTATCGTTCCCACGGATAGGTTGGGTCTGGTCGAGTCTGTGGATCTAGTTATGGATTTCCTTTTTCGGAGGGGAGTCATCAGGCGGCATTTGCATGGGCAGTCTGACAACGGTGTGGATCCATTGGCGGAAATCCCCGCCGGCGGAAAACGGACCGCGGAATGAGCTTGGCTTAGGGAATCGGTCGATAGCTGCCGAGCTCACTTTTTGTGTTCTCAGGGTTTCAATGTCACCAGCGGGCAGGAGGTCATTGACAGTCACCCATTGTCGGCACGGCAAAGTTCGATCCAATTGCTGTCCACCCGGCAGCACCACCAGGACCTGAATGGGCTGCCCATTCCTGCTACTGCCCCATATGCGCTGGACGTTGTGTCGATGCAGCGTTTCCCAGCGAAGCCGCACCGGTTCCCGATCTTCCAGCCACAGGGATAGATCGGACT
This sequence comes from uncultured delta proteobacterium, assembly GCA_963802715.1. Classification (GTDB taxonomy): domain Bacteria; phylum Desulfobacterota; class Syntrophobacteria; order Syntrophobacterales; family Syntrophobacteraceae; genus CAWDJT01. The sequence goes on from CAWDJT010000013.1 coordinate 41,608, forward strand.
CAGTCTCAAGCCAAGATAGTCCCACCCGAGGTTCCACCGGTTGAGAATCCAGCCTTTGCCGAAAGGCGGTTACCCTGGCAAGCTCTTCCTGCAAGGCTGATGCTTGTTCCTCAACGTAGCCGCCTTCCAACAGCCGCTCCAGTCGCAATGCTTGAACCGAGCATTGTGGGGTCAGCCGCATGAGTGCCCGGCAAGTCTCGGCATCACTGACCAGGTGCCAGCCCTTAGTCCTGGAGCTGTCGAGGAGCGCCCGAAGTTCCTTCGCATCCGCGACCCGGTGAAGTCCGGGGGGGGCCAGCACGACGCTTCCTGTCGGGATACGATTGAAATGTTGCCAGGGGAGCAGACGACAGGGGAGATAGCCGGCGAGGTGATAGACCGCCCGATTGACGAGTCCCGCTACCATGCTGCCGCGGGCTGTAAGTGGAGCTGACAGGTAGATGAAACAGGGGTTGTCGACCGCTTTGCCCTTGTCAGGCATGGAGCGCAGCTCGGCAGACACGCGCGCGAAACCGGGTTGATGGGGATCGCCGTTAGGGAGCACCATCATGCCGGGGTCAACTCTGCCGTCACGTTCATAACGAAAGTATTCGTAGATGTAACCAATCGGATCAAGGAGCAACCCCATGCTGGTTACGAAACTGAGTTCGTGAGATCGAAGGGTAACCCGCGGTGCTTCACAACCGCTTTCCATGATGAAGGCAGGTTTTCCAGAATCTCTTGCCGACAGCAGCAACCGCATTGTGGACTTATTGGCGGCATGCCCCCAGTCTGGGTAACCGGCATGGGTATAGAGTGAAATACCCACGGCGTCTGCCTGGGCAACCCACGAAGGTAAATCAAAAGCGGCGAATTCGGGGCGTCCACGAGCAATCTTCTCCGATTCTAGGCCGTTCAACTGCAGCAGAAAGGGTTTGTTGCTGAACTGATGCCATAACCGACGGTTAGACCGATACTGGCGGACAAACCAATCATTGATGCTGCGCGCGAAATCGAAGTAAGCCTCGCGGGGTCTCCCGAACCGAAGGTCATCGCCGCTGGATGGCATTGGGACTCTGGATACTTTCGAAAAACGCGTCCGGTAAGCTCGGTTGATAGCCTGCAGGCCCCCAAAGCGCCTTCGCAGCCAACGGTGCCATTCGGCCCGGCATTCTTCGGTGTATTGAGCAATCTCGTAGTTGCCACTGGCTTCGTCCCATTGCATTAGGCTACCGCGTTGACTGACAAAGGGCTCCACCATACCGCCCACAGCGAATCCCGCCAATTGCGGTAGACGACCGTAACGCCCAGCGTAGTACCGGGTTTCCTGATTCTGCCAGCGCTCAAAACGAAGGTTGCCCACGGTCGATCGGAACCAGTCGCTGGTGGGAGAACCATCAGGAAGCCTTCCCGGTCGTGCCAGGACACTTTGGTACAACCACGCCAGACCACCGCTCTGATTGGCATCCATGCGGGAAAACACGAAACGGAGTCCATGATGCTTGATGGCGGCTATGGATGCATCAAGGGTGGCGCGCGCGCGGGTGTCTTCCCAGATATGTGCGGGCGGCACCAGGCTTACCATTCGAGCCGCCGCCTGGCCCGCCAATGCGACTGTCTCTACGGCAGCCGCGGGTGAATCAAGGAAATTGAAATGAAAAGTATAGCCCGGCGCGACTTGGCCGTGGCTTGGATTATGACCCAGGAAGATCAACAGCAACCCCAATAGACAACGCCACGGCCACAAGCGCCATACCGGTGCCACTTTCCGGTTTCGTTCCTGGTCTCCAAACACCACCAATCAACCAGCCTCCCGTTGTTGTCTGCCATCATGTGTGGGAGTCCAACAGCACTTCAATTGGGGCAGAAGTGTAACTGAATTCATGTTCCACATCCACACGGAAATCAGAGTACGCTCGCACCTTAGGGCCAAGTTCCGGCGATGATTATGGCTTCCTCGCCGACTCCAGCTCAATAGCAGCGACTGGGGATTCCCGATGAGCCATCCACGAAGCCGTTGCAAAATTTGGGCAGGTTTAGTAGTAACTGACAACCTGATGCAGAGCAGCGTTCAGCTGCAAGATATTGATTACGGACTTGAGATATTCCACGCTCTGAATCGAGCGGTTGGAATGGTCAACCAAAAACAACCCGCGGAGCAGGGCGGGGGCCCTTGAGGATAACTTTATGCGGTTGCGGACTTTCTATGACTTGCTTATTTTCAAAACGAGTGCAGACCTACGAGTTGAAGTTTCTCGCTATTACCTCAACTATTTCTGGTGGATACTGGAACCCATTTTCACCATGGGGGTTTTCTACTTCGTCTTTCGCGTTCTCCTGAATCAGGGAATACCCAATTTTGTAGCATTCCTGCTCATCGGCCTCACCTTTTGGAATTGGTTTGCCTTCAGTGTCAATAATGCAGCTTCAAGCCTTCTCCACGGCAGGATGTTGATGCTTCAGGTCAATATCCCCAAGGTTTTCTTCCCGTTGGGGACCATCCTCCAGGATCTGTTCAAGCAACTGTTCGTGATTGCGCTCCTGTTGGTCTTCTTGCTCTTCAGTCCGACGCCGGTTAGCGTGACTTGGGTGGCCTTGCCGGTCTTGATGATCATCCAAGCGGTCCTTGTTGCCGCATCGTCTATCCTTTCCGCGATGGCTGTTCCCTTCGTACCGGACTTGAGGCTGGTCATCGGGACGGTGCTGAATTTGCTCATGTTTGCATCGGGCATTTTCTTCAGCGATGAAGTCATCTTGCCGCAGCATCGCTGGATTATGTACCTGAATCCTATGGCGGGGCTGATCATGAACTATCGTCAGGTGCTCATGCATGCCAGTTGGCCGAACTGGAATTATCTGCTGAAAGTCTTTCTCGCAAGTTCAGTGCTGCTGCTGTTGGCGCTGTACTTGTTGAACCGGTTTGATCAAGTATACCCAAGGATATGTCAGGAATGATTGGTGATCCACTTATTACGATTGACCACGTGGCTTGCTGCTATAAAGTCCGTCATGGACGAATGCGCTTCAAGAGCTATGAAGCTCTTCGAGATGTAAGCCTGATAGTCCACAAGGGCGAAACCATCGGGCTCATTGGCAGAAATGGTGCCGGCAAATCAACCTTGTTACACCTTATTTCCGGGATCATCCTGCCGGATGGAGGCAAGGTCGTTTTTCATGAACCCGCCTCGGTATCACTGCTCTCCTTGCAGCTCGGGTTTTCGCCTGATCTGAGTGGTCGTGACAATGCCATCATTGGCGCCATGCTGCTCGGCTATTCCAAACGAGAATCCCTGGCACGCATACATGCCATTACGGCCTTTGCCGAATTGGAGGATTGGATCGATGAACCCTTGCGGACCTACTCCTCGGGAATGCGAGCCCGCCTTGGTTTTGCCGTGGCTATGGAGATGAGTCCCGATGTTTTCTTGGTCGATGAGACCCTAGGGGTGGGGGATGAAGCGTTCAGGAGGAAGTCCACCGAGGCCATGAAAGAAAAAATGAAATCGGGGCAAACCACGGTTTTTGTATCCCACAGTTTGCATGACGTGGAAGAGCTCTGTAGGCGGGTGGTATGGATCGATAAGGGTTTGGTGAAAATGCTCGGAAGCCCCGGGGAAGTCATCCCGGCCTATTGTGAGCACGTCCGATAGCCCGGGCAGCAACATCGTTGCACCATAATAAGCGACCACGACGTTCGACGCCCGTCTTTGCCGGCTCCGGCAAACTTCTCAAGGCACTTCTCCTTCTTCCCAGACCAACTCAGCCAAACCCGAAAGCTGCAGGAGCCGATTGGCAATTTGCCCCCACGGTTCGTGGTCTTTGCTGAGCAAACGGATTCGATAGGTCACTTGGTGCGCATTGACATCCTGCCGGTAATTGACGAACTGAATTTTTATGCCCGGATAAAGATGCAGGATCCTCTTGACGTCTTCGAGAGGTTGTTCCAACCCCTGAAAAGTCAAGCTCAGAATCGTATAGATGTCGCGTGAATAATACGTCTTCAGGTGGCGCAGGTTGTAAAGGATCAAAAGGCAAACCACGGTGGTCAGTAAGGCAGGCCAAATGAAACCCGCGCCGATGGAAAGCCCAAGGCCGGTGACCAGCCATAGAGTGGCGGCGGTGGTTAGTCCTCGAACCGAACCTTTGCCCTTGATGATCGCTCCCGCCCCGAGAAAACCCATGCTGGCAATGGCATACGAAGCGATGCGACCGGGATCAAGGCGAACCACGGCATAGCTGTTGAGATGGCGGTATAGCACCTCCATATCGAGTGACAGCATCATCATCAAGCAAGCCCCGATGCTTACCAGAATGTTGGTGCGGAAACCGGCCGCCTGCCCGTGCGATTCGCGCTCGAAACCGATGGCTCCCCCAACAACGGCGGCGAGCAGGATCCTTCCCAGTGTCCATCCGATTTCTTGCCAGTTCAAGGTTATGCCCTTCTTATGTGGTCCTATTCCAGTGCTTCAACTATGTTTCCCTCGTCCGTTCCATCTCCACCACCCGAGTCTTGATACCATCACGGGAGACGCGAGTCAGCAGAAACGGCGGGCCAATATCTTCCGACGCAGCTGCCATGCGTTGCAGAAATCGAGTACAGTGCTCTTCTACTTGCTCCCAGGAGGTTTGGTCAACGGCCAACTGCTGTAAACGAGTTTCCATGGTCAGCTGGCGCGGAATGCAAACAAAATGGCCGGTCGCCAATGAATGCAGAGGGTCGGTGGCGTGGTCGATGCATAGACGACGAAGCCCACAGGAGCATCGGCGTTTTCGGTGATGGCGCCGGCAATGACGAAATAGACCCGTTGCAATTCGGGATCCCCGTGCTCAAAGTTCTGCGGTGTTTGAGCTTGAAGTCCTTCCCGGAAGAAGTGGAAGGCCAATTCGGTGATGTCCTCCCCACGAGCTCGTGGCAATTGCCGAATCCGTTCCTGGAATGCCTGACACAGTTGCTGGCCGAAACCCGCCCCCACGGTGGCCAGGACCGTCATGGGATTGAGCGGATAGAGCTTGGATAGAGTGAAGTAACGGGGTTCCCCCGATTGGGTGAATCGTACCGCACGACTATCGGTTGCCAGTACAATCCCGAAGGCGCCCTGGTAGAGGATGAGCTGCGACATGGTGTGTCCTTGACTATGGACAAAATCTTTGGCCAATTCCCCTAGACTCTGGTATTCTCTAGGCCAAAGTGTCATGGCCGTCAAGTGATTCGCGAGAGCTGACCAGGCAGCATTGATGGCGATAACGGGTGGGAAACGGCTGACGGCGGCCAGTCCCTCAAGCTACCAACGTGCCTTTGTGCAGATCGAGCCTGCCTGTTCCAACATTTGCATTTTCAGGTGCAACGTTCATGCGTGTGATGACTTTTAACATCCGCTTCGAAAACGACCGAGATGGCGATAACGGCTGGGTTTTTCGACGAAACCAGGTGACTAGTGTGATCATGGCATATTCGCCCTGGATTCTGGGGACCCAGGAAGGTACCCCCAATCAGCTTCAATACCTCGCCGAGCACCTTCCCGCTTATGCAATGCACGCCATCGGACGCCCCCCCGAGGACACCGCTTGCCAGTACCCGACCCTGTTTTACCATTCACAGTATTTGGAGCTGGTCGATGGTGCGGAATTCTGGCTTTCCACCACGCCACGGGTTCACCGAAGCAAGGATTGGGACAGCGCTTTCCCACGGATGATGAGTTATGCTCGCTTCCGTGAAAAGCTCTCTGAGGGTTTGCTGTGGGTGGTGGTGACCCACCTGGATCATGTTGGTGAAGAAGCCCGGGTGCGGCAGGGGGAGATCATCCGAGACTGGCTGCATGAATGTCAGGGCGCCAAGGTTTTGATGGGTGATTTCAACGATTTCCCAGGATCTACTGTCCATCAGCTGTTAACCGCCCCTCGGACGGAATTGCGGGACTCCTGGCAGGTGTTGGGCCATGCAGAAGGTGTGGAGAGCATGACCCACCACGATTTCCACGGCAACCCCAACAAGGGACGCCTGGACTGGATTCTGGTCAGCCCCCACTTTCGGGTGCGGATGGCCGAGATTGTTCGTGGCCACCAGAACCATCGTTTCCCTTCTGACCATTTCCCCTACTGGGTGGATCTGGACCGGGTTTAGAGCGGAGCAGCGCATGAAGGACAATATCCGGGTTGCCATCGTACAGCCCAAACCTTATCCTGAGTTCAACGATCCCAGAAATGTGGGTCATGCCCTGCAACTCCTTGAGAAATGTCGTGGAGAGGTCCTGGACGTTATTTGTTTTCCGGAGTACTACCCCTATCAAGGAGAACGGGAACTGGCTATTGCCGCCCGCAATCATTCGGCCTATCTGCTTGCCGGGCTGGTGGAGCCTCAAGGGGACCTACTGTTCAATACCGCCACCGTTTTTGACCGCGGCGGACACCTCCTCGGCCGGCAGCGCAAACACAATGTCGGCGCCATGGAGCGTCACCAGCTGGGGATAGCCGCCGGTGATGGGATATTTCGCGTTTTTGCCACCGACTTCGGCAAGATCGGCATTCCCGTTTGCATCGATTTCTGGGGACAACCGGAAGCCGCCAGACAACTGGTCGACCAAGGGGTTGATATCATCTTCAATATCGGGATCTTTCCCGTTCTCCGTGGCCATTGGAAGATGGGTGCCCTGGTACGCGCCTTTGACAATTTCCTCCCGGTGGTGGGGGTCAACACCGCTGACTACAATTCACTGGCTCAAGGTAAGCGCATCCATCAGCATGGCGGCCACAGTATCGTCATCCAACCACCCAAGATGCTGGACAAGGAGGATTTTCGGCGCTGGTTTCGAGGGCTGGACAGCGTTCAGGATTGGGTCACGCTGGAGTTGGATGAACTGGAACAGGTTGCCATTGCCGATGTCAATCTCAGTACGGCTCGGCGTTTTCGGCGCGAGTTCTGGGACCGCTTCGGTTTCCAGAGGGTTCAATGATGCTTGAGGCGCTTCCTGATGGGAGCAAACATGACGGGCCGGCTGATACTGGACGTCAAGGTGCCTGCAAGGAAAACCACGAAAACGAGTACTGGTTTTGTTTGGAGCGGTCACAATTGATGCACTCGCAAAAAGTCCCGAATGTCATCCCGAACGACAGAGAGGGATCCTATAAGTGACTGTAAAATCTAGATCCATCCCTTCGGTCGGAATGACAAAATAAGCGTTTTCATACTTTTTACGAAACCGTCACAATTGGGCTGATGGGAATTTGATTGGGCGTCACAAGTGATTGGATGAGCCATGGCGAGATTTGAGCGAAATGTCTATTTGCATATGAAGACCCTGGAAGAGGCCCACGGGGTTTGGGAGCGAGTCTTCCAGGCAAGACGGACGGCCGTGGAAGAAGTGTCCACCCATCAGGCACTGCATCGGGTGATGGCACGGCCAGTGGTGGCACAGCGTTCCGTGCCTCACTACCACGGGGCCGCGATGGATGGCATCGCCGTTAAGGCGGACACGACATTCGGGGCGAGTGACGCCCGGCCTTTGCAGCTTCTTCTTGGTGCCGATGCACTTGCCGTGGATACCGGTGATCCGTTGCCGCCCAACACCGATGCGGTCATTATGATTGAGCAGGTGGAAAGCATCGATGAGCATCAAGTGGCGATTCGAGCCCCGGCTTATCCCTGGCAGCACGTGCGCAAGGTGGGCGAAGACATCGTCGCAGGGGAGCTGTTGCTGCCCCAGCAGCACCAATTACGCCCGGCCGACTTGGGCGCCCTGCTGGCTGGGGGGGTCACGACCGTGTCGGTTTTTGCCCGCCCGCGGGTATGGATCCAACCCACCGGGACCGAATTGTTGCCGGCGGTAGGTGCGGACGAGCCGCCGCCTGGGAAGATCATCGAGTTCAACGGCACGGTGCTGGCCGCCATGGTGACGGAAACCGGGGCGGAGCCATGGCTTCGGGGAATTGTGGCCGATGACTACGAGAGCATCAGGAGCGCCTTAGAAGAAGCGGTAGCCAGCCCCGCCGATGTGGTCTTGATCAATGCGGGGTCATCTGCCGGCACCGAGGACTACACCAGGTCACTCATCGAGGAGTTGGGTGAGGTGTTGGTCCATGGCGTGACCATGATGCCGGGTAAACCCACCATCCTGGGGTTGGTGCGGGATAAACCGGTGGTGGGTATCCCCGGCTATCCGGTATCGGCGATTCTGGCTTTCGAGGAGTTCGTGCGGCCACTTCTGTTCAGCCTTCAAGGTCTGGCCTGCCCAAGCTTTCCAAGGGTGACCGCGACCCTTGCCCGCAAATTGCCGTCGCGGTTGGGCCTGGAAGAATTTATTCGAGTCATTCTCGGGCGGGTTCAGGGGAAATTGATTGCTATGCCGGTGCAGCGTGGTGCCGGGGTGATCACGTCCCTGACCCGTGCCGACGGAATCCTCCAGATCCCGCAGGAATTGGAGGGAATGGAGTTGGATGAGGAGGTCCGGGTACGTTTGCTCAGGCCCGAAGAGCAATTGGATCAGACCCTGATTATGATCGGCAGCCATGACAACACCATCGATGTGTTGGCCAACGAATTGAAAGGTAGAGACAGTCGCCTGCATCTGTCGTCCAGCAATGTGGGCAGCATGGGTGGGCTGATGGCAATCCGGCGCGGCCAGACCCATTTGGCGGGTTCCCACCTGTTGGATACGGAAACTGGTGACTACAATTTCTCCTATATCCAGCGCTATCTTCCTGGGGTGGCTGTGCGCGTCGTCCATCTGGCCAGGCGGGCACAGGGCTTACTAGTGCGTCCGGGCAACCCCAAGGGGATCCAAAATGTGTCCGATCTGCTTCGGCCCGATGTGGTCTTCATCAATCGGCAGGGCGGATCCGGCACTCGCATTCTCTTGGATTTCCAGTTGCAGAAGCTCGGTCTCGATGCTACGCGCATCCAGGGCTACGATCAGGAGGAGTTCACCCACATGGCGGTGGCGGTCAATGTGCTGAGCGGGCGCGCTGATGCCGGCATGGCGATCTACGCATCGGCACGGGCGTTGCGTCTGGATTTCCTCCCGGTGGCGGAAGAACGCTACGATCTGATCATTCCCGAAGCCTGCTGGGAAGACGCCAAGATCCGGCAGGTGTTGGACATTATCGTGTCGACTTCGTTTCGGCGAATGGTGGAGGATATGGGTGGTTACGACGTGCGTGAATCCGGGAAGATCATGGGGCGCTGGGATGGTCAAAGATGGTTATGAGCTGGCGATTGACATTCGCGAAGTGGACAAGGCCGGCTGGTTCAATGATCGAGCCGGAGAGTTGGCCGTTGCCAGGGCCGATGACCGTTTCAGGAGTTAAACGTCCGCAATGTTTGTCGCACTTGGAGCCATGATTATGGGCAACCGCCACTGCGCCTTAGCGCTGCTTCTTCTTGTCCTGCCGTTGCTGGGCGGTGGGTGTGCCGCCCGGCGGCCGGTCTCCATACCGCAGGAATGGCGCACCACGGCGAAGCCGTCAGTAACGGCGCCCACCAGAGCGACGCGGATCGCACCCGCCGAACCGCGTCCTTCGCAACCCGTCCTGCAGCCTCTTCCCAGCATTCAAGAAGAGGATCTGGGTGCTGTATCCAGCAGGGAGGTCGGTGTTGGGATTAGCCCCTATGAAGGTGCCGCGACGGGTGCCGTCAAGCCGGTCGCTCCGGCAACCGAAAATCCCCAACACCTTGCTTCCATGCATCTGGTGAACACTGCCAAGACAGCGCTTCAGCAAGGAAAAACCGATCAGGCTATCGCCCAACTGGAACAAGCCATCCAGGTGGACGCCTATAATGCTGAAGCCTTTCTGGTTCTGGCCGAAGCCTGGAAGACCAAGGGGGATGGGAAGCGGGCATTGGAATTCGCTCGGAAGGCGGAGGTCCTATATCAAGACAAACCCAAGGAGTTGAAAAGAGTCTACCTGCTGGAAGCTGATCTGCTCAAGGCAAGCGGTCAGGCGCGCGAAGCCGAAAAATACCGTCAAAAGGCCGCCCGCCTGGAGATGTGAGGTTTATTGGCGAGGGTGAAAACAGCCTTTGATGCCGAGGTGAAGATCCTATGAGCGAACCCGTCGAAAACCTGCTGCCATGCCCAACCCCAACCGAAAAACGCCACCGGCCTTTTCTGCTGGTGGTCATGTTCTTCTCCCTGTACTTGACGTTGCTCATCCTGCGCCCCTTTGCGCACACCATCATCTTTGCCATCATTCTGGCATCTTTGTTCCATCCGCTGCACTCCCGGCTGGTTGCTTGGTGTGGCGGACGAAAAAGCCTGGCGGCGTTGATTTCGATCCTGGTGATCACCTTTGTCATCATATTGCCGCTCCTGGTGTTCTTCTCGGCTTTGACCACCCAGGCGGTGCAATCCATCAACCGTGTCAACGACTGGATCCGCGCCGGGAACCTGCAGCAGCTCATGGAAGATGGCCGAATGGTGACCTACACGGCTTGGCTGGAGGAGCACGCCTCCTTTATCGATTTGAAGAAAATCGACATTCAGGGAAATATTTTGCAGTTCAGCAAGAACTTTGGTCAGTTTCTGCTTTCACAAGGCGCAAACCTCCTCGGGGACGTGCTCGGCATTGTGTCCCGCTTTTTTATTATGATGTTCATCATTTTTTATCTGCTCCGGGATGGAGCGGAAATGGTCCAAAAGATCAAGGACTTGGCACCGATGCGGGAGGAGCAGGAGGATCGCATTATTGAGCGCATTCGGGCAGTGGCCCGCTCCGCCCTCCTGGGAAGTTTTGTGGTGGCACTGGGCCAGGGAATCACCGGCGGGATTGGTTTGTCGATTGTGGGCATTCCCGGGTTCTTTTGGGGGGCCATGATGGGGTTCACCTCACTGATACCGCTGGTTGGAACCGCTCTGATCTGGGTGCCGGCGGCGGCGTACCTGGCTTTGCTGGGCAAATGGAAGGCGATGGCCTTTCTTGTCGCCTGGTGTGTGCTGGTGGTGGGGTCATTCGACAACTTCCTGCGGCCGTATCTTATGAAAGGCCAGGCCGGGATGTCTCCTTTCTACATCTTTCTCTCCATCATCGGCGGTGTTCAGTACTTCGGGCTTGCCGGAATTATTTACGGACCGCTGATTCTAGCGTTTGCCATGGTCATGCTGTACATTTATCAGGTGGAGTATCGGGATTTTCTGCTGGGGCTCAGGGGCGAAGAGATGGAACCGTCGCCGGGTGATGAATCCGCCAAGGTGGCCTCCTGACTGATTTGATGCGGCTGGGGAATGGACCGGGTGAAAGGCAGGTGCCCCGGTGGGCACGTCGATCCAACCGCCCTGGGTTGACTTGGCGACAGGAAGAAGCTAGAAGTGCTGGCGGGATCAAGGTGGACACCTGCAAACGCCGGTGAATCGGTCGGCATCGGCGCGACCCGATAGTCAATGGCTCTTTGCCTACGGAATTGAGTGGGAACAGATGGAACGCAAGCGGATTGAAATCCGATGGCACGGACGCGGTGGTCAGGGGGCGGTGACCGCCGCCATGGTCATGGCTGAAGCTGCCTACTATGACGGCTATAAAGGGGTGACGTCCGCCCCCTTCTTTGGTGCCGAGCGCCGCGGGGCACCGGTGATTGCCACCACCCGGTTTGGACGACAACCCATTCGAACCTTTTCTCTGGTGGAATATCCTGACGTGGTGGTGGTGCTCGATGAGTCATTGCTCAGAGTGCTGGACGTCACCGCCGGAATGCGTTCTGACGGGCTGGTGCTCATCAATACTGCGAAATTACCGGAGGGTATTGTTCTCAACACACCGGTCAATATCGCCACAACCAACGCTACCTATTGGGCTAAGGAGGCCGGGTTGATTGTGGCCGGCTCGGTGTTGTTCAACACCACCATCCTGGGAGGCTTTGCCAAGGCCACTGGGATGATCACCATGGCAAGCATCGAAAAAGCACTAGGTTTGCATTTCAAGCGAGAAGCCCTCGAAAGAAACATCCACGGGGCAAGACTCGCCTATGAGGAGACCCTGGTAGCGGCGGAATGCACCTTGGTATGCGTCTGAGGGCGGGCCAAGGTTACGCCCAGGGCTGATAAATATCGACAAAACCCCGCGAGGTTAGTGCGTGAGCGCAAGAGAAGACAAATTCACCTATGCCCATGGCACCCTGGCCAAAGGGGAAGCCGGTCGTACCGGCGACTGGCGCCAGGTGCGTCCGGAAATCGACCATTCCCGTTGTACGCCCGCCAAGAACAAGCGGCCTTCCTGCTTTTTGTGCTGGCTGTATTGCCCGGAGGGGGTCGTCAAACGTTCCATCCCGGTGGAGATCGACCTGGAGTATTGCAAGGGCTGCGGCATTTGTGCCGAGGAATGTCCTACTAGAGCCATCGCAATGCTTGAAGATGAAAAAGAATAGCCGCGTGATGCTGGCACCTAGACGGTTAAGCTCGCGACTGGCGGCCGGTCACCACGGTTCGAAAAAACCCCTCGGCATCCTCCTTTTCCTGCACCGTGATGGCATTAAATCCGGCCTGGCGAAGCAGGTTCAGCAGTTCATCCAGGGTTAGCGCGCCGCTCATGCACCAGGCCCACGCGTCTGCTTCTTCGGTGAAATGGTCCGGCAGTGGTGCTTCGCTGCACAGGTCGGCGATCAAGAGCTGAGCGTGGGGTTTGAGGACCCGACCGAGTTCCCCGAGGAGCGCCCGTTTGTCTACGAAAAGGTTGAACACACCGTTTAGTAATGCAGCATCGAAGCACTGGGCGCGAAAGGGGAGGGCGGTGGCGTCTCCACAGACCCAGTGAAGACTCCTGGGTGGCCAGCCCCCCGCACCCGGTCCACAGCGCCCTTGCTGGAGCACGTTCAGGACCACATCCAGACCCACTACGTGAATGCCGGGATGTGCGGCAGCCAAGGCAAGGCTGTCGATCCCCGCGCCGCAGCCCAGGTTGAGCACCCATTGGCCATCGAGGTCATCCAAATAGGGCAGTGGGTTGCCACATGGTGCAAACAGGTCCCACAGACAATCCGGAATGGAATCGCAAAGAGATCGCGGGTAGCCCAGTTCCATGGCGAGTTGACGGCCTGAGGCAATGGGGACTCTTGCCGGTGCCGTGCGGCCCCGGGCAAATAGCTGGGTATAGTATTGTTGGACATGTTTCTTGATGGTTTGTGGGTCCATGAGCTCTTGCCGTGTTATGAAGGGCTTGCTGATCGTCCTGGCTATTCCGCTGGCAGCGTCATACAAGGGTCCAAAAGCCATGTGATTGTACATGGAGAGTTCCCTGTGCTACCGGCAACCGAAGCAGTATTGTGCTGCCACGCTCACCCAGCGTTACGCACTTCACGCCTTGGCGTCATGCAGGCCTCCATTGACTTCCCGTTCCTGGGTGAGTTACCATTAGCCAGCAAATTCAGTGAATTAACAAGATCGCACCAGGACCTTCGCCATCTTTGTGCTGCATTGGTGCTGCATCAGGCGCAGGTTGTACTTTGGTGAATCCTAGCATCCTATCATCATTCCGGCTGACCGTTGGGGTCAACCCTTTTGAGAAAAGGAGGCGGCCATGGCGATTCGGGCATTGATTGAACGGGAGATCAAGGCTGGAGGTGAAATCAAGATGAACCAGCTGCTCTTGCAATTGCGGGCCAAAGCCATGCAGGCCAAAGGGTATATTTCCGGGGAGACGCTTCGCGCCCTGGACAATCCCAACAAATTTCTCGTGATCAGTACGTGGAACAGCCTGGTAGAATGGGAAGCCTGGGACAAGAACCCAGATCGACATCAGATTCAGGAAGAAATTGATGGACTTCTGCGGCACGCCGCAAAAACATCCCTTTATATTTATGGATAGCGAGCCAGCAGCATCCCACGCTGGATCAACCAGCGGTGCACACAGTGCCAATGCAATCGGGGTTGGAGGTTGCAGGGTTGAAGAACCCCCTCCTGGGAGGCCGGTTCTCCAACCCTTGTCTCCCTACTTGGACTTGAGCTCGGGAAACTCGTGGTGAAAGTACTCGAATTTCCCTTTTGACCCGCTCCCTTTGTTCTCTTCGTTCTTCCTGAGATCGATCCTGCGGATCTTGCCGCTCAGGGTCTTCGGAACTTCGGGTACGAACTCTAGAATCCGCGGGATCTTGAACATGGCCAGGACTTTCATGCAGTGTCTGAAGATGTCGCAGGCAAGCTCGCGTGAGGGTTCCTGGCCGGGCTTCAGAATCACGAAGCCTTTGACGAGCTGATATCTCTTGGGGTCCGGGCTTCCGACCACGGCGGCTTCCGCCACCGCTGGGTGCTCGACCAGGGCACTCTCCACCTCGAAGGGGCCGACCCGGTAATCCGATGACTTGATGACGTCATCGGCCCGTCCGACAAACCACCAGTTCCCCTTCTCATCGAAGGATGCCCGGTCGCCGGTGTAGTAGTAGTTGCCTACGAAGACTTCCTTCATCTTGTCCGGGTTGCCGAGGTACTCGGAAAAAAGCCCGATGGCACGCCACCTGTCGAGCCGCACCGCAATGTGGCCAACTTCATCCGGTTTCTTGATCTCCTTGCCGTCGTCGTCCAAAATGGCAATGTCATAAAGAAAATGCGGGCTGCCGAATGATCCCGGAACAATCCTGCCCTTGTACCAGGGGGGATTTCCGATCATGGCGGTGGACTCGGTCTGCCCGTAGAAGTCACGGATTTCGGTGCCCGTGAATCGCTGCCAGGTTTGGATGATCTCTGGATTGAGCGGCTCGCCTGCACTCACCGACTCCCGCAGGGCCTCGAACTTGAACTTGCTAAGGTCGGTCAAGATAAAGGCTCGCCAGGCGGTGGGTGGAGCGCAGAAGACATTGACCCGGAGCCGGGCAACGGCACCGAGGTATTTGTCGATATCGAGTCGTGAGGCATAGTACAAACCGGTGGTTGTGGCCCCGACGTTGAGGGGTGAGAAGAAGCAGCTCCAGGCCCACTTGGCCCAGCCCGGCTGGCTGAGGTTGTTGTGGACGTCACCTGGTCTGATCCCGATGATGCTGGCGGTGGAAAGATGGCCGAGGGGATAGGATACGGCGGTGTGCGCCACCCTTTTGGCCATTCCCGTGGTTCCGGAAGTAAAAAAGCACAGGATGGTGTCCGAGGGCTTGGTCTTTTCGCCCTTGGCCTCCGTGCTCATTTTCTCAACCTCGGTGTAGCTCTTCCATCCCGCCCGTTCCCCAAGGATGATTTTTACTTTGGGAGAGGCCCCGACGTTGGCAATGGCCTCGTCTATGAGCGGTGCCGAGTCCTTATCCGCGACAATGGCCTGGGGCGGGTAGGTCTCGAACCGGTACTCAAGCTCCCTTACCGTCATGGTCATGGCCGTGGGCACCGAAATGCAGCCCCCCTTGATGGTGGCAAGGGTTGCGAACCAGGTCTCCGGAACCGAGGGGATCATCATGTAGACGCTTTCCCCCTTTCCCACTCCGTTGCCGCGGAGAAAGTTCAGAAACTGGTTGCCCTTGCCTGCCAGCTCGGCATAGGTGTAGCGCCGCTCTTCATTGGTGTCCAGATTGAGCCAGAGAAGGCCCGCCTGGTTGCCGCGCTCTCTGACGTGAATCGCTTCGAAGACCTCCTCCGTCCAGTTGAAGTACTCGGGCATGGAAGCCCTGTTGAGCTTTTCAAAGAAGGCCTTCGATGCCTCGGCCTTCTTATCGTCGTCATCCATGAGGTTGATGTTCATCAGTTCCCTGTAGTAGCTCTCAAGTGCCATGGTAACCTCCACAAGATGAATAGATGTTGGTTTGAAGAAACGATTTTTCGCCATAGCTCGTTCAAGACAATGGTGATTCGCAAACGGGTCCTGAGCTGAAATGAACCTCACACCCTCCTTTCATCCGCACAAGTACAGCGCTACTCAAATGAGTATCCGAAACTCCCCGGTCGTCATTTCGGCGGAGACCGGAATCCAAACCTTTCAAGGCATTCTGGTCTCCGGGCTGCCGCAGGCGGGATTCGCAGGGTTGACGAGTCATTGGTTGGTCACTGTATTCCGTGGCCGTGTACTTAGTGTTCGTCATGCACATAGAAGGGCCACTTGTGAAAGAACCATTCGTTCCAAAGCAGCGGGATGATCCACCAGAAGTTCCAGATGAGCGATTCGCCATGCACGAACTTGTGGTCCCAATGCGGGTTACCCAAGCCCCAGCCACCAAAGTCAAGGTAGTAGAAAAAGATGTAGTTGATGACGCACAAAACCAGTACGCCAATGGTGCGGAACCAAAAGGCTCCCCAGGAATCGATGTCGGTCATCGGGGCCATGTCATCGAAGTAGTGGTGCCAGATCAGGAACGGGATGAGAGTGAAGCCGGCGATTTCCGCGGCATGATACCACAGGAACCGAGTCTTTTCGGCGGCGGCATCGATGTGGTGCAACACATCACCCAACCAGGCGGGGGCAATCTTCACGCAAAGCAAGGCCAGGAGGTATCCAAGGATCACATTGATGATAAAGGACACCAGCCCTTTCCAAGGTTGTGGCAGTGCGATCAGTGACCAAGGTTTCATGCGCCACACGTTGGGGGTCATGAACAGGATGATGATCATCCATTCCCACCAGCCGAACACCCAGTGGACGTGTTTGATCCCGGAGATGTCCGCCCACCAGGGAAAATTGAACCCATAGGAACTGCCGTACACTTGACCATACAGCATGCCCCAGAAAGGCACGATCAGGACGGTATAGAAGAATAAGGTAAGCAAACTGGTCCAGCCGATTTCCGCCAGACCCGCTTGCGGCTGCGGCAGATCACTGGGGCGGATGGGCCATTTGCCGAATAGAATGGTGACAAAAGGATAGCTGTAAAAACCGATCAGGACGAAGGTGACCACGGCCCGCTCGGGAAAGCGCGCCGCGCCTTTGATCAAATCATCGTAGAGCAGCGGCTTGACGCCGGGAAGCATGGTCTTGCCCGCCCTGGCCAGCTCTTCCAAGTTGGACATGACTGAGGAAGTTGAAGCCGATGCCAAGTACTCTGTAAAAGATCACATGAATGACGAACCAGACCACAATCAGATTGACGATGGTTTGTACAATGCCGCGGGCTGGTTGGGAGATGTTCTGGAATGGCCAGTCACCGAGGAACATGTGTTGCCACAAGCCCACGAGAATCATCATGGCCAGATACATCACGAAGGGATAAGGGAAGCTTCCCACAGGACCACGTGGATCACTGAAGACATACCAGGTAATCCAGGCAACAACGAAGAAAACAATAAAAGCAATGATACCGGTCGCGGGTTGACCCCAACGAGCTTTGAGTACATGATCTGCCATCTTTTGCTCCTCTCCATACCGCAAGATGTTCAGAATTGTTCACCACGACGTGAAGACTACTTCCTCATGAATGCTGATCCATACTGGGAGCAGGTGTGCTACCTTGAACAGCGCCGGTGCCTTCTCACCTCCTTCCCATTGCTTTGGTCAACCCCCCGGGCCCACAACGCAACGCCCGGGATCGGCTGTCAAACCAGCGGCAACGATATGGGAACGATTCGCTCGCTGGATTGGGGGCATCAAGTGGCTGGTGGGCGCTTGCACATACCGACAAGACGCTAAGTCCATCCCATGGGCAAGACGGAAATCGTCAACCAGCCGACAGTCTGTCAGACCACGTCGGTTGCTGATGACGGCAACAGCGTTGGACGTCTGGGGGAAGGAAACAGAGGCAAAATGGGCGACAGAAGGTTGGATGGGGGGCGCAACCGGTGAGCGCCACCAGGTGCAACCTGGTCGGGAAACCCACCGTTGCAGCGACGGGGCTCTTCGCGAGCCATGCCGGCGCAGCGTGGTCATCACACAACCAATAATGAGCCGAGCCGACCAATCAGGACCCGCTGGTGGCAAGACACCTTCCGCCCAGGCAACAATACCGAGCTCGGCCAGGATTGCTGAACAATCTCGGCTCTTGGTGCTGGCAATAGCTGCGGTGTCACATGTGCAGGTCCATCGGGTCGCAAGAGAATCCGCTTTATCAACATGAATCTTCAACGGAGCACCAGAAACCTCAAATCGCAGTCAGTTCGATCCCCAGGGAGCGCATCAGCTAGTATCAACCGCGTGAGCTGGAAGGGGCCAGGGAGCCACAGCAGAGTCCGCGTCCTGTTGCTACCACAAGGGTTGAAGCCTGGTCAAGGAGAAACACGCGGTGGTTGCAACCAATTTGACGGGGTCCGACACTTTGGCTGTTGACAAGGAAGGAAGCTCTAATCTAAATGATGAATCGAGTTCCACAGGGTCACCACCAACCTCCAACCCCGGGTGGATGTGGCGGCTCATAGGAACTGAAATGGCTTCCCGATGCCCCCTTTCCAGGCAGATGCGCAACAGGCACGTGACCGTTGAACGAGTTCGGCGACTACCGCATGCGGGAACGGAATGACGAGCAATCCACTAGGCGAAGCAGCCCATTCACCTGAGAACCGACCATTTTCCCGCCTGAAAACCGTTGTGCCAACCGGTTTCTCTCGTGGCGCTGGGGTAGACAACCGGCAGCCGCTTGTTTGTTGTGCCCGAGGTCCCTGCTGGGGATGGAGTCTGATCAGGCTGGCGATCACAGCGATGTCGCCCATCATGCCTGCCGGGAAGTTCCCATGACAAAATCAAATCGCGTGAACACTGTGGCTTGACCGCCGCAGGCAATGTGACATCTGAGGAGGAAACACATCATGGGCAACAGAATGTTTCGTGAGTCCGCACTGGAGAGCGTGGAGAAGGAACATAAGGAATGGTTGGCTGAATACCAGAAAGCTCTGAGCAAGATGCCGGAGCGAGTCGAGCGCTTCTCCACGGTTTCCGACCTGGAAGTGAACAAGCTTTACAGTCCACTCGACATCAAGAACAAAGATTTTGTCGAGGACATCGGTTTCCCCGGCAAGTACCCCTTCACCCGAGGGGTGCAACCGACCATGTATCGGGCCCGTTTTTGGACCATGCGGATGTTTGCCGGGTTGGGCGGCGCCGAAGACACCAACCAGCGCTTTCACTATCTAATCAACCACGGTGAAACCGGGCTCAGCACCGCCTTCGATTTCCCCACCCTGATGGGTTACGATACCGACTCGCCGCTGGCGCGGGGAGAATGCGGCAAATGCGGGGTGGCCATCGATACCGTTGACGACGTCCAGCGCCTGTTTGCCGACATCAATTTGGAGCAGGTCACCACGTCCATGACCATCAATCCGCCGGCTTCCATCATTTGGGCGATGTATATCGCCAACGCGGAAAACGAAGGGTTCAAGCGCAACAAACTGGGCGGAACCATTCAGAATGACTGCCTCAAGGAATTCATCGCCCAGAAGACCCTGATGCTCCCGCCCGACCCCAGCCTTCGCCTGGTGGTGGACACGGTCGAGTTCGGCACCCGCGAGGTCCCACGCTGGAATACCATCAGCATCAGCGGCTATCACATCCGCGAAGCTGGTGCCACCGCCGTCCAGGAATTGGCTTTCACCATCTATGATGGCATCACTTATGTGGAGGAATCCATCAAACGCGGCCTCAATGTCGATGACTTCGCCCCACGGCTTTCCTTTTTCTGGAACTCTCATATTGATTTCTTCGAAGAAATCGCCAAGATGCGGGCTTCCCGCCGACTCTGGGCGCGCCTCATGAAAGACCGGTTCAAGGCCCAGAATCCGCGGTCGATGCTGCTGCGCTTCCACACCCAGACGGCAGGCTGCTCCTTGACCGCGCAGGAGCCGTACAACAATATCATTCGCACCACCACCGAAGCGCTTGCCGCGATCCTGGGAGGTACCCAGTCGCTCCATACCAACTCCCTGGATGAGGTGTACATGATCCCCAGCGAGGAAGCGGTGAAGATCGCCCTGCGCACCCAGCAGATCCTGGCCGAGGAAACCGGCGTGACCAATGTGATCGATCCCCTGGGTGGGTCGTATTTTGTGGAAGCCCTCACCGACAAAATGGAGGAGGAAGCCAGCGAATACATCCGCAAGTTGGACGAATTGGGTGGCATGGTGGCTGCCATTGAACGCGACTATCCGCAGATGGAAATCGCCGATGCCGCTTACGCCTACCAACAGCAGGTCGAGCGCGAGCAAAAGATCATCTTGGGGGTCAACCGCTTCCCGGCGGAAAGGCCGGAACTGGAATTCGTCCTGAAGATCGATCCCGAACTGGAACCGATGCAGATCGAACGCACGCAACAGTTCCGCGACAAGCGCGACAAGGTCAAGTACCGGGCGGCCATGGATGAAGTGCGACGTCGCTGTGAAGGTCCGCCCTGCTGGGAAAACAACGTCATGCCGGCGCTGATCGATGCGGTGCGCGCCGGTGCGACCGAACAAGAACTCTGTGACCTCTATCGTGACGTATTCGGCACTTATACCGATCCTGGCACGTTCTAGGGCTTCGTCAAATTCGTTCTACCAGGTTCGTCCTTCGATACCTCAGGACGAACGGTTGTTGGTGTTCGGCTGTCCTCGGTTCGTGCTGAGCACGAATGCTACCCAGTGGGAGCATGTTGACAGAGTACTAGGTCCTTGTGGGTGCGACAAACCAGCAGCAAACCATAGCAACAGCGAAAGGAGGAAGGTTTCCATGAGTGGACAACGGAGACTGCGAATATTGGTGGCCAAACCGGGACTGGATGGTCATGATCGAGGCGCTCGTGTGATTGCCCGTGCCTTCCGTGACGCGGGTTTTGAGGTGGTTTATACGGGATGCCACCAGACCCCGGAACAGATCGTTCGCACCGCCGTCCAGGAAGATGTGGACATGATTGGCCTGAGCATTCTGTCCGGCGCCCATACCTATTCGTTTCCTCGAGTGATGGAACTGCTCAAGGAAGAAAAAGCCGAAGATATTACCGTGGTGGGCGGCGGCATCTTCCCGTTGGAAGACATCCCCTGGTTGAAGTCCCTGGGTATTAAGGCGCTCTTCGAACCCGGGGCAAAGCTCCAGGATGTTATCGATTGGGTCAAAGCCAACATCACGCCGCGCCAGGCCATGGTGGCTTAGCAAACGTCCACGGAAACAATGACCAACAGACGAACCGTCACCCCGGCGCATGCCGGGGTTCAGGAATCCCGCCACGGCGGGACTGGATTCCGGTTTCCGCCGGAATGACGAAGGCAGGATTTCGGATACTTGGTTGTTTGGCGCTGTACTTAGGTCATGGTGGCAGGAGTTGCCGCTCAGTTCCTCCCATTCCCCCCGCCCCAGTCGCCAAGGGAGAGGAAGTCCAGGAACTGGTTACGGGCTTTTGCCCGCATGGTCCAGAAGTCCATCAACACCAAAGGCACAAACGATGAGCATAATCGACCAAATCTTGGCAGGGGATGTTCGGTCCACGGCACGGCTGCTTCGCGACATCGACGATCAGATTCCGTCGACCCACGATCTTTTGAAGGAGCTCTACCCGCACACTGGCAAAGCCTATGTAGTCGGTTTCACCGGTTCACCCGGGGTCGGCAAGAGCACTCTGGTTGACCAGCTGGCCTTGCGCTACCGCCAGGACAATCTGACCGTGGGTATCTTGGCGGTGGATCCCACCAGCCCCTTTACCGGCGGAGCCATCCTCGGCGACCGGATCCGCATGCAGCGCCATTTCTTGGATCCCGGGGTGTTCATCCGCAGCCTTGCCACTCGCGGCCATTTCGGCGGATTGACCAAATCCACCAACGATATGATCAACGTCCTTGATGCCATGGGAAAGGACGTGATCCTGGTGGAAACCGTCGGAGTCGGGCAGGACGAGGTGGAGATTGCCAACACCGCCCACACGACCGTGCTGGTGACCATTCCTGGGATGGGTGATGAGATCCAGGCCATCAAGGCCGGGATCATGGAGATCGGCAACATCTTCGTGGTCAACAAAGCCGACCGGGAAGGATCACGCAAGACCATGCGCGAGTTGCGCAACCTCATCGAACTGGGACTGCGGCGCCGTGATGGCGAAGGTTGGGAACCGCCCATCCTGGAAACCGAAGCTGCCAAAGGGCGCGGCATCGAAGAACTGTACCGCGCTATTCAGACTCACCGCAACTATCTGCTCACCAACGATCGCGGCCAGTACGACGACGTGCTCCAGAAGCGGGCGCGGACTCAACTGATCGAGGCGCTTCGGGAAGAAGCCGTCAAGGCCCTGATCCAGCGTCTGGAAGCCCGCGGTATTTCCGTGGACAGTCTGGTGCAAAGCGTCGTCCAGAAACACGCCGACCCCTATTCCCTGGTCCACGAAGTCCTCGAAAACGAGCTCCGTTAAGGTACGACCGGGATGGCATGCAAATCCATGCCATCCCGGTCGATCCTGCCTGGATTCCATAACTCAACTAATCCAGTGCCTTGGATCATTTTCGGAATTTTTGGAATCTCTTAAGAAAAGAATCGTACCCACGGTCCATTCGGTTACGTGATGCACTTGAGTGAATGGAAATAGTTTCTGAAAAAGCCCAACTGACTGGCGGTCTTTGACACGGTGGACACACTGCTGTGCTCATCGTTTCCTGGGCAACAAACAGGCAAAGGCTTCATTCAACCGGATGAAGGCGTCGTGGTTGCCGCCGGTATCCGGGTGGATTTGCTTGGCGCGGCTGCGGAAATGCCGGATCAAATCACGGCGGCTCATCTGCTGGAAGGTGGCGTCATCCAGGCCAAAGGCAGCGAGGGCTTCCTGGCTGGAGATGGCCGGCTGAGTTTTGGGTGGGCGGTAGCGGCGGCGGGCCTGGACGAAATCTTCCACATATTGATTCCAGAGTGAGCGACGGTCGAAGTCGTGATCGAAGTAGAGAATCAAGTAGCGCGTGAGGTAGGGATGGAGGTCGCGGTTGTCGTGATCGGTAATCCCGCTGAAATAACCGGGGTCACGATTGAGCCGACAAAGCTCTTCGAGGAAGTAATCGTCCACTCGCTCACCATCCAGGGCAGCCGGTTGATGGCGCAGGGGGTTGTGGGGAAAGTAACTTTCGACATGAAAAGCCGTGAAGAGGTAAGGCCTCAATTCGTGCGGTTTTAGCCGCTGCTCCATGCCTTCAAAGAGGGATTCGATTTC
>CAWDJT010000014.1:0-86442 GCA_963802715.1 uncultured delta proteobacterium
TCCAGGGACAGAGAGAAGGACGTGACTATTCCTTCTCGAACCCCTGGCTCGTGAATTTCAGAGTGCGGCTGTTCTCGGTGACGGTTCGAACGACGTTGTCCGGGACGCCGGAAGGAATTTCGGCCTCCACCTCAGGGTCACGGTCACTTTGGCGCCGACCAGACCGGAAAGATGAGCGATCACCTCATCGGCGATGAGGCTGGCGTCGCGCCCCACTCGAGTAGCGTCAAGGGTGACCGTGCCATGGAAGCGCTTCGGCTGAGCCGCCGCAGGGTGAGGGATGGGCACTCCGGTCAGAGGGACGCCCGGTTCGACCCCTGTCGTCCCTTCACCGCCACCGATCCCCTCAGGCGGTGACACAGGGATGATCGGTTTAGATCTCTCTGCTTCGAGCTGCTCGGCGCGGTCCTCCGCCAGCTTGGTGACCGTAGGCTGGGTCGAGTACCAGTAGCGGGACCGTCCTAGATACCGGACGCCATGAGGACTCCACGTGCCGCCACCACATTCCTGAGTCGATCGAGCGCCTCGCGCCCTCGCTGGCCGCCCACTTCCACGTCATCCGCCGCGGTGGGGCGACCCCGCAGTGTCCGAGGCCGGGAGGCTGATCACCACGAGACAGTTCTTAGCCAGCTTCGCCGACTCGGTCAGCAGTTGAGCGAAAGTGAATTGGGTCTCGAAGCCGCCCGCCGGCAGATCGCCCTGGCCGTGGAGTTGGCGCGCATAGGCCACCCATTCGTCGATCAGCACCAGGCACGGCCCAAAGTCGATGAACAGCTCGCGCAACACATCGCCGGGGCTGGAACTCGGCGCTTTCGTCGTCGGCCTGGAAAGCGCGGCAAACGCCTTTTTGCCGCCGAGCTGCCAGGCGAGCTCGACCCCACAGTGTGCGCACGATGGTGCCGTCCGGGTTGGTGACCGGGTTGCCCGGGGAGATTCTATTGCCTACCAGCACCACGCGGCGTGCGCTGGAATCACCCCGGGGAGCGCGGCCATCTTGGCCGCTTTGTTGCGGGCGGACGCCCGCGTTCCCGGGAAATGCCTCGTGCATGACTGCCTCGATTCCGGCCAGTTCCGTGGGTGCGATCCCGGAGAACAGGTGATAGAGCGCCAGCATGGAGTGCGTCTTGCCGCCGCCGGAATTGGTTTGGAGCTGCACGACCGGGTCGCCGCCCCTGCCGGCGAGGCGTCACCGCACCGACCAACATCCTTTTCAACCTCTCCGTGATAGGTGCGACGAAGAACTCGACGATATTCCGGTTTCCACTCCGGCCTCGCCCAGCGGGCAACGGCTTCCATTTCCTCGTGGTCGGCGAGACCTTCCCACTATCGCCCTTGCGCGACCATGGCCATCAGCCGTACACCCATACGCCCGGCCTTCCCCTCGGCCATGATGTAATCGCCTGAGATCGGTGTCCCCGAGATCGCCATGCAGAAAGTTTGCTCGACTAGCTTGGTGCCGCGCTTCGCCGCCTCAACGTCCTCTGGCTTACCCACCTTCACCCCGACCCTCTCCCTGTGGAGAGGGGAAAGAGGATGGGCTCGACGTAGGCCTCCTTGCCAGGCTTGGTGGAGAGCATGAAGGTGGAGGCGAGAGGCATGTTCCATGTTTGGCGAAGGCCGGGTTGGGCTCTTCACCGTCCGTGCCCAGATCCAGACGATGACCGTGCAGAAGCTCGCGGCCATATTTTTTGGGTTGGACCATCTTTAGCCATCTCGGCCGTGACCTCGATCTTGGGAGTACACTGGCCCGAAACCGTGAGTCTCCGGCCGCATCACGCAGCCATTTTCCGTAATAGCGGACATCCTCGGCCAAAACCTTGTGCGCCGTGCCACTTGTGTGCAGACGACGTCTTCGTCCGGTACGCCTCCGGGTTCACCGGCGGTTTGCCGGCGAACTTGGGCGGGATCTCGATCATCGCCTTGCAGATCAGCACCGCTACCGGGTTGAGGTCGCTGGCATGAGCCTCCAGTCCCAAACGTTGCGCCTCCAGAGGCAGGGACCCGCCGCCTGCGAAGGGGTCATGGAAGGCAGGAAGCTTGAAGCGGTCGAAGAGTTCCTTGGCACGCGGATGGTCGGCGTTCTCAGCGCAGGCCCGCCGCCAGCTCTGCCAGATCTCATCCCGGGCCTGCTGCAAGACCTTCTCGTTGGTGGTGTTTTCCCACAGGACCAGGTCCTCGATAATCCGAAACAGCCGTTGGCGCTCCTTCTCCTGGGCCTTTTCGGTCGGAAAAAGGTCGGGATGGGCCGATGGGTCATCAACCATCTGTGCGAAGATCACCGCCCGTGCTGCCGCTAAGGGGCGCCGCGCCCACCACAGATGCAGCGTGCTCGGGTGGCCGTGCCGGATGGATTTCTCCCTTGCACTGGCCTTGTTGATGGCGTCCAGCGGCAGCGCCACTTCGATGAGCTTCTTCTTGGGGTTCATGCTCTCTCCAGAAATCGGCGGACGATTTCCATTATCTGTCCGTCCTGCCCCCGGTCCACTCAAATCGAATCGACCACCTCCAGATCGTTGAAATAGGTCTTGTAGACTCCGAGATCCCGAGAAAGAATACAGTCTGCGTGTACCAGGGCATGGGCGCCGACGAGAAAATCCGCCAAGACATGGAGCCGCTTCGTAAGCATCGCCGCACATTGCGGGCAGGGCACTTCAAAGGCATGACCGCATTTGCCGCACAAGAACTTGTTCCTGGCACTTTTTCTCGCATATTCCGCCCATCTCGAACCGGCCAGAAAAAGCGCCTTTTCATTGGAATAGACCACCCTCATCCCCGTGTCCGAAAGAAAAGCCTTAAGCTCCTCTTCCGAGGGAAACCCGGCTGCAAGCTCGGCGAAGACGACCTCGCAAATGATGAGCTTCCCCTTTGATAAATGGCGGTCCAGAAGCACCTTTGATGACTCACTAAAGGGCTCACCCGGAATCAGGACATCCAGAATGATGTTGGTGTCAACGGACGTTATCATGTCCGCGGGCCTCCCTTACCAGGTCGTCGCTGCGTTGCCCTTTGAGATGTTTCAGCGTGCCCACCCATTTATCAAAGGGAGATTTGGTGACCACTTTGCTGATGACAATCAGGTTGTCTCTTTTCCTCAAAGCCCAACTCCTCACCCGGATGGACTCCGAGCTTTTCCCGGATCTTCTTGGGAAGGGTAATCTGTCCCTTGGAAGTTACCTTTGCTGTGATCATGACTCACCTCTCTGTAAGGAAAAATATTCCTTACTTTGATCGTAAGGAATATGCGGCTCCTTGTCAATAACTATGAAGACGCCTTCGCCCTCGCCAGCAGTTCGGCGAAGTCGTAGTTCGCGTCGCGCTGCGCGCGCCGCGGCATTGGGTTGAAGATCTTCGAGTCGATGATCATGGGGTCCTAAATAGACAACGCTGGTTCGAGTTGCCATGCGCCGGTATCTTACCACAAGGCTAATCGACACGGGGATAAGCCTCTCAAAGTCCCTGCTCCCAAACCATCGGCTATCCGGACACCTGGGCCTCCGGTCCCTGGCACTGCATGCCAGACTGCTCCGCTCCACCGGAACAAGGATCAAAAGGAGCCCAATGAAGTTCGATGTCCTCTCAATCCTTGCGGATCAGACAACTCGACCACATAATGCGCAATGCGCATGGCCGAGGCAGCTTGGAGGAATCACAGTGTGTGACCGTGCTACCCCTTAGTTTGAGTCGAGCTATAGTAACGTTCAACAAGACGCATCAAATAGTAATTACCAAGCTCAACGGTTCCAACCGGGCGCCGTATGTTCTCCTCATCACGCCACGCCGGTAGTCCAGCATCATCGAGAACAAAGTACATCCTAATCTCTCTTGCATCGTCACCCCAATAGACTTGGCCAAATTCGCGCACGATCAGTGAGGAATGTCGCAGTGAATTCTGGAATTGCTGATTCCACAGGAAGGTCGCGCCAGCCCTTTTGGAGATCCAGGCATGTGCAAGAGAATCCGCGCCACGAGGTAGATACTGATCTTGCCGGATTATGTCATCTTGTCAATGGTCGCACTCACAACTGCACACTTTTTGCGGTCAACGGAGATGAGAGGAGCATTGAATGCTCCTCGTGTTAGACTATGGCCAAAAATGCACACAAGTAAGCCCCTTCGCCGTGTACATAAAACGCTTGCGGCGACTTTAACCGCTTAAAAAGCAAGGTGGAATTGCTCTCCCCATCATGGAAACCGGGAGCAGGAATGCGGGACCCTGCGGCCCCTGGGGAAATGGGACCCGGAGCCATGAAGATGTTCGTGATCAGATGCCACCGATAGTTGGTGAGTTCTCGCCAGCTCACATAACCCGTCAGGATCATTCGGAGATCCCGAGAAATCAAGATCAGCCCGTGAGACATGCTGGTCCTCGGGAGGGTGCTGGCCGCAAGCCGAAGTACCAGCCTTCGGAGAAACCAGTGTTCAATCGGGATGGCCTATGGTTCTATCCGACCCCTGGGGGAGGGGGGCACAGCAGCCCCCCCACACAATCCCCCCTCTGGACACGACTCGACTCTTCAAAATTGCAGATCCTCCTTCCCCTCGCGGGCATTTCGGGCCGAGTGCTCGCCTTCTTTGTTGGGGGGCCCAGGTTGGATCTTGCGCGAAGGTTGGAAGTAGAGTTGGGAATCAAGTTCATGGATATGAAAAAGGGCTTGAGGATTTTCCCCAAGCCCTTGATTTTACTGGCTCCCCGGATTGATGCTGCAGAGCGTGCTCCTGTGGGATGGAATCCGCATTGAAATGGAGCGGGCGGCTCAAAATCATGTAAGAATCTGCCTATTGCCTGAAATACTCGAATTGCGTGACGATCCTTTGCTTACCAGCAGCCTCTGTGCCGAAACACGACGATAAATTAGAATAGCTGTGACCTCCCCTCATAAACAGTTCCATGTTGTGCCATGATCAATGATGAAGTATCGGTTCGAGGAAGTGCAGGGGTGAAATGCATTGATCGCTTTCCCAAATTTCAGCACAACTGGAGAATCTTCTTCGTAACAGGGGATCAGGGAGCATCGGCATCTTTCCGAACGGCATGGATTTCATTTATCCGCGTCTAAGCAACCTATTGATTGTCCAGGGTTCACAATATTCGCTTATTCGCTTGCCAAAGAGCTCAGAGCGAGGATAGCCTGTCATGCGCGAACACGACCCGGAAATCCGTCTTTTTGACGGCTTATGTCCTCACCTGGTCATCCTCAACATCGCGATCCGCACATCCTGGCGAGACGGGAAAGAGCGTCCCTGAACTGATTTGAGGAGGGGAGATAAGATGCAATCATGCCCGGTTCAGCTAGACTACCCCGAGAATAAGACCATCCATGAGCTCTTTGAAGATCTGGCTGCGGCCAACCCCGATGCGATGGCGCTGGTGTGCGGCGAGGAGCATCTCACGTATGGCGGTCTGAATGAGAGATCCAACCGCCTGGCCCACACGATCCGGCATTTGTACCGATTGCTGCACAATCTGGAAATGGCTCCCGACACACCGATCGGCATCCACGTCAACCAGGGGCCAAACATGCTGGTGGGGCTGCTTGGGATTCTGAAGGCCGGAGGGGCCTATCTGCCCCTTGATCCGGCCTACCCCGAGAGCCGCCTGCGAGGGATGATGGAGGATGCACGGGTGCCGTTGGTCATCACCGAGCAGGCGCTGGTGGAGCACCTGCTGTTTCTGAATGAATGCGACTACGGAGTGATCAGTCTCGATACGGGCTGGGATGAGATTGCCAGGCATTCCCCTGAGAACCCTGTCTCGATCAGCGGACCACGGTCGCTCGCCTATATCATTTACACGTCCGGCTCCACCGGCAAGCCCAAAGGCGTGATGGTCGAGCACCACAGCGTGATCAATCTCGTTCGGAATCAGAACTTTGTCGAGGTGAGCCCTTCCGACTGCCTGGCCCAGTCGTCGAGCGTATCCTTCGATGCGGCGACTTTCGAGATATGGGGAGCGCTGTTGAACGGCGCGCGCCTCGCCGTCATCGATCGCTCGACATTGCTTTCGGGCGAGAGTCTGGCGGCGGCCCATCGAAGATACGGCGTGACGATCCAGTTCTTCACCACGGCGGTTTTCAATTTGCTGGCCGAGGGCGACGCAGAGGCTCTGGTCGGGTTGCGGGTGGCTCTTTTCGGCGGCGAGGAGGCCCATTTTGACAAGGTGCGAAACGTTCTGGCACGGAAAGACAGGGGGCTCACCCTCATCCATGTCTATGGGCCGACGGAATGCACCACTTATTCCACTTTCCACGTCCTTTCGGATGAGACCCTGGATGGTCGGGTCGTGCCCATCGGCGTCCCCATCGCCCGGATGCATGCGTATGTTCTGGACGACAATCTCGAGCCCGTGCCCGACGGGAGCCCCGGTGAGCTGTATATGGGCGGGGACGGCATTGCGCGGGGCTACTTGAACCGCCCTGAGCTCACCGCCGAGCGATTTGTCAGGAACCCCTTCGCGACCGAGGAACAACAGGCGCTCGGAAAGAACCTTCGACTCTACAAGACGGGCGATCTGGTGAGGCGGCTCGCGTCGGGGGCACTGGTCTATATCGAGCGGGGGGACAATCAGATCAAGATCCGGGGATTCCGGGTCGAGCTGGGAGAGATCGAGGTGACGCTGGGCACGCATCCCGGCGTCAGGGACTGCGTCGTGACCCCGTACGGAGACTACCATCAGAAACGCCTCGTTGCCTACATCATCCCCGCGCGGAAGGGAACGCTGAGCAGTGAGGAGCTCTGCGGCCATCTGGCCAGGACGCTGCCGGCATTCATGATCCCGTCTTTCTTCATGGAGATCGAGTCGTTTCCACTCAACCCGAACGGCAAGATCGATCGTCAGGCGCTTCCGGTGCCCTTTGCGGCGGGAACGGAGTCTGCTGCTCTGCTGAGACAAGAGAAAGCCTGCCCACTGGAGCCCATGGGACCTCGGAATGAGCTGGAGCGCGCCGTGCTCGACATCGTGGCCGCCGCTTTGAATGTGCAGTCCCTGGGCATCGACGAGAGCATATTCTGCTACGGCGCGCACTCGCTGATCATCGCCCAGATCTGCGCCGCCGTGCGCAGTCGGCTGAGGGTGAGACTCGATCCCAAGGAGGCTTTCGAACATCCCACGGTTGCCGGCATGACGCGACTCATTTCCGAACGGAAGTCGGCGCCGGCCGAGGTGGAGGTGACCATCCCCAGGGCGCCGCGCGAGAGCCCGATTCCTCTCACCTATCAACAGGAGCAAATCTGGTTTCTGAGCAAACTCGCGCCGGATAACCGCGCTTACAACAGCCAGTTCACCGTGCGGTTCACCGGCAAGCTCGACAGGAGCATCCTCGAACGATGTCTCAACGAGCTCATCCGAAGGTACGAGATTCTTCGGACGACCTTTCATGAGCAAGACGGCTCTCCCGTGCAGGTCATCCATGAGCCCTGGGAGCTGAGCCTTCCCGAGGCCGACCTCCGCCGCCTTCCGGAAGACCGGAGGGAAGAAGAGGCCGAGCGCCTCATGGCCGAGGAGATGAGCCGTTGTTTCGACTATGCCGAGCTACCCCTCTTCCGGTGGCGGCTCTATCGACTGGGGGAGGAGGAGTGGATCTTCCTTTTCGTCGAGCACCACTTCATCCACGATGGCTGGGAAGTGAGCGTCTTTCTGAGGGAGCTCAAGGCCCTGTACGGCGCGTTTGCTCAGGGTCGGGAATCTCCGCTGGAGGAGCTCCCCATCCAGTATGCCGACTATGCCGTCTGGCAAAAGAAGCTGCTCAGCGGAGAGCGGCTCGACGAAAAGGTACGATACTGGATCGACAAGATCCGCGACTACCCTCACGTGCTCAACCTCTGCCTCGATCATCCGCGCCCAGAGGTGCAGAGCTTCCACGGCGACATGTTCCGATTCGAGCTCGACAGCGATCTCTATCGATCTCTGCGTGAGCTCGCCAGCCGGCACAACGCCACCCTCTTCATGGTCATGTACGCGGCCTTCGCGGTCCTCCTGTCGAGGCTCGCCGGCCAGGAAAAGCTCCTGGTGGGAACCGGGGTCGCCAACCGGTGCATGAAGGAGACCGAGTGCCAGATGGGCATGTTCGTCAATGCCGTCCTGCTCTACTCCGATCTTTCCGACAATCCGATCTTTGCGGAATTCGTCGATCGAACCAGGAAAAACATCCTGGAAGACGCCGCTTATCACGACACTCCGTTCCCCGCCATCGTCAAGGGACTCATGGCGGGAAACAGGCCCGGGCGCAATCCCGTCTTCCAGGTCATATTCGCCTTCCACGACAGCGCCGTGCCGATAATGGATTTCGAAGGGATCCATGGGACCATCGTCGAGAGACACAACAGGACGGCGAAAACGGATATGAACGTCATCTGTATCCCGCGCATGGAGCAGCACATCACCCTGGGGACCGCGGCTCCCCGCGACGAGGACCTCACCGTGATCTGGGAGTACAACAGCGAGATTTTCGAGCGTGACACCATCGAGCGGATGATCTCGCACTATGTCATGCTGCTGCGCCAGATCGTCCGGGACCCTCGACAGCATGTTCGCGATCTGACGATGATTACCGATGCGGAGCAACGCAGGCTGCTCGAGCTCTCCACCGGCGACCGGGCAGCATACCGCCGGGAGAAGACCCTTCCCGAGCTTTTCGAGGAGCAGGTCCGCCGCCATCCGGACAGGACGGCCGTGGTCCATGACGGGCAGGTCCTTTCCTATTCGGAGTTGAACGTGCGCGCCGACAAGCTGGCCCGCCGACTGCAACAGGCCTATGAGGGGAAGGTCGGTGCATCTCTGAAACCCGGAACGCATGTGGGTCTCTGTGTAGAGCGCGGTATCGACATGGTCGTCGGTACGCTCGCGATCCTCAAGGCCGGTGGGGCCTATGTACCGGTTTCGCCCGACTACCCTGAAAAGCGGTTGAGGTTCATGCTGGATGACGCGGGCATCGCGGCCGTCCTATCGCAAACGGCCGCCAGGGACCGCGTGCCGTGGCTGTGGGAGGGCGACTGGGCAGTACTCTCCATCGACGCTCAGGAGGAGATACCGGGATATCAGCCGCTGGACAGCCCGCCGGCCAGGGCCTCCGATACGGCATATGTCATGTACACGTCCGGATCGACGGGCATCCCCAAAGGGGTGGCCATCTCCCACCAGGCGGTTCATAACTTCCTGGTCAGCGCATCGGCGCTCCACTACTCGGAAAGCGACGTGATCTCACAGATGGCGAATCACGCCTTCGATGGCGCCACCCTCGAGATTTGGGGCTCTCTGGCGACGGGTGCCAAGATGGTGATCATCGACAGCGATGCCGTTTTGAATCCCGACCGGCTGCTGAAGATCATGGAGGAGAACGGTGTAACGGTCTCCTTCTTCACCACTGCCCTGTTCAACCTTCTGGCCGAGAGCAAGATCGAGGTGCTGACGCGACTCCGATGCATCCTCATCGGAGGAGAGCCGGCCAATCCCCACTTCGTGCGAGACCTGCTCTCCCGCAAGGGAGACGGGACGACACTGATCAACGGCTACGGTCCGACCGAGTGCACCACCTTCAGCACGTTCTGCGAGCTCACGGAGAAGTATGCGAACAGCGACATCATTCCCATCGGTCGACCGCTTCGCAACTACACGGCCTACGTCCTTGACGAGAAGCTTCGTCTCGTTCCCGAGGGTGTTCCCGGCGAGCTTCACATCGGAGGCGACAGCGTGGCCATCGGGTATGTCCGTCGTCCTGAGTTGACGGAGCAAAGGTTCATCCCGAATCCCTTCGCCACCGAGGAGGACCGGAAAAACGGCGTGAACCTGCGCCTTTACAAGACGGGCGACCTGGCTCGATGGCTGCCCGACGGCACGCTTGTCGTCCTCGGGCGCACGGACTTCCAGGTGAAGGTCCGTGGGTTCCGGATCGAGCTCGAGGAGGTCGAAAGGGCCCTCCTCAAGCATCCGGGCGTCAGCCAATGCGTCGTGACTCCCGTGGGAGGGAAACCTGGTGGCCTACTGGGTCCCCACCGACCCGTCGGGCGGTGTGAGCTCGAGCGATCTGCGGTCGTTCCTCGCCACCCAGTTGCCAGAGTACATGGTCCCGTCCGGGTTCATCGAGACGGAGCGATTCGAGCTGAATCGGAATGGGAAGATCGACCGGACCAGGCTCCCTCCGCCCAGCCTTGGTCTGTTGACGAGGGAGAAAGCGGGGTATGTCGCACCACGAACCGATACCGAAAAGGCCTTGGCCGCCATCTGGCAGGACCTGCTTCACACTGGCAGGATCAGTGTGCATGACAGCTTTTTCGACCTGGGCGGCAACTCCCTCCTCACCGTGCGGATGCTCGGCAGGGTGAAGCAGGAGCTCGGCGCGGACATCAACCTGGCGAGCATGTTTTCCATGCCCACCATCGCCGCCATCGCCGCGCAGATCGACAAATCCGGCCCGGCGGACGACCTGGACGGCGAAGAATAACCTCGCCCTGGCCATCAAGGACGCTCAAGTGGACCTACCCCTCGGCGGCTATAGTGCCGATGCCCGAGCCGACCAGCCCCGGCACGTGTTGCTCACCGGGGCAACGGGCTTTCTCGGCTTCCACCTCCTGGACAAGTTCCTCTCCTTGACCAACGCCAAGGTCCACTGCCTGGTGAGAGGTGAGAACGAGGACACGGTGCGCACAAAGTTCAGAGAGGCGCTACGCTTCTACGGGCGGGCGGACTTGGAAGGGAACCCGAGAATCGCTCTGCTCAAGGGGGACATGAAAGAACCGGCCCTGGGACTGCCCGCGGAGACGGTGGAGGAGCTGAGCGACATCGTGGACCACATCTGTCACTGCGGTGCGTTTGTCCACCACATGTTCGATTACAGGATGCTCCGGGGGGAGAATGTCCAAAGCACCGTCGAATTGTTGAAGATTGCGTCGAGCGGCAGACGCAAGGTCTTCAATTTCGTCTCCACCCTTTCCGTGGCCAGCCGCCGCGACAGCGAAGGGAGAACCGTCGAGGTCGAGCTCGGGGAGCGCCCCATCAGCACCAACGGCTACATTCTGAGCAAGTGGGCATCCGAGCGAATCCTGCTGCACCATGCGGAAAAGGGACTTCCCGTGAACATCTTCCGCCCGGGGAACATCACCGGCCACAGCGTGACGGGGATCTGCCCTGCCGAGAAGAACCACGCGCTGCTGTTGGTGAAAGGGTGCATCCAGATGAAATGCGCCCCGGACTGGAACCGTCCGATCGAGATGACACCCGTGGACACGTTGGCGGAGGCGATTCTGAGATTGTCGCTGAGCAGCCGGGGACCCAGTATCTTCAACATGAACAATCCGCTGGAGATGGGTTGGGCGGAATATATCGAAGCGCTGCGGAAGCTCGGCTTTGACATGGAGATGGTGAGTGTCGATGAGTGGCGGAAGCGGCTTGAGCGGATCGACGAGACCAACGCGCTGTTTCCGCTGAGGGAGCTCTATTTGAAGGCGAGGATGGACCTGATCGACCCGGAGAGCCACGCCCCGACGGCACAAGACTCCTCGACGACCCAGGAAGCTCTCCGGAAGCTCGGGGTTTCTTACCTTCGAGACTATGCTCGATACATTCCCGACCGTTGTAGGCTATCTTAAGAACAGTGGCTTCTTCGCGGCAGCAAAGGAGTGAAGGCATGGAGGTACGAAAGCACGATGTCGTCGTTGTGGGATCAGGCGCCGGCGGCGCGACGGTGGCCAGGGAACTGAGCCGTGCGGGCAAGAATGTACTCGTGGTTGAAAGGGGCGAAGACACGTTCCCGTTGCCTCTCTCCATCGCCACGTCGAAGGAAGGGATTGACATCTATCAGGCCTTCGGGGCCGGCGGCGCGACGGTGCTGTGCAACGGCAACGGAGTCCGTGCGCTGGAACAGGACCTCGCCGGGCTTGGTATCGATCTCGAGAGAGAATACGGTGAGCTGGAGGCCGAGCTCCGCATTGCGCCGATCGCCGAGTCCCTGCTTTCGGAGAACGGCTCGCTGAAGCTGTTGGAGATGCTCCGTACTTCCGGGAATCCATATGAAACGGATGCCGAAATTCATCGATCCCGGCAAGTGCGTCGGCTGCGGCATGTGCTCGCCCGGTTGCCCGAACGGGGCGAAATGGAGCGCCAGGGAGTTCATCGACGACGCTCTGTCGCACGGCGCGAACATCGTCTACAACACCACCGTGGAGAAAGTGTTGATCGAAAACCACCGGGCCGTGGGGGTCGAAGTGAGCGGGCCTGGCAGGAAAAGGGCGGGTCGACGCCGATGTGGTCATTCTCGCCGCCGGCGGCCTGAAGACGCCGGTGATCTTGCAGAGCTCGGGCTTCGACAGGGCCGGGCGCAGGCTCTTCATCGATCTGTGTGAGCTCTGGCTGGGGGTCACGCCGGAAATCGACATTTCCCGCGAGCCTCCCATGCAACTGGTCTACACGGACATGGCGCAAAGCCATAGGATCAGTCTTTCCACGGCGTACGTCAATAACAAGGAGAAGCTCCGGTACTATTGCGGGGACAAAGCCGATCTCTTCCTCGATGCCAAATGGATGGGGGTTCTTGTCAAGATCGGCGATGAGGCTGTGGGCCGCGTGTTCGCCGACGGGACCGTATCCAAAGGGAGTGACGCCCGGAGGACAGGAAGAAGTTCGAGGAGGGCGGTGTCGTGGCGCAGGGAAATCCTGCGAAAGGCCGGTGCCGCGGACGAGTCCATCATCAAGCTGGCCAAGATTTATGGCGGGCATAACGGCGCTACCGCCGCCATCGGCGAACTGGTGAATACCGATCTGCAGACCGAGGTCAGCAACCTGTTCGTGTGCGACGCGAAGTGTACTGCCGTTCGCTCCGGGGCTCCCACCCGTCCTCACGATTATGGCCCTTGCCAAGCGGCTGGCGAGGCACCTCGTGCTGATGCAGCGTGATCTCGAAGCTCATGACACCCCAATGAGCCCGGGCGCTAAACCATTGTGACATCATTGGCGAAGGCCTCCCCCTCGCTGCAACCCGCCAGGGCATAGTCACGGTCAAGATCGAAGATCCTGAAACGATATCGGAGGTCGATCGCCCCCGAACGGTCTTTCAGGTAAATCCCGTCATCTCGAATCTTGATCGTGAACGAATCCAGGTCGGCGAAGAACCCCTTGCCAGTGCATTTCACGAAGCTCTCTTTCAAGGTCCATAGATCGATAGAAGTGCGATGCGGAGATCGGCTGCCGAGTACGCCGCGAGGTCCTGCCGTTCCTCCTCGGAGAAGAAGCCTGCCGCCGTCTCCTGGTCCGCGTTGCCCTTCTGCTCCACATCTATCCCCACCGGGTTCGCTCCCACGGCGCAGACAACCCACCGACCCGAGTGGGATAGATTGAAATGAAAACCCGGATAACCGACGAGGAAGGGTTTGCCGTAAGCATTCGTGTCGAGCCGGATGGCCGCCGCTTCAATACCGAGCTCCCGCCTTGCAATGTCGCGAATCAGCCGCTCCCCCATCAGCGCACGAATGACATCCTCGGCGTGAACCAATCTCTCGATCCGTTCCCTTTTTTGCGGGGTCAGGAGCGGCAGCAAATCCGCACCAAGGAAGCGGTCTGAGAAGTCTCTGATTGCAGTTGCAAACACCCGTACCATCTGATGGGATCGAAGCTCCTTGGGCGCGCCGTCAGCTGTGGCAAAAAGATGACAACAAATCGGTTCTTCGAGTCTTTTCGGATAGCATCCGTCCTCCTCGGCAGGAGTTTTTCGCCACACTGAACCATCGCGGTCGGGCTGTCAAGACCACGAAGTTCCAAAGATCTTGACCCGGAAATGGAAGCGCAACATACTTGGCACCCTGGCATCCAACCATGCGGTACAGTAGAAATAACGTGAGTAAGCCATGAGACTGAAAGTTTGTTCCAGTGCCTTGATGATCACAGGCGTGGCCATTGGCATAGGGTTGCTCGGATTGCCTGTCAAGACAGGCCTGGCTGGTTTTTTTCCATCCGCCTTGGCGATGCTGGTGTTGTGGGTGTGCATGCTTTTCACCGGATGGGCTTTGGCCGGATGGATAACCGCTATTCGGCTGGAAGTGGATTTTGGCAGTCTCTATCAATCCAAGCTGGGGCATACGGGAAAGGTGTTGACGCTGGTGAGCTACTTGATTCTCCTGTATGGAGCGATCGTTGCCCACCTGGCGGCCAGTGGCTCGGTGCTGGAGGCCCTGTGTCCCGGAGTCATGCCGGCATGCGGCTGGATCGTGGTTTTCTTCGTCTTGGGCGGCTTGTTGACGGTCTTTGGGCTTGGTGTGGTCGAAAGAGCTAATAGAATCCTGATCGGATTCTTGTTCCTGGTCTTTTGGTTATCTGGTCTTTGAAGTCAGCTCCCACGTGGAAGTATCACGGTTGCGGCACACCGACTGGGCTTTTGTCATGTCCACCCTGCCGGTGATGGCCGCTGCCTTGACCTATCATGTGGTGATCCCCGGAGTGTGCGAGATGTTGGACTACAATCTGAAGGACATCCGCAGTGCGATCGCCCTTGGAAGCTTTCTCCCCGTATTGATCTACATCCTTTGGATGGCGGTAGTGATCGGTGCACTGCCGCTCGACGGCGCCATAAACAGCCTGGCGGGAGCTTTTGACCTGGATCAACCCGCTACTATTCCGCTAGCCGCCTCCTATCCCGGCAGTCCGATCCGGATCGCGGCCCACTTCTTTTCGCTGGCCGCCTTGATCCCCTCTTACATCCTGCTTTCATCGTCACTCAACCGGTTTCTTCGGGACCTTCTTCCCAAGGCATTACCAAGGCGAAATTTGTGGGCACTGATGCTGGCACTTCCCTTCTGCCTGTTGATCGTTTTGATTTATCCCAAACTCTTTCTATCGGCCCTGGACTTGGTGGGCGGGGTTTCCATCGTGCTGATGTTCTGTCTGATGCCCGCGGTCATTGCTTACCGCGAAACTCCCTGGGGACATCACGCCAGAAAGTTGGGCTGGCTGGCGTTGGCTCTAGTGTTTGGCTTGTTGTTGGGTTTGGAAATTGCCCATGAGCTTGGACTTCTGAAGCTGGCACCCGACATGGAGTACTTTCCTCTGAAGGTAACTACCTAACACCACATGGGCTGAGTTTGGAACATCTTCGATATGAATCCTGTGCTGGGGGGCATTTGACGACACTCCCGCGACGTCATCCTGGCGAGGATCACGGGATCACTTTAGACGCTGGGGCCAGTAGTGAGCTGGAGAACTGGACGGCATGAGACAAAGAGAAGCCGGGAATCAACCGCGGCTTTTCGTTTCTGGATAAGGGCATTTTGCCTTCATGTGTGGGGAATGATGGATGGAACGTAAATGAAAAGGGCTTAGAGATTTCTCCTAAGCCCTTGATTTTTTGGCTCCCCGGGACGGACTCGAACCATCAACCTAGTGGTTAACAGCCACCCGCTCTGCCGATTGAGCTACCGGGGATCGATATGCAAACGAGGAAAGCTGATTAACAGAGCCTCCCCGAATGTCAAGCAAAAGGTTGCCATGCGCGCGGCCACCGGCAGCCCGCTGCCGTCCGCTACTGCGCTGGTTTAGCCACGCCGCAGCGTTCCAGGAGCGTTAGATACTCCTGATTGACCCGTTCCTGGATCTTTTCAACATCCGTAGCGGTAAGGTGGCGGAACCGACGCTGCATCTTGAAATATTCGGCAACGGTTTTGGTTTCACCCGCTTTGGCCGAATCGCACCGGTAACAGTCGGCGCAAACACCGCAGCGCAGGCAACGTTTGGCTTCTTCCAAGGCCTGTTCCTCGGTGAAGCCCTTGGTGACTTCCTCGAAGTTAATCTTGCGCTCCGTTGCCGGTACATGCTGGAGCTGCATCCGCTTGGCCTTGGCCGGTTTCGTGGGCGGCGCGTCGCAGGTGTCGGTTTCGCGAATGCGGCCTTCGGCCATATCCACGCCCCGCAGGTAACGGTCGATGGAAATCGCCACCTCCTTGCCGGCGGCAATGGCTTGAATCACCGTGGCAGCGCCGGTCAGCACGTCGCCCCCGGTGAACACTCCCGGAACCGAGGTGGCAAAGGTGATGGGATCGGCGTTGAGGGTCCCCCACTTGCTCACGACGGGTTTCACGGTTTCTGGTTCCCTGTTCAGGAACTCCAAATCGGCGCTCAAACCGATGGCCGAAATCACGGCATCCATGGGCAGATCGTATTCGGAACCCTTGACCGGCACGGGGCGGCGCCGCCCGCTGGCATCCGGCTCACCCAGTTCCATGCGGAGGCAGCGGAGTTTGTCCACCTTGCCATTGCCGACAGCTGCCACCGGGGCCGTCAGAAAGTGAAACCGCACGCCTTCTTCCTCGGCTTCACGGACTTCCTCGGTGTTGGCGGGCATTTCCTCACGGCTGCGGCGGTAGAGCAGATGTACTTCCTTAGCCCCCAGCCGCAAAGCAGTGCGGGCCGCATCCATGGCCACGTTGCCGCCGCCGATGACGGCCACCTGATCGCCCAGTTCAAGCTTCTCCCCGGAATTGATGGACCGCAGGAAATCGCCGCCGGCATAAACACGGCCCAGGTTTTCGCCAGGAATACCCATCTTCATGCTCTGCTGAGTCCCCACCGCCACAAAGACGGCGTCGAAGCCCACCTTCTGCAGTCCATCCACGGTGATGTGCTCACCCAGGCGAACCCCGGTACGAATGTCCACACCCAGCTTGCGAATGGTGTCGATTTCAGCATTGAGCAGATTGCGCGGCAAGCGATACTCGGGCACACCGTAGCGCAGCCAGCCACCGGCTTCCGGCATGGCTTCAAAAATGGTTACATCATAGCCGTCGATGGCCAGATAGTAGCCGGCGGTAAGTCCAGCCGGACCGGCGCCGATAACCGCCACCTTTTTCCCCTTGGCAGGCTTCTTATCGGGCAGGTCAGGATGGCCATCCTTGAGGTCGAGTTCGGCCACAAAGCGCTTGAGATTGTCGATGGCGATGCACTCGTCGGTTTGGCCGCGGCTGCACACGTTTTCACATGGGTGGTAGCAGACCCGCCCGCAGACCACCGGCAGTGGGTTGTTTTGCTTGATGAGTTTGAGGGCTTCAGCGTATTTGCCTTCAGCGATCAGGCCGACATAGCCCGGCACGTCAATGCCCGCCGGGCAGGCCGCCTTACAGGGCGCCAGCCCCCGATGACTGACCTTGGACAGGTACATATTTGCCATCGATCACTTCGTAGAGCGGGAACACATTGCTCAAGACCGCCAGCCGCGCCGCTTCGATAGCGCCGTCGGTTTCGTGGCGCCAGCCGGTGGGACAGGGCGAGTAGATGTGAATGTAGGCCGGCCCGGGATGGTCGCCGCCTTCTTGATCTTGTTCATGAGGTCCACCGGAAAGGCCGGCGACGCCGTGGCCACATAGGGAATCCCGTGGGCAACGGCGATGGCGGGCATGTTCTTCTTCCAGGTGGACTGGCCGATGGATTTTTTCCCCGGTGGCGAGGTGGTGGTCATGGCCCCGTACGGGGTCGAGGACGAACGCTGGATACCAGTGTTCATGTAGGCTTCGTTGTCGAGGCACACATAGAGAAAGTTGGTGCCCCGTTCCAGTGCGCCGCTCAAGGACTGCAGACCGATGTCCGCGGTGCCGCCGTCGCCGCCGTAAGCCAGGATGACGACATCTTTGAGGTCGCTTTTGCCCTTGCGGGTCAAGGCCTTGAGGGCCGCGTCCACACCGCTGGCCACGGCCGAAGTGTTTTCGAAGGCCACATGGAGCCACGGCACTCGCCAGGCGGTCTGGGGAAAGGGCGAAGTGATGATTTCCATGCACCCGGTGGCGCTGCAAACGATGACGTTATTGCCCAGGGCTTTCATGACCTGCCGCAGCGCCAGAACTTCACCACAACCCTGACAGGCGCGGTGCCCGGATGAGAGAGGTTCCTCTTCGGGGAGCCTCTTCATATGAATTCCCTTGAAATTCTTCAGTGCTTCAGCTGCGATTCCCATCAGTTTCATTCCTTCACATTGATGATTTCATATCCCATTGGATCACCACGGTCATGTGCAGCGATCAGCATATTCGCCATGTCTTCGAAGACTTCCACGGTCACGTCGCGCCCACCCAAACCGGCAATGTAATTCTGCATGTAGGGATGGAACTTGCGGTCGTAGAGGGCCGCCTTGACTTCCAAACACACCGGCCCGGAACCGCCGCTCAGCGCCACCACGCGATCGACCACGCCGATAGCCTTGGCACCCTTGACGGCCTCGAACAGTTCCTCGATGGGGAACGGTCGCCACAGACGCAGGCGTACCAGCCCCACCGACTTGCCCGCGGCCCGCAAGGCATCGATGGCGGTCATGGCGGTTTCGGAGATGCTCCCCATGGTGATGAGAAGATAGTCGGCGCCTTCCGCTTTGTAGGTTTCCACCGGCTGGTAGTAACGGCCGAACTGATCGCCGAAGGCCTTCCAGGCGTCGATGATGATGGGCTTGGCGGCCTTGAGCGCCTCATCATGGGCCTTTTTGGATTCCGTGTAGACATCGGGCATGCCCACCGGACCCATGGTGATGGGTTGGCGTGGGTCGAGCCGACGGGTGGGGTTGAAGGGAGGTAGGTACCGGTCCACTTCTTCCTTTTCCGGCATCATCATCGGTTCGATCATGTGACTCAGGATGAATCCATCCAGGTTGACGATCATGGGCAGCATCACCCGGGGGTCTTCGGCCACCCGGAAGGCGTGCAGGAGAAGATCCAGCACTTCCTGACCATTCTCGGCCACGGTCTGGACCCAGCCGGTGTCGCGGCTCATCATCAGGTCCCCATGGTCGTTCCAAATGTTGATGGGACCGCTCAGCGCCCGGTTGGCCACCGCCATGACGATGGGAAGCCGCAGACTGGCGGCGATGTAGCAGATCTCCGACATCAGCGCGTAACCCTGGGAACTGGTCGAGGTAAACACTCGAGCCCCCGTCGCCGAAGCGCCCACACAGGTGCTCATGGCGCTGTGTTCCGATTCCACGGTAACGTATTCCGCGTCCAGATGCCCGCTCGCGACCAGCTCCGCAAGGTGTTCCACAATGTGGGTCTGCGGCGTAATAGGGTACGCGGGGACCACATCGACGTCAGCCAGTCCCACGACTTCGGCTGCGGCGATGGAAACTTCCATACCTACTCGCTTGGCCATGACTAATCGCCCTCCTGCATCATCTGGATCGCGTCCACCGGGCATTCCCTCGCACAGATCCCGCATCCCTTACAGAAATAGTAGTCCTGGATGTAATAGCCTTCGTCGTTGCGGCTGTAGACCATGTCCGGGCAGTAGATGTAGCACTGACCGCACTTGATGCACACGTCCAGGTCGGTTACCGGATAGGCCGAACGCCAGTCGCCGGTTTTGAGCTGGCTCGCGTTGCCCGGCTCGACGATGGTGCAGCCCAGCTCCAATGCCTTCCAACTGATGGATCCTGTTTCCTTGGCCACGGCTTATCCCTCCACTCGCGTTTCTTCAAAGGCACGGGTGCATGCCTTGAGGTTCTTTTCAGCAATGGGACCAAATCGCGTCTGCACCGGCGCGCGCAGCGCCTCGAGCGGCAAAATCCCCGACGCTTTGAGCAAAGCCCCGAGCATGGTGGTGTTGGTGATGGGGATGCGCATGGTTTCCATGGCGATGGTGCTGGCATCCACCAGGGCGAGGCGGGCCGTGATGCCGGTTTCCTGCCGGATTTCCTCGGCACTCTTCTTGGTGTTCAGGATCACCAGGCCGTCCGCCTTGAGCCCTGCCGCTACATTCACGATGCGCAGCAGGCTGGGGTCCAGCACAATAACGATATCCGGTGTATAGATCTTCTCCCGGGTTCGGATCGGGGTGTCGCTCACCCGCACATACGCCATGACAGGTGCCCCGCGCCGTTCCGGACCGAAACTCGGGAAAGCCTGGGCGTATTTGCCCTGCTCGATGGCCGCAAGCGCCGTCAATTCCGCCGACGTCACCGCGCCTTGCCCCCCACGTCCGTGAAAGCGAATTTCTACCATCTGTGATCTCCGATTCTGTTCCTGTTGTCAGCCAATCGCACACGCGATGAACTGGTTTGATAGGGCCCGCTTCCGCAATTGTCACAACTCCCTTGACAACATGCTAGGCAAGCAATTTTGCTACAAAAATCACAAAACCAATGATTTATAACGGCCGGGCTTTTCAAGAGTCAAGGCCATTTCGACAGCAGTGTGAATGGGCTTCATTCATTGATGAATTCACCCTCACCCGGCCTCTCCCATCGAGGGAGAGGAGTCACCTCATGATTCCCCTCCCCTGGCGGGAGGGGGGAGAGGGGAGGGGAGGGGGTAAGACATGAATCGGCACCCCCACCTAGCCTCCCCCATCAAGGGGGAGGAATCGGGTGATAACCTCTGTCGCCATTTCCTAGTTCCGAGCCCGCAGGTTGTTGGTTATGAATTCAACTATGGTCGTGGTTGGGGTGCCTGGCCCAAATATCTCGGCAACCCCAGCCTTCTTTAAGTCATCCACATCTTCCGTCGGGATGATCCCGCCACCGACCACCAGGACATCATCCAATCCCTTTTCGCGCAGCAGTTCCACCACTCGAGGGAAGAAATAATTGTGCACTCCCGATAGACTGCTCAAACCGACCACGTCGGCATCCTCTTGGAGTGCGGTCTCGGTGATCATTTCCGGAGTTTGGCGCAGCCCGGTGTAGACCACCTCCATGCCGGCCTCGGCAAAGATCCGCGCCAGCAGCTTGGCACCACGGTCATGGCCGTCCAACCCAGGTTTTGCGACAACGATTTTGATCTTTCTCTGCTGTGCCATGGGGCTTCTCCTCACACAAATTCCTTGGGTCGGTATTCTCCAAAGATCTCGCGCCAGACGTCACAAATTTCCCCAACCGTGGCCATCGCCTTGACCGCTTCAATCACGGCGGGCATGACATTTTCGTTGGTCTGGGAGATTTCGCGCAGGTGATCCAGGGCCTTTTTCCATTGGACCGGGTCTCTTTCGGCGCGGAGTTGCTTAAGCTTTTGCACTTCGACTTCGCCAACCTTCATGTCGACTCTGAGCAGGTTGGTGGGAGGCGCCTCTTCCATGGTGTACTTGTTGATCCCTACGTATATCCGCTCGTTGGACTCAATTTCTTTTTGGAAGCGGTACGAGCTGTTCTGAATTTCCTTCTGAATGTAACCTTGCTCGATGGCCGCCAGAGTTCCCCCCATGGTGTCGATCTTCTTGATGTAGGCATCGATCTCCGCTTCGATCTTGTCGGTCATGTCTTCGACAAAATAACATCCGGCCAGAGGATCGATGGTATCAGTCGCGCCACTTTCCTCGGCGACCACCTGCTGAGTGCGCAGGGCCACGGTCACGGCTTCCTGCGTCGGCAGGCAAAGGGCCTCGTCGTAGGAGTTGGTATGCAGGGACTGACATCCGCCCATGGCCGCCGCGTAGGCTTGCAGGGCCACCCGCACAATGTTGTTGAGGGGTTGTTGCGCCGTCAAGGTCACGCCGCCGGTCTGAACATGGTAGCGCATCATCATGGAGCGAGGGTCCTTGGCGCCAAAGCGTTCCTTGGCGATCCGCGCCCAATATCTGCGGCCGGCACGGAATTTGGCCACCTCTTCCAAGACGTTGGTGAAGGAATTGAAGAAGAAACTCAGCCGCGGCCCGAAGGAATCCACCGCCATCCCCCGTTCCATGCAGGCCTGCACGTAAGCAATCCCGTCAGCAATGGTAAAAGCCATCTCCTGGGCGGCGGTGGAACCCGCCTCGCGAATGTGATAGCCGCTAATGCTGATGGTGTTCCATTTGGGGACATGCTTTTGGCAGTAGTCGATGAGGTCCACGGTGAGCCGCATGCTGGGTTTGGGCGGGTAGATGTATTGCCCACGGCAGATGATTTCTTTGAGGACGTCGTTTTGGACCGTGCCGCCCAGCTTGTCGTAGGAAACTCCCTGTTCCTC
The DNA here is from genome assembly GCA_963802715.1 of uncultured delta proteobacterium. Classification (GTDB taxonomy): domain Bacteria; phylum Desulfobacterota; class Syntrophobacteria; order Syntrophobacterales; family Syntrophobacteraceae; genus CAWDJT01. The sequence goes on from CAWDJT010000014.1 coordinate 21,889, forward strand.
GGCGATGGCCAGATACATGGCCAGCAGCACGGTAGCGGGAGCGTTGATGGTCATGGAAGTGGTGACCTTGTCGACCGGGATCTGGTCGAACAGCACCCGCATGTCGTCGAGGGAGTCGATGGCCACCCCGACTTTGCCCACTTCCCCCATGGAAAGGGGATGGTCGCTGTCGTATCCCGCCTGGGTCGGCAAATCGAAGGCGACACTCAACCCGGTTTGGCCCTGCTCCAGCAGGTAACGATAGCGCTCGTTGCTCTCCTTGGCATTGCCGAACCCGGCGTACTGGCGCATGGTCCAGAAACGGCCGCGATACATGGTCGGCTGGACCCCACGGGTAAAAGGAAACTCGCCTGGGTAACCCAGGTCCTGGTTGTAGTCGATGCCGGTAACCTCGGCCGGTGTGTAGAGCCGCTCCACAGGCATGCCGGAAATGCTGGTGAACTGCTGTCTGCGTTCGGGAGCACGGCTCAAGGTCTTCTGCAGCGACCCCTGTTCCCATTTCTCCTTAGCCGATCGGATTTTCTCGAGTTCTTTTTCATCAAACATGCTCTGAATCCTCCGTTGGACTAGCGTTTCCCTAAGGTGATTTCCAACCGGAATGGCGCCAATTCCTGGTCTTGTCATGCCGGGGATCAGCGGGTGGGGCTAAACCCCGCCCCTACGTCAAACCGGCGATACAGAAGAAGATTAACCAATCACCACCATAACATCACCCTTCGTAACGGTCTCGCCGTCTTTGAATCGGATTTCCTTCACCGTTCCCGAGACGGGACTGGTGATGGAGTTTTCCATCTTCATGGCTTCGAGGATCAAGACCACATCGCCTTCTTTGACCGACGCCCCGACGCTCACTTCAAAACGAATGATCATTCCGGGCATGGGTGCTTCGATGACTGTTCCACCTGTGGGAGGTGCGGAGGCGGCTTTGGGAGCTGGCGTGGGCTGGGCCGCGGGAGCGGGAGCGACTGCCGGCCGTGGCGGTGGCGGCACTACAGAAGGACGCGGCGCGGCCGGCACGGCCTGCTGAACCACTGGGCTGATCGAGGTGATGACCGGGGCACCCCCTACTTGTTCCACCCCAACCTCGAAATAATCACCGTCCACGAAAACGTTGAAGGTGCGCAAACCGGGTCCCTGCTCGGGGACCTCCTTTTTGGGCTTTTCCACAAGCAGACCGGTTCTTGGCCTTCTTGATGAGTTCTTCTTCGGCCTTCACGTCTTCCAGAGTCTTGGCCTTCACTTCAGTTGGGAATTTCCTCAAGGCCGTATTTCCATTTCAGGAAGCGCTTCCCGGTGGTGGGATAAATGGCGTAGATCAATTGATCGTCAAGGTCTTTGGCCAGGCCTTCAACATCCTTCTTGGCCTTCTCCAGTTCGGGATCCAGGACGTCGGCAGGACGTACGGTGATGGGCGTTTCGCCGCGGGGATAACCCTTGAGGGCCTTCTTCTGGACTTCCGCATCAATGGGCACGGCGGTTTTGCCGTACAGGCCGTAGCACAGGTCTTTGACCTGGGCGGTGATCATCTTGTATCGTTCATTGGGGGTGTCAAAGAGCACATTGTTGACGGTCTGGATACCGACGATCTGACTGGTCGGGGTCACCAGCGGGACCTGGCCCAGTTCGCGGCGAACGATGGGCAACTGCCTGAAAACCTCATCGATCTTGTCCAGGGCATCCATGTCGCGGAGCTGGTTTACCAGATTGGAGAGCATGCCGCCCGGTGTTTGATGCAGCAAGCACGTTGATGTCGACGATGGACATCCGGTCGTCCAGGAGATGACGGTATTTGGGGGAGATCTTCTCCATATGGGCGCTGCATTTGGCCAGCAGCTTGAGGTCCAGACCGCGTGTCGCGGTTGGTTCCCTGCAGCGCGACCACCAGCGGTTCGATGGCCGGATGCGAGGTGCGATAGGCCCAGGGGATCAGACAGGTATCCACGATGTCGACGCCGGCTTCGATCGCTTTGAGAAGCGACATATCCGCCATGCCGGAGGTGAAATGGCTGTGAAGATGGATGGGGGCCTTGACGGTTTCCTTGAGGGCTTTCACCAGAATATAGGCATCGTAAGGGGCGATCAATCCGGCCATGTCCTTGACACAGATGGTATCGGCACCCATCTCTTCCAGATCCCTGGCCTTTTTGAGGTAGTACTCGAGGTTGTAAACCGGCCCGCCCAGGCGAGACTGGGTCAGCGAGTAGCAAATGGCGCCCTGGAAGTGCTTGTTGTTCTTCTTGATGATCGGGACCACGGTTTCGAAGTTGCGGAAATCGTTCAAGGCGTCAAAGGTGCGGAAGATATCGATGCCGTTCTCGCAAGATCGCTCAACGAAAGCGACGGCCACGTCATCGGCGTAGTTGCGGTAGCCGACCAGGTTTTGCGCCCGGAGCAGCATGGAAAACGGGGTCTTCTTGATGTATTTTTTCAGGGTGCGGATCCGTTCCCACGGGTCTTCACCTAGAAACCGGTGCATGGTGTCAAAGGTCGCTCCACCCCACACTTCCATGGAATAGAAGCCGACCTGGTCCATTTCCTCGCCAATGGGCAGGAAGTCCTCGGTTCTCCCGCGAGTGGCAAACAGCGACTGATGGCCGTCGCGGAAAGTCAAATCCTGTATCTTTACCGGATTGGTGACTTTCGTCACCTCATCACAAAGCTTGGCTGTCAGAGTTCCATGTTTGTCATTAGCCATCTTCAATCTCCTTTTTTTCGCGTCGTCATTGCTCTGGGTCCATCGGCCGGTGTCAATGAGCCAGGCGCATTTGTAGAAATCGCCTCATGTCCATCGAGGATTGCCGTCCCGCCACCGCCCAAAGGCTGTAGGCCGGACTGGAGACTTCTCGAGCTCGGGTTTCTGACCGCTTCAGCAAGAACCTGCTGCTCGGTGGCCTCCATATACATTCCAATGGCCCCGGATATGGCTGCGATGACATTCTTGCTCACTTGCATGAGTTGACCTTTCCTATTGGTTATGTGGGAATATTGCCGTGCTTTTTCGGCGGCAGCGATTCCCTCTTGGTGCGCAGCATCTCAAGAGCGTTGATGAGCCGCGGGCGCGTTTCACTGGGCATAATCACCCCGTCAATGTAACCGCGCGATGCAGCGATATAAGGGTTGTAGAGAAGACTCCGGTATTCTTCTATTTTCTCATTCCTCTTGGCTTTCGGGTCAGCCGCTTCCTGGATTTCTTTGCGGAAGATGATGTTGGCCGCTCCGTCCGCGCCCATGACCGCGATTTCGGCTGTCGGCCAGGCAAGCGCCATGTCGCTGCCCAGATCCCTCGAACACATGGCCAGATAGGAGCCACCGTAGTCCTTGCGCACGATCAGAGTCATTTTGGGGACCGTGGCTTCCGAATAGCACCACAGAAGTTTGGCGCCGTGGCGGATGATTCCTCCCAGTTCCTGCTGCTTGCCGGGGAGGTAACCAGGTACGTCGGGGATGGTCAACAGCGGGACATTGAAGGAATCACAGAGGCGGATGAAGCGCGTGGCCTTGTCCGAGGAATCAATGTCCAGGCATCCGGCCAGCACTTTCGGTTGGTTGGCGATGATTCCCACCGAGCGGCCGTTGAGGCGCGCGAACCCGACGATGATGTTCTGCGCATAGTTCTCGTGGACCTCGAAGAAGTCGCCGTTGTCCACAATGGAGCCGATGAGCTCTTTCATGTCATAGGCTCCCATCGGGTTATCCGGGATGATGGAATCCAGGGCCGGATCGGCGCGATCGGGACTGTCCCCAGTGGGAACCAGCGGCGGGTCTTCCATGTTGTTGTCGGGCAGGAAACTCAGGAGACGTTTGATCTGGTCGATGCAGTGCGCGTCACTCTCACAGGCGAAGTGTGCCACACCGCTCTTGCTGCTGTGCGCTATGGCTCCGCCCAGATCTTCCTGAGTAACCACTTCACCGAGCACGGATTTGATGACATCCGGTCCCGTGATGAACATGTAGCTGGTGTTCTTGACCATGAACACCAAGTCGGTCATGGCCGGCGAATAGACCGCGCCCCCGGCGCACGGGCCCATGATCGCCGAAATCTGGGGAATGACCCCCGAGGCAATGGCATTGCGGTAGAAGATCTGGCCATAACCGGAAAGGGAATCCACGCCCTCCTGGATGCGGGCTCCGCCCGAATCGTTGAAACCCACCAGGGGTTTGCCGGTTTTTAGAGCCAGGTCCATGACCTTGCAGATCTTCTTGGCGTGCATCTCCCCAAGGGTGCCAGCCCGGGCGGTGAAATCCTGCGAGAAGGCAAAGACATCCCGGCCATCGACCTTGCCATATCCGGTGATGACTCCATCGGCGGGGATGTCCATTTTATCAAGGCCAAACAGGCCCCCCCGATGCTTCACAAAGATGTCCATTTCACGAAAACTGCCTGGATCAAAAAAGTATTCCAGCCGTTCCCGGGCGGTCATCTTGCCGCGCTCATGCTGGGTAGCCACAGCCTTTTCGCCACCCATGGCCTTGATCTTGGTCTCTCTCTCTTGAAAACTCTTGAGCTTATCAGCTACTACCCCCATTGATTGCTCCCCTCTGGCTGAGTTTAGATCCGTGAAGGCGCGAGAGCGTGAGGGCGTGAGTGGGAACCGGATTCTCTCCCTGCACGCTCTTCCGCCTTGCGCTCTGACATGGTTTTGGTCCTACATAATAGCCCTTCAGGTTAATGTTGCCGCTTCGGGCTTCCCAGCTCGGTTATGAGCTCTCGGCATGTTTCCGGCAACGACGTACCGAATTTGCTGAAACACTATCGCAGATTCCCTCTATGTCTCCTCCCCCTCGGTGGGGGACAATGCGCGGTCCTCTCCCTCAGGGAGAGGGTTAGGGGAGGGAAGATCCGCTCTGAAAACCCCCTCGCCCGCCTCTCCCCCGAAACGGGGGCGAGGGGGATGATGCTCTCCTTAATTCAGCAGCACTGCCACCAAGGGAGGGGAGACCCAGCAACCGGCTACGGGTTTTCGCCCGCATGCTTAGTAGTAAGCATAGACTTGATGCTTGGATGGAGTGCGCAACAGTTCATCGATTTGCGCCTGGATTTTCTTTCGCTCCGGGTCCTGTTCCCAGGCCTTCCAATCATCCAGGCTGTTCCAGGTGCTGATGACGATGAAGGTATCGGCGGTCTCCAAGGAGCGGAGAGTCTCCCCGGATATGTAGCCCTTGGCATGCATGGCCTTGCTGCGCAGAGTCATTAGCAGGTTGTTCAGTTTGATTTCATTGCCGGGAATAGTCTTTCTTTCGATGATCACCCTAATGGCCATTTGCCGGTCTCCTTCTGTCCAATAACTAGACTTTGATGGTCTCGACCAAGCGCTTCACGGCCTCAACCGATTTGTCGAAGCGAGCCTTTTCTTCGGTGGTCATCTTGATTTCGACAATCTTTTCCACTCCTCCGGCACCCAGCATGACCGGCACCCCGACGAAATATCCGCCGACACCGTACTCCTTGTCACAATAGGCGGCGCAAGGCAGGATGCGCTTCTGGTCCTTGAGGATGGCTTCCGCCATCTGAACCGCGGATGCTGACGGTGCGAAGAAGGCGCTGCCGGTTTTCAGCAGGTTGACGATTTCAGCACCGCCGTTGCGAGTCCGATCCACGAGAGCCTCGATGCGGTCCGCCGACATCAGATCCGGAATGGGAATACCGGAAACCGTGGTGTAACGCGGTAGAGGCACCATGGTGTCGCCATGGCCGCCCAACACGAAGGCCTGGATGTCTTTCACCGACACCCCCAGTTCCATGGCGATGAAGGAGCGGAACCTGGCGGAGTCCAAAACACCGGCCATCCCCATCACCCGGTTATTGGGGAAACCGCTCACTTTGTGAGCCACGTACACCATGGCATCCAGCGGATTGGAGACCACGATCAGGAAGGCGTTGGGAGAGTATTTGGCAATCTGGGCGGTGACTTCCTTGACGATGCCGGTATTGATCGCCAGCAGATCATCGCGGCTCATCCCCGGTTTGCGGGCGATACCGGCGGTGATGATGACCAGGTCGGAATTGGCGGTGTCGGCATAGTCGTTGGTGCCGACGACATTGACATCGAGTCCTTCAACCGGCCCGGCTTCAAGGAGATCCAAGGCTTTGCCCTGAGGCATTCCTTCGATGATATCGATCAGAACAACATCCGCCAGCTCTTTGCCGGCAACCCAATGCGCTGTGGTGGCTCCAACGAAACCACCTCCAACTACGGTAATCTTCTTTCTCTTCATGCCCATGATGGAACTCCTTCTACATGTCTAGAGTGAACGAGAGTGCCTGGGGTGCCCGAAGCGTTTCAAGTTGGTGCATGGCATTCCCCAGAAGATTTATTCCGTTTATGTTTGCCGGTGCCGCTAGCGTCCAAAGACTTTAACAGCCGTTGCGCCGAGCTCGCCGAGGTTTTCCACCACGGCAATGCCAGCCTTTTCCATGGCGGCCATCTTAGCCTGGGCGGTACCGCTGGAACCGCTGATAATCGCCCCGGCATGGCCCATGCGGCGCCCCGGCGGCGCGGTCACCCCGGCGATGAATCCCACCACCGGCTTGGTCACGTAACGGGTGATGAATTCCGCCGCTTCCTCTTCGGCCGAGCCGCCGATCTCACCCACCATGACGATCCCTTTGGTGGCCGGGTCATCCTGGAATGCTTTGAGGCAGTCGATGAAATTGGTGCCGTTGACCGGATCACCGCCGATCCCGATGCAGGTGCTCTGCCCGATGTTTTGCTGGCTCAACTGATGGACCACTTCGTAGGTCAAGGTCCCGGAGCGGGATACCACCCCGATGGGACCCGGCATGTGAATCGGCCCCGGCATGATCCCCACCTTGCACTGACCGGGGGTGATGATCCCCGGGCAGTTGGGACCGATCAGGCGCGAATCGGAGCTCTTGAGATGATTCTTGACCTTCATCATGTCCAGCACCGGGATGCCTTCGGTGATGGCCACAATCATCGGCACTCCGGCTTCGATGGATTCCAGAATGGCGTCGGCGGCAAACGGCGGCGGCACAAACACCATGGAACAATTGGCGCCGGTGGCTTTGACCGCTCGGGCCACGCTGTTGAACACCGGGATCCCTTCGACGTTTTGGCCTTCCTTGCCGGGAGTAACCCCGGCCACCACCTGGGTGCCATAGGCCTTGCACTGCAGGGTATGAAACTGGCCTTCCCGGCCGGTAATCCCTTGAACCAGCAATCGCGTATCGTTACCCACCCAAATGCTCATGATCGTTCCCCCTTCTAGCCTCTGGCAATGTTCGCTACCTTTTGGGCGGCATCTTTCAAGTCTTTGGCGGCAATCAAATTGAGTCCGGATTCCTGCAGGATCTGACGGCCCTTATCGACATTGGTGCCTTCCATCCGGATCACCACCGGAACCCCCAGGCCCACCTTCTTGGCGGCTTCCACCACGCCCTGGGCAAGCACGTCGCAGCGCAAAATTCCGCCGAAGATGTTGATGAAGATCCCTTTGACATTGGGATCGCTCAAGATGATGCGGAAACCGTTTTCCACCATCTCGGCGCTGGCACCGCCGCCGACGTCAAGGAAGTTGGCCGGTTCAGCCCCGGCGAGCTTGATCAGGTCCATGGTGGCCATGGCCAGACCGGCGCCATTGACCATATTGCCGATGTTGCCGTCCATCTTGATATAGTTGAGGTTAAATTTGGAAGCTTCCACTTCCAGGGGGTCTTCTTCATGCAGATCGCGGTATTCGAGGATATCCTTGTGGCGGAACAGGGCGTTGTCATCGAAGTTGACCTTGCCGTCGAGCGCCAGCATCTTCTTGTCCGTGGTGATCACCAGGGGATTGATTTCCACCAGGGAGCAGTCGTAGTCGCAGAAGAGTTTGTAGAGGTTGGTGACCATGGTGGAAAAAGGCTTGATCAGGTCGGCTTCCAGGTTCAAGCCGTAGGCTAGTTGGCGTACGTGGAAGGCTTGCAGACCGAGGAGCGGATTGACCTGGACCTTGATGATCTTTTCCGGGGTCTTGGCGGCCACTTCCTCGATGTCCATGCCGCCGGCTTCGCTGGCCATGATCACGGTGCTGGCCGTGGCCCGATCAGGGAGCATGCTGAAATAGAGTTCCTTGTCGATCTGCAGGCCTTCTTCCACCAGCAGGCGGCGCACCAGTTTGCCTTCCGGCCCGGTCTGATGAGTCACCAGGGTCATGCCCAGGATTTCAGAGGCCAGCTCGCAGCCTCTCCGCGGCAGTCTTGGCCAGCTTGACGCCGCCGCCCTTGCCGCGGCCCCCGGCATGAATCTGGGCCTTGATCACCACCGGCAGACTCGCCAGTTCCGCAGCCACAGCCTTGGCTTCATCCACACTGAAGGCGACTTTCCCACGAGGAACGGGCACCTGGTACTTCTGGAACAGTTCTTTCGCTTGGTATTCGTGAATCTTCATCGTCTCGGTCTCCGGTTCTATGGATTTCCTAAACCAATCGCTGGAAACGGAACTGTTCTGGTCCGGAAAGGGTTATTGCCGCTGCTGCGCTCACCCTTGCCTTTCCTGCCAAGGTAGGGATGAACACGGCATTTTCGGCTGGATACAAGTCTGCGGTCAAAAGCATCAATCCGCACCACCTGGTTGAAACCATCAGCTCGGCCAGGCGCTAAGATGATACATTTTGTGCTTATAGTGGATAATCGGGAAAGTGAAAATCGGTGAGATTCTGATTTCGGTGTCAGAAATTACCCAATTCTCTGTAATGGATTTTCTTACAAGCCGGAAACACTTCTGACGAATCTCGAGCGGACCGGACAGGCTGGCGCCCGGTCGCAGTCATAAAGCGGTGAAGCAGGAGGTACTGATGGTCGATTTGCACAGGAATTGCTGGAACTGCGAGCCTCAGCTGTTGCCCATCAGGCTTCCGGCAATTGCAGCCTATAGCGGGGTAGAAGGCATGACCAAGGCTGGTCCGGTCTCAAAAAATGGTTGTTGTGACTTCCCTGACAGGCATATATTGAAAAGCAAGCTTTTTCTGCGTTTCAATGGAGTGGCTGATATTTCGTGAATCTCTCAACGACAGGGCGTGAGGGAGTCAGGCATAGCATTGGATGTTCTAATCGATGCTCTCGTCAAGGTGAACGTATTAACTACCGTAAAGGCGAAAAGGATAAAGGGGTATTCGGCTGTTCGAAATAAGGCACTACATGCTCAGTGGGACGATTTTGACATTCGAGATGTGGGTGAAATGATAAAGGGAACGAGAGAGATCCTGGAGATGCTGTAGCTATCATGAACTCTTCTAACTATGCCATGCAGCGAATCGGCCATAAGGCGGCCTCCCGTTGATGGCCATATTCGCTACCAGAGGGGGGATACGATGACAGGCAAAGAATTCCTGAATTCTGTCGCAAGGGGGAAATCAGACATCCTCCAGCAGTTCCTTGCTATCCTCACTGAAACGGTTTCGCGCTACTGCGTGATTGGGGGGCTTGCCGTGAACGCATATGTCGAACCCGTGGTGAGCCTCGATGTGGATATCGTGGTGGCGATAGATGACATCGAAAGTGTCGTAAATGCCGCAAAAAGGCACGAGTTGAAAGTTGAGCAGTTTGAGCACAGCATCAATATGAGCGGTCATGGCTCGGACCTTCGAATTCAATTGCAGACCGATCCTCGGTATCAGGTTTTTATCGCAGGAGCTGAGATGCGGGATGTCCTAGGCTACGAGATGAAAGTCGCATCATTGGAGGATGTGTTGCAAGGAAAGGTGTGGGCCTACACGGATGAAACGCGCCGGAGGAGCAAACGTCAAAAAGATCTGGCTGACATATTGAGAATCATAGAAACGTTTCCTGAACTCGCAATCAACCTCCCACAGAGCCTAAAAGAGCAGTTGCAGGAGAAATAGTACAGCAAGCAAATCGAGCCGACGCCGCAACCTGTAGGCGCTCGCGAGCAAGCCGGCTTTGCTTCGGAGTTCGTGCCATCTCGCCGCGCGGCTCATTTGCGGCGTTAACGCGGCAGCCCCTAGTGGCAAACCCTGCATCCGCGGTATGAGACTAACGGTTGGGATGATCGTGGGTATGGTTGCTGCTGGCCACACTCGGGAAGAGATTCTTCGACTATATCCCTACCTTGAGAGAGAAGACATTGATGAGGCCCAGTCCAGCCAGGCGCGGTTACTAGGGGGAGGCGTTGGCGCTATTGACCTGGGTAAATACCAGGCTAGTGAGCCCGAAGGCTGCAAGATAGAGCTGCTGAACCAACACTCTATCACACCTCGACAAGTCCATTCTGGATGGCGAAGCGAGTCAGTTCGGTGTTGTTCCTCAGGTTGAGCTTCTTGAGCAATCGAAATCGATAGGTGTCCGCGGTTTTGACGCTGATGTTGTACGCTTCAGCAATCTCTCGGGTGGTCAGCCCCATGGCCAGCCGCCGCAGCACTTGCAGTTCCCGGTTGGACAAGGAATCCAGCAGGGTGCGTCCCGGGGTCCCCTTGGCCATGTGCAAGGCCAATGCTTCGGCGGCCGAACCATTGAGGTATCGGCCACCTGCGTACACCTTGCGAATGGCGTTTACCAGCTGCTCGGGTGCAGATCTTTTGGTGATGTACCCATTGGCGCCCGAAGCGAAGACCCGAATGACATACTGGTCTTCTTCGTGCATGGTTAGAACAAGAACAGGCAGCTTGGGGTGTGTGGAGCGGACTCTACTGATGAACTCGAGCCCATCCAAACCGGGCATGGAGATATCGACGACGGCCACATCAGGGGAGGTCCTATGGACTTCGCGGATGGCTTCCTGCCCATCCGCGGCCTCCGCAACCACCATCATTTCCCCGCTGTCTTCAATGATGCGACGAAGTCCCGCTCGTACGATGCTATGATCATCCGCCAGTAAAATTTTGATCATCGCAGCACTCCCATCTTACCGGAGATCGGAAGCCTGCAATAGACCTGGCTCCCCTTGCCCGGTTGTGATTCAATCTCCAGCGTGCCTCCCGCAAGGTTGGCACGTTCACGCATGCCCGCAACACCGAGACTCTCGGATTCCGACAGTTCAACCGTATTGAATCCTCGCCCGTTATCCACGACCGTCAACGTTAAGGTGTCTCCCTGTACTTTCAAGCTGACCTCCACGTGCGTGGCCGACGAGTGGCGCACCACGTTGGTCAAGGCTTCCTGCGCGATGCGGTAGGCTGCCGTGGCCACGATTTCGTTCACCTTGGGAATGTCTTGACGATTGAGTACAAAAGCAATCCCCGAGCGCTTTTCAAGCTCGGCCGTGTACCATTCCAGGGCGGGGATAAGTCCCAAATCATCAAGCACGCTTGGACGCAGCCGCAGGGCAATACCTCTGACTTCATCAATGGTCTTGTCGATCAGTTCACGCATCGTCAAGGCCCGCTTGGCAGCCTTGACGGTCCGCATCTTTCAGATGGTTCAACATCCACACCGTGTCCATCCGCAGTGCCGTCAGTACCTGACCCAATTCGTCGTGCAGTTCCCGGGCTATGGCTGCTCGTTCCTTTTCCTGGCCGGCCATGATGCTGCCGGAAAGGCGCCTGAGTTGGTTCTGGGCCTTCTTCAGTTCGGTTATATCGGTGGATATGCCGCAAACACCGGATGCGGCGCCGTGTTCATCATAGAGAGGGAACTTCACGGAAAGATAGGTGTGCACACCATCACGATGTGGAATCTGTTCCTCGATTTGGCGGGAATGCCCCTCGACCAGGACCTGGAGGTCGTTGGCTCGAAACTGATCGGCGAACTCCCTGGGGAAGATTTCATGGTCGGATTTTCCGTGGATTTTTTCGTTGCTCATGCCGAAAAGCTCTTCATGGCGCGAGTTGACCAGGGTATAGCGGCCGTCTGTGTCCTTGATGGAAACGACGGCAGGGGTGTACTTGAGGATGCCCATGATCTCCCTGGTCCTGGCTCTCACCTGACGCTCGAGGTCCTTGGAGTAAAGGCTCAGCTCATCTCTGGCGCGTTTCAGGTCCATCTCTCCTCTTTTTCGTTCGGATAGGTCCCTGGCGACGCAAACACTTCCGATGGTGTTGCCATGGTCATCCTTGAGCAGGCTAATGGAGATATCCATCGGCACGATACTTCCATCGTGTTTCTTCATGAGGATTTCATATTCCCGTACCACCTCTTCCTTGCGAAGCCTTTCCAGCATTCGGTGCAGGTCTTCCCTGTCGGCATACAATTCGAAGGCCGACCTGCCGGCCAGATCGTCGGATTGGTAGCCGAAGATCTCTCCTGCCCGCCTGTTCCAGAGAATGAATCGACCGCGCCGGTCGACAATGCCGATTGCATCCACGGAGTTCTCGATAACGTTTTCGAGGTATTCCTTGGTCCTCTTGAGTTCCTCTTCAGCTCGCTTACGTTCTTCGATTTCGCGCTTCAAACACTGGTTGGTCTGCTCCAGTTCCCTGGCACGCACCTCAACGTCCCGTTCCAGCTCCGCATGCGCTCTCTGAAGGGCGGTTTGGGAGCGTTTTCGCCCGGTGATATCGCGTACGATCTCCAGGACCAGATCCTTCTGGTTGGCCACGAAGGGTATGAGATTGACTTCAACCCAAATCTCGGAACCATCCTTCTTGCGCACCCGACATTCAGGAAGGGAAGCGCCCCACTCACTGAGTTTCCCTTCTCGATTCAAAGCGTTTTGGGCATCTTCGGAAAACCACAATAGCCACACGTCGGATTGAAGGATCTCCTCACGGGTATATCCTGTCATCATGCAACCGGCGTCGTTGACGTCCACATGACGACCCTGCAGGTCGAGGATGAACATCCCGCTCTTGGCATTATGGAACACCGTGCGAAGGGGTTCTTCACGCTTTTGGGTTGCCTCGAGAATATGACTTTGCTCTGGTCGCTTTCCCTCTAATTCGCGAATACGTTGCCGCAGGTGTGCTACTTCCTCCTGCAATTGTTGCCTTGTCATGGGTTGTTCTTTCACCAGCATATACCCTGAACTCCAAAAACCTTTGGTTAACACTCCCCTGAAATCTCGAAAGTGGCGGCGGATGCCATCTCAGAACGTTGCCCCAGGAGTCCTCCGGTGAAAACCAATCCAGTGCCACTATAGGATTGAAGAGTCGATTTGAACATTCGGCAGAATCTGATTCTGCTGTCAGAAATTTTCTATTTTCTCGTCAGGGCTTTTCTTACAACCGCCGCACAAGTGGTTAATGGAACGCTGCGGAAGTTATCAGTCCTGCAAGGCATCCTGCAAAGCAGGACTCCCCTTTGATGGGGGAGGCTAGTGCTCCGTCAACTCAGTCTTGCAGGGTTCGCCCTTCGATACCTCAGGGCGATCGGGCGTTGGCGCTTGGCCATCCTCCGTTCGTGCTGAGGTATCGAAGCACGAACGCTACCCCGTAGAAGCAAGCTGACAAAGCACTAGGTGCGAGTATCAATCAGCGCTGATGGAGTCAAGAAATGGGGAGGCATAGCAGGAGGAGGGGGCTACATCACCGACATCCGCGTCTTCAATCCACTGGCTGCCGCCCTGCCAGCGATCGCTGAATGGTGACCTGATCCACGTATTTGACGTCACCCCCCATGGGGATGCCGAACCCAATTCGGGACACCTTTATCAATCTGTTCTGGAGAAGTTTCCTCAAATAGTGGGCGGTGGCTTCGCCTTCGTTGCTGGGGTTGGTGGCCAGGATGACTTCCTGGATGCCTTCCGGTTCTAAACGCTGCAGCAGTTCTTTGATGCGCAACTGGTCCGGGCCGACGCCGTCGAGGGGGGCAAGCACACCCTGAAGCACATGGTAGCGTCCTTGAAAAGCCCCCGATTGTTCAATGGCCACCAGATCGGCGGTGCTTTCCACCACACACAAAACGCCGTCGGCACGCTGGGGATCGGCACAAATGGCACAGATTTCGCCATCGGTAAAATGGAAACAATGCCCACAGGTCCTGATCTGGGTCTTGATCTGCTTGAGTGCCTCCGCCAGGGAATCCACCTCCTCCCGGGAGGCGCGCAGCAAGTGCATGGCAATGCGGCTAGCGCTTTTCTCGCCCAATCCGGGCAATTTGGCCAGCTTGCGAATGAGTTTTTCCAGGGCTGGCGGATGCGCTTTCATGGCACCAATAAACCCTTTCCCGGCGTGAACTTGAGTGGTTGGCCCTGGCTTGCGTCATGCACCCAGCCCAACCGAAGTCAAACAGCAGTCTCAGGATCTCAAAACAGACCAGGGATTTTTAGACCAGGAACATTGAGGCCGCCCGCGATCTTGCCCATTTCTCCGGCAGCCAGTTCCTGAGACTTGCGGAGGGCATCGTTGACCGCAGCGACAACCAGATCCTGCAACATCTCCAGGTCATGGGGATCTACCACCTGGGGGTCGATCTTGAGGCCCAACAGTTCCTGGCGTCCATTCATCACCGCCACCACCATTCCGCCGCCGGCGGAACCTTCAACCTTCATGAATGCCAGCTCTTCCTGCATCTTGAGCATCTTATCCTGCAGCGCCTTGACTTGCTGCATGGGATTGAATCCCTTTACCATCGGGCTTTCCTCCTTGCGAGGTTTTGAAAGCTTGATTGAAACACTTCTCCAGATCAGGTAATACCACGCTGCTTGGATTTCTTCACACCTCATCCATACCCCATGCGACTGACATGGCGAAGGGAAGACCCAGAACAGGGGCATCGACCGAGGCCCACATCACGACGATTCGGCCTAGTCATCGGCGTCAGAGGCAATCGCCGGGCGATGATCGGATCGTTTTCGGTCGGTAGGTTTGCGTCCCCGGATTTCAATGAGTTCGCCGCTCAAAACCTCCAGGGCCTGCTGCACCACGGGATGCTCCAGCACCTTGTGGTGCGACTTGGCTCGGCTGCCCTGGGGCTTGGCTCCAGCCGAACCCACGCCTTGCTGCTGCAAAGGACCGATTTTCCAGGACAGGTTTAGACCAAAATAGGTTCGAGCGGCATTCGTGAGGCGTTCAAAAGCCTTGGGCTCCTTCAGCGAGTCCTCGTAGAGGGGGACGACTTGCAGCTCAAGACACCCAGCTTGATCAGGGCTTGGCCGCACCTTGCCGTGTGCGAGCTTGGCCGCCAAGAGCTGGTCACGATTCGCTAACCACCCCACGAACCTGGTCCAATGATCGGCCGCTTCCGCGGCATTCCCACACGCAAACCCGACTTCAGCCATCGAGCCGGGCTGCGCTCTTGACGGAGCCACCTCGCGAGCAGTCCGCGGTTCTGAGAGCCCATGAGTATTGATTTCACCACCACCCCGTGGTGTTCCCGTATCGCTCGCGCAGTAGTGTTTCTGCGCGGCATCGACGCTTCCCAGTGGGTCATCCCGGCCGCCCCCGGACTTCCGCTCCCAGTGCTGTTCCAGAGCCACCAGCTGTCCCATGACGCCCTGCAGGGATTCCAGCCGGGGAAGCTGCGTGAGACGCAGCAACAACATTTCCAAAGTCATGCGTGGCAAGGTCGAGCGCCGGAGATCTTCCTCACCCTTGAGAATCATTTGGAAATAGAGCTGCAGACTATCCGTGCTGGTTTTCTGGAGGTCTTGTTCGAGGGTTATTCTCTCTTCAGCTGGCAGATCCAGATAGCCGGCCGCCTCGTCTCCACCCAGCGAAAGATAGGCCAAATTCCTGAAATACTCGCAAAGCTGATGGCAGAACCGTTTGATATCAATTCCTCGCTGGTAAAGATCCGCCACCACTGCCAGGCAAGTTTGCGGGTCACCAGTAAGGATGGCCCGTCCGACGCGCTGGACGCTATGTCTGTCGATGACGCCAAGCAGATCCAGGACTTCAGCATCCACCTGGCCATCGACGCTGAAAGCCAATAACTGCTCCAGAAGGCTCTGCGCATCTCGCATGCTGCCTTCGGCTTCGCGGGCAATGGCATAGAGCAGGGTTTCCTGGAGCTGCAGTTGCTCTTCTCGAGCAATATGTTGCAGATGGGCCACGATCTGCCCAGTGGCAATCCGCCGGAAATCGAACCGTTGGCAGCGGCTCAGGATCGTCGCCGGAATCTTATGAGGTTCGGTGGTGGCAAAGATGAACACAATGTGTTCAGGGGGCTCTTCCAGAGTCTTCAGCAAGGCATTGAAGGCCTCGGGGGTTAGCATGTGGACTTCATCAATGATGTAGATCTTGTAACGGCTTTTGGCAGGCCGGTAGCGAATGGTTTCTCGGAGTTCGCGGATGCTGTCGATGCCACGATTGGAAGCGCCGTCGATTTCAAGCACATCCACGGCATTGCCATGGGTGATTTCCCGACAGTTGGAGCAGATATTGCACGGATACGCACTCGATCCCTGCTCACAGTTGAGTGCCTTGGCAAAAATTCGTGCCACCGAGGTCTTGCCGACCCCACGGGCACCGGTAAACAGATAGGCATGGGCCACCCGCCGGGCCTCGATGGCGTTTTGCAGCGTCTGCGCGACGTGGGGTTGGCCGATGATCTGAGCAAACGTCTGAGGGCGCCATTTGCGCGCTAGTACCAGGTAGGACATGGATTTAACTGCAATGAATCATGGGGGTTTCGGGGTGCATCCCTGACCACCCCGACAAACACATGGTCACAACCAGCAAGATCCTAAGGGGTGGCTCTGTTGACGAAAATAATGGCGGAGAGAGAGGGATTCGAACCCTCGGTACACCTTTTGGGCGTACACACGATTTCCAGTCGTGCTCCTTCAGCCAGCTCGGACATCTCTCCGCGGCACATCGGCTTACCTGATCCAACGTCACAATCGTCGACTTGGCGCCGGCATGACAAACGCAAAATTGCTGAACACATAATTGCGTGGAGCTATACGTCAAGTTTTGAAACAGAATGACCGGGTACAAATGGTGGCGGAGAGGGTGGGATTCGAACCCACGTGCCCTGCTCTTCACAGGACAAGTCGATTTCGAGTCGACCCCGTTACGGCCTCTTCGGTACCTCTCCGCTGGTCATATTCCCACTCCCACGGCGTTCCCGAAAAAACCGCTGCAGCAGCAGAGCGCATTCAGCCGCCCGCACTCCGGCGATCACTTGGATGCGATGATTGAATTCCGGTACCGCGCTGAGATCCACCACCGTGCCGGCAGCTCCGGCTTTGGTGTCTTTGGCCCCGTAGACCAGGAGGTTCACGCGCGCATGCAGCATCGCCCCCATGCACATAGGGCACGGCTCCAGCGTGGTGTAGCAGATGGTACCCGGGAGCCGATAATTTTGCAAGGCCTTTGCCGCTTTTCGGAGCACCAGGATTTCCGCATGAGCAGTGGGATCGCTGCCTCCAACGGGGGCGTTGCGTGCTCGCGCCAATACCTTTCCCTGGGCGTCCAGAAGCACTGCCCCCACCGGCACTTCCCGCGCCAGATAGGCAACCTCGGCTTCCTCCAGCGCCATTCCCATAAAGGTATGGTGATCCAGGCTGTCCATGATTACTATGTTAAAGAACCCCTAAAATAATGAGAAAGGAGCGTCGGTACCCTGTGATGCAAGGGTCACTGCACATATCATTAATGGGTGTGGCTGAAAAGCACGTTCTCGGGTATGAATCGCGGATCGAACGAAAAATAGGCTCAATTTGTCCATAATGGGTCAGAGATGCCAATTTTTCTGGCCTTTTCCCGCTGTTTTTGCTTTGACTCCCATCGACAAATTGGTTTTTATGGGGGACGGTATGGAATATGAAGTGCTGGGCACAGAACCAGAGTTTGTCGCCGTAGCAGGTTTGAAGCGCGTCTATGAACCGGCACGAGGGTCTTTTGGCCTGGCCTCCAAGCATCCATGCGCCGATTGCCACTGCTGCCAGTTTTGCAGCGATGCCCGTTGCCACGCATGCCGCGGCAGCAGCCTATCTGCCGGGCCGAATGCGCGGCCTAAGATGAGCATCCGCGAACAAATTGCCTACTATGATCGGATCAATTGCAGGGATCACGATCCTTGCTCGAACCCTAAGTCAAGACCAGAACATCACATTGTCGCAATCATCATCAATCGGAGACCCTGAAAAACGATGAACCCCGCACACCGTCTACGAATTGCCCGTAAGCACTGTTCGATTCGAATCACCATGATCTTTCTGTTGGCCGCCGGTGCCCTTGGATTACTCTTGCCCACGCCGCGATTGGTTTGGGCGGCGGACGATTGCGCGCAACGCTACCGTGAGCAATTGGTCCAAGAAGCCTGGAAACAGTGGCCCACATTGGCCGCCCATGCTCCCTCGCCGACGACTTCACCAGGACCTTCGGGGTCGGTTTGGGAAGCGTCGGTGCGCGAGGCCCTGCTTCAGGTTTTACTGACCGACGGCGACCGGGATACGATTGTCGAAGCGTACCAGAACCATCGCTGGGAGCCTTTGTTTGTCGGTCCGGGATTCCAATTGACCCCAGGTGGAAATCAGCTATTGGATAGACTGGAAGACGTTACAGCCGATGCTATCGATGCCAAGCCCTATCAACTGGAGCAATTGCAAAGCTCGATCAAAGCCTTGGACGAGCTTCGGCAGGGGAAGTCTGGAACCCTGAAAACCTCCTTGGATGAGCTGGTCCACCACGCGCAAGCCAAAAACCCGCAGATGGGTTCGGTTTCCGGGTGTGACCCCGCGGATGTGAGGCGCTTGTTGGATACCGCCCTGGCATCATCCGATGCATCAATTCGTAAGTCTGCCCTGGAATTCCAGTTTGCTCTCCGCAACTGGCACGGAAAGCTTGCCAGCCAGGCAAGCGTGGTCGACGTGCACCTGGCCTCCGGGCTATTGCAATTCGCCCGTGACATGCAGCGCTTTTCCAGGGATAGTCTGCTGATGGGAATGACCGAGAGGATTCCCATGAACGAGCTGCTCAAGTCCATCGAGCCGATCTCACCCCATTATCGAGCGCTACGGCGTGCTTATGGCGCGTACACCAAATTGGCGCACCGTTATCAACCGAAGACGATTCACGCGGCGGCCAGTATCCGACCGGGAACGCGTGGCCCAGTAATTCGTTCGCTGCAGGAACGGCTTCACGAGGAGGGCTATTATTCAGGCGAATTCAACGGCGTGTACGATAGCGAGACCGTGGAAGCGGTCAAGCGTTTCCAGGTCCAGCATTTACAGGATGGTGACGGCGTGCTCGGCAAGAAGACCGTGGAGTGGCTCAATGTCTCCTACGACAAGAAAGCCCGGATGATTGCTCAAAGCCTGGAGGCCTTGCGCAAGAGTGAAACCCGCCAGTATGAACGTTTTGTCCGGATCAACATCCCCCAGTTTGTCATGGAATATATCAAGAATGGCAAGGTTGAAGCCACTCACCGGGTGATCGTGGGCAAATCGAGCGGCAAACGCGTCAAGGCACAGGGGCGAAACATCGGTGAAAATCATACTCCCACTTTGGTCAGCTCGATCCAGCAAGTGGTCTTCAACCCTCGCTGGTATGTATCCGACCGGATCAGTCTGGAACTGGATGGGGAAGCGGCCAGCGACCCCAACTATTTTGAGCGGCTTGGGATGGTCAAAATGTCATCACACTATCCTTGGGGTTCGCCGCGCCTCTATCAGCGCCCCGGACCCGGCAATCCGCTAGGGCGAGTAAAATTCGAGTTTCCCAACGTATACGCGGTGTTCTTACACGATACCCCGAAAAAACATCTGTTTCAGCGGGCACGACGCGATTTCTCCCATGGCTGCATGCGCTTGGAACGGGCGCTGGATTTTGCGCGAATGCTTTTGCGAGACGATGCCAACCCCACCGCGGACAAAGTCGACAGCTATTTGGTGGACTACCAATCCAGGCATGTCAATCTGCTCAATCCCGTTCCCATCGTCGTCGAGTACGCCACGGCATCCAGTAATGGCGATGGGGAGGTGGTTTTCTGTGGGGATTTGTATGGTTGGCTCCAAAACTTGAGTTGAACGAAATCAATTGACATTGCCTCGTTTTTCAAGTAAAAAGATCCCACTATTTTGAGGTTTCAATCCGAATATCCAGTGAAAATAGTGGCCTAGAGGCCGTAGTGATATAAATGGCCTAGAGGTTCTCCCATTACTCAAAATGATAAGGAGGAAAGATGGCGCAGAACAAGTCTGCTTTTTGGCTGACGTTTGTGTGCACCTCTTTAACCACCCTGTCACTGCTCGCTCCACCCCTTTCCACCAACTCCGCTCATGCTTTGACCGCCTCCATCGGTCAACCCTATCGTGGTCATCTGGTCAATGGTGTGCCGTTTCCGACACAGTTTCGCGGCTATTACGTGCGTGACGATAGCAAGAGCTACGGAACGCCGGAACTCATCGGAGCTGTCCTTGATGCCATTGAGAAGGTTCAGGCCAAGTACCCGAACACCGTGGATCTTTTCGTGGGTGATGTTTCGGGACCTCAAGGCGGCCGACTTCGGCATCATCGGTCCCATGAAAATGGCCGCGACATCGACCTTGGGATGTACACAAAGGACAATTCCCCGCTCAGGGGTTTTGCCTGCATGACCGAAGACAATCTGGATGTGGCAAAGACCTGGGAACTGGTGGATAATCTCCTGAGGAGCAGGAGGGTGCAGTATATTTTTGTGGACAACAGCGTACAGCGGCTTCTCTACCAGCACGCCCTCAGCCAAGGGACCGATCGGACCTTTCTGGACCGGGTGTTTGGCGTGGCTGGCAACCAGAATGCCCGGACCCCGATTCAGCATATGCGCGGGCATCGTGACCACATCCATGTCCGCCTTTATGCCCCGTGGTCCACACTCGCCGGGCAACTGGCTTCGCTGACGGAGAAACAACGGGACCTGATCGAACTGGCCCAGGGAGCGTATGTACCGAAGAAAGTAAACTACTACGTCCAGGGGAGCGAGTCGGGGTTGCCGGCGCTGGCAGCAAGTTTTGGCGTCACCACCCGGGATCTTTGCCGATGGAACCAGCTGCACGGCAATGAAATCCTAACCCCCGGCGCATGTTTGACCTTCTACAAACGTGGCTTCGAGGTAGAACCGGTGCGGTTGGCGCAGTCGCTCCAGCCCAATACCGGGCTGGAATTGCCGGTTGCCACGGCGGCCCAGCGGACCCCATCGCCCGTCCAGTTGGCGTCTCTCCAGGAAGAGCTGGGTGATGTCGTGACGGATGCTGAAGACCGACCGGTCAAGGTTGTCCAGACGGATCAGAGAGCGTCAGCCAAACCCAGGATCTCAACCCATTCGGTTCGTAAGGGCGAAACCCTGGCCGCTGTCGCCAAGAAGAACAAGGTCGACGTAGATACGTTGTGTCGCCTCAACGGTCTTAAGAAGAACTCGAAGCTGAGTTCAGGACAGAAGCTCAAGGTGCCCAGCAACGACAGCAACTATGCCAACGACAGAGAACGAGCAACTGCAGGCAAGAACACTACGACCAAGAATGCGGTGGCCAAAGCCGATTCCAAGAAGACGCACGGCAAGGCCGCCGGCAAGCATGGCAAGGTAGTCGCCTCGGCCAAAGACAAGCAGCTGGCATCTGCCAAGGGCGGCACCTCCAAACAGCAGATCGTGGCCAAGGGCAAAGTCACGCATACGGTCTCCAATAAGAACATCAAGTCCGGTATGAAGGCCACCGACAAGAAGACAGCGTCGAACGTTGCTCCCAAGCAATCGGGGAAAGATGCGCGCACAGGTTCCAAGACAGTAGCCGGCAAGCAGTCGGGTAGCTCCAAGGGAAAGACCCAGACTGCATCGTCAAAGGTTACAGCAGCTGATTCCAAGAAGTCAGCCCAACCGGCAAAAAAGGATGTCAGCAAACCGGCATTCAAATCCTCGGCCGCCCCTCAGAGAAAAGCTTCATCAAC
This sequence comes from uncultured delta proteobacterium, assembly GCA_963802715.1. GTDB lineage: Bacteria > Desulfobacterota > Syntrophobacteria > Syntrophobacterales > Syntrophobacteraceae > CAWDJT01. Next base: position 43,592 of record CAWDJT010000014.1, read on the forward strand.
CTCTGTGGCTGCCAGCAATCCTGCCAAAAGCAAGAAGCGGATGTGACGACCATGTAGAAATTAGGTCTTCCCTTTTTCGTTCAGTGCTGTTACAAGCACCAACTTCTGACGGGCACACAATCAGTGCCCGTTTTTCTTTTTTTGGAGTGATTTGATCCCGAATGGCCTATTGGCGATTTGGCTGGGGAGGTTCCCAGAGTCTGGTTTCCCACCTCCTTGAGGGAACGGGATCCGAGGCTGACCGGCAACCAAACGATTTGTAAAGTGATATCGTAAGGACCATGAAGGACCAGGCAATGAACAGTGATTTGATCCAGTTGCGCAACACCGGAATCAGTGCCCATATCGACTCGGGAAAGACCACCCTCACTGAAAGAATCCTCTACTACACCCAGCGCATCCATGCCATCCACGACGTCAAGGGCAAGGATGGCGTCGGGGCCAAGATGGATTCCATGGAACTCGAGAAGGAGCGTGGCATCACCATTCAGTCGGCGGCAACCCACTGCCAATGGAAGGATTATGCCATCAACATCATCGATACTCCGGGGCACGTGGACTTCACCATTGAAGTCGAACGGGCTTTGCGTGTCCTTGACGGTGCTGTTCTGGTCTTGTGCGGAGTGGGTGGGGTACAGTCGCAATCGGTCACGGTGGACCGCCAGATGGTGCGATACAAGGTGCCACGGATAGCCTTCATCAACAAGTGCGACCGTTCCGGCGCCGACCCCTTGCGCGTCGTCCGTCAGCTTCGTGACCGCTTGAATCACAACGCCATTCTACTGCAGTTGCCATTGGGGCTGGAGGCGGATCATGATGGTGTCATCGACCTGATCACCATGAAAACCATCACGTTCGAAGGCTCCCATGGCGAAATGATGGTGGAAGGGGAGATTCCCGTCGACTTGATCCATCTCGCTCGGGAAAAACGCGATGAAATGCTCGATGCCGTGTCGCTCTTTTCCGATGAACTCACGGAAGCCATCCTTGACGAAAATGTCACCGAGGAATTGGTTCACGATGCTATCCGGCATGGCACCCTTGCCCTGCGGCTCACGCCCGTACTGATCGGTTCGGCCTACAAGAACAAAGGGGTGCAATGCCTGCTAGACGCCGTGGGGCGTTACCTGCCCAGCCCGGCAGACACCGTGAATGCCGCTTTGGACCTCGACCAGAACGAAGCGGAGGTACAACTCCAATCGACTTCCGATCTGCCTCTGGTAATGTTGGCCTTCAAATTGGAAGTCAGCCGCTATGGCCAGCTCACTTACGTTCGCATCTACCAGGGCCGCATTCAAAAGGGAGATACCATCGTCAACACGCGAAATGGTAAACGAACCAAGGTAGGCCGTTTGGTGCGTATGCATGCCGATGAAATGGAAGAAATCGACCGGGCCGACGCCGGAGACATTGTCGCCTTGTTCGGTGTTGATTGCGCCTCGGGCGACACCTTTACCGACGGCCAGGTCCAGTACGCCATGACCTCTATGCATGTGCCCGCCCCGGTCATCTCCCTCGCGCTGAAACCCAAGGACAAGAAAGCGGAGATGAACGTGAGCAAGGCCCTCGGCCGTTTCACCAAGGAAGACCCCACCTTCAAGACCTATCACGATCAGGAAACCAGTGAGACCATCATCTGCGGCATGGGGGAGCTCCATCTCGATGTCTACGTCGAACGGATGCGGCGTGAATATGGCGCCGAGGTCGAAATCGGCATACCTAAGGTCGCCTATCGCGAAACCATAACCACTGGCGCCGATTTCAACTATACCCACAAGAAACAGACCGGTGGCGCCGGCCAGTTTGGACGAGTAGCCGGGTTCCTGGAACCTCTCCAAGAAGGCGACTACCTGTTCGAGAACAACATTGTCGGTGGGGCCATCCCCACGGAATTTATCCCGTCCTGCGACAAGGGCTTTCAAAGCTGTTTGGCCAAAGGCGGTCTGTCGGGTTTCCCGGTCGTGGGGATTAAGGCTACCATCACCGATGGACAGTCCCATTCGGTGGATTCTTCCGACCTGGCTTTTCAGCAGGCGGCCATCGGGGCCTTTCGAGAAGCCTACCACAAAGCTACCCCGATCCTGCTGGAACCGTTGATGCGCGTCGTAGTTGAAACCCCCTCGGAGTTCCAGGGGGTGGCGCTCGGCACCCTGAATCAGCGTCGCGGCATGATCAGCAGCACCTCTGAGGACGGCATCTTCTCCACCATTGAAGCGGAAGTCCCCTTGGCCGAGATGTTCGGTTACTCCACGGTGCTACGTTCCGCTACCCAGGGGAAGGCGGAATTCACCATGGAGTTTCAGCGTTACAATCCCGTGCCGAAAAGCATCGCTGAGGAAGTTATGAAGAAACACCAGGAAGAACAGAAACAGAAGAAATGATTCCAGCATGCATGGGTTAGAACCGGAAGACTGGTATTGCGAATCATTGCAGTATGGAACACGAACGGTTTATTATACAATGGATTGACTGCCAACCCCTAAGCACAGTCATGTGCCAAGCATCAACAGGGGTTGACCTCATGGTCCCACCAAGGAGTACGACTCATGGATTGCATGGAAAACAGCAACAGACAGGTCGCTGGTATTGTCAGCAAGGCATTGGGAGCCGGGCTCACCCCCGGCGAACTCGCCGTCTTGATGGCCAGTGCCGGAAGCGGAAAAACCGCCTGCCTCACCCTTATCGCCATCGAACAACTGCTTCAAGACTTTCCGGTGCTTCACGTCTGCATCGATGAAAAAGTGGAGTCCGTGAAAGTAAGGTACCAGGAAACCCTCAAGAACCTGTGCACTTCACAGACCACCAGCGACTATAAGAAGTGTCTGCATCGACTTGAGCCCATGCGGTTCATCTTCGCCTTTCTGCATGACGCTTTCTCTCCTCAGAAACTCACTCAACGTATTGAAAATCTTAGAGAACAAGCTGGCTTCCAGCCTTCCTTGGTGGTGATCGACGGTCTGAATTTTGATCAGGTAACCCGCCCCACCATGGAAGCGTTCCAAGAGCTGTCACGGCGGTTGCACCTGCCGATGTGGTTTTCAGCGCGAACCCATCGCCATATCACCACCACCAGCGAACAGGGCGTTCCCTACCCTTGCGACACTCTGGCCGACCTGTTCCAGGCCGTCGTTTTGCTGGAATCCGGAACCGACGGAGCTCGACTGGTGGTGTTGAAACACCGAGACCAGTATCAACCGCCCTACGCACCGGTGGCGCTGGACCCCCAGACGTTTTTCGTCAAATCCAGCTGAAAGACACGTCCACTTCCTCTTTGAACGTTTGCCCGGTTGCGTTGCGTGCACCATTGTGATCGAATGAGAATGTGAAGACATTGTTCGCAATACGCCAGGGAAATTGTTGGGTGCCCTGGCTACTCCTCAGGGGTGCGGCATGGAAGATGACCTGATCCTGGGATTGACCCGTGAAGTCAAAGAAGAGGTTATCCAGAACTACCTCGAGGAACGACGAATCCTGGAGGCTCAAATTGAAGAACTCCTGGAGCGTGCACAAACGGTTCGCAATCATGCAGCTAAATCCGGTCTGCGACTCACCAGGCTGGGTTTCTTGATGATCAGCCCGGAAATGGTCGAGCATCTGAAGACGCTCCTCGATATCAATAAGGAGGAGTACTGGATCGAACATCTGGAAAGAAGTTTCAGCCGCGGGGTTCGATTCATTCGGGTGCGGGCCTTTCGCGAACGGGTCCGATTCCGAAAGCTGATCCTGGAGGCCTATCACCGGCTCATCACCTGGATGAACAAGTACCGCAAGGTCTACGAAGAGCTGGAGGCAGACCGCCGCGCCGTCAACATCAACATTGACAAGTTTCATCACAATTACGATCTGTTGGCCATCCTCGGTTTCCTGCGGAGCCTGGATACCGCGGCCTTGGAAAGAAAGTACTTGATGGGGGAAAACTTCACCGCCGACGAGATGGCATCCATTGACCGCAAACTGTATATCCCCCTGGTAAACTCCGAAAAACTGGACATTCCCAGGCCCCTGAAACTCCCCAAAGAGGACGCCGTCGAACATGGTCTGTCGGCCCTCGCTGATGAGATTTACCATCGCTATGAGACCAAGGCCAGGTGGCTCATGATGTAGCTCAGTCGGCCTGACGATGCGGTTTCCGGCAGCATCCCCCTCGGTACACATTCCTTTCAGGGGCTTAGCACGTGCTTCCAATCCTTTTTTCCCACATCGAGGCAGTGGTTCTATTCACAGCAAGCGTTCTGCTGGCGCTGTTGATCGGCTGGGGTTTGGCGTGGTGGCGTGGACAGCAACGGCTGAACTTGATTCAGCAGCAGCTTCAGTGGGAACGCGATGAGCTGCTCCGAAAATCGGAAGACCAAGAACGCCTGCTCCGCGACCATCAAGAGCTCGCTGAGCGCCTGCGGAGTGAGCAGTCACACCTCCAGCGAGCCCTGCTGGCTGAAACCGAAAAACGTGCCGGCTTTGCTGTTCAGGCCGAGCGGATTCCCGTCCTGGAAAGCGCCCTGAGCCTCCGTGAGGAGCAGCAGGCTGGCCTCCATCAGGAACTGAGCTGCTCGCAGTCCCGCGCAACCAAACTGGAAACCGAACTGATCAAGGAGCGGGAGAGCGCGGCCGAGAAACTGGCGGCTCTTCAGAGCGCCGGAGTGGAACTCAAGCAGGCCTTTCAGGCGCTCGCCGGCGAAGCTTTGAAGGTCAACTCCGAGCTTTTTCTCCAGGTGGCCACGCGCACCCTGGAACGTTTTCAGGTACAGGCCGGCAACGATCTGGAACAGCGGCGTCAGTCCGTGGAGGAGCTGGTCAAGCCCCTGGCGCAGTCGCTGACGGCCTACAACCAGGAACTGCGGGCCATGGAACAGGCGCGACAGGACGCTTATGCCCGGCTCTCACAGCAGGTGGAAAGCCTTAGCGCCGCTCAGGCGAACCTGATCGGCGAAACCGGCAAATTGGTCAAGGCCCTGCGACTGCCGCAGGTGCGCGGCCGTTGGGGGGAAATGACCCTGCGGCGGGTGGTGGAACTGGCCGGGATGAGTCCCCACTGTGACTTTGTCGAACAGCCGCAGGTAGGTGGCGATGGCGAGACAGCCCGCTTACGCCCGGATCTCATTGTGCATCTGCCGGGCGAAAAGCTCTTGGTGATCGACGCCAAGGCGCCGCTACAATCCTACTTGGATGCCCTGGAAGCCGCCACCGACGAAGAACGCCTCCGCCACCTGCAGTCCCACGCCCGCCAAATCCGTGCCCATATGCAGCAGCTTGCCGCCAAAGGCTATTGGGACCAGTTTCCACAGACGCCTGAGTTCGTCGTGCTCTTTGTTCCCGGTGAGGCCTTTTTCGGGGCCGCCCTGGAGCAGGACCCTCAGCTGATCGCCACCGGGGCCACCCAACGGGTGATTCTGGCCACGCCCACCACCCTCATTGCCCTGCTGCGAGCCGTGGCCTACGGCTGGCAGCAGCAGAACCTGACCGAAAATGCCCTGGCCATCAGCCGACTCGGCAAGGAACTCTACGACCGTCTGGCCACCATGACCGCCCACGTCCAGGAACTGGGCCGCAGCCTGCAACGGAGCGTCCACCACTACAATCGGGCGCTCGGCGCGCTGGAAAGCCGCGTCCTGGTGTCCGCCAGGAAGTTCCAGGAACTGGGGGTTTCGTCCAAACAGGAAATCCCAGTGGTGGAGGGGATTGAATCGCAGGTCCGCAGGCATGAAGGAAAGGACGAAGACGCAGGGAACCAAAACGAGGGCGCTTGAGCAAGTTCAGTCTTTAGTGATTGGTTCGTACATGGTCCATTTGCGGGGCCTAACTCAGGGACCGCAGGCTATTCGGCAGCTGCGCCGAGAAAGATCTTGCTGACCCGGCCGTCGGTAAAAATGAAGATCAGGCCTCCATAGATGGATCCGGCGACAAACTCTTCGCCCTTCTTGCGAAACAAACGGTCTTCTTCGTCCTGGGTTCCCGCATAGGCCTCAACCACCTCTTGTTCCGTGTCGCCGACGTGAATGCCGCGTTTGGTCTGAAGGGTGCTGGGGCTGGTGATTGTAATGCCGGCGATTCCCTTTCGGCCCTTCTTGTGCCCCGAACTCATCTTCAACCGAAGGCCGCACTTCGGGTATGCCCATTCTTCCACATATGCACCGGTAGCTCCCTCAAGAATCTCTTTGCCACGCCTTAACGGACAGTCCACCTTCTTTTTGACATCCTCCTGCGACATCCCGATGTGAAAGTCCCCAATCCGTTCCTCTCGAAGTATGGGGAACGGGTCTCTTTCAACGGCAATTGCATTCGACGCCATGCAAAACACGGCAGGAGCCAACAAGCAGACCAGCGCAAGCATCGCCAACGGGTGCTTCATAGGTTCTTCTCCTTCCAGAAAAGAGCCCCCTTAACTCCACTCTCCCAATAGTTATCCGTGAATGCCGTGCAACGATCACTGACTAACGCCATTCGCCTCTTTTCCCTGTCCCAATGCGACATCCAATTCGGAACGGAAGCCTTGCAGATCGTCCTTTCGCAGTTTGATGAAAAACTTGTTGAAGTCTTTCGGTGTCAGGAAATTGAGTTGGTAGGATGCGTCAATGCCTTCCTTCTTCAGCCATTCATTCAGCCGGTCGAAGTGGTCTCGTGCGTACTCGAATTTCTTCTGATTCTCCGGCGAAGGGTCAGCAATCTCGCCGTCGTCTTTGATTTCCACGACATAAACGGTCTTGCCCTTCTTGATGAAGAAGTCCGGGCTGAAATCGCCGCGCTTTGGGTGCTCGCCTTTCTTCCAGGCGTATTCAATCGCATAGAACCGCTGGGGTGAGTTCTTCAACCAGCCGTCAATCGCCTGGGCGTTCTCGCGCTCGCAAAGCAATCGGATGAATTTCCGTTCCGGGGTCCCATCGGCAATCACCATATTGCACGGCGTCTTGAAGTCGTGGGAATTGGAAACTGCATTGCTTCCAGCCCGATAGTCACCGTCCGGATCCTTCACTGAATTGAAGAAATCCTTTTGCTCGTCGGGAATGGTCTTCTCACAATCCGGAGTGATAAAAAACCGTCTTGTCACCGCGCCGGAGTTCGGCAGCGCTCACGCTGACGGCTGGACGCTCCTTGGTGCTGAAGGTTCGTAAAGCATTCGGCGTGAGTTTGTACGACGACCCGCTTTGCCGACTTGCGCCGCAGCGGCCCAAGGGCCTGCAGGATCTTCTGCCGGTTCTCCTCGGTGATCTTCCCGCTCTTGATCTTGGCCCGCTTTGCCGATGCCTTCACAATTTCAAGACATCGTTCAAAGGGGAACTTCTTGGCGTACTGCGTTCGGTCTTTCGGATCTGGCGCATCCTTGGATTCCTCGTCAATGGACTGCAAGCGCCGATACATCTCTTCGGCCACATCCTCAAAGGAATAGGTCTTGTGCTCAATCTTGGTCTTGAACTTCGTATGATCACCGGTGACGGCCCGCTCAAACTCAATCGCCACATCTTCGACTTCCACCTGTGACGGCAAATCAACATAGCCCTTCTTCAAGCAGCCGGTATTCACCCTTCTTCGCGAAATGGCTGGTGTCGGTCTCACGGGTGTAATCGAGGTTGTGCAGGTCGAAATGATAGGGCGAATCCTCAATGACGGATGAGGAAAGCCGGTTCTCGATCTCAAGAATTTCGTCCACCAGATGTCGAATCCGACCCGCCCATGCGTCGTGATTGAACACGGTCACACTGGATCCTCACCCTGCCAACCCTCGGGACGGCGCAAACCGCGACCCAGCACTTGGGCAATCAAGCAGCTTGCTGTTGAAGGCGCGTTCCTCATGCGGAACGATTTGAAAGACGTTCTTCACGTCCCAGCCTTCGCTGAGCATCGAGACCGAGACAATCCATTCAACCTTGCTGCTCGGCCGGTCAACGGTCTTCAGCCTGGCAACATTCAGCTGATGTTCCGTGGCGGAACTGACCGGGAGGACTTTCTTTTCAGCGTCTTCCGCCGAAATCTTCTCCCACTCCTGCAAGAACGCCTGCAGTTCCTCAGCCACCAGTTTGCAGGTCTTGATGTCTCTCGTGACGATGATCGTCAGCGGGCGAATGCCCTGCTTCTTGAGCTGCTTCTTCCAGTCCTGATGCCGGTTGTAGATCAACTGCCATTTCTCGTCCGGGTTATCGGTCTGCGGCATTTCGGCCACATATTCGACCTTCTTGACGAAACGCTCCTCAATCGCCTGCCGCAACGAATACCGGCTCACCACGTCGGCAAAATATTCGTCTCCGACGTAGCACGTCCCGGAAACGCCGACCACATATCGGAAACCGTATTCCGGATTGAGCAGGAATTCTTTCCACTTCTTGACGTTCGCCCCGGATCTCGTTGGCCACATGGTGAGCCTCGTCGTTGAAAACCGCCACGCGCGCCCCGCGCCCGATAAGGCTGTCCCGGATGGATGACTTCACATGCTCCAGAATCGCATGGTAGTTCTCAACACAGATCGAGCCGTCAACGATGCTCTCTGAAGCGTTGATGATCTTCGGCGCGCGCACCTTCGCGTCCTCCGGCAGCAGATCGCGCAAATCGGCGTTGCCCGCCAAGTCCCGGAACTTGGCAAGCAACCCGGCTTCGATGGTGTTGGACGGGCAAAGCACCAAGAACCCGGTCAACGATGCCTTCGGCCAGCAGGATCGCGGCCAGGCCATAAAGCACGTAGCTCTTGCCCGTGCCGGTCGCCATGTCAATGGAGCAAGCCAACTGATCAGGCAGACTGCAAATGCCGCTCCATGCCCGTCCAGGAGCCATATCGCCGCTGCAATTCGTCGTTGTCCTGTCGAAGTTCTCCTTCGCCAGTTCCCGCAGGTTCGCGTACTTCGCCGCCAGCCAGGTAGCGCATGACCGTGCGGATCGCTTCTTTCTGGTATTCCCGCATCCCGCAAAGCTCGTCAATGAAAGCCTCGTACTTGGATTCGTCCCAGACGGCGGGATCAATGTTTGTCGAGACCTTCAGGACAAGGTCTTCGTTCTTGAACTTCTGCTTGTCTCGCGTGAGTTGGAGTCATTTCGTCTTTCCGCTTTTCTTCTTCGGCGCGTCTTTCGCCGCGCCTTTGCCGAATTCCGCCGCATCAATCAAAACCCGCGCCTCGTTGCCGTAGATGTCAAGGAAAACGGCCATCATCTTCTTGCCGAGCTGGTCCGTGCGGAAACGCACCTTCCAGCCTTCCTTCTCGATCGCGTCGGCATAATGGACTTCATCGAGGTCAAACACCTTGCCCTCCTCGTCGTAGTCGAAATCCAGCATGACCATGGAAAGCGTTTCGAGGTTGCCTTTCTTCTTGAACGGTTCGCGCACAACAGCATCGCTCTTGAAGGTCTCGATCTTGATGAAGCCGTATTCGAACAACTCACCTTTGGCTTTCTCGGTACCGGTCTTGTATTCAAGTTTCGGTGTGCGGATGAAATCAAAGCCGACCGCCTCCACCGTGTCGTTGACGGCCATTTCGTCGGACGGTTGCTTCAGCGCCGTGAATTCGCGCCGGTGCAGTTCGTGAATGATCGAATACGGAATGCGCAGGGCGTAGTATCGCACCTTGTCAAAGTCAATGTAGTCCTGCTGGAAATCGAACGTCAGCGCCGGAGCGATGATGAAGACCTTGCTCCCGACCCGCGACCCGACCGCCTCGTGGATCTCCTCGAATCGTCTCCTCGGTGATCCGGGCATCTTTGTGCCTGGCTTCCATGTGATTGAACACCAGCACGCTTGCCCCCTGCCGATAGCCGTCGAATTCAATGCCGCCGATCTTGTGCGGCTCGTCCCGGCACTGGAACAACTGCAACGCGAAGAACCGCCAATCCTGCCAGGGCAGTTCCTTGAGTTTCGAGAAGTCGTAAAGCCCGGCGTTGTAGAGTGTGAATGGCTTTGGCTCTAACTTCGGTCCCTTGTTGCCGATCTCCTGGCGGAGATTCAGCATGCGCTTCTGAATGGTGTAGATTGCCAGCTTGCCGCAGTCGATGCCGATCCAGCGGCGGCCGAGCTTTTCGGCAACAGCCAGCGTCGTGCCGGAGCCGGCGAAGGCGTCGAGAACGATGTCGCCGGCGTTGGATGAGCGCAAGGATAGTGCGTTCAAGCAACCCTTCCGGCTTTTGGGTCGGATAATCCAAACGCTCTCGTGCAGTGTTCCCCACACGATTGACATCATTCCAGATCGTCGTCAAAGGCTTCCCTGGCAACTCATCCAAATACGCAACCAAGCCATCAAGACGAGGGATTCCATCTTTTTTCTTCAGAATTCGCCCTTCCTGCCATAGTCTTTCCAACTCCTCCAAGGAGTAACCCCATGATCGATTCGCAGGCGGTTTCGCCCCGCGCCACTCGAACTGTCTTGCTTTGCTTCCAGTTGAGAAAGTCAGGTCACGCCCTGTGTATAATCTACCGTTCTTGTCACGCTTGAACCGGCTAAGTTGGGCTTTACCATAAGGTTCGTATTGCCGGTTGAACGTGAAGCGGCCTGAACGCGTGTAGAAGAAAATGGTGTCTTGAGACCGAACGAAAGTTTTCGTTGGCATATTGTGTGCGTTGGTACGTTCCCAGACGATTTCATTCTGAAAGTTCTGACTCGCCGAAGACTTCGTCAAGTATCACCTTGACGTAGTGGCACTTCCTCCAGTCGAGATGTATGATAAATGCTCCCATCTTCTGCAAGCAGTTCGCGCAGAAGGACGAATCGCTTACGCATGAACTCGATGAACTGGGCACCAGCAATCTTGTCTTGATAAGCCTTTTGATCATCTGTGCCTAGAAATTCCTGTTTTGTCGCAAACGGCGGATCAATGTAGATCAGTCTCACACCAGGGGAGCCATCGGCGTTGCAGAGTTTGCCTTCCTTCTTCATCTCCAAGAGCGTCTTCATCGCCTGCAGGTTGTCGCCGAAAATCAGCATGTTGTGCCAGTCTGCACCGTTGCCTCCGAAAGTGCGGACCGGCTGGAGGGGTACGGCAAGCGTGTCGGCTATGATCTTCTCCTCGCGGTCTTTGCCGTGGTAAACCAGCTCGTATTCCCGCTTCTCCGGTGGAAACAGCATGCGGGCCCATTCGGGGGAAATCTCTTCACCGTTTTCCAGAAGCCGGATCAGTTCTTCTCTCTGTTCGGGTGTCAGGCTCATGACTTTTTCCCTTTGACCTGGTACTTCGCGGAACGCTCCTTGGCATGAAAACCGATGGACTTGGGTGGGGGAGGATCCGGCGGTGCGGGCGGGTTGATCATATCCATGATGCGCTGGAGGATGCTCACAATTGCAGTTTCGTGAACATCGAGGCGCTCTTTGAGCTCTTTTTCCAATGCCGCCAGACGACTCGCCAGCTCGCGGGTGTCACCCAGCAGCCCGCGCATTCTCACAAACGCCCGCACCACGAATACGCTCATCTGAACTGCCTGCGGGCTATTGAGGACGTTGGCCGCCATAATCGCCCCGTGCTCGGTGAAGGCGTAAGGCGAATAGCGACGCCCACCCCGCGCTGAACCGGTCGCAAATTGCGACCGGTTGCCTTTGCGCTTCAGGGTCCCAATTTGTGACCTTGAATGCTGCATTTCCTCCATCTCCACATTGGAAACTTGAAAGACAAAATCCTCCGGGAAGCGCTCCGAGTTTCGCTTGACCTGTTCATTCAGCCGTTTGGTAGTTACCCCGTATAGCCGCGCCAGATCCGCGTCCAAGATCACCTTCTGCCCCCTGAGCGTGAGGATGAGAGAAGAGATATGATCCTCTTCGTGGACCTGAAGTTCTTCCACCATAATCCTACCTCCTGGGTGAGCCCCCTGTCGAACGGATACGGTCAATACAATCTCGTCCATCATGCCACTGGCGGCTAGGCTGAAAACCGTGTCTCAAATGGTGGAATGAAATCCCGTGGTTCGTTTGAGGTCGCAAATTGCGACCTCAAACGATGAGACATCGTATTGAGTTAGCCAGCTGCTGGGACATTCCCCATTTAGTCACATTAACGAGTGATTGCCGCCAATGCAATTTCGTCCATCATGCCGCTGTCGGCGAAACTGAAAACGGAGTCCTCGCCGATGACAACATGATCCAGCAGCTTCACACCGATGGGCTTCAGCGCAGCGAACACATCCTCGGTGAAAAGCCTGTCCGATTCGCTGGCCTCGGCCGCGCCGGATGGATGGTTGTGCGCCACGATCACCGCGCTTGCGTTCGCCTGCAATGTCCGCGTGACAATCAACCGGATGGGCGGCCTTGCCTGATCAACCGACCCGACTGCAAGCAAGGCGTCCTCGAGCAGTGCGCCGCGGCGGCTTAGGAACAGCGCCCGGAAGTGCTCCTCGGAAAGCCCATGTAAGCGGGATCGTAGATATTCTGCCGCCTCGTGGGTGCTTTTGAGCGTCACGCGCTCCCGCGCGTCCGGGAGTGACACGCGCCGGGCAACCTCCATCGCAGCGGCCAATTGCGCAGCCTTGGCACCTTTAAGCCCCTTGACTTCCAGCAATGCCGAAAGCGGGGCCTCCGCCAACGCACGCAGCGAGCCGAATTTCTTGAGGATTTGCCGAGCCAGTTCCACGGCGCTGGTACCCTGCACCCCCACACGAAGGAGGATCGCCACGAGTTCGGCATCCGTCAAAGACTGCGCTCCCATCCGCAGTAGGCGCTCTCGCGGGCGTTCACCTACCGGCCAGGCCACAATGCCTTTTGATCGAGTTTTCATCACCCGAGTCCTGTCAGCTTGGAGTGGCTAACTCGTGCGCGTATTGCGTACCCGATTCTCTCACGACACACAAAGGGATGGTCAATGGTGGCGCCATCTGCCCGTGAATTGTCACTTTACACAATTTCCTTCGCTCCACCCTGTGTCTATTCCGCACACTCAATCCTGTCAGGCGCTGTCCTGCATCGTCTGCTTCCGCCAGCCATCAACTGCCTGCGGAATGCCGTAAGCAGCCGAAGCGCCGCTGCCCAAGATGAGGACTGGAGCCTTGGACAGACACTCTTGCGCTATCTCATGCGCGATTTCCAACGGCGTTTTGCTCAATCGACTGTCCCTCGTTCTCAGATGTTGGCAAGATTAACGCGGATAGCCACTTCTGCTCAGGCAGATTTGCCTTCACACTTTGATATTGGGGCTCTCTTCAGGCAGCTTTGCCTCAGGTTGAATATCAAAATCAGAACGCATGGTCATTAGCGTTGGTGTCCGCTTTGTTTGTCAGAAAACCCTATAGAAGCTCTTGGCTGCAGCTTGCGTATGCGCATGTGCTTGGATCTTGGGGGCGAGAATACTAGGTGCACATGGGACTGTCAACGTCGACACATCGAGATGGCGGGACCGTCCTGATAGGGGGCATATCTTGCTGGTCAACCGGGCATTGATCTCCGAGGTGCGAAAAGAGATCCTTTGCACCAGCGCGCGGGGGAATGGTGGGAAGTAGCAGGGGTAAGTCATACCAGCAGCGTCGTCGCAGGAGCAGGCAGGAGGATTGTTCACGCAGGACCAGAGATCTGGCTAGTCGAAGTCTTCGGGGTTATGACCTTCGGCGTCATCGTCGAATTCGACCATTTCACCGGTAACCGCGAAGATCACCCGTTCACAGATATTCACCACCCGATCGGCGACTCGTTCCAGATTGTGCGCCACCCAGATGAGATAACTGGCACGATTGATAAGCGTCGGGTCAGCGATGATGAAGGTGGCCAACTCCCGGTAGATTTGTTCATACAGGGCATCCATTTCGTCATCTTCGGTGGGAATCGTGCGTGCCAGATCCACATCCCGGCCCACGAAGGCATGGAGTGCCCGGGTCAACATGCCGGCGGCTTTCTCCGCCATACGCGGAATGTCGATCAACGGTTTGACAAAGGGTTCTGTCCCCATCATCAGGGTGATCTTGGCGATACCCTTGGCGTAGTCTCCAATCCGCTCAAGCTCGGTGGCGATTTCAAGAAAGGCCGCTAGAGTCCGCAAATCAACCGCCATCGGTTGCTGCGTGGCGATGATCACCAAGGTTGCGTGTTCGATGGCGTAGCGCCGTTGGTTGAGCTGACGATCGGCTGCCATGATTCGGCGAGCGGTTTCCAGATCGCGGCGTTTCAGGGCATCCACCGAGGCCAGCAAAGCCTCCTTGGCCATCCGCCCCAATTCGATGAGCTTTTCTTCCAGCCGCTGTAATTCCTGATCAAAGGCTTGTCGTGGCATGACGCATCCTATAGCAAGACAATAGTGCATGGCGGGAGAGGTTGTCACCCAGTTCCTCCCCCTTGATGGGGGAGGTCAATGCTGCTGAATTACGGTCCCCTCTCCCTCAGGGAGAGGGTTAGGGTGAGGGAAGATCCGCTCTGAAAGCCCCCTCACCCCGGCCCTCTCCCCCGAAACGGGGGCGAGGGGGATGATGCTCTCCTTAATTCAGCAGCATTGCCCCTCCCGCCAAGGGAGGGGAGTCTTAGAGACTGGTTATGGATATTCGCCGGTATGTACCAGACTCATGATCCCGGTAACCTCGCTACCAACCGGTCAGCCGGCGCGCCCCGTTATGTAATCTTCCGTGAGCTTCTGTCGGGGGCGCGTGAAGATGGATTCGGTCACATCGAATTCCACCAACTCCCCCATCCAGAAAAACCCGGTGAAATCGGACACGCGGGCCGCCTGCTGCATGTTGTGGGTGACGATGACAATAGTGTAGGCGGCTTTGAGAGCCCGCATCAACTCCTCGATCTGCAGGGTAGCAATGGGGTCCAGGGCCGAACAGGGCTCATCCATGAGGATGACCTCGGGCTTGATGGCAATGGTCCTGGCGATGCACAGCCGTTGCTGCTGCCCCAGCGAAAGGCCAAGCGCATCCTGATGGAGTCGATCCTTGACTTCATCCCACAACACCGCGCCACGAAGACTCTGCTCCACAATGGCGGCCAATTCACCCCGACTCGCCATGCCCAGCACCCGAGGCCCAAAGGCCACGTTATTGAAGATCGATTGGGGGAACGGATTGGGGCGCTGAAAGACCATCCCTACTCGCTTGCGCAGGTCCACCACGTCGGCACTGTGATCATAGATATCTTGTCCATCGAGTAGCACTTCACCGGTTGCGCGCGTGCCCCGGATGGTGTCATTCATGCGGTTCAAACAGCGCAGGAAGGTGGACTTGCCGCATCCCGACGGGCCGATCAAAGCGGTGATCTGGTGCTCCTGAATGGGGATGGAAATGTCGGATAGCGCCAAGTGATCACCGTAATAGAAATCGAGATGCTCGACCCGAATTTTCTCCATCACGCGCCTTTATCCGAAACGACCGGTCACATAGTCTTCCGTCCGTTTTTCGCGAGGCCTGGTGAACAGATCAGTGCCGGCGGCATATTCCACCAGTTCACCCATCAGAAAGAAAGCGGCCTGATCGGCGACACGCGCCGCCTGCTGGACGCTGTGTGGGACGATGATGATGGTGTAGTCCCGCTTCAACATAAAAAGGGAATCCTCGACCTTGCGGGTGGAAATGGGATCCAGACCGGAGGTGGGCTCATCCAGGAGCAGCACATCAGGTTCCAGAGCCAGACTCCGGGCGATGCACAGCCGCTGCTGTTGCCCACCGGATAGGACCGTAGCCAGGTCATCCAAGCGATCCTTCACTTCTTCCCACAACGCCGCCTGGGTGAGACTTGTTTCCAAAATCTCGTCGAGTCGGGAACGATCCTTAATACCCGCCAGGTTGGGACCGTAGAGCACATTCTGGCGAATGGTCCCGGGCAGCGGCAACGGCAAAGCGAACACCATGCCTACGCGCCGCCGGAGTTGGGGCACATTGGTTTCATCACCGTAAATGTCTTCGCCATCCAGGAGTATCCGGCCGGTCATGCGGGTGCCATCCACCAGGTCGTTGAGACGATTGATGAGCCGAAGCAGGGTGGTCTTGCCGCCTCCTGCCGGCCCGAATAGAACCGTGATGGCATGGGCGGCGATATCCAGGTTCACCTCCCGCAAGGCCCAGTCTTCGCCATAGGCGTAGCTCACCCCTTCGATGCGGATCTTCTGGTCTACCACTGCCGTCTCCGCCGGAAATAACTACGAATGATGGTGGCCGCCAGATTCATGGAAAGCACCAGCGCCAGCAGCACCAGGGCCGTGCCGTGCTGGATCGCCAGCGGCATGCCGGGTACCTGGGTGCTGATGACATAGAGGTGATAGGGCAGGGCCATGGTCTGATCGAAGGGCGACTGCGGCAGGCGCGGCAGGAAGAAGGCGGCCACGGTAAAGAGTATCGGCGCGGTTTCCCCGGCGGCCCGAAGCAGACCCAGGATAATGCCGGTGATGATGCCGGGCAAGGCCTGAGGTAGGATGATATTGCGGATTCCCTGCCAGCGGGTCCCGCCAAGACTGGCACTGACGGTTCGAAATTCGGTGGGGACGGCGCGCAAAGCCTCCTCGGCGGTACTGATGATCACCGGCAGCGTCATGATGGCCAGTGTCAAGGCCCCAGCCAGGATGGACGTCCCCATCTTCAAGAATAGGACAAACATCCCCAATCCAAACAGCCCGTAGACAATGGATGGAATCCCCGCCAGATTGACGATGGCGAGCCGAATGCACCGGGTTACCCAGGTATCCCGCGCGTATTCCGCCAGATAGATAGTCCCTCCCACCCCGATGGGAATGGCTACCAGGGCGGTCCCCAGGGTGAGCAGCAGAGTCCCGACGATGGCCGGGAAAATACCCCCATGTTTCATCCCGTCGAAGGGCATGGCGCTGATGAATTCCCAGGAAATGGCGCTAATCCCCTCTTTCACGATGATGCCGATCACCACCAGGATGGGCAGCACCACCGCCAGGGCGATCAGAGCGAGAAAGGCAAAACCAAGTCGTTGCACCCAGTAGCGACTCATCAGCGCAGGCCTCCGCGACGCCTCTTCTTGAAAATGGTGGATGCAGCTACCAGGTTGATGAGAAAAGTCAAAAGAAACAGGATGATCCCGATGCCAAACAGGGCATGGTAATGGGTGCTGCCTTGGGCGACCTCGCCCATTTCCGCGGCGATGGTGGCCGTCATGGTGCGCGCCGGCTTGAACAGCGAATCCAGGCTCAGAGGCATGCGGGCCGCATTGCCGGTTACCATCATCACCGCCATGGTCTCGCCGATGGCCCGCCCCATGCCCAACATCACCGCCGTGGCGATCCCGGAACGGGCCGCCGGCACCACCACACGCCAGATGGTCTGCCATTGAGTTGCCCCCATGGCCAGCCCGGCGTCCCGGTAGCTCTTGGGGACAGCGTCCAGGGCGTCTTCGGCAACACTGATGATGGTGGGCAGCGCCATATAGGCCAGGATCAGCGCACCGGTAAATACCGTGAGGCCGGTAGGCGCGCCCAGATGCTCGCGGATCAGCGGCGCAATCACATGCATGCCAAAGAAACCCAATACCACCGACGGGATCCCGGCCAACACCTCGATCATCGGTTTGAGTACTTCTCGAGCCCAGTTCGGCGCCACTTCCCGCACAAAGACCGCGGTGGCAACCCCGAGGGGAAGGGCGATCAGGATCGAGACCACCGTGACCAGGACCGATCCCAGCAGTCAGGGGCAAGGTCCCGAACAGGTCGAAAATGGGGTACCAGCGCGTGCCAAAGAGGTTGCCAAGGGGCACTTCGAAGAAGATGGGGACCCCTTCCCGGAGGAGGAAGAGGAAAATCAGCAGCACAAATCCGATGGTGGAAAATCCCAACACGCGGATGATGGCTTCAATGGTGAACTCTCGCCAAGCCGCTCGGGGCGCTTCACCCTGCTGATTCAGCATGACCGAACTCTCAGTGCAAGGGCACAAAGCCCAATTTGGCAACTATCGACTGGCCTGCTCCCAGCACCCAGTCCAAGTAAACCTTGACCTGCCCGCTGGGTTCACCGGCGATATACATGTAGAGCGGTCGCGATATTGGGTACGATTTGTCGTTGACCGTAGCAACGGAGGGCAGCACATAGGGGCTGTCTGCATCACGCGCTACTGCCAGCACTTTCTGATCAGGGGTCACGTAGCCGAGCCCGTCATAGCCGATGGCATTTGGGTTCTGCCGGATCTCCGTACTGATTCCTTCCGAAGAAGGCATTAGCAGAGTCTCCGGCGAGAAGAGCAGCTTGCTCTTGGGGTCCCCCATACGGATGACGTTTTCCAGGAGATAGACATAGGTCCCCGAATTACACTCTCGTGACAGCAGCACAATGGGCCGGTCCACGCCCCCCACTTGGCGCCAGTTGGTGATCTTGCCGGTGTAGATGTCGGAAATCTGCTGCATGGTCAGGCCATTCACGGAGTTTACCGGATTGACCACCACCGCGATGGCATCGCGGGCCACCACCATTTCCACGGGGTCGATCCCGTTGGCCTTGGCCGCCTTGATCTCCTCGCCTTTCATTTCCCGCGAAGCATTGGCGAGATGAACCGTACCGTTGATCAGAGCGGCAATCCCCGTGCCTGATCCGCCACCCGTCACGGAAATGCGGACCTCAGGATGCTCATGCATATATTGCTCTGCCCAGGCCAGAGCTAGATTAACCAGCGTGTCGGAACCTTTGTTTTCGATGGTTTCGGCAGCCATCACAGCGGAACGCGGCTGGTTGGCCCGCTGTTCGCGGCATGCCATAGGCCACATGACCATGGCAACCAGAGCTGCCGCCAGAATGGCCCGCCGCATCAACCAGTGGCGTTGGGGTAGGACGGCGAACAGCCGACCACGAAGGACTCGTAAATGTTGCCGATACAATGGCATTGACGCTCGGTTCATGGCTGCCTTTCCGCAGGCGCTCCCCAAAGCCGCTTTGCACAAACCCCAACCCGATGCCTGAACATGCCAAGGGGCCATTAGGAGGTATTCTCAGAAAAACTCCAAGAAATGGGGCAGGTCCCTGGTTACCCCCAAATGAACGCGGAGAGCGGCCAGCATTATGAAAGATGAAGAACGGAAATACAACGCCATTTTTCGAACTGAGCCATTCAATCTCATTACGGCTGATGCCGCGGAGATCTTGCATTTCCAGGTAAAACCGGCTATTCAAAACGGCTATTCAGGCAACGATCAAGGGAGTGTGCCGCGCTTCCGTGTTTGGTTGAGCCTTAGGGTATGGGAGTTTAGAGCAGAGGTTTCGAAGGCATTTCGCCGCCGACACAACGGCGCCGATGTCACAGAATTTGGCTTAACCATTCAACGGTCAGCCATTTGCTTTTAGGAGAAACAAGCACTTAAGAGGCTATCTCACCCCCCCTCCTCCTGCCTTGTCCTGCCTTGTCCTGCCTTTCACGACTGATAACTTCTGCCGCCATGCACTAGTTGACCTTTCTTGGGACTGCGCCACAAGAAGACTACCGCTAGCGGCTCCTGAAAAAGTAAAAGGCCATAAGGGGTTACCTTACAGCCTTTTACGGGGGAGGGTCTCTCGCTTTTCCGCAGCAGCAATCACACGATCCGTCGCATCAACATCCACTCATCACAGGCACATTCATAAGCATAATCCAACGCTCACATCATGCAGCACTTCTATTTTCGCTTCAACGGGAAATCGCAACGGGAATTTGAAATCGCACAGGAACAATCAACAGCCACCGTATTCGCTTTCACACGCACAAGAACTGGATATTTGAACTTTCGCTGGAATCCTCACATGAACTCGAATCACATTGAACATCAGCTTGAACTTCAATTCGCTCTCAAGAGATCTCGCCAACACAATCGTTTTACCACAGCCCTCCATATTACTTTTAAGGAGAGCCCCCCTCCATGGTTCTGGGCAGGTACGTCTCTGGTTGTCAGTGAACCGTAGCCAATTCGCAGGCTGGATTCGCCGCAAACAACGACCGATTTCGCGCACACGCCGAACGCAGAGCAGTTTCCAGATCAATTGGATCGAACGGTTTCTTCAGGAATGCATGAACATCCACAGTTCGCAAATCTTCCGCGATCGCTTGAAAGTCATAAGGAGAAAGCACAATTGCTTGGAGATAGGGCTGCACTGCCCGCAACCTTTCGATAAGCGCCGCACCGTCACCATCACTGAGATGATAGTCCACAATCACCACCCCATAGGAGTGGTGACCAACCCACGCCAGAGCTTCCCGCGAGGTACCGCAGCTATCGAAGGCATACCCGCCACGCCTCAAAAAGGTTTCCAAAGAACGCCTCAATGGAGCTTCATCTTGAACAAGCAACAGCCGCTCTTCTTTCACACTCCGCTCCCGCTTCCGCTCGCACATGCACAGGCGCAACAACTTCGCATTCGCATGAATGCAAACATCATACCATGCCTTGAGCCTTACTCCCATCTACCTGCAAATGCTGAGTCTGTTTCGTTCCGCGAGACCGCTCGACAACCATTGCACAACGTCTCCCTTTAAAGCCATCGGCACCACCCGACCTCATGCGCACTCCCTTAGACGCCGGCAATAGCCACTGGCCGACGCTGCCATGGAGGAACCGGCCGGTGTGGTTCCTACGGGTAACGGCGATGCAAAACAGTGGACAGATTCCAACGATTTGGACAGGTTGGTCGCATTGACCGTGACGCGGGAAACGCCCTAGTGACGGCCAGCCGTGGTGGCCAATGGCTGCCGCCGCGATCCCTGGCCGCAGCAGGCAGGTTGTTGCCATCAGCCTCCAAAGCAAGTGTAGAATATTCCTCATACGGACAGAGGAGAAGGGCTTCCGCAAAAACTATAAATCAATTATTATCAGATAGATATGAATAATATGGAGAATATTATCCAGAAGAAGTCTAATCGTGGAATATTCTCTATGAATGCAGACCCATTTTCTTCAGACGATAGAGCAGAACATGCCGGGGGATATGTAGGAAGCGGGCGGTGCGCGATTTGTTTCGGCCGCATTTCTCGTAGGCCTTCAAAATGACTTGTTTCTCGATTTCCTCCAGGGCGATGCCTTCATCGGGAAGCTCCAGCAGTCCTTGTTGATCCGCCGACTTGCTGTCGGATGCCGTGCTTTGCAGGAAGAGGAGGTGGTGCCCCAGGATGGTTTCTTCGTTTTCCAGCAAGACGATACGCTCGATGGTGTTGCGCAGCTCTCGAACATTGCCTGGCCAGGCATGAGCCAGGAGAATCTTTTCGGCATCACTGCTGATGGTGCGAAAGCGCTTGCCGTACTTGTCGTTGAAATGGTCCATGAAGTACTGCACCAGTGGTATAAGGTCCTCTTGACGTTGTCGCAGAGGTGGCAGGTCGATGCGGATGGTCGCCAGGCGAAAGTACAGATCCTTGCGAAATCGGCCATTCTCAGTGGCTTCCCAGAGATCCAGATTGCACGCTGCGATGATTCGAAGGTCAACTGTGCGCTTACGCGTTCCCCCAAGCGGAAAGAATTCCTTTTCTTCCAAGACCCGCAGCAGCTTCGCCTGGATCTCCGGATGCAAATCGGCAATTTCATCCAGCAACAGCGTGCCGCCGTCGGCCGTCTCCAGCAGACCGCGCTTGCCATCGGCCCGCGCCCCGGTAAAGGCGCCTTTCTCGTAGCCAAACAACTCGCTTTCGATGATTTCCGCGCTAAAGGCGGCACAGTTCAGAGCCACGAAGGGATAAGCCGCTCGGGGACTTTCCGCATGGATCAAACGGGCAAACAATTCCTTGCCCACCCCGCTTTCCCCCTGGAGCAGAACCCCGGCATCGGCGCTCTGAGCGCTCTTGACGGCCAACATCTGGGCATCCAGAAAGGAAGGATGCTTGCCCACGAGCCGACCCACCTGATGGAGTCGCTGGATCTCAAGCCGAAGCCGGTCCACTTCATTCTTAAGACCTGCGTGCTCCAGAGCACTCTGAATGGTCAGCTCAAACTCATCCAGATCTACCGGCTTCACCAGGTAGTCAAACGCTCCCCGCTTCATGGCCATGACCACCTCTTTCACCTGTTCATAGGCGGTAATCATCACCACGGTGGGGGACGGACGCAGCTCTTTGAGACGCGGCAGCACATCCAGACCACTCGCATCGGGAAGCCCGATGTCCAGCAGGATCAGATCCGGCTCTTCCTGTATGGCAACCTGCAATCCCGCGTCGCCTGAATCTGCTTCCAGTATCAGATGATCCTTTTCCAGAATGCGTCGCAGAGCATTACGAAAAGGTGTTTCGTCATCGACTATAAGAATTTTTTGTTTGTTGCGCACTCACCGTCTCCAGCTCGTAATCCAAACGCCCAGGCTAATCCAGTCTCAAGGGCACCATCGTTAGTCGTTGATTCACCTATCCATAACCGCTATCATAGGTTGACAAATGGCAAACATGAGAAATCCTTCCAGTTGGTTCAGCTCCTGCTGGCAATGCAGGAACCCAATCCTTGTGCGCTGAGCGCTGCATCCGCGGGCGCTCAGGTTGAGACCGCGGTTGGATCGGCGCAGGGTAGCTGTGCGATAGCCCCACTCGATCGCTACGGACTGTTTCCAAGAAAGGAGTTATGTCGACCATGCCCAAGAAGGCCCGGCCATTCCCAGAAGTTCCGACACATCAGTTGCGATGGACCCTGGACCCGAAGTCCCTCCCCTTCAAAACGACCGACGAACTGGAACCCTTGAAGGAGATCATCGGGCAGGACCGCGCCTTGGAAGCCTTCCGCTTCGGCCTGGGCGTGCGCAAGATGGGGTACCATGTATTCGTCACCGGCCCCACGGGAACCGGACGCATGACCGCGGTCCTCAAAATCCTGGAAGAGATGGCCCGCAAAGACTTTGTCCCCCATGACCTCTGCTATGTTTACAATTTCAAGAACCCCGAGAACCCCAGACTGATTAGGCTGGAAGCCGGATTGGGACAACACTTTAAAAAAGACGTCGAACATCTTGTCGATACCCTCAAAAAAGACGTCCCGCTTCTTTTCGAGAGTGAAGATTATATTAGCATGAAGCGAGAGATCTTGGAGAAGTACGATGAAAAGGGCAAGAACTTCTTCAAGGAATTGGATGGCCGCGTCAAGAAAGAGGGTTTTGCCATCGTGCAGATGCAGATGGGTGAGGTTACCCGGCCCGTGGTGATGCCCATCGTCAATGAACAACCCACTCCCATGGATCGCCTCGAGATGCTGGTGGAACGTGGCGAATACCCCAAGGAAAAATTTGACGCCATCAGGGGCATGCATCGCCAGTTGACCGAACAGGTGGACCGGATCTTCCTTGAGATTCGCGATATGCAGCGAGAGGTACAGAAAAAGCTTGAGGACATCGACCGCCTGATTTTCCTGAAGAGTGTAGCCCGACCCGTCGAGGCACTCAAGAAGAAATACAACCTGCCCAAGGCGCACGCTTACCTGGATGAAATGGTAAACGACATGGCGGACAATCTCGCCGTTTTTCGAGCCGGTCCGCAGTCGCAACCCCTTGTCGGTGCACCCTGGAGCATGCAGGGCAACCCATTTCAGCCCTACCAGGTCAACCTGCTGGTGGACAATTCGGAAAACCACAGCCAACCCATCGTGGTGGAACACAACCCCAACTACAAGAACCTCTTCGGCAGCATCGACCGAGCCGTGGACCGCTCCGGCATGTGGACCACGGATTTCAGCCGCATCCACGTGGGTTCTCTGGTGAAGGCCAACGGCGGCTTCCTGGTGCTCAACCTGCGCGACGCCCTAATGGAACCAGGTGTTTGGCAGGGGCTCAAACGAGCCTTGATGACCGACCGCATGGAGATCGAAACCTTCGACCCGTACTATCTCTTCACAACCACCGGACTAAAGCCGGAACCCATTGAGCTGGACATCAAGGTGGTGGTCGTGTCGGAACCGAGGCTCTATTATCTTATGCAGATCCATGAGGAGGACTTCGGCAAAATTTTCAAAGTCCGCGCTGATTTTGCTGGTTCCATGAAGAAGAATGATGCCAGCGTCCTGCAGATAGCCCGTTACATGAAACTTAAGTGTGACGAAGAAAAGCTTCGCCCCTTCGATCGCACCGGGGTGGCGGCGCTCGTGGAGGAAGCCGTGCGCAGGTCCGGGCGCCAGGAAAAGATCTCCGCGGATCTGATGGGTCTCAGCGAGATCCTCCAGGAAGCCGACTATTGGGCCGGACTGGCGGGCCAAGCCAGCATCAATGCCAAACACGTGGACCAGGCGCTTCAAGCGCGGATCTATCGTTCCAATCTGATTGAGGAACAGATCCAGGAAATGATTGACCGCGGATCGCTGCTCATCGACACCGACGGTGCAGTGGTGGGCCAGGTGAACGGCTTGTCCGTCTACATGTTGGGTGATTACAGCTTCGGCAAGCCCACCCGGATCACCGCCGCCACTTCCATGGGCCGTGCGGGCGTCATCAACATCGAGCGCGAAGCCGATCTTTCCGGCAGCACCCACAACAAAGGGGTGCT
Organism: uncultured delta proteobacterium; assembly: GCA_963802715.1. Lineage (GTDB taxonomy): Bacteria > Desulfobacterota > Syntrophobacteria > Syntrophobacterales > Syntrophobacteraceae > CAWDJT01. The sequence continues at coordinate 67,879 of CAWDJT010000014.1, forward strand.
CATCCTGAGTGGTTATCTGCGGCGCAAGTACGCTCAACAGAAGCCGCTCACCATGACCAGCAGCATCGCCTTTGAACAGTCCTATTCGGGAGTCGACGGCGACAGTGCTTCTTCCACCGAGATCTACGCCATCCTCTCCAGTCTTTCGGGTCTGCCCTTGCGGCAAGATCTTGCGGTCACCGGATCAGTGAATCAGAAGGGCGAAGTCCAGGCAATTGGTGGCGTCAACCAGAAGATCGAGGGGTTTTTCGACTGTTGCAAAGCCAAGGGGCTAACCGGGAAGCAGGGGGTCCTCATTCCCGAAAGCAACGTCAAGGACCTGATGCTCCGAAAGGACGTTGTCGAGGCCGTGGCCAAGAAGAAATTCCATGTCTACCCGGTGACAACCATTGACCGGGGCATTGAGATTCTCACCGGAGTCCCTGCCGGCGAACCGGATGCCGGCGGAAACTACCCCAAAGATACGGTTCATTATCTGGTGCATGCCAAGCTTGGCGAACTGGCAGCGGGTTTGAAGAAATTTGCCGAGGATGATGAAAAAGAAGCGGGAGCACCACGCAAAGGCAAGAAGAAATAAGGAGTTCCAGCAATGCCCAACGTGATTTCCTGGAAGAAAAATGAAATTGCATCCCTAAGAGGACAAATGGAAGATTTCTTTGATCACTTCTTCCACCGCCTCTCCAATTCGTGCCTGGAATCCGGATTCATGACCCCAGCCGACTGGCAGATTGATGAAGATGACAATCGACTCCTGGTGACGCTTCAAGCCCCCGACCTGGCATCCGAAGACATCGAGGTAACGCTCACCGAAGACACTATCACCATCAAGGTACAAAAGGAGCAGAGCGTGACTTGTGACGAAGGCGAACTCGCTCACCGGGAAAAGGTCTATCAGTCTTTTTCGCGCAGCGTCCGCCTGCCTGTCAACGCAAACCGGGATGAGATCTCTGCTCGCTATGCGGCCGGCGTTTTGACCGTCGAAGTACCGAAAGCGGAGAAAAAGACCCATAAGATTCCCATCAAACCATGACCGGGAGAATGCCGTTTTCGGCTAGGCCGCGTGAGAGCTGTGACCATTTCCCTTGGTCATAAGCTCCTGCGTGCCTCACCGCCCAGCCGGATGACTTCATGTTCTTCGTCATAGGCGAGTGGGCAGAAACAGCCCATATGCCGACTCAAGCACCAGTTGTCACTTACCCGCATGCAGAAAGGTCCCTTCACCCATGTCACGCGCCCATCTATCTTTGCTGATGGAATTGTCGTCCTGCCCGGGTCCGCCCGGCGGCGAGCAACAAGTTGCCCGTTTGCTCCAAGGCCAATTGGAGGATTTCTGTGACATCCGCTACGACGGCCTCGGATCTTTGCTGGCCGAGAAACCGGGACGGCTGGAGAGACCACGCCTGTTGCTTTGTGCCCATATGGACGAAATCGGTTTTATGGTCCAAAGCATCACCGATAAGGGATGGTTGCGCTTACAACAGTTAGGATCCTGGAACAGCGAGGCCCTGGCCGCCACCCGCTTGGTTATTCACACAGCCAATGGCGATCTTCCCGGAGTAATCCCGGCCATCCCGCCTCACTTCAAAAAGGACGGCAACAGCCCGAGTAAGACCGATGAAATTCTGGCCGATGTGGGGGTTTCTTCGCGCCTGGAAGCCCAGGAAGCGGGTGTGATGCTTGGAGACTTGGTGACTCCGGCACCCCAGTTCGAAATCTTCGGCTTGAAGGTGGTGGCCAACAAAGCCTGGGACGATCGCGTCGGCTGCGCCGCCATGGTGCTGGCCATGCAGCATCTTGTCAATGTTCAGCACACCGCTACCGTCATTGCCGCCGGAACGGTTCAGGAAGAAGTGGGAGCACGCGGTGCCACCACCGCAGTCGAGGTGGCCAGACCGGACCTGGCCATTGTTTTGGAGGGGGCACCCGCCGATGATCTGCCCGGCCTCGCCAAGGATGAACCCCAGGGGGCCCTGGGTCGAGGTTGCCAGATCCGATTGTATGACGCCACCACCATCGTCAATCGAAAGCTATGGCAATGGGCTCGGGACCTGGCAGTAGGGAACCGCATCCCTCATCAACTGGCCGTACGCCAGAGCGGGTCCACGGACGCTCGCCCCATTCATGTTGCCCATGGGGGCATCCCCACCCTGGTGCTGTCTACACCGGTCCGTTACATCCACTCACCAGTGGGCCTGCTCCATCTGGATGATTTCGAAGCCACCGTGGCGCTGCTCAAGGCCATCATTGAAGCCCTGGACCTGAAGACTTTCGAATACCTCACCGGCTACGGCAAAGCATAGCCGGTTGCTTTTCCTTTCCATGTTTATCAGCATTTCAGGCGGCTTTGCCGGCTGGCGCTACCAAACCCGCTCAGGATGTCCACACGAGTGGTGGGGCAAACAGGCCCCCTCTTAACCCGTGGCCAATCCGGACTGTTCATTCTTCCTGCCCAGTTGCTTCGTTGCTTAATGTTCCTTCATGTCTCCATGGTTCTCGCTCCTGATCTGCGTCAGTATTGCCCCGAAGCGGGAAAGTCACCTGGAAGCTACAACCGATGCCGGGAGTGCTGTTGAGCTCAATGAAGGCACCGTGCTTGTCCAATATCTGGCGCGAAATGCTGAGCCCCAGGCCGGTGCCGTCGGGTTTGCGCGTGAAGAAGGGATCAAAAATTCGGCTCACATCGGCCGGCAGTATGCCCGGACCGGTGTCTGACACTGTCAGAACCACCGCGGCCGGATCCCTCTTGAGTCGGGACTTGAGGGTCAGCCGGCCGCCATCGCCCATGGCATCGATGGCGTTGATGATGAGGTTCATAATTACCTGGCTGATCTGGTTAAAATCCATGATGAATGCCGGGAGTTCCTCATCGAGATCCAACACCACCTCAATACTCGCTTTCCGCATATGCACCTTGGCTAGATCATGGCAATACCGCACCACGTCGTTGAGTTGGTTGGGCAGGAATTGCGGTTGACGAGGTCGCGCAAAACTCAGCACCTGCTGCACAATGCGGTCGATCTTCTTGACTTCAATGAGCACATCCGAGAACATCTGGTTCTGGGCTGAACTCAACGCAAGCTCCCGATGCAGCAGTTGGGCATTGAAATTGATCGTGGCCAGAGGGTTGCGGATCTCGTGAGCAATACCGGCAGCAAGAGTGCCCAGGGCTTTGAGCCTCTCGGTCTGCTGCAGACGCTGGTCCAGTTTGCGAGCCTCGGTAACATCTTTCTCGTAGTAAACCACCCGTTCCAACTGACCCAGACGATTCATGACCGGAAAGGCGTGATAGCTATAGACTCCGCTCCAACGATGATGGGGGCCCTCCCGCTGAACCGGCCGAGCCTCCTGCAAACACTCCTGCACCGGGCAAGATGGCACGGGCTGCGGCTGGGCGTAGAGCACCTCGGGGTACACCCGTCCGATCAAGTCGCCCGCAGCCCCGTAGACCACCTTGCTGTTTTGATTCACTCGCAGGATACGCCAACGATTGTCGATAATGAAGATGGCATGCTGGATGGCGTCAAAGCTGATCTCGAGCTCCGTTTTCGCACGCTGCGCGGATTCGAAGAGCTGAGCGTTCTCGATGGCCACCCCGATCTGCTGACCGATGGTGGTGAGGAACGCGCTTCGGTCGGGTCGGATCTGCACCTGTCCATCGTTGGTCACATAGAGCAGACCTAAGACATTCCTTTGTGCCATCAACGGGATACAAATGATCTCATTGATGTTTTCTTCCTCCATCCGTCGTCTCAGGTGATCGAACACCAGTCTTTTAGGATGGAACCAGGTGACACCTGCCTGGTGACGGAATCTCTCCATCTGGCGACTGGCCATGGTGAGCATCTGAATGCTGTTGACCAATTCCGTCGAAAAACCATGATTGGCGGCCAGGCTCAGGAACCATCGCGATCCTACGGTATCCGTGACCAGATAGATAGCGCCCATCTTGAACTGCAGGGTCCGAAGGATGGCCATGAGTGCAAGCTGCAGCACATCTTCCAGGCGAGGAGAGGAATGCACGGCGGAAGAAATATCAAACAGGATCTGCAGTTCGTGGTGCTGATGCAGGGTCTTGCTTTTGGAACGCTTGGAACCTTGGGATCTGGTGGGACGATCATTCCGGCTGGGATTCATTTTTCCAACTACCCGAGTGAACTGCTTCATCTGAAATTCTGTCCCAATGGGCGCATATCATCTTGGCAATCCGGATGGAGGCGGCATCCACCATCTTGCCGTCCACCGCCACCGAACCGACTCCCTGTTGCTGGGCCTGTTCGTAGGCTTCCAGAACCAGCCGGGCACGTTCCACATCCTCCGGGGATGGTGCATAGGTGTCGTTGATGACCGCTAACTGATCGGGATGGATGGCCCATTTGCCGTCATAACCCAAGGCGGCGCTGAGTAGGCAGGAACGCTTGAGCCCCGCGGGGTCCCGGTAGTCCCCGTAGGGGGCATCAATGGCGGCCAGACCCGCCGCCTTGGCAGCCAAAACCATCCTGCTCAAGGGGAAATGCCAGCGGTTGCCCGGGTAGAAGTCCTCGCCGTCACCATGGCCGCTCACATCTCCAGCGGGCATGGAGAGCGAGGCGGCGTAGTCGGCAATGCCGAACACCAGCGCTTCGAGTCGCGGTGAACTGAAGGCGATTGCATCTACCTGGAGCATACCAGATGCCGTCTCGATGGAAGCTTCCAAACCAACAGCGCTGTTCCACCCCATACGCAGCTCGATCTGCCGCAGGAGATAATCGATGGCCTTGATTTGGCTGGCGTCATTGACCTTGGGGACAACCAGGACATCTACCCGGTCGCCGACGGCTTCCATCACTTCGATCACATCCCGGTAGGCCCACTGGGTATCCATGGCGTTGATCCGGTAGGCTCGCACCCTCCTCCCGAAATCGGCTTCCTGAAAGATACGAACCACCTGCTGCCGTGCTGTATCCTTTTCAGAGATGGGGACACTGTCTTCGAGATCCAGCATGACGACATCGGTGGGCAAGGTGAAGGCCTTCCGCACCAGGCGATCGCGATTGGCTGGGACGGATAGGATTGAACGGCGCAGCCGGAATGGACGTTCCATGGGCAAATCCTATGCAGTCGTACATGGGGCCGGAAAAAGTGAGATCGAGGGGACAACCCCGGGGGTTCAGGGCCAGGCTGGGGCAACGGGAGCATTGCCCCCCAAGATCAATGCTCGATAGCTCAGCACTAATGCTCAAAAGGCCGGCACCGCAGCGCTTGGCACCAAGTGCTTTTAGGCGATTCGCCGGCCACAGGAATTGATCCCATGGCCAGCGGCAAGGCATACTACCCCTTTTTCTTCTCCCGTATAGCCGCTTGAGCCGCGGCAAGCCGGGCTATGGGAACACGGTAAGGGGAGCAACTCACGTAATCGAGTCCAATCCGATGGCAAAACTCCACCGAGGTGGGTTCGCCGCCGTGTTCGCCGCAGATACCGATCTTGAGATCCGGTCGGGTGGCACGGCCTTTATCCACGCCCATCTGCATCAGCGGACCGACGCCAACCTGGTCTATCCGGTCAAACGGATCAAATTCCCAGATGCCATTGTCCAGATAGGCCATCAGGAATTTGGCCGCATCGTCGCGGCTGATCCCATATACCGTTTGGGTTAAGTCGTTGGTGCCAAAAGAGAAAAACTCAGCTTCCTGAGCGATTTCATCAGCCGTTACACACCCGCGCGGTACTTCAATCATAGTCCCAACACTATATTTCACCTTCGCTTTGTATTGACTCAGGACCTTCTGGACAACTTGTTCTACCACCTGATGCTGGTGCTTGAACTCAGCCACATGGCCGACCAGAGGAATCATGATTTCGGGTATGACCTCAATGCCTTCCTTGGCCACTTCACAGGCGGCTTCCATGATGGCCTGGGCCTGCATCGCCGTGATTTCGGGATAGACCACCCCAAGGCGGCATCCCCGGTGGCCAAGCATCGGGTTCGATTCATGGAGCGCGTTCACTTTGCTGGTCAGCCGTTCGTAGCTAATACCCATCTTGCCGGCGAGTTTCTGCAAATCCTTTTCTTCATAGGGAAGGAATTCGTGAAGCGGCGGGTCCAGAGGTGCGAATGGTCACCGGCATACCGTGCATCACCCGAAAGATCCCCTTGAAATCCTCCTTCTGCATGGGGAGGAGGGTCAGCAAAGCCTTCTCCCTGCCGACGCGATCTTCCGCCAGGATCATCTCGCGAACCGCATCGATACGGTTTCCTTGGAAAAACATATGTTCGGTACGGGTAAGCCCAATCCCTTCGGCTCCAAAAGCAATGGCAAGGGCCGCCTGATCGGGCTGGTCGGCGTTGGTGCGGATGCCCAATCGGCGGAATTCATCCGCCCAACTCATGAGAGCGGCATAATCCTGGTAGATCTGTGATGCTTCCGGCGCCAGGGTCTTCTCCACCAGCACTCGCAAAATCTGCGGTGGTTGCGTGGGCATCTGCCCGAGGAAGACCTCTCCGGAGGTCCCATCCAGAGAAACCCAGTCTCCTTCTTGGATAATACGATCGCCCACTTTCATTTGCCGTTTTTTGTAGTTGATATCCAGGGCGTTGCAGCCGACGATGCAAACCTTCCCCATTTGCCGTCCAACCAAGGCCGCATGAGATGTCATTCCGCCTCGGGCGGTGAGAATCCCTTGGGAGGCATTCATTCCGCGAATGTCTTCCGGCGAGGTTTCCACCCGCACCAGAATGATGGTTTCACCGCGCGCCGCCCATTCCTCCGCGTCCGGAGCATTGAACACCACCCGTCCCGGATGCTGCCCCCGGACCGGCGTTCAGCCCCTTGGTGAGAATGTTCTTGTTCTTGATCGCCTCGGCCTTGGCTTGGGGATCAAAAGTCGGTCGCAAGAGCTGGTTGAGCTGGTCAGGATGCACACGCATCAGAGCTTCTTCTTTGGTGAGAATACCTTCACGCACCATATCCACGGCGATTTTGAAAGAAGCAAAACCAGTGCGCTTGCCGGCCCGGGTCTGGAGCATCCAGAGCTTGCCCTTCTGGATGGTAAATTCGATATCCTGCATATCGCGGTAATGCCGACCGAGAATCTTCCGGATCCGCTCCAATTCCTCATAGATGTCCGGCATGGTCTCTTCGAGCGAGAGACTGTTGGGGTCGCTCTTTTGCAGTTTGTTGATGGGTTGCGGCGTGCGGGTACCGGCCACCACGTCCTCACCCTGGGCATTGATGAGATACTCACCAAAGAAGACATTATCACCGGTTGCCGGATTGCGGGTAAAGGCAACACCAGTACCACAGTCATCTCCCATGTTGCCGAAAACCATGGCTTGGACATTGACCGCAGTTCCCATGTCGGCAGGGATGTTGTTCAGCTGACGGTATGCAATGGCTCGCGGATTGTTCCACGAACGAAAGACGGCACCGATGGCGCCCCACAACTGTTTCATGGGTTCTTCTGGAAAGACGATGTTTTGTCGAGTCAGGATGAGATCTTTGTAACGCTGGACCAGGAGCTTCAGATCGGCTGCCGACAACTGGTTGTCGAATTCTACCCCGCGTTCCTCCTTGAGTTCATCGAGAACTTCTTCAAAGGGATCCAGGTCATCCTTGGATTCAGGCTTGAGCCCAAGCACCACGTCGCCATACATGGAAACAAAACGGCGGTAGCAGTCGTAAGCAAAGCGCTCGTCCTGGGTTTGCTTGATCACCCCCTGAATGGTGTCATCGTTGAGCCCCAGGTTGAGGATGGTGTCCATCATTCCCGGCATGCTGCTGGCAGCGCCCGAGCGCACCGAAACCAGAAGGGGATTGTCGGCATCACCAAATCTGGCTCCGACCAATTGTTCCACACGCTGGAGAGATTCCTCCACTTCTTTCTTGAGTTCAGGCGGATAGGTTTCTCCATGGACATAGAAATAGGTACAGATGTCCGTGGAGATAGTGAAACCAGGAGGCACGGGAATCTGCAAGTTGACCATCTCCGCCAGGTTGGCCCCTTTGCCTCCCAGCAGATACTTCATTGTCGCATTCCCGTCGGCTTTCCCTCCTCCGAAAAAGTAAACAAACTTATCCGCCATAATCATCCTCCCGTCCGGCTATGCATCTTTCGTCTTTGAATGGACACTCGCCTCAAAAGAGCCTTCACCATTTGCCAGCCTGGCAGTTCTAGTTAAGCCAGTCCGATGCGATCGGCACTTCCCCATAGACCGACACTACTCATGCAAAAATTGCACAAAGACAATTTGGGTTCTATGAATCTGAGATGCTGGAGCAATTGATCCTATTGTCCCACAAAGTCTTGGAGAAAAAGCTTCGCTCCAAAAACCCTGTCCCCGTTGCAATAAGCCAAACTTAGCTGCTCGGACACGACTCAATCGCGCCATGGCTGCGGATGGATCGGTATGAAGTCAATTGGTGGAATCGATTTGATGTAGCACCATTTTTCATATCATCTTTTCCAACCGCTTTGAAGAAAAAACCCCACCCCATACAAGGTGGGGTGGGGCTATGGTTCTGAAGATCGACTACTATTACACTTCCAGCCAGGAATCCGAGTACAGACTATGACCCAGGATGACCTTGGCGGTCTTTACATAATCCACTTCTTCCTTGGAAAGCTTGCTCATATCGATGGCCGCGCCATCTTGCACCTTGTGGACCAGTTCAACGATGTTGGGATGCTTACCGCGAGTGATGTCCCTCAGCTTAGTATCGAAACAGTCAACGATAGAGGACTGCATTCCCACGCGCATATGCAGAATGACCATCACCTGGTTCAGGATCGGGCGGAGATGTTCCGGCGGCCCATTGGATACGTTGGACAAGCCGATGGTGCTGCTGGCACCGGGGGCGAGATCACCCAGCATCTCCATGAACGACAGGACGCTCATGATCTGGCCCTGTTGCACATTCACCGGCGTCTGGATCGGGTCAATGAGCATCCTCTCCGGCAGAATGCCGTGTTCACTGGCCTTGTAAAGCAGCTCGGCGCACAACGCCCCGCGCTCATTTTCATCGCGCGGCATGCCTTCCGGCCCCCACAGCAAACCCACAAATTCAGCATCGTATTCGGCGGCCAAGGGCAGCAAAGCGTCCATGCGTTCCGGTCGAACCATAATGGAGTTGATCAAGGCGCGACCCTTCTTATGTGCCTTCAATCCCGCGGCAATGGCCTTGACATTGGAGGTATCCAGCGCCAGAGGCAGATCCACCACTTCGTGGATCACCGGCACCAGCCAGGTCATCAACTCCTCGCCAATTTTTCCTGCCGGCCCGATGTTCAGATCGACGTAGTCCATCCCCAGTTCCGCCTGCTGGATGGCCAGTTTCTGTAGGGTCTTGGCGTCACGTTCCTTCAACGCCTTGCCATAGGTCTTGCTCATGATGTTGAGATTTTCACCGATCAACTTAAACATACACTATCCTCCTCGCATTGTGCCCACCGTTGACGCTCTCTGTTCAATCCTGACCCCCCTCCCGGGACTACAGTGATTCCCGAGGCTCTGCCTTGAAGAAACGCCGCCACCTGCACATCGACCCACTCAAGCACATATCCGAATGCGTTTGCAACAGAACGACGACTGCTCCGACAGATCGCGGTGGTGATTCAGCTGGAACGGCTGCTGACGCGGAGAGACTCCCTCAGGAGATCTCGGCAACCATGGGTTGGTCATGTTGGAGGCTGGCCCGGGGTATCGCTCCCGGACCAGCACGGTACAAACGCTTAGGTCGGTGTCCAGGTCTTCAAGAACTTGGGAATCTGGCTCGCTTCCCGCGGACCCACGACGACGTTCCAACCAGCGAGTTCCTCTTCCAGTTCGCCGCTGATGCCTGCCGCGTAGCCGGGAATCACCACGCTCTTGTGCTTCACCTTATCCTTGATGCCGCACTTGTTGATAAACGTCCCAACAGTCTCCCCAGAGAACTTGCCGGCTGCCCAGGCGGTCATGACGGACAGACCTTCGGTGTCCTGCACGCAAAGCCAGGCAGGGACTCGACTCGATTCGATTTCACCGGAAACGATGAAGTAGGTCAGCGAGAAGTTACAGGTTACCAGAACGGGCGAGTTTTCATCGGGATTGTTGAGGGGATAGATGCCCTGCTCGGCGGTCATCGGCCGTTGCGGATCGGTGTAGATATTGAGCCGTTCCAGCAACAACGGGAACACGCTGTGCGGCTGGACGTCGCTCAACACCAGAATAGCCCCGTACTTGGCAACAAACGTCCCGGCTACGATGGACTCCTCCATGAGATCCTTGCCCATTTCATTGGCCATGATCATGGTGGGGAACCCCAACGGACGGAATCGCTCCCGAAGAGCCGCACGGCGAATAACAATTTGCTCCTCGAAGGCCTTCTTCAGTTCACGACTGCCGGTATCGATCACCAGGTCCTTAAGGCCCATCCCGGTGAGCTTCTCGGTAAGCGCAATGACGCTGTCCAGACTGCCATCACCCTTGACCGCCAAAGGACAATCAGCTCCCTTGGCCAGGGCTCCCAAATCATCGGCATTGGCTGCGGTAGCGGCATAGATGAGCGGCTTCTTGTCCTTGAGCTCGCCGACAGCAGCCTTGAGGACATCCACCTTATCAGACATGAGAATCAACGCGGCACCGCTGGCGTCAACCACTTTCTTGGCCAAGGCGGTAAACTTGGCAGCATCACCCGAAGCGTCCTTGATGGCGAACATCTCCGGGCGCAGATTGAGGCCTACGCGGTCATACTGGCAGGCTTTGAACCGCTCGATTTTGCCGTTTACCGAGGCGTCGTCTTCGGAAGTCGCCACAACAGCGGCAATCCCCGGCGGATTGATAAAGGTCTTTTCGTGGCGGAACATCACGGTTTCCCCACCGACCTTCACCGCGTAGTCACCAACACCAATGGTGACCGGCCGGATGGGTGGAGCCGAATCGGCAGCCAGCAGCTCCTTGGCGGCATCCGATACGTGCGGGCAGGCACTCAATTCCGCCTTGCTAGCCGCGAGATTCATGGCAAAGGCCAAGCAAGTCGGTACCCCACAGTCACCACAGTTTGTCTTGGGAAGCAACTTAAAGATCGCGATACCCGTTAAGCCCATTTGTTTCTCTCCTCATCACTTATTAAAGTGCGTGACACAGGGAGGGGAGCCCACCCCTCCCTGTTGCGCTGTTATCCCAGAATGGAATCCATACTCAAGGCCGGATGGCCTACCTCCGTCAGGAAGGGCAGGATCTCGTCTTCCGTCACCCCTTGTTCTTCGGTGGCGATCATGTCGATGAGGTTCGGGATGCCGAGTTCCTCGCCACGCTTGAGCAGGCGTTCACGAAGTTCTTCTTTGAGAATCTTGGGCATCCACACCAGCCGTTTGAGGCCACCGTCGCCGAGGATATATTTGCGCTGGCAGATGTTATACTTGCTGTGCCCGACAAACCCCGGGGTCACGTTGCCACCACCGATGGTGCCAGCCAGGGTGGTGAACTTCATGCCGGCGGGAGTCATGCCGGTGTAGTCGCGGCCCACCGTCATAATCCCATTGGCCATCGGCAGTACCGCCGCGATGCACTCGCAGCAGCCGCAGGTGGTCATCGGGTCATTCACGATGCTGTAGAAGTTGTAACTGGAAATGGATTGCCGCGATGCCTTGTAGACAAAATCATTAACACCCTTGAAGTTGCCGAACTTGGCGTCCAATATTTCGCCCTTCTCGATGGGCTGGTTGGGACCGGTGGGATTGATTTCGTTGGAAGCCTTGCAGTCCAGCCAGTTGTATGCGCCGCACAGACCGGTCCGCTCCGGACTGATCACGCACACATGAGTCGGTGCGAAGGACTGACACAGCGTACAAGAGTAATAGGTCTCGATGGTTTCGTCGGTCATGTTCTCGACGCGGGCATCGCGGACATGGTAAGCACTCTGAGCTTCGGCCTTGAGCTTCTCCACATCTTCTTGTTTGGTGTAGATCTTCACCTGGCATTTGTCGAAGATCGCACCAAAATCCTGATGGAACTTGGCATGGAGAAGTTTGCCGATGTGTTCCAGGGTGAAACCTTTTTCAACGGCCTGCTTGCCGATGCGGTACCAGGCGATGTCGCGCTGCCCGATGTGCATCACGCCCTGAGCGTAATTCACCAGGTGGTGAATCTGGCGTTCCAGGATCGGCTCATAGTCTTCCTGCATTTTGCGGCCGGCCACCTCAACCACCACCCCCAAAGGCAGCCTGCTGCCCGGCTGGACGTCTTTCAGGTCCGGACCAATCACCTCGACCTTACCGTCTTCCACGGCATCCATATCGGCGATCTTCGCCCATTCGAAACAGGGGGTCTTGCCGCCGCCGCATTCAAGGTAGACATCTTCCTTGCGCACGCGCTCGCCCTCGAAAGCCGGACCATAGGCCACCGGAATCGGGATCTCGGTGATCTGTACTTTCAAACCACGGACTTCGATGGACCTTTGGCACATATTGTCATAGGGAACGTTGGCCACCACGTGTTCATAGGTACAAACACCGGTGGGCAGGATTTCCGGAATGTCGGTATCAGCCAGGGTCGGGAAACCCCAGTTGATGGCACCGGCGGCATTGGCCGCCCATTCCGCGTTGACTTCGCCGAAGGCGTTAACAAAGGCGAATACGCGTTCCTTGTTGTACAGAAGGATCTTCTTGAAATCGCCCGGTTCCACCCCACCGAAAGCCATAGCGGCGCGGTTGGCAAACCCCAGCGCAAAGACCGCGGCGGAGATATCCGGGCCGAACGGTACCAGACGGGTATTCCAGCCCACCTGCACTCCGGCATCAATCAACTGCTGGGTGAAGGTGGTACCGCCTTGATTGGCGCACATGAAGACGTAGAGGTTCTTCTTCTGGTATTCCTCGGCGATCGCCTTGGCGATTTCCTTGTTGGGGGCGGCGCCGACAATGGCGGCAAACCCCGGCGCGCTGCCGTCCACGAATTCGATGCCGCGCTTACGCATGACGGTGTCATCGGCCGCACCCACCCACATGTGATTCTCATCGGGATCTTCAGCCGGCAGGTAGAAATCCGGATCATCCACGTAACGAATGGCTTCGACCACTTCTTCAGCCAGCAGAGCGGCCATACCCGAATCCAACACACCGCCGAGATAAGGGGTATGGATGTTTCCTTTGGTTTTCAAGTGAGCCGGCAGCAGCTCACGACAGGTCTTCATTACCGGTTCCGCATCCGCCAGCTTCTCCACCTTCACGCCCAGAATGGAATAGATGATCGGCAGATAGTAAGCGGTATTGGGGAAAGCCAAGGGTTGATTGGGGCCGTATTTGTCCATGGCCTGTTGGAATTTGCCTTCCGCCTTTTGGACAATGTTATAGGCACCTTGAATCGCAGCAAAAGCGACTAACCTGGACATGGTGAACTCCTTTTCTTAAGGGGCATTGTCACGAAATTTGGTCTGTATCGGCTGCAAGCCGACGTTGTGAGCTCCCGTGGTTCGAGAAGGTTGCCGTTGCCGGCAACCCTGGTCGTTATGTCCTAGCCCGACACACGACGGTCTTCCATGCTGAACAGCTTGCGTTCTTTCTTGCCCATGATACCCAACGCTTCCCGCTTCTTGTCGATGTGGGCTAATCATCAACTGCGCGATCTCGTGCGGATCGGTGGCAAAACCCCACTTGCCAAAGCCCAGTTCTTCCAGGCCTTCAAACAGCATGTTGTGGAACTTGGTCCCTTCAACGGTCGGGAACGTTACCCCGAACACCGTGTACACGCCGGACGCCACAAAGTACTGGCCGATGCAGATGGCCTTTTCACTCATGTACTCAGGGGCACACCCGGCCACCGGCAGATCGGCGATGCTCTCACCGAGTCCACCGATCCTCACCATTTCCGCGCAGGCAATCAGAATGCGGCTGTTGTCCACGCACGAACCGAGGCTCAAAACCGGCGGCATACCGACCGTTTCGCACACTTCCTGCAGTCCCTCACCGGCCAGCACCGCCGCATCGGGTTTCATCAACCCGGCCTTGGCCAGCGCGATCTGCGAACAACCGGTCTGAACCACCAAGACGTTGTTCTTGATCAGTTCCTTGACCAGTTCCACATGCACGTAGTCCTGTTTCACCCTCGGGTTGGTACAACCCACCACGCCGGCTACACCGCGAATCCGGCCATTGATGATGTTGTCATTGAGCGGCGTGTAGGAAGCCCGGAACCGTCCGCCCAGCATGTAGTTGACGTATTCGTGGGAGAAACCGTGCACACCCATGTCGCGGCGCTGCGGAATGATGATCCGCGCCGGCCGGTTCTTGAACCGCTCGATGGCCATTTCCACGATCTTGTCGGTAGACTCGCGCGGGGTGTGTTCATGAAACTCGATGTGGGTAGCTCCCTCAATGCGGGCCCGCGGATTGGTGGTGAAAAACTTGGTCCCGTAGCATTCGGAGGTCTTTACCAAGGCCTGCATGATGCACTGGACATCCACCGCCATGGCATCGACCGCGCCGGTGGCCAGCACCACTTCGGTGCTCATGAAGTTGCCGGCATGAGGTACGCCGTGACGGCCCAGCACTTCCGCACCGGAACAGCACATCCCCAGCAGGTTGACACCCGTCGCCCCGGCGGCCTTGGCCTTTTCCAACATGCCAGGGTCGTTGCAGGCGGCGATCATGGATTCGAACAGGTTGGGCTCATGGCCGTGAACAATGATGTTGACCTGGTCTTCCTTCAGGAAGCCCATGTTGACCCCGGCCACGTGCGGGGTGGGGGTGCCGAACAGGATGTCGGAAATCTCGGTGGCCACCATCGAGCCGCCCCAACCATCGGCAAGGGCCGTCCGTGAACACTGATGGATGATGTTCATGTAATCCTGGTCCACGCCCATGTGGGTGCGGTGCATGATTTCCATGATCTCGCGCATGGCGCCGCGCGGTACGATGTTGTGTTTGCGCCACAGCTCCAGGGTCTTGGGCGGCACCCGCTTGGCAAAGGGGATTTCCCCTTCCACCTGGGTGTAGGTCCGTTCCAGCTCGGCGTAAAGATCCTTGGCGATGTCCATGATCTCACGGCCTTCCACCGGGATGTCGATGCTTTTGGCCACGTTGACCAGTTTGACTTCGTCCTTGATCTGGTAGTCTTTGATCTTGCCGTTGACCACGTCCCGGAAGAGATCCAGCATGCTCATGCCGTGGTCGGTGTGAGCCGCACCACCACGAC
Source organism: uncultured delta proteobacterium (assembly GCA_963802715.1). Lineage (GTDB taxonomy): Bacteria > Desulfobacterota > Syntrophobacteria > Syntrophobacterales > Syntrophobacteraceae > CAWDJT01. The sequence continues at coordinate 83,025 of CAWDJT010000014.1, forward strand.
GCCACCATCCGGGCAAAGTTCCGGGCGGCGATGGTGTCGATCGTGGCCCCGCAAACACCCACCTTGGAGTACGGGTCTTTGGAGCTCAGGCGGCAAGGACCCATGAAGCAGTGCTTGCAACAGGCTGAATCGGCCCCGATGGGGCAGGCCTTCATGTCCGCCGCCCGGGTAAATGCGGTATCCACGCCATCTGCTGCAGCCACTTGCAGCATTTGAATGGTCGCCTCACAAATGCTCACGTCACGAAAATCAATGGATTTCGACTTCTTTTCTTTTTCTTCTGCCATGATACACCTCTCATCCCCTTCATGGGGCCATTCGTACAACGCCGTCATGGATGGTTACCGGCCTTGCACTTGCTCCGGAATCCACCCTGGCTTCCGCCGCGAAGATCTAGGACATCTTGGCGATGAAGTCTTTGACATACTTCACCGATTCGGGGTGCCGCAAGGTGACGATGTCGGCTCCGGCCAACAGCAGGTCAACCGCCGTGAGACATTCCATAAGGATACCACGCTGTTGCGGGTCACCCAACTGGGGCGCTTCTTCTGCGCTCAGGTTGGCTTCTTTCGATTTCCATACCTCGTTGCCCACATTGGCAATAATCGGTTGCTGGAGCTTGTCGTCTTCCTGGGTCAAAGCGGCCTGACTGATGCGCTCCATCACCGAATAGGTGTACTCCAGCCCGTAGCCCAAACCGCCGGTGGTCGGATCGATGAGGATGTTGGCGGGCTGCACACCGAGGTTTCCCAGCAAAATGTTGAGTTGTTTGGCTAGATTCACGTCAATGGGGGAGGAAGCCACGACGATTTGCTTGTAGCCCAAACAGGCTGCGCCAATTTGCTTGTAATCCCCTTCCTCCACCGGCGAGATGGCCACACGCTTATCCCCGCACTGCTCAGCCACGAGACGCATGACCTCGGTATCCTTGTCGTGATTGGCAACGCCCCAGACGACCACTGGTACATTCACTGCGTCGACCACCTTCTTGACCACTTCGGCCACTGCCTCACCCGACTTGTTGTCGGCATTGGGATCGGCACTCTTGGTCTGGACGACAATGATCTCCGCGCCGTAGGTATCGACACACTTCTTGGCCCAAGCCGCCGGATCGCTTAGCACATCCGCGAAGGGAGCCTTCGCCGCCTCGCTCCAGTCCTCGCTTGGGTCCTTGTCCCACACTTCCATGGCCACCTTGGGCGGATGGGGCTGATCGCCTTCAAACCCATGAAATGCGTAGGCACTCCGACCACCAACTGTCACTGCTTGATTTCCCGTACCCAGCGTGACCTCTCTGATCTTGCCTGAATAGACCTGTTTTTTCGGTTGGAAAGCCAAGGCTGATACCTCCTTTGTTATTTGTACTTTTTTTCATTTAACAACAGCGGCCAATGCCTCGCGAGCCCGATCGCTCGCCCACTAGTTTTGATGCTAAGGGGTCATCTTCTGCACAGCAGGGCCAGGGGATCGCCATGCGTTGAACATTCCGCAAGTCGCGAATCGCGTGAGAAAAACTGCACAAGAGCGGCTACAAGCCAGAGCGGATTACACATTAGGTGCCCCTCAAACACACAGGATGACCCTTAGTGCCCGGGATGTTGCGGGGTTGAAGAGAACTCATAAAACGCAGGACCAAAGCCAGGTTTGGAGGTTTAAGTCAGGTAAGGTCCAGCAACACTGAAATAAACGTTCGCCCCCACCTGCCATTAGGACTTGTACTGAATATAAAATCCGGCTTTTGATGTCAACCCCTTTTTTGACGAGGGTTGCGGTACAGTCGGAGAATCAGTCGCGAAGTTCGTCAAAACGGCGCATTGAAGGGATGCTTTTGCCTGAGCTCAATTCAAACGTTCTAAAAACAGTCAAGATAAGCGGCTTCAATACTCGCTTCCGTATTTCCCAAACCTTGCGCCGTAATACCTTTTCCTAAGCAATTCCTGATCGAGTAATTCCTGATCGCGTCTTGGCCGCGCGGATTCATTTCCGCTCAACGACCGCGATGCGCACTCAGCAATCAATTTCACCCTGATGGCGCATCAACATTGAGCCCGGTAGCCTGCAGACCTTTCCTGATAGCCTCGGATCTTGGTAGCAGTAGCAGGCCAAGCTACCGCCTATCAGCGGATCAGTCCTTGGGAAATACCCTAAAGCGGGTTCAGAAGCAACTTGGGACCTGAGCTCGCCGCTCGGGCATCTTGGGCAGTCCTAATAACAGGATCACATTTCTCGGCCCTTTGCACCCGCCTGATTCGGATTCTCCCATCCACAACCGTCAGCTCGACCGTCTGGTATAGGTTATTTAAAAGACCTTGTTCCAAGGGCAAGCGCTTGAAGGTGAAGTGAAGCATGCGTGACTGGGACCAGCGTTGAGGATAGTAAAGAGCCGGATCAAACTCAAAACACTCCTGCATCAATACAGACCGTACGATGACGTGTCTGGGAGGTGAGACGATAGCCTTGGACAAACGACGCTCGACCTCGTTGATCACCTTGCGAGATACATCCTCCGCCACAACCTGAGTCGGGAACTCATCTCCTGGCGGCCATTCTCCGAAGTTTCTCTTGACCGTGACTAGATTTCTGAGAAGCCTGCGAGCATCCCAGAAAGTCCAAGTCAGTCAGAATATGATAGTCAAACTTGCTCAACCGAGGATGACGGTAGACAATGCGTGCCATGTTTGCCTCTCTTCACAGAATGGGCCTCATCAGCCACAACCACAACCACAGTCACAGCTGCATCCCCCATGCAAACCTTCGTCTTCATCTCCAGAGATAACAGCAACCTGATTCAAACCATATTGCTCCATCAATCGTCGTATCTCGTCGGAGCGCAAGAATTGAACCATGGTCCGCTCTACCCCCTCAAGACGATCGGCATAACCCTTCACTATGTCTTGCATCGCCCGGCAAGAACGAGCGACGCACAGAGTATCCAGGCTCTGAACGGTGCCGGGGTTGCTGACCATTGCCAGCGGAAACCACACCTGCGGAGACTTGAGAAAGCCCACATAGCAAGTGGATGAACCAATTTCTTGAAAGAATTCCCCTATGTTGTAAAGCTTTGGCATCTATTCCAAACCTCCCGTTTGTTTTGTGATTTCAAACCACTCCTTCGTCATTTCGACTCAAAGGTTTTCCCACTGTCCCAAAACACTCTCTCCCAATGTGATGTGCCATTGAGAAGGATTGATGGCTGACTTTTCTTCTCCATCACGCAAATATGCTAAGCCAACAGAATACGTTGCGAGATATCCTCTTCGCATTGTTTATGCCTTTGCGTCAGAAAGTCCATCTCTCATCGGTTCTTAAAATATAACACTATTTCAAAGGAAGGCCATAAGGAAGGGGGTCGGAAGGTCAAGCGGTTAAAAAGCAGCAAGGGCCCCTTTTGGGGGCCCTTGTGGGAATCCGGCGGCGA
>CAWDJT010000015.1:0-40616 GCA_963802715.1 uncultured delta proteobacterium
AACAGTCGTTCCAGAAGAGCCGTACCCAATTGAGACTGTAAAAGACTATCCAGCCGCCTATTCCGAAATTATAGAAGAGGCCAAAAGGGAGTTGGAGACAGGCGAATTGCCGGCATTGAAGAAAAGCCTACCCGATATGTCATCTTGATGATCTGATATTAGTTGGCAGCCCGGTATTGACTTCCCCGCTGATGGGATCCCGCATCTGCTTTTGAAGGATGCCGGGACACCGGGGTGAGCCTTCTTGTGAATTAGGAAGTAGAGGAAGGATGTCGAGAAAAGGGGGGCCTCTGTGTTTCATCACAGCTTGCCATGTGGTGAATCTGGGTCAGGGTGGTGCACAACGCTAAATGATCAACATATGTTGAGCCACGGTTGGAAGTTGCTTTGCCTTGCCAGAGACATGCTGCCGTGAAAGGGAGACAATTGGGGTCACCAATTCTTTTTGCCAACGCGATCCTTACGGCATCCGTTTAGGAATCTTCCTTCTTTATAAGCAGAAAGCCGGCAGTGGTGCTTGCCAGCTCTGGTGGGGAAGACCATGGAAGTCGGGATCCGGCACTGCGGGCCTATCCATTTCCCGGGTGATCATCTCCTTACGGCTGGCGGTGAGAGGGCAAGAGCTAAGAGTATACAAGACAGGAGTCAACCGGGCTTCGGCTGGGAAGATGAGACCCGAACAGCAAATGCCTATTTGCACCCGTGATTACCCAGTTTTGACATCGCGGCGAACCTTTGTCTCCTTTGAATCAACCTGATGCCTTTGAGAAAAAGTCTTGTATTTCGTGAAAATGATGTTTTCTTGGCCAGAGAAATTATTAGATTTGGGGGAAATCAGGCCATGATTAACGAGAAAGAGATCGTCAGACGCTGGAGGAAGGGCAAATATCGCTCCCGCCGGCGATCTTCCAAGTCTCGATCGGGTGACAGATATCGGTGTCGGTCGAGTGGACGCCGTCGTTTGGATTTCTTGGGGGAGCAAAGGGAGGAATTCGCCGTCGAGTTCAAAGCCATGTGGACGCCCAAAATCGATCCGCGAGGCGATGTATCGAGTAAGGCCGCGGCCCAAGATATGCGGCTCTACCCGATGATGATCGTTCCCTACCTGAATGAGGAGAGATTGCGGGAATTGGAGCGCGAAAGCGTGAGCGGCGTGGACTTGTGCGGGCAACGGCTTGGTCATCGTTCCGGATAAGCCATTGTTCATTTTTCGTACGTGGCAATCCCTACTGACTTTCCCAGTTCCGCCCCGATCAAACAACATTTACCGCAGGAACACTTCTATGGTGGGCCGGGCGTTCTGTCCGACCAAATAATTCAATCAAAGTCTTTGAAATTCTCGAGCGAGGCTCAACGTAGCGGGGTTTTTTCGCGGGTTGGGCACGACGAATCTAGGAGTCTTTCCACGATTTCGAAGGCACTCAAGGGGCTTGAACAAGACCGGATCGTGGTCGGGAAGGTGCTGCCGCCCGTTTCTGCTCCAGGCTGAAAAGCTCCTGGAGAAGGAAGTTGAGAACTGAACACGGCGCCGAAGGTCGAGGAAGTCGTCAATGGGAAGCTTCCGACGTCCTTAGGGGAAGAGGAGCGGAAGAAGGTCTTGGTGGGAGCGTTCAGCGGCAAGATTCCGCGGTTGTTACGGGCGCTGGTTCGGTTTCTCGGTACGCCGTCATGCAGAGCTGGAGAGAAGCTGTCCATTTACTGTCCCGATCCGAAGGGCTGGCTGTCAAAATTGCCGGGCGCTTCGGCTCATTGTTTCCCACTCTCTTTCGATCATCCAGACCGAGGATGCGCCGGTCTATTCGACGCCCGCCAAGATGAAGGCCTGGTTTGGGCTTCACCCCTGCAAACCTATCTGGAAGCTCATGGCAGGCGATAAACGGGACCAGGAAACGGCTCTCCAGGTGAGGGACCTCATTTTGCGGCAACTTGGTGAGGACTGACCATGAATGGGATGACAACGGGACCACGGCGTATCGCTTGACCTTTTCCATGAGTTGAGCGGCGCTGATTTGAAATTGATCATAGGCGGTGGTTTTGGCATCTATCTCACATACCGCGAACTGTTGAAGACAACTCGCACAACCCTTCTCAGCAAGCTGCCGGCGCCCCGTTCACGGACTCAACGTTCCCGTCCCTTCCCGCGGACCGTTGCTCACCCGATTCCCGTCGCCTGGTTCTTGGTTGAGGCCTTTGGAAGATTGGGTTACAAGCCTGTTGAAACAGCCGATATTACCAGTTTTCAAGCCGGGTCCGGGCGGAGGCGAGGCTGGGAGCCTGAAAGTGGGAGATCCTGACGGGTCCGGAACCGACGCTGAGAAGCATGGGAATTAAGGCCAAGGACCGTAGGGCATACCCGAAACCCAAAGATAAATCTTCATGCCCACACCTTGGATGAAGCGCTCACGTTGGAGGAGCATCTCCAGGCTGCTATTATTGACGGCCGCAGGAGCAACGGGAAGCAGGGCGCGCTGAAGTCTTTCTGCCTCATTCCTTCACGTTCATCATGATGAAAACCTTTGCCCTAAAAGACCGCATCGATGATCCGGAAAAGGACTATGGACGTCACCACGCCCTCGATCTATTCACGACCGTTGCCCTGATGACGGAAGAGGACTGGGATGTCTCCCTCGAATTGCGCCGAAGACACAGCACCGATGACAAGGTTATTGAAGCAGGTGAACTGGTGAAGCAACTGTTTGGAGACGAGTTGGTAGCCGGGGCGTTCTGCGATTGAAGGAAAGCAAGTACTATCGAGAACGATTTCCAGGCGAAAGAATTCATTGCGGCCCTGCGGGACTTGTTTGCCCTCGGCCGGATGTAGAAGACCACTACGTTTAACCGGTAAACATAGAGGGGGAGCCGCGCATGGGAGTCAAAGTGAGGGAGAAACCGGCCAATTCTGGAACTTGGTGGATCTTCATCAACCACCAGGGCAAGCGCCGGGCAAAGAAAGTCGGCCGAGACAAAAAACTAGCCTTGGATGCGGCCAAGAAGATCGAGGCCAAGCTGGCGCTGGGTGATGTGGGCCTGCTGCAGGAAGAGCAGAAGGTTCCCAACGTTCGGAGAATATGCCCAGACGTGGATCAACGTCACGGTGCCGGCCACCTGCAAACCATCGACGCTGAGAGACTATCAGACGATTCTGGCCAAGCACGTTCTGCCGGTGTTCAAAAAAGCTTCAGTGAATGAAATCAACAGGTTGATGGTGAAGAAGTTCCTCATGGACAAGTTGAATGGTGGATTTGCGGCAAGCACAGTGACCCATATGAAAAACGCCATCGGCGGGGTGTTGAATCTCGCCGTGGATGATGAAGTTCTGGCAGCGAATCCAGCGCACAAACTGGGCCGGGTAATCCGACACAAGGGCCTAAGAATCGAGATTGACCCACTGAACCATGAGGAATTGGCACACTTTCTAGCGACGTTTCGTAGTTCCTTCCCACGGCATTACCCGCTGGCTCTGACCCTTGCGCGTACCGGGATGAGATTGGGAGAAGCCTTGGCATTGCAGTGGGGTGACATCGATTTCCACGGGCGTTTCATCAACATTCAAAGAGGTTTTTCGCGCGGCAAGATCGAAACGCCAAAGAATGGGAAGCCTCGGCGCGTGGATATGTCCTTGCAGCTCCGGGACGCGCTCAAGGACGTAAGACACGAACGAAGATTGGAGGCAGTCAAAAAGGGATGGGGCGGCATCCCTGAATGGGTTTTTGTGAGTGAGACTGGGACGCCTCTGGATAGTAGTCACTGGCGGAGCCGGGTGTTCAAACGGGCACTGGAACGGGCTGGGCTGACGCAAGGTCAGGGTGCACGATCTTCGGCACAGTTACGCCAGCCTACTCATCCAGGCAGGAGAATCCCTGGCCTATGTGCGGTGACCAACTGGGCCATCACAGCATCAAGGTCACCGTGGACATTTACGGGCACCTGGCACCGGAAGGAAACAAAGCAGCGGTAGACCGATTGGACGACGACTTTCCCACAACCATCCGCAACCTATCCGCAACCACCAAAGAAAAAGGGGTTAGCCATGATGACTAACCCCTTGATTTAGCTGGCGGGGTCGAAGGGACTTGAACCCTCGGCCTCCGGCGTGACAGGCCGGCGTTATAACCAACTTAACTACGACCCCGATACATTTGGTGGGCGGAACAGGGTTCGAACCTGTGACCCTCGGCTTGTAAGGCCGATGCTCTCCCAGCTGAGCTACCCGCCCTGAAACCCCTGCTCAGGCTGCGTTATCAGCCTACCAGCCGCAAATGAGATTCCCTTCTTAATAGGCATGAAACCTTCTGTCAAGATGTTTTTCACGGCCATCAGTGAGGATGGATCTCTTCCCCCGGTTGCCGCGGCTCAGGGAACACGACCTTTGGTGCGGGCTCTGCGGACTCTTCGGAGCGGAAGAGTTGTTCCGGGTCTTCCAGATTCAGTGCTTTGGGGAGGACCTCATCCATGTGCCCGACCAGTTCGATGTTCACCTCTTCCAGAACCTTGGGTGGTATGTCCTTAAGATCCTTGGCGTTATCCCGGGGGATCAGAACGGTCTTGATGAGAGCTCGATGCGCCGCCAGGATTTTTTCCTTGAGGCCGCCGATGGGAAGTATCCGGCCTCGCAGAGTGATTTCTCCGGTCATGGCCAAGTCGCTGCGCACTGGAAGGCGGCTCAGCGCCGAAACCAACGACGTGGCCATGGTAATCCCCGCCGATGGCCCGTCTTTGGGAATGGCTCCTTCCGGCACGTGCACGTGGATATCCAGGGTGTCATAAAAGTCTTGAGCGATACCCATCTGCGTGGCCCGTGAACGCACGTAACTGACTGCCGCTTTCGCGGATTCCTGCATCACCTCGCCCAGTTTGCCGGTGATGGTCATCTTGCCCTTGCCAGGCATAATCAGGGTTTCGATGCCCAGGATTTCACCGCCGAATTCCGTCCAGGCAAGGCCCATGGCCAACCCGATCTCATCCTTCTCTTCGGCTCTGCCGTATCGATACTTGGGGATTCCCAAAAACTCCTGCATGATCTCCTCATTCAGTTCAATGCGGGTCTCGGTCCCCTTGCGCACCACTTCCTTGGCCACCTTGCGACAAATAGAGGCGATTTCCCGTTCCAGGTTGCGCACTCCGGCTTCCTTGGTGTAGTGGCGGATGATGTAAAGAATGGCATCGTCCGAAAAGATAACGTTGTCGGTGCTGATACCGTTGGTCTTGCACTGCTTGCTGACCAGAAAACCCTGGGCGATGCTGAGTTTGTCCAGTTCACTATATCCTGCAAGGTGAATGATCTCCATCCGATCCTGTAACGGCATAGGAATAGCGTGCAGGGTGTTGGCGGTGGTGATGAAAAAGATCTCGGACAGATCGTAGTCGACGTCGAGGTAGTGATCACTGAAAGCGAAGTTCTGTTCCGGATCGAGGACTTCCAGCAGGGCCGCTGACGGGTCACCGCGAAAATCCATGCTCATTTTGTCGACTTCGTCCAGGCAGAACACCGGGTTGTTGCTCTTGACCTTGCGGAGGCTCTGGATGATCTTGCCCGGCATGGCCCCAATATAAGTGCGGCGATGCCCGCGGATCTCCGCCTCATCCCGGACTCCTCCCAGGGACACCCGGATGAAGTTGCGATTCATCGACCTCGCCACCGAACGGGCCAGGGATGTCTTACCAACGCCGGGGGGGCCTACCAGACAGAGGATCGGACCGCGGATTTTCTTCACCAGTGCTTGCACCGCCAGATATTCGAGAATGCGTTCCTTGGGTTTCTCCAGTCCGAAATGATCCTCATCGAGGATGGTCTTGGCCTTGTCGATGTCGATCTTATCCTTGGTCTTCTCGAACCAGGGGAGGGACAGCAGCCAGTCGATATAGTTACGGACTACCGTGGCTTCAGCGCTCATAGGCGACATCAGCTTGAGCTTCTTGAACTCACCCTTGATCTTAGCGGTGGCCTCGGTACTCATCCGTTTCCGCTTGATGCGCTTTTCCAGTTCCTCCAATTCTGACTTGAAATCATCCTTTTCCCCCATCTCCTTCTGGATGGCGCGCATCTGCTCATTCAAGTAGTAGTCACGCTGGGTCTTCTCCATCTGTTTCTTGACCCGGCCTTTGATGCGCTCTTCGGTCTTGATGATTTCAATCTCCGAACTGATGTGTCCGTAAATCAGCTCCAGTCGCTTGGTGGTATCGAGAGTCTCGAGAAGCTTCTGTTTGACTTCCAGATTGAGGGGCATATAGGCGGCCACCGTATCGGCAAGTCGCGATGGGCTGTCGATGGTTTGAGTGGTCTCCAGAATCTCCTGGGAAATTTTTTTGTTGTGTTTCGAATATACCTCGAAAGTGCTACGAACATTGCGGCGCAACGCTTCGGATTCGGTGGTGGACGCGGTTTCTTCCTTAAGGGTCTCCAGTTGCACATAGAAACAGTCCGCGCTGGGGATGTAATTGAGGATTCGGCAGCGGCTCAGCCCTTCCACCAGGACCTTTACGGTTCCATCCGGAAGCCGCAACAGCTGCAGAATATGAGCGACGGTACCCACGGTATGAATGTCGGCTTCTACCGGGCTATCCGTCTTGGCGTTCCTTTGAGCGGCCAGGAAGATCTGTTTGTCAGCGCTGGCCGCTTGTTCCAAAGCATTGACGGACTTATCCCGGCCCACAAACAGGGGTACTACCATCGAAGGGAAGACGACGATGTCTCGCAGCGGCAGCAGCGGCATGGAAATTGGGCCGGCGGTGGGGCGCGGCTCTCCTTCTTTATTGCGATTGATCTTAAACATAGTGAACACACTCTTCCATGAGTACTCGCCGATGGCCGACCATAAACCACAACCGGATCAAGGTTGGCTCAACGGCAAGGTAGATTGGGTTCTGCTTCAAGCAGATTCCACCGTCGGGTTGTGGTAAAGCAATAGCGGCGATTCCTGTTTCAGAATAACCTCTTCGTTGATGATGCACTCCTGAATTTCAGGCTGCGACGGCAACTCGTACATGATGTCCAGCATGATGTTCTCCATGATGGATCGCAATCCGCGGGCACCCGACTTGCGTTTCAGCGCCTCCCGAGAGATCGCCCGAAGGGCACCATCACTAAACCTGAGGCTGACTTCTTCCAACTGGAATAGTTTTCGGTACTGCTTAACCAGTGCATTTTTGGGCTCGGTCAGGATGCTTACCAATTCGTCCTCGGTGAGTTCATGGAGGGTGGCAAGCACCGGCAAGCGACCCACGAATTCGGGGATAAGCCCGAACTTGATGAGATCTTCCGGTTGCACCTTCATAAGGATTTCGCCCACATTGCGCTGGTCCTTGCCGCGGATCTCCGCGCCAAATCCCAGACCCTTAACTCCAACCCGGGATCGTATGATGTTTTCCAAATGGTTGAAGGCACCCCCACACACGAACAGGATATTGGTGGTATCGATCTTGATGAATTCCTGTTGGGGATGCTTGCGACCGCCTTTGGGGGGCACATTGGCCACCGTGCCTTCGAGGATCTTGAGCAATGCCTGTTGCACGCCTTCGCCGGAGACATCTCGAGTAATGGACGGGCTATCGGATTTCTTGGCGATCTTGTCAATTTCATCGATATAGACGATGCCGCGTGAGGCCTTGTCGATGTCATAGTCGGCCGCTTGTAGGAGACTCACCAGGATGTTTTCGACATCTTCTCCGACATAGCCGGCTTCCGTTAGGGTGGTGGCATCAGCGATGGTGAAAGGGACATTGAGGATGCGTGCCAGAGTCTGCGCCAGCAGGGTCTTGCCGGAACCGGTGGGTCCGATCATCAAGATGTTGCTCTTCTGCAGTTCGACGTCATCCTTGTCCAACTTCAATTCAATACGCTTGTAATGATTGTGCACGGCAACGGCCAGTACCTTCTTGGCCCGTTCCTGACCGATGACGTACTGGTCCAGCGTGGATTTGATTTCCACGGGCTTGGGAATGCGGGTGGCACGCGCCGCTTCTTCCTTTTCGAACTCTTCGGCAATGATGTCATTGCACAGCTCAATGCACTCATCGCAAATGTATACGGTTGGACCGGCAATCAGTTTCTTCACTTCATCCTGGCTCTTGCCGCAAAAGGAACAAGCCAGATCTCCCGTTCGATCATCGCGCTTTCTTGGCATGGAACGCCTCCAGACTCTTCTCTGCAAATACCAGCTTGGAAACTTGGCCTCATTGGTCTTCCCCCAACACCGTTTGCCGCGAGGCCATTATGCGCTCGGGGTGTTTGCCTTCGACTCCTACTATAACCACAAATCGGTTTTTTAACCAGAGGCCATTATACAAAACATTACCTTCACTCCACCCGGTCTCCGGCTGCGGTGGTGCATCAGGAAGCCGCAAACAGCAGCGCAACCCCGTTACCGCCCGTGAAAACCGGCGCGGCAACTCGTCGAATCAAGGTGATCTTTGGGCAACGAAAGAGGTCAACCGAAACGTGCTGGGAGGTAAGCGTGCGCCCCGGCAGGGATGCACGCTCGATCAAACAAGCCCGGTGGATCAAAACTCCAGCGAAATAACGTCACGAAATCTTTGTGCGGGGTTGTGACCGCGCTCTTCCCTCTCAACCCCCGATCTTGTCACGACTGCTGATCACCTGGTCGACCAATCCATAATCCTTGGCTTCGGCTCCCGACATATAGAAGTCCCGGTCGGTGTCTCGAGTGATCTGTTCCTGAGGGTTGCCCGTGTGGAAGGTGAGAATACGATTGAGTTCTTCCCGCAGCCTCAGGATTTCTCGGGCCTGAATCTCCACGTCGCTGGCTTGGCCCTGAAAAGCCCCCATCGGCTGGTGCAGCATGATGCGCGCGTGGGGTAAAGCAAAACGTTTACCTTTAACACCGGCAGTGAGCAATACGGCTGCCATGCTGGCGGCCTGCCCGAGGCATAAGGTGGACACATCGGGTTTGATGTACTGCATGGTGTCGTAAATGGCCATGCCGGCCGTAACCAGACCGCCGGGGGAGTTAATATAGAAATGGATATCCCTGTCGGGGTCTTCCGACTCCAGAAACAGCATCTGAGCAATGATCACGTTGGCGACATCGTCGCTAACGGGGGTACCCAAAAAGACGATGCGGTCACGCAATAGGCGTGAAAAGATATCGAACGCCCGCTCCCCGCGGCTGCTCTGTTCAATGACAATGGGGATCAGCGACATGAGCGACTCCTCTTAGTAAAATGCCTGCTGTCGATTTTCAGGCATCGATATAGTGGGCTTGATCGGTAAGAAGCGTCCACACCTTATCGTGAAGGCGTGCTTGCTTCATCTGCTGCAGGATCTGATACTTGTCCTGTTCTGCTTTGACTTGTTCCACGTCCATGCGGGCCATCTTGGCAAACTGACCGTAGATCTCCTCCAGTTCGGTATCGTCCACCGCCAGGCTCTCCTGTTGGGCGATCTTATCGAGTATAAGCCGGAGGCGCAGGTTACGTTCTCCCTGGACACGGTATTCGGCGCGAATCTCGGGAGTGTTGAACATCGAGGCATCGAGCTTCAGTCCCTGGCTTTGGAATTGATACTGCAACTGCCCCACCATCTGGTCAACCTCAACCTCCACGGCCTTGGCGGGGAGTTCCACGGGTACCTGGTCGTAAAGCTTGTCGGATATCTGTTGGCGGATTTCTTGATCGAGCTTTTGCTGTTCGCTTTGTTCAAGCTGCTCGCGAACGCTGCTACGAAGCTCGGTCAGTGTATCCAGGTTGCGCACCTCCTTGGCAAAATCATCATTGAGCTCCGGCAAGATTTTTTCTTTCACTTCCTGGATGATGACATCAAACTGAACGGTTTTTCCGGCAAGCTCTTGGGTTGGCTCGCCATCCTTATAGACCAGTTCAAAGCTGAACGGCTCCTGCGCCTTATGGCCAATGAGATGCGTATCGAAATCCGGGTGGATGGACCTCTTGCCCACCTCCAACAATTGTTCCTTGGCCATTCCGCGTTCAAAAACCTGGCCGTCCACCCACGGCGTGAAGGAAACCACCGCGAAATCACCTTCCCGCACCGGTCGGTCGTCATTCAACGAGCGCAATTCGGCATGGCGGTCGCGCAAGGTTTCAAGCTCCCGGTCCACCAAGTCCTCGCCGACCTGGAGTTGGCGGCGTTTAATCTCCAACCCTTGGTATCCTTCCACGACAAATGGTGGGGCCACATCGATAGTGGCCGTATATCGCAGGGCCCCCGCGTCATCGAAGTTGATCTCATCTACCTCTGCTTGCGCCAAGGGTTCCAGCTGGCTATCGCGTAACACCTCCGGGAACGTCTCGTTGACGAAGTGATTGGAAACTTCGTTCTCAACGGTTTTTCCGTAATAGTTCTTGAGCACGTTCCGGGGCACCTTCCCTGGCCGAAAACCTTTGATGCGAGCCGTCCTGGCCAGTTCCTTGTAACGCTTCTCCAGTTCCGCCTGGACCTGTTGGGCGGGAATTTCGATCTGGAGCTTCTTTTGCGATGGGCTGAGATCAACCACGGTCACTTTCATTTTCTGCTTTCGACCTTTCATGGGTGAATAAAATAGATGCATTCTCGAACGGTCTGTCCAGAGCCTGGTGTCAGAAATGCCACCGAGGTATGCTTCAGTCAGCCGTCTTGCCGGTCATGGGATGTGGGCTTCGGGAATATAAAGAACGCTTGCGGTCATTTAGATTCTTGCAGCCGTGTCCGTGGTGCGAGAAGGGGGATTCGAACCCCCACGGTTACCCGCTGGATCCTAAGTCCAGTGCGTCTGCCAATTCCGCCATTCTCGCATGACGGTAGCATCCTCCCGATGCAACTGCATTTTTTAACCGGACACCGCGTCAAGTGTCAAGGGAAAAGGGGACACGGGGAAAAGCGGAAACAGCGGGAGCAGCCTCGGGACCATATCTCCGGCATGGCCCAAAGGTATTTGACCAGCACTTCGTCAGTCTTGTTTCTCCGGGTTGGAATTGTAGGGTGGGTGGAGTCCCGTATTATGGGACGCAACCCGCCATTCCACTACGCTTCACCCACCCTATCGCCCATCGTCAACCCAGAAGAATAAACTGGACAGAGCAGCAGGCCACATTCCCTTGTAACACCACTAAAGGTTCCGATATCATACGTTGCTCTGGTTTGCCGCAACTTAGGGCTGGTTTTCCTGAATTTCATGGGCTGGGGTGCATTACGCTGAGGGACCGGCCTTGACAAGACCAGGGTCGAAACGGATCATGCCCTGGATAGTCCGGACAACAGGCATCCAAGGGGAAACGGTTGTCGGGAAGAAGCGAGAAGATGATGGGGGAGATTCTTGGTGAAGAAGCTTTTGTTGGTGATCACCGTGGCTTTTTGTGTTCTTGGGGGCCTTTTCCTGTACCGGAAATTCTTTCCCAAGTCCGAAATCAAAATCCTGGAAACGGCGCGGGTGGAACGGGGAAGCGTCCGAGGGTTGCTGGTGGAGACCGGAATTGTCAAACCCCAAGTGGGAGCGCAGGTGAAGGTCGGAACCCGCGCCACGGGCACCATCGTCCAGCTGAATGTGCGGGTAGGTGATCAGGTCAACAAAGACCAGCTCGTGGCACTCATCGATGACCGGGAAATCCGTAAGGCCATTGAACAGCAGCAAGCGGCCCTGGAATCGGCACAACGGACCTTGAAGCAGGTTGAATTGACTTTCCCGCAGCGGGTACAAGAGGCCCGGGCCACTCATGATTACCTGCAAAAGAATTACGGACGTCTTCGGGAACTGGCGGCGCGTGATTACATTGCCCGAGACGACGCCGAAAAAGCCAAGAGCCAGGCGGAAGTGGCTCGCTTTACCCTGAAACGGCTTGGAGACGAATACCGCACCCAACGCCAGATCGCCATGGCCAACGTGGAAGACCGGGCGGCCCAGCTCAAACAGCAGGAGGTGCGGCTCACCTACACCGAAATCCATGCCCCGATGGATGGCATCGTGTCCGAAGTCACGGCCCAAGAAGGAGAAACCATGGTGGCCGGCCTGCAAGTGGCCAACCTGGTGACCATCTTGGATCCCAGTCGCTTGGAAATGTGGATCTATGTGGATGAAACCGACATTGGCAAAGTCCAACTGGGACAGGCGGTGGAATACTATGTGGACACCTTTCCCAATCGGACCTTTCATGGTCGTATCGACCAGATCTATCCGCAACCCGTGGTCAAGGACAATATCGTCTACTATCTGGCGATCGTGCGGATTTTGCCGGGTGATGCGGCATCGCTCAAACCGGAAATGACTACCCATGTGCGAGTGATCTTTGCCGAGAAAACCAACGTTTTGACGGTACCCAATGCTGCGGTGAAGTTCGAACGGGGCAAACAAATCATCTACCAGGTGATCGGGCCTGGTAAGGTGGCGAAGGTCGATGTCACTATCGGAATCCGGGGTGAAGATCTGACCGAGATCCTGTCGGGCGTCCAGGAAAACGCCGAGGTGGCCACCAAGTTGTTGCTGCCGGTGGCACCCAAACCGTGAGAGCGTGAGGGCGCGAGAGCGTAAGGGCGGGTGCGTGCAAACGGTTGCGGCTGCAGGGATTGGGACAGCATCATCAAAGCGGGTGCTCTCGGAAAAAGGGGTGCTATTCATGTCGTTGTGTTCCATGCGAGATGTGTCCAAGGCCTACCGGCTGGGCAGTGAAGACGTGACCGTGCTGCGCGGACATCAACCTCGATATCGACGGGGGCGAGTTCGTTGCCATCATGGGGACTTCCGGTTCCGGTAAAACTACCCTGATGAACCTCATCGGCTGTCTCGACGTTCCTTCTTCCGGCCGCTATGTGCTAGCAGGCGAAGAGGTCGGTCGCCTTTCGGATGATGCATTGTCGGAGATTCGCAACCAGCACATCGGGTTTGTGTTCCAGAGTTTCTATTTGCTTCCCTATGCCACCGTCCTGGAAAATGTGCTGTTGCCCACCCTCTACCGGGACAGGTCGAAAAATGGCGACGGCAGGAAGCGTGCCATGGAACTGCTTCATCTGGTGGGGCTGGAAGATCGGGCCCGGTTCCGCCCCAACCAACTGTCCGGCGGTCAGCAGCAGCGTGTGGCCATTGCCCGAGCCCTGGTCAACGATCCCGAAATCCTTTTGGCTGACGAACCCACCGGCCAGCTGGACAGCAAAACCGCCCGCGAAATCATGGCGCTCCTCACCCACATGAACGAACGCGGCAAGACCGTGATCGTGGTCACCCACGATGCGGAGATCGCCGGTTTTGCACAACGCATCATCCAACTCAAGGATGGCAGGATCGTGGGGCGTGAATGAATCGTCTGTTGACCATCCTCGGACAATCGTTACGCGCGGTGAGGTCCTTTAAGCTAAGGACGTCCTTCTGCCTGGTGAGTATCGCGCTGGGGATTGCCTCCATCACCATCATTGTGGCGGCCACCGAGGGAGCCTACAAGAAGGCTTATGACATCATTGATATGTTCGGGCCGGATTCGGTTCTGGTCATCAGCGGGAGTGATGAAGCCCGAGCCATCGGGTTGCGTCCCAAGACCATCACCCTCGAAGATGTCCAGGCGGTTCGCGATGCCTTTCCGACGGCTTATATGGTGGTACCTATGTCGGCGATGTTAGGCGTGGACGTCTCGTTTCGCAACAACAAGCTACAAACCCGTATCCTCGGCTCCACCAGCGAGTACGGTCGGGCCTGGAGTTGGCCCGTGGTCCAGGGGTCGGATCTTAGCGATGAGGACGTCAAGGGCTTGCGCAATGTGGCGTTGATCGGTCAGTACCTGCAGCGAGAACTGTTCGGCGATGCCGATCCGGTGGGCAAATATGTCCAGATCAAAGGGCTTCCCGTGCAAGTCGTTGGGGTGCTTATGGAACGAGGCACAGCCCCGGGCGGTGACAACATGGATGACCGCCTGGTGATGCCCATCACCACCCTTATGAAGAAGCTTCAGAATGAGAACCGCTATGTTGGTCTATTTCGCGTACGGTTTCAAGACCAGCCCAACCTGAACCGGCATGCCGAAGATCTTCAGAAGTTCATGCGACAGCGCCATCGGATTCCAGATGGTGAGCCGGACGATTTTCGGGTCATTTCGCCCAAGGAGATTATTCTGTTCCTGGTCGCTATCACTGGGTCCCTGGTGGTGTTTCTGGGAATAACGGGTGTCATCTCGCTGGTGGTGGCCGGGTTCGTACTGGCCAATCTGTTTCTCCTCTCGGTTCAGGAACGCACCAAGGAGATCGGCATTCGCCGCTCCGTTGGCGCCCGGCGTCGAGACATCCTGCTCCAGTTCCTGGGGGAGTCGGTGGTGATCACCACCGCCGGTGGTGTCGCGGGGTTCGTCCTGGGATACTTCTCATCGGCGCTGCTCACCCTCATCGCCGATTTCCCCATCCACTTTTCCTGGAAGGCATTCGCCATCGGTTTGGCATTGTCCTGCTTGGTGGGTATCGGCTTCGGCCTGCAGCCGGCATCGCGGGCGGCCCATCTCAATCCCATCGAGGCCATACGGCAATGATGCGCGTCCACCTCAATCTGAAAATCGCCTGGCGTTCCTTGGTCAGTTATAAACTACGCTCGGTTCTAGCCGTCCTAGGGGTTTTTCTGGGGAGTTTTTCGTTGATTGTGGTGTCCAATCTGGCCGGCGCTTTGACTGCCAAGACCCAATTGGAAGCCGAAAAATTGGGCAAAGACCTGCTGATCGTGCGCAGCGGCCAGGTGCGGCGGTTTGGTTCAGGGGTGCGCCTGGTAAGTGATGCCACCAATCTGACCCTGCGGGATGCGCAAACCATCGCCACCAGCGTGTCGCCGGTGGAGCGGGTGTCGCCGTCCAGCAACAAGGCTTTCCCGGTACGCTACCGGGGTATTACCCTGAGCTCCATCCTGATCACCGGGGTTATGCCCAATTATCCGGAGACTCGCAATTTCAGTGTTGAGGATGGCACGTTCATCACCGACCGGGATAATACCAATCTCACCAAGGTGGCGGTGCTGGGGAAAACCGTGGCCCGGAAACTCTTTGGAGAAAACAACCCCATCGGTCAGACCATTCTCATCTACCGCGTGCCTTGCCTGGTCATCGGGGTGATGGAAGAAAAGGGATCGGATCTGTCCGGCGTGGATCAGGACAATCAGGTGTTCCTGCCGCTCTACACATACCTGCGGCGATTTGTGAACCAGGATTTCATCAATACCATTTACGTTCAGCTCCAAGATGGGTTGACCGTGGCATCCGCCAAGGCTGATATCGAGGAGTTGATCCGCCGCAGCCACGGTATCAAGGCAGGGAAGAAGGACGATTTCACCGTGATCGACATGAAAGATGTAGCGGCGCTGAAAAACCAGGCCATGGCCATGATCACGACGTTGGGGCGGATTTCAGCGACGGTTTCGTTTCTGATTGGAGGAATCGGGATTCTGTCCATCATGATTCTCATCGTCAACGAACGGCGAGTGGAGATCGGCATTCGTCGCGCAGTCGGATCACGCAAGCGCGATATCATCCTGCAATTCTTGATGGAGTCTTCGGTGATCTCATTCAGCGGTGGTCTGGCAGGCGTGATCCTGGGTTTGCTCACCAGTATCGTGATCTATCGGTTGGCGGCTCTGCCCTTCAACATCTCCCTGGCGGGATTGCTGCTGGCCTTTGTAGCTTCCGTTTTGGTGGGCGGTCTGGCGGGGATCTATCCATCGAAAAAGGCCACGGCGATCCAACCCGTGGATGTGATTCGGTCGTGATAAAGCGGGAGAACCACGTGATCGTCCGGAGAAAGCCGATAGAGGCTTTTCATGATGCTTCAGACACGCTGCTGTTTGTCTACGGAACCTTGCGCCGTGGATTTGCCAACCACGAAGTGTATCTTGGAGATGCGCTGTATGTAGGGGAAGCCATTACTAAAGAGCGGTTCGCCCTGTTTGTGGACGATTTCCCTTACCTCACCAAGAGCGCCAGGGTTTCTCAGATTGTAGGGGAATTGTACCGGGTGGATGGCCGAACCCTCGAGCACATTGATTGCCTGGAAGGCCATCCGGACGACTACCGCCGCGAGAGAATCCAGGTCTTGACGGATCTGGGCGGGTGCTATTCCGCCTGGACCTATTTCTATCCGGAGCCGCGCGGCCGACTCTTAGTGTCGGGCCATTATGACGGCAGCGACACTGCATGAATCCTGCCTGGCTCTTCACTTGCGTCGCATCGGCTCTGGGGACAGTTATTCCATGGAGTCATTTTCATCTTCGTCGAAAGTCCGTGGAGAGAACCTGCGGCGGTGCTTGCATGTGTTGGCGCTGGTTTTGCCCTTGCGCAAAGCGTGGCGGATTAGCAGGGTCCTTGCGAAGAAATCGGTCGAGATCATCCAGGGTATTGAGGATCAAGACCACGGTATTATAGTCGGCCCAATGAAAGAGATCCTCGGCAACTCGCAGGGGCAGATTAATGCAACCGTGGGAACAGTTGCCCCGAGGGATATCACCACCGTGGATCCAGACACGATCATAGATCCGTAGACCGTATGGCATGGGAGCAGGTTCCCCGATGATATTCGGATAACTGCGCGATACATGATCTATGTCTTTTTCCTTAACACGGAATAGTCCGGCTTTGGTCCAGGGTGCTTCTTTACCAATGCAGACCACGCTGTCTCCCATCAATCTACCGTTTTCATACCAGCCTAGAAAAGGTATATCCTTGGCTATCAATATGGATTTTTGGAACGATTCAAATCCTGTTACGTTCTTTGGTAGTGGTGACCAATCTTTGTATGCAGTGAAATCATATGGTACTTTCAAAGGAGAGCCATCCTGGATATCCTGATAAATATGGTAGCTCGCCCTGACATTGATCCTGGCTAATATATCCCAAGCGCGGCTAAGGGTCAGGTCCGGGTCTTTGTCACGAAGTCTCAGGAGTTCTTGATTGGTGATGGTACGAAAATCAATCTCATAATTGTTCGATCTCTTTACAGTGGGTTTTATGATGGAAGGTTTTATGATGGAGGGTTCTATTCTAGAACCTCTGGAACCGGAAGATGTCAGATCGTCTAATATCTTGAGGTCCGGCCCTCCGCGATGGTCCTGGCGATAGGTCCTTGTATAGTCGTCGGCGAAGGCACACAAAAGACCATGAGGGGTCAATAGGAGCATCAAGCTCAGCAGGTATCGGAATTTCACAATAACCATCCGCCCTTCGGTAGGAACCATCTACTTACAACCATGTAACGCTCAGCCGTTAGGGATTAGCATCCAGGAAAAATAAACACTGATGACGGTCGGGATGCCGCTGGGGAGGCATGGTCCCACGCACAAGCAGTTGCATGCATATCTGCTGCTAATCGCCAAAGGCTAACCGCCAAACGCTCACCTTTCGATCAAGCGCCGGCAGGTAGTATCCTTGCCCAAAATAAAGATGAGCCCAAGCAAGGTATCTGGGGCATTCCAATTCAAGTCGGAGTCAGTTCTGCTCACATGCAAAGCCATGTCTGGATCGCCATTTCCGCCAAATTGCTTGCTCCAACACTCGTGAAGCAATGTTTTTTCGATATTGCAGATGACACGAATTGCTTTGGAATTTTTGAAATGTCAATGGGAAAACGTATCAGTAGAAGCTTTTGGCCTGGTGCGGCCTGGAAAAAGCAGGTTGATAACCATGAACTAGCCGGATGGGACTCTAGCGTCACTATAAGGAGTTGTGTCAAGTTCCGCGACTTGGTCAAGGCACAAGAGGTGTCTCTGTTGATTGTGGCAATTCGCTCTGGCTCACGCCCACAGTGGAATGAGTCTCTCGACCGCTCTTTCCATCCGGTCGTTTGAGCCTCTTGCACAAGTTCCCTGGCGTTGTTCCGGCGGATCCTGCCTGCGGCAGGACGGGATCTAACCTGTTGAAGGTCTTCTGGACCCCCGGCTTCTGCCTGGGTGACGATCCCGCTCCACGGGTATTGGAAGTTTTGCAGGAGCCTCGCCTGCTGATTAATTTATGCAAGTAACTCTAAGGTCTTTTGTTGTATGAGTAACGTTCTCCTGCAAGAGTCTCAGCAACATGCCACTTCTGCAGGATTGGAGATTTTGACGTTATGATTCTTGCACCTCGATGCTCATGACCATCAGATTGCATGACACGGCTTTCGCATATGCGCTTCCACGGGTATGCCGGGGTAAGTGAGCGTCCGGCACTAGGCTTGGTTGAAAAGGAAGTTTGACGGTTTCGTAAAAAGTATGAAAACGCTGATTTTGTCATTCCGACCGAAGGGAGGAATCTAGATTTTACAGTCACTTATAAGATCCCTCTCTGTCGTTCGGGATGACATTCGGGACTTTTTGCGAGTGCATCAAGTTTGGTAGAAAAGAGGTTGATCGAACCATGGAGCGAGTCCTTCTTGTTGAAGACGATGATGCCTTACGGCTGACGCAAAGTCTCTATTTGCAGCGTGAAGGTTTTGAAGTCGTTTCCGCTCGCGACCGCAGCCAGGCACGCGAGGAGTTGGCGAGGCAAGCCTACCATGTAGTAGTGACCGATCTGCGTCTTGGGAAAGAGAGTGGCATAGATGTTTTGAAGGATGTTCGGGATCTGCAACCTAGTGCGGCAGTGTTGGTTATTACCGGTTACGGGTCAGTGGATTCCGCCGTGGCAGTCATGAAGGAAGGCGCCTACGATTACCTCACCAAGCCGGTGGAGCCGGAAACCCTGGTCCACCTCGTTCATAAGGCCCTTGAGCATCAAAGGCTCCAGAGGGAAGTCACCATCCTTCGAAACCAGTTCGTCACGCAAGCGGGTCTCAATAGGATTGTGGCGGTCAGCCAACCCATGAAGCAGATACTGGAATCCATTGAGAGTGTTGCCGGTTGCGATTCCACCGTTCTGATAGAAGGAGAAAGCGGAACGGGTAAGGAGCTTATGGCCAAGTTGATCCACCAGAGAAGCCATCGAGCCACCGGGCCCTTTGTTGGAATCAACTGCGGAGCTGTGTCGGAAAGCCTGCTGGAAAGTGAACTGTTCGGTCATAAACGCGGTTCTTTTACAGGGGCACACAAAGATCAGAAAGGCCTCTTTGAAGCCGCCGACAAAGGGACACTCTTCCTGGATGAGGTTGCTGAGCTGTCAGCCAATTTTCAAGTGAAACTCCTTCGCACGCTTCAAGACCACCGCATCCGACGTATTGGCGATACCCGCGAGATCAAGGTAGACGTCCGGATTATTGCAGCCAGCAACAGGGACATAGCCCAGCTGGTGCGAGAGGGGCATTTCCGCCAGGATCTGTTCTTTCGCATCAAAGTCATCCCAGTCTTCTTGCCGCCCCTCCGCAAACGTCGAGAGGACATCATACCCCTTGCAGAGAGTTGTCTGGAGCGATTGAGCAACCGAATGGGCCGGCGGAAACCCACGCTGACTGAAGCTGCAAAGGGGAAGCTGGTGGACTATGACTGGCCGGGAAATGTTCGGGAATTGGAGAACACGCTGGAACGCTCCCTGATTTTCAACAAAGACAAGCACATTGACATCGGCGACCTCGTGCTGGAAGGCTGCCTCGAGGTTTCTCGGGAACATCCCCTGGATCTTTTACCGAGATTGATTCCCCTGGATCAAGCAGAGAAGCATCATGTGCTCAGCGTACTTGAGCATTGCGAACACAACAAGGCCAAAGCAGCCAAGATCCTTGAAATCGGCTATAACACGCTGTGGCGTAAGCTAAAAAGATACGGTCTCGGCTAAACAGCAATTCCTCAGGACGCATCCAATGCCAAAGACCAACAAAAGCAGGCAAAACAGGCTTCAGCAGGGGGCCGCTGGAGAACGCGACCGGTTGAAGGCCATACTCGATAGTATGGATGACGGGATTTACATTGTTGGTAAGGATTATCACATCCGATTCATGAACCGGGCTTTGCGCAACGACGTTGGGGAAGGAGAGGGACAGCTCTGTCACCATTTTTTCGAGCATGACCGTTCGAGCTGTGAGGAATGCCAGCATGGCATGAGCTCATTCGGACCCCTGATCCGACGCGAGTGGTTTTTGCCCAAAACGCAAAGGTTTTATGACGTTCTTATCTCTCCTATCCATGAACCGGGCGGCAAGATTTCGCGTCTCCACATACTCCGAGATATTACCGAGCGCAAAAGGCTTGAAAGCGCGCTCCAGGAGTATTCCAAGACCTTGGAAACCAAGGTGGCGGAACAATCAGATAGACTCCTTCGACAGGAACGCCTGGCCTTGCTGGGCGAAATTTGGGCAGGTCTCGCTCACGAAATTCGGACTCCTCTTGGCGCTATTATGACCGGGATCAAGCTCCTGGAGAAATCGTGCCCATCAGAAGAAGAACAAAAAGTGCTATTTGCGCTCTTGAAAAGTGAGACCAACCGCCTCCAACGGAAGCTCTCCGAGTTCCTCAGGTATGCCAAACCGCGTTCTCCCCAAATGACTGAAGTCGGGGTCAGAGCGCTCATCGAGGAGCTTCGAACTCTCCTGACGACTGACCGCCAACTTGTTGGCAATGTCACCATAGAATTGGTCATGGATCCCGATCTCACAGTGTGGCCTTTGGATCACGACCAGACCAAGGAATCCCTATTGAACATCTGCGTCAATGCTCTGCAAGCTCTGGGCGGGATGGGGATGCTGATCCTGGAAGCGGAGGCCAGGGGAGATAACCTGGAGCTTTTTGTGCGGGACAATGGCCCCGGAATTTCAGTTGACGAGATCCCTCACATCTTCAAACCCTTTTATACCAATAAGCCGGGAGGCACTGGGCTCGGTCTTGCAATCAGCAGACAATTGATCGAAAGCCAGGGCGGTCGCATTAGCGTCACGAGCATTCCCAGGCTCAACACCACTTTCAAAATCTCTATCCCGCACCCTAAGTCATAGTACCGAGAAGCCCAGGACTCCCCGCCAAGGAACTCATGTCCCGTTCTGCACCCTGTCTGATACCGAGTGTGGGTCGCGGGCTATTCCATGGTGTAATGGTGTATTCCACTATGGAATATTCCTCTCTTCAAACCGTCGGCCCTTCCCCAAGCTAACCAATTGAAACAACGCATAAAATATTTACGGACCGGATTGGCACGGGGTTTGATTGTACCTATCCCTGGAAAACCTCAATCATCTGAATCACAAGACCCTCAGGGGAGGTACAACATGTCAGAAGAAAAAGAAAAGAAGTCGAAATCCATTGATTTTCGTGACGTGAGCATTTGTGAGGCGACCATTCAAATGCTGCAGGTGGCTGCAGCAGATGGCGTGGATACGGCATTTACGCGGGCCGCGGACATGAAGGCCTGTCCCATCGGGGCCGATTCAGCCTGTTGCAAGCACTGCTTCATGGGTCCTTGCCGCCTGAGCTCCAAAGACCCGTACTCCAAGGTGGGTGTTTGCGGGGCCACGATCGACACCATCGCCGCCCGGAACTTTTCGCGGATGGTGGCTTCGGGGTGTGCGGCGCATACCGACCACGGCATGAGCATGCTGGATCTCTTCCGCGAGGTGGTCAACGGCAAGATCAAAGACTACCAGATCAAGGATGAAGTCAAACTGATCAACGTGGCCAAAAGCATCGACATCCCGGTGGAAGGCCGTGAGATCATGGACATCGCCAAGGATCTTTACGCCGAGCTCGAACGGACCTACACCCAGGTGGAAGGGGAGATCCCGTTTGCCAAGCGGGTGCCGCCCAAGACCCTGGAGCTGTGGCGCAAACACAACATCGTACCGCGCGGCGCCATGCGCGAGATCATGGAAATCATGCACCGCTCCCACATGGGCGTGGACCAGGATTACATGAACATCATCAACCAGTGTTCACGCACGGCCCTGGCCGATGGCTGGGGTGGCTCGATGGTGGCCACCGAGATTTCCGACATCCTGTTCGGCACTCCCACCCCGCACATTGCCGGGGTCAACATGGGCTTCCTGAAGGAAGACCAGGTCAACATCATTGTCCACGGCCATGAACCCAACCTGTTCGAATCCATGATCGCCGCCTGCAACGACCCTGGCATGTTGGAAAAGGCCAAGGCCGCCGGGGCGACGGGTGTCAACCTGCTGGGGATGTGCTGTTCCGGTGCGGAAGTGCTGGGCCGTCACGGCGTACCTCATGCCGGCAACTTCATGAGCACCGAAGTGGTGCTGGCCACCGGCGCGGTCGATGCCATGGCGGTGGATGTCCAGTGCATCATGCAGGCTTTGGTGAAGACCTCTGAATGCTACGGGACCAGGTTTTTCACCACCAATCCGCGGGCCCGCATTGAGGGAGCTACCCACATCGAGTTCCATGAACACACCCCGCGCGAGTCTACCGACAAGATCGTGGAAATGGCCATCGAACGGTTCAAGAACCGGCCGGCGCGGATCATCATTCCGCAGCGCCGCGACATGGGTGTGCACGGGTTCTCCCACGAATACGTCAACTACATGCTGGGAGGACGGTTCCGGGCTTCCTACACGCCGCTCAATGACAACATCATCAATGGCCGGATTCGCGGCGTGGCCGGCGTGGTGGGTTGTACCAACCCGAGGATGAAACAGGACTACGTGCATGTGGAACTGGTCAAGGAACTGATCAAGAACAACGTCTTGGTGGTTCAGACCGGTTGTTCGCAGATCGCGCTGGCCAAGGCCGGGTTGATGAAACCCGATGCGGCGGTGCTGGCCGGTGAGGGACTCCAGGAAGTGTGCGAAACGGTCGGTATGCCGCCGGTTTTGAGCCTCGGTTCGTGCGTGGACAACAGCCGCATTCTGATTGCCTGTGCGGAAATGGTCAGGATCGGTGGACTTGGTGAGAGCATCGCCGATCTGCCGGTGGCCGGGTGTGCCCCTGAGTATATGAGTGAAAAGGCCATCTCCATCGGTCACTACTTTGTGGCGTCTGGCGTGTACACGGTGTTCGGGGTAACGTTCCCGACCGTTGAAGGGACCAAGTTCCACAACATGCTGTTTGAAGGCCTGGAAGAACTGGGCTTTGGTAAGTGGGGTTTTGCCGTCGAACCTCACGAGATCGCACAGTTGATGATTGCCCACATCGACAAGAAGCGGGAAGCGTTGGGTATCATGGGCAAGAAAGAACGCAAGCTGTTCAGCATGGAAGACCGTCGTGTGTCGGGCTAGGACATAACGACCAGGGTTGCCGGCAACGGCAACCCTGCACCGTGTCTTCACGGGTCAAAGGGAGTCAGCAGTAAGGCGTTCAGTTTCATGGTTTCGGGACCACGAGATTGCGCCAGGCCGAGCAGGTGTGAAAGGCCGCAGTGGCGCCCCTCCACCATGGAAAAGGTGATTTGCACAACCCAACCGATAGTGAAATACAAAGCGATGCTGTTGGCCACGCTGATGGCCAGGTGAAAGATCACTCGAGAGCTTTTCACCTGAGTAGAAGCAGCAGACGGAGCCCACCGTTCGAATCCCAGCATGACGGCAAACATACCGAGATAGCTGCCAATCCGCAACGCACTTGCCATGTCCATTGCATCTCAACTCCTGGAAATCTCGGGACGTAACGGCCCAACAGTGCCAAGCCCGTGAGCCTCAAAGCCAAAACCCCGCCAGCCAGTAAAGGGCCATCCCAACCACCACCGTCCCCCCCAGGGATCGGGTCTTGAGCGCAAAGGCAAAGGTTGGCACGGCCACCAGGATCTTGGCATCGAAGCCGACCAGATGACGCGGGGTTCCGGCGGTGAACAGTTCCGGGACGATGAGTGCGCTAAGGATGGCTACTGGGATCAGGTCCAGCCATTCCACGAACCACTCCGGCAACTGCCGTCGGGTCAGGAAAAATAGTGGAAACCACCGTGGGATATAGGTCACCAAACCCATGCCGGCAAACAGAAGAAAGTACTCGTATGTGCTCATCATGCAGTATCTTTCTTTGCCTGTCGGCGTTTGAGGACGAAGCCCAAGGAGGCGGCCAGGATAGAAGCGATGATGACATAGGCGTTGCCTTTGATCACGAGAGAAAGTCCCAAGGCCAAAGTTCCCGCGGCGACAGCGGTAACGGCATAAACCCTACCACGCAACTGAAAAACCAGCAAACACAGGAACATGGCCACGAGAGCGTAGTCGATCCCCAATGCGCCCGCCGGGATGAATTGGCCGCCATAACCTCCAAGGACGGTGGCTATGACCCAGGCGGCATTGGATACATGGTTGACCATCAAGGCCTGGTAGCGGTGCCACGGACCTTCCCGGAACCGGGCGAGGTTCACCGCGAAGCTTTCATCGGTTACGCCATAGGAGTATAGTGTCAGGAACCAGGGGTTGGTGCCGCGAAGATACACCGCCAGGGAGGAACTCATCAGGACATGACGCAGATTGACCAGGAAGGTAGTGATGATGATGGACATCATCGCGGCGCCGCTGGTCAGCATCGAAACGGCAATGAATTGGGCGCTGCCGGCGAAGACCAGCACCGACATGAGTCCAATCTGCAGCGGGTGCAGGCCCGCCTTTTCGGCCAGCACCCCTAAGGCCAGACCGAGGGGAAAGTAGCCCAGACAAATGGGCCAAGCGGCTCCGGCACCTTCCGTGAGGATTTGTTTCAAGGTAATGTCGCCATTGGTGGCGGGGCTGACAGGGGGCTCTTGAGATTCAGCGGGGCCCTGTCTGGTGTCTTCCAAAGTGCCGTCTCCTATTGTCCCACTATGGTTGATGCTTCGACCAGCCATCTCACGGTAATGATTTGTGGCAATGCAGGATTGCCAAGCTAACGTCTTTTCTTCACAATAACAACACCCATCGGCGAGAGCACCGCCAAGTGAGGGGTGTTTCCGGCACTCGGTCACGGCATGGTGGGGAACTAGTCCATTCGGCTTGCGGATGCCTCGTCTTCCATGCACCGAAACCGGTACGGTACGAAAGAAGATCCATCGCCAAGCAGGATAGCCTATGGAATGTGTGCTACTCGGAACAGGCGGGATGATGCCTATGCCCGACCGGCTCCTGACCTCCGTGGCGGTGCGTCTGGGGGGCTGTTGCTACCTTTTTGATGCCGGTGAGGGGGTACAGTTGGGCCTGAAACGAACCCACCTGGGCATGGGTGGGCTCAAAGTTGTGGCGATCACCCACTTGCACGCCGACCACTGCCTTGGGCTTCCCGGTCTGCTGATGCTGCGGGCGCAAATCGACCACCCGGAGCCGCTCACCCTCCTGGGACCCCCGGGGTTGTCCCGTTTTGTTCAGCAAAACCAGGAAATCTTGCGGTTTCACATCAACTACCCGATCCACTGTGTCGAATGGCAGAGCCAAAAGACGGCGGTCGCCTACCAGGACCACCAGGTGCGGATCATCTGGCAGCCTCTGGAGCACACCCGTTTCTGCCTGGGTTTCCGCCTCGAAGAACAAAGACGGCCCGGCAAGTTCCACCCAGAACGGGCAAGAGCACTGGAGATATTAGAAGGACCGCACTGGGGCAGGCTGCAGCGGGGGGAGACCGTGTTTTTGCCTTCGGGCCATACCATCACCCCCGATCAAGTCATGGGGCCCTCACGCCGCGGGCGGCACATTTGCTATGCGGTCGACACGCGTCCCTGTGCCGGCTTGGAGATGCTGTGTCGGGAGGTGGATATGGCCTTTGTTGAAGGCATGTTCTTGCCTGAGGACGGGCAGCATGCCGACGCCAAAGGCCACCTGACCGTAGTGGAAGCCGCTGACATTGCTTTTCGGGCTGGGGCACGCCGTGCCGTGCTGGTGCATATCAGTCCGCGATATGGTGCCGAGGACCTGCCGGATCTGGAACGGGCGGCCCGAGAACATTTTGCTGAAGCTCGTATTGGTCGAGATTTTGATAGGTATCGAGTGAGCTTGGTTGAGTGATGAAATGTGAAACGAGAAAAGGGACCTCCGGTTTTTGATTGGAAATTGAAATCGCCACGACGTAGTCTAGGGTGCTTGCACCACGGCAGATCGCTCATTGAGCAGGAGGACTACCATGAAGGGGAGCGGCCGATTCGGTAAGTATGGGGATCTCAAACGCAAACAGCGCATTCGGCAGAACCTCCAAACGCCGCCGGTGCGTAGTAGTCAGAATGCGGCTCTAACCGTGCAGGATGGCGAACGCAGAAAAACCCATGTTTCGCGAAAGAAGCATGGCGATCAGGAGGGTATCGCCCCGGGAGCTGGTCCGGAACCGCCTGAGAACCGATAGCAGCCGTGAAAGTTTGCTTTTAGCCGACTCCCACGTCGGCATGTGACGATGCATGGAGACAGCAGCGGGGCTTTCCAGCAAGAGCAAGTCTTGGAAAGATGGGACTCATGGACGATCTGGAAGGTGCGGGGGAATACCTCAACGAAGGCAGGCTGAAAGCGGATGAACTTCGGATGGCCATCGATCATCTATATGATGCCATTGGGAAGCTCGAAAGTTGTGAGCAGGATCTATCCTCGGGGGCCATCTCCGTCATGGATCTGGTGGAAAAGCTGGGAGATAGCTGGCTAGCTGTAAATCGTTGCCGCATCTATACTGAACCCATCATTTTCTTTGAGGAACTCCTGATTCCGGCCATGGGGCTCATCCACGACGCCAGGTGTATGGTCGAATCCTGCGTTGCCTGGCAGATCGGGCTTACCCAAGCGGCCTGCCGCAACATCGTCCATGCCATTCGCCTGGCGGTTGATGAAGGCTTGCGACCGGCGCTCGAGGAACTGGAGTGCTGGCTCTATGAAACCGTCGCTTGAACGAGGTCCTGGAAAATGGCCGAGACACAACTGCTAAGGTGTCCATTCGTAAGAGGAGGAACTCATGATGCGTCTGTTTCTTACCGTCGCCGTTGTCCTGTTCATCATGCCGGCTGTGGTTATGGCTGAGGAGCCGGTGGTCAAAGTCGATTGCCTGTGCGTCGCCGAAATACAAGGCTGGGTCCTGGGTCGCAGCAACGCCACGCCGTCTCAACTGGGTATCGACAAATTAAAGCCCGGCATTGCCATCGTGGTGCTGTCGGCTGGCCGAAAATCAGTGCGGCAAGTATCCGAGCGGCTGCACCGACGAACGCTACAAGCCAATAGCGGGTCAGGTGCGCACCACTTTGGAGAATTACGGGTATCTAGCAGTTGAGGACGATTTCAAACTGACAATCGAGGGAAACAAGGCCACTAAGTAACTATACTCGTGAAGGATGAATTCCTTCACTACTGATGGAGGACGCCACACTGTAGGATGGGTGCAGCGCAGCGGAACCCATCAAAATGCGGTGGGTTTCGCTACCGCTACACCCACCCTACAAGATCGCCGGCAGTATCAGAAATGAAGGTTTCCAACCTAAACGAGTATACCTCACAATCCCTTGATGTCTCATCCCCCTTGATGGGGGAGGCCAATGCTGCTGAATTACGGTCCCCTCTCCCTCAGGGAGAGGGTTAGGGCTAGGGAAGATCCGCTCTGAAAGCCCCCTCCCCCCGGCCCTCTCCCCCGAAACGGGGGCGAGGGGGATGATGCTCTCCTTAATTCAGCAGCATTGATGGGGGAGGCAGGGTGGGGGTGAGAAAATGCGAGTAAGATCAACCCCCTCCCCTAGCCCCTCCCACCAGGTACGGGGAGTCTTGCGATAGTCTGTAAGTGAGCGTGGAGGGCGAACGCATTCATTCGATATTCTGTTTTGATCCCGTGCGATGACTGAACAGTGGAACTCATCGTGGTGGAGCAAGGTGCGCTGCCGCTCCAGGCCGAGGCTGGTGTTCAAGAGCAGCGGTGGGTCGCTTGGGGAGTAGCCAATGCTGACGGGCGCTGGTCGACATCTGATCAAGGATGGCGACCAGCACCCCATTGACGTTGAACTCGGCTATGGACTTAGCCGGTTCGGCTCCGGCTATTCGGCGGGAATGCTCGCGATGTCGGCACAGAACTCCTCCTTGGTTACTTCTTCATCGTGGTTCTTATCCATGAGAAGAAAGTTATTCTTGGTGGCTTTGCGAGATCCATAGGATTTGGCTTGAGTGCAATTGAAGAATTCGGTCAGATTCAGTTTGCCGCTCCCATCCGTGTCACACTTCTTGAATAGCTCTTCACACTCCTCCTCCGGGGTAGGTTCTTTTTCCCCCTCTTTCAGCTCCCTGACAATGCAGAACTCATCAATGGTAATCACTCCGTCACCGTTCTTGTCCTTCTCAAGGAATTGTTCCTTGGCCATCTTACGCCCCGCATAGGTGGGTACTGGTGCCGCAACGGCATATTCCTCCATGGTGACCTTACCATCGCCATCGCGGTCCATGCCCTTAAAGAGGTTCGACGCATTCCGGGGGATACCCGGTGATCTCCTCGGCCTGAGCATACTGTTGACCTGCACTCAAGCACATCAGCCAACTGAAAACCAGTATCCAGAAAATAGCTCTTATTCTCGTCATGACGGGCTCCTTGTTGGTTCGAACGGTTTCTATTCTTAGAAGGATGAGTTGTGAGAGGGCGAATCTTGGCGCTGATTTGTGGGATTCATTATAATGCAAACCGAATTACAACTGAACGGTTTTGTTGACGGGGAGGCGGTTTCGCCAGACCCGCTCCGAAGCCACTTTACCGGCCCCGGGTTTGAAGTGCTGCCACTCAGGATCTTTTCCCTGGTGCGGCTGGGGGTTAAGCCCGAAATCAACGACTTGTGCACCATTATGTTTGGGTTGACGCTGGTGTTCATCACCATTTCCCAAATCCTGCAGAAGGAGAAGCGATGAAACGATTGCTGCTGGCCCTGCTGTTCCTGGCGTCTCCGTTGTTTGCCGCGGAAGACCAGGTGGTCAACGTCTACAACTGGTCCGAATACATGCCGAAGGAGGTCTTGGAGAAGTTCACCCGGGAAACCGGGATCAAGGTCAATTACTCCACCTATGACAGCAATGAAGTGCTGTATGCCAAACTCAAGACCATTCGTGGAGAAGGGTACGACCTGGTGGTGCCGTCCACCTATTTCGTGAACCGCATGCGTGGCGACGGCATGGTGCTCAAGCTGGACAAGACGCGCCTGCCCAATTTCAAATATTTGGATCCGGCGCTGCTGAACAAACCCTACGATCCCGACAACGAATACAGCGTGCCCTATCTCTGGGGAACCACCGGCATCGCCTACAATTCCGTGAAAATCAAACCCGGTCAGGTGCGGCGCTACACTGATATGTGGGACCCGCAATACAAGGGCAAGGTGCTGCTGCTGGATGACATGCGGGAAGTGTTCGGCATGGGGCTCAAGGTGTTGGGCTACTCCATCAACGACACCGATGAGAAACACATCCGCGATGCCTACGAGAAGCTCAAGGAACTGATGCCCAACGTCAAGGTCTTCAACGCCGAATCCCCCAAGGTATTCTTTCTGGAAGAAGAAGTGACCGTAGGGCTGGTGTGGAACGGTGAGGCCTATAAAGCCGGGAAGGAAAACCTGGATATCAAGTACATCTATCCGGCTGAAGGGGCGAGCCTCTGGATGGACAACCTGGTGATCCCGATAAAGGCACAGAACGTGGACAACGCCTACCTGCTTCTGGATTTTCTGCTGCGCCCCGAAGTGGCCAAGGTGATCAGTGAAGAGATCGGCTATGCCACGCCCAACAAAGGGGCCATGGCGTTGCTCCCCAAGGATTTTCGCGACAACCGAACGGTTTTTCCTGCCCAGGAAGACCTCAAGAACAGTGAATTCCAAATTGACGTGGGCGAAGCTACCTACGTCTATGAACGCTACTGGGAACTGCTGAAGGTTGGCCGGAATTAGAGGGGAAAGGGTAACCGGTTGCCCAGTCGATCGGCCCCCTTCGTTCTCTTGCAGAACCGCCACCTGGTTTGAAACGCCGTAGCCCGAAGGTTGGGATTGTTCGTCAGCTCCTCATGTGCTAAAGTGCTTCCAAAGTGGTCCCCTGTGGCCGTTATGCCAGCGATAGTATCCCATTTCCATAAGCCATCTCTTCCACGCCATCGCCATCGGGAACCATGGAAATTGCAGCCTGAATCCCTGCTCCAAACCAGGGGATTTGCCGTCTAAAATAGCATGGTGTTGGATTAAGCCTAATGTATTTCAATACAAAGGTTTTCCTGGTCAGGAATTATACGGCAAAACAGCCGTATTTGCCCGGCAGCAAATGGGCCGCCTAATTCCCTTAGTGAGAGACAACCCCTATCCCCTGGCAGTAATCGTTGTCGAATTTCGTTCGGGAGAACCGGATAAGTTCTACCTCGATATGTACAGCAGTGAGACTACGTACTCGGGAGCCGTCATGCATAAATCCAAAGACGGTAGGTACTCTGAATCGGCGTATACAGTGGCGGTGGACGTTGAGCCATAGCCTAATTTGGCTTCACAAGGACCGCGCGTAAACTCGCGGCCTGTGAGCTGCGTCGTTATCACCTTAAGATGCTAAGGAGGGCCATTAATGCCGGTTGCTTACAACTATCCTGCCGATCATTCAAAACGGGGACGCATTATCTTGGTAGCAACTGACTCCAGTTTAGTGAGCGTCCTCTGCAAAGCGTTGGCTGAATACGGGCAGGAGGTGACCGGGTGTTCAACCGCTCAAGAGGCACTCGCAACAATTCAGCAAAAGCCTTTCGACATAATTCTAGTGGACTCGCTTCTGCCTGAAATGGTTGACTTGGCGATGCTCAAGGGCGCCCAGGCCATTGACCCTTTGATCATCGCGATTCTCATGGTGAGTAACGGTTTGATCCAGGCTGGCGCCGATCATTACCAGAATGAAGGTGTTTTCGGTTGCCTAGCCGGCCCGTTTCAAGCTGAGAAACACCTTGACCTTGTGAACCACGCCATTCAGTTTTCCCGATTGCGGAGACAAAACGCCGAACTCACCCAGGCACTCAGAGCTCACGAATTGAGCAGGCAACTCCTTGTCCCACAGGATAACGATGCCCTTTTGAACAACCTTGCCGACGCGATGGTTAGCGGATTCGAAGTGGACGAGCTCTCCATCATGCTCCTCAGTGAAAACGGCCAAGAACTCCGTGTCGCTGTCGTGCGTGGCGGCAACCGCGATCATCTCAATGGTCACCATATGCCGATTGCCCATGGGATTGCGGGATGGGTGGCGCGCAACAAAAAGGCCATCACCCTTCTCGGGGAAGTCAACGGCTTGGAGTTTGCTCCCATCCGCCCTCGTTCAGATATTCGCTGTTCCGTTTTGATTCCGATTCTGAAATCCGCTGATCTATTCGGAGTACTAAGCCTCAATGCTGTCCAAAGACGCCCCTTCACGCTCAGTGATATCAAAGCCATGGACATTCTGGTCAGTGCCGCGGAATCCGGGTTATGCCCGTGAGGTGCCTCCCTAAAGATGGCAAGCGAGGAAAATCTTACATTGATCAGCGCCTATACCGGACCCGATTTCCTTAGACACGGATTTACTCCTAGATTGAGCGATTGGCCTTTAGCAGTTAGCTGTTAGCCATGGAGGTGGAAGGTTCTTGCTCGGTTGGTGGTTCCACCGAAAAGGCGTCAATAGCCATGCTGTAACGTTCCGGATTTATTTAGCTAATGGCCAAATGCTAACAGCTAATCGCGCAGATTGGCTTACAGTAAACTGTGAGCCAAAGAGGATAGACGATGGAAACGGAGACACAGGGGGCTCTGGGATCTCCGAGAATGGCTCCATTCGCAGGCGTCAGGTGGCTTAGGTGAGTGCGTGCAGGCGATTTTTCGCAACAGTTGTGTTTGGGTACACCCTGTGTATCACCCTAGGTGGAGCCAATGCGATCCACCCATCAAGAAACCCTGAACAATCAGCCCCAATTCAGACCGTTTGCAGCGAACTCATGCCTGCCCATCAAGACCAACCACCAGCTCCGCCCCAGTTGCCCAAGGGCCTTCAAGAACCGAGTCTCGGTACTACTATCGTCAAACTTGAACATGCCCCCTATCCTTATGACGGGAAGTATGCTGACAGTGACCAGGAGTTCTACGACTATATTGATCCGGCAAGCGGTGAACGGTTCCATACCAACCGCTATGGAGTTCGCCTGGCTGAGAAGATTCACTATCTTGACAACAGTGTGCTGTTCCATGTTCCAAAGCATTTCGATCCCCGCAAGCCGCTAACCTATGTAGTCTTTTTTCATGCTATTCAGACCGATGTCAGCAAGAGCAACCGCGATTATGCTTTGGCTGAGCAGGTCGAGAATTCCGGGCTAAATGCCATTCTGGTAATGCCGCAACTGGCAAAGGACGCGGCTGACACCAGTCCGGGCAAGTTCATTAGGAGGAACGCCTTCAGCGTGTTTATGGAGGAAGTGGCCGAGGTGTTGGCCGGCAGACTGGGGGAATCTTGCCGCACTGAACTGGCCCAAGCCCCCATATTAGTCGCCGCCTTCAGCGGTGGATTCAAAGCAGCAGCCTACGTGCTGGACCGCGGAGGCCTCGATGAGCGCATCATCGGCGTACTACTGATGGACGCCCTCTATGAAGACGTGGACAAGTTTGAGCACTGGATCGATGCACATGCCAACCGCGGTTTTTTCGTGAGTATCTATGGGCAGGGCGAATGTGAGAAAAACTCCAGAACCCTGGCCAGACTACTCAATCGCCTGGAACTATTGGAGCATCCAATCTGGCCAGACAAGATTGCCAAGGGGGAGATCCTCTTGGTCCAAAGTCCCCATGAACACCGTGAGATCCCCCTATTGGGCCCTCCCCCCGAGCCTTTGCGCACTGTGCTCCACAGCATTGACCACTGGCAGCCTTCAGCGCGTGCGATTTCTGAAAAGGGTTGTGGGCACTAAGTTGACGACTTTCCTGTCTTGTGGGTTCTCCAACAAGGATGACGACGTTGGAGTTGTTGTGGTCAAAGGGGTGGGGAAAGCCTTCTCCACCGATCGCCCTGTTGGCAGGTCTGGATACGGGGCTCTCCCCGGCAGTCAAAAGGGGATTTCCACCCGGTGATAGGCTTCGGCCAGTTCGTAGGGTTCACCCTTGGCCATGGAGCGGCAACGGTCCTTGAGCCAGCATTCGAGATCGGGCATGGGCAGTTCCTTCACCTGGCTTGCGTGACAGCGGAGCGCAGCCAGTTTGAGGTCAAAGGTCTCGGTGATGTCCACCCGGTAGTTGACGTCTTCAGCGGCCCAAAACAGGATTTCTTTCACCTTGTGGGGCTCGAGGCCCTCATCCAGCAGGGTGGGGTAGGCCAGGTGGTCCCGGGCGAAAGGAAAGACGGCGTCCAGAACGACCTGCCCGGTGATCCGGTGGTCGCGGTGCCAGAGGTAGCGGCGATAGGGATCCGAGGTGACCACCACGGCCGGCCGGTATTTCCGGATGACTCGAACCATGTCCATTCGAAATTCGGCTGTGTCTTCCAGACCTTGATCGGGATAACGGAGAAATGCCACCTCGCGCACTCCCACCAGTTCCGCCGCGGCAAGCTGTTCCTTCTCGCGGATCTTCTGCCAGCCACTCCGGGCTCACGTTCCGGTCGCTGGTTCCCTTCTCGCCGTTGGTGCACAACACGTAGACAACGGTTTTCCCTTCGCGAGTCCAGCGCGCCACCGTCCCCGCAGCTCCAAATTCGGCATCGTCAGGATGGGCCGCAACGACCAAGAACATCCGCATGAACGGTCACCGTCATTCTCCCTAGATCCAACATTCGATTAGCCAGCCCTCGCCTCAGGTCGGGCTCTCGTGAGGACTTGGTTAGCCACGACCAGTACCGATGGCTTCGGCTCAGCTCAAGATAGCTTTCCTGGAAACACACCGGCAGGCGGCCATGGGGACGTCGTCCCGAATGCCACCGCGTCCGACCAGCATCCGGTATTCGCTGTCGATGACATCGGCAACGAAGCTCCAGTCATAGTCCTCGACCGTCGCACGGATTGAATCAACCGTTGCCCTCTGGGCGTTGCTTTCCTTCGAGAACCCGGCGCACCCCTTCGGCAAGGCTTTCGGGTGTGTTCGTCGCCACTACCCAGCCGTTCACCCCATTGCGGACGATGTCTTCGACGACGCCCACCCGCGTCGCAACGACCGGTGTGCCGCAGGCCAAAGCTTCCAGGACCACCAATCCAAAACTCTCATAATAGGACGGGAGGACCAGAACATCGGCGGCACGGTAATAGTCCGGCAGATCATCATGGTCCCTGCGCCCTGCAAAGGTGACACAATCTTCTAACGAGAGTTCCCTGCACAGGGACCGAAGCGCCTCGTCTTCCGGAGCGTTTTCCCCACCCCCACCAACGAGCAAAACATGGAGACGCATGTCCTGCCGAAGTCGATTGGCGGCCGCAAGCAGCCGATCGACGCCCTTGATGGGGTCGAACCGGCCGACATAGAGGATCACCCTTGCGGCCCCGTTCAGCCCCAGTCGGGCTCGTGACTCCCGTCGGCCGGACGGATGGAATCGACCCCGATCAACCCCGCAGGGCACCACCTGAATCTTCTGCGGCAGGGCTCCATAAAGATCGATGAGATGGCGTTTTTCCCTCTCGGTGCCGGCCAGGATGCAATCACACTCCGCAACCAAGCGTTTTTCCACCGTAATTCGCAGTTCTGGTTCTTTCTCTGAACCGGCAATTCGGTTCTTGAGGATACCGAGCGTGTGGAACATGAATACGTGCGGCACGTGCCAGCACTTCCGAGCCCAGCGTCCGATTTGCCCGGAAAGGTAGTAGTGGCTGTGTACCAGATCGTATTCGATCCCTTGCGTATTCCTGAAAGACTCCAGATTTTCCAAGAATTCCGCCAGATGGCGGTACAGAACCAAATGCGGTAGAGGCTCTGGCGGCCCTGCCGACAGATGAATGATGCGAACATTTGGAAACGGTACCATGGTTTTCGGACTTCCTGGGTGCTGGAGGCGAGTGAAGATATCGACAGCGTATCCTTTTCGCGGCCAATCTCCGGGCAATTTCACCGATATAGACGCTCATGCCGCCCGTGTCCCGGGTCCCCAGCTCACCCATGGGGCTGGAGTGCATGCTGATCATGGCAACTCTCAAAGCCTCTGTTTTCACTCCCTCACCTGTGCATTTCCAACGAAACCAGTTGCGAATCACGGTACCATCTCAATGTAACGTCACTCTACATCTCGACAAAGGGAGTTTCCTGCCCGCCCAAATGACGTTTGTATGCTCTCGCCGCCTTTAAGAAAGTTATACCAGCGAAGCCCCTCGTCAATCGCTGTTTTAAGACTCAATACCTTGCTGATCAAGCCCACGCTGAGTCCCCTGGTAAGCATGATCATAGCCGTTGTTATAGAGATACCGCGTACCTTGGTGGTCAAAACAGAAAACCGATGCCACCGGTTTCTCGTCCAGATCCAACGAAAAAAGCCTCAATAATCCTTCCTCCGCCAATGAGAAAGCCAGCACCCGGAAGAAGGAAGCCATTGTGGCCGACATGAAGGCTGCCTTGTCCTCGCGATTCATGGTGAAGAGCCTTAGGAAGGTCTCCATGGCTTCAGGGAGATAGGGTCCGTCATCGATTCTCCGAAACCGGATATCGACCGGCTTCGTGAAGCCGCCGAAGTTTGCGCCGCAGTTCATGACGTTGCTTCGCGCTGAGGGCATTGAGAAATTCATCCCAGGTGTTGGGAAGATCCAGTTCCGAAAAGACGTCCTCTCGATGAACGCGGCACTCTAAGCCACTGGTCAGAACGCGTTGGAAAAGAATCTCTGAACGCTCGCGTCCAGGCGCATTGGCCCGAGATCCAGATCTTTGAGCCCCCGTGCTGACAGGTCGGCAAAGAGTGTCGAGAAGAAAGAAGTCTTCTTCATCCCGGACCACGATAAAGTCAAAATAGTCACAGACATCCGGGTTGCCCAGAAACCGGACCGTCTTGTCTCAGAACCATCAAAGGCGCGATGCCAGTGATGACTTCGCCTTGACGGACCACGGCGATCAAGGGCTGTGCATCCTGACCGAAGACCTGCCACCACGCATTCACCCAGGGAGGCAGCACGAACGGGCACCTCCATGGAAGCATCTCGCGGTGTTCACGCCATAGGGTGGTGAAATCATCCAAACTTTCGACGCTGACTCGATAAGGTCCTTCCCGTGCCGAGATGCCTTCCATGTACGTCTCAACGTCCTCCATTTCTAAGCGTTGCGGTGAAGAAGCCTTCTACGTATCGGCTGTTTCGCAAATCTCCGGATCTGTCGCGGAAATCAGAGGAAGCTGAAAATCCTCTCCATGCATAATTCATATGGATGCAAACTCGTCGTCAATGGTCGCCGTCATGGAGCTGCCAGCGGACCCCTTCAGCGGTGTCCTCGACGACAATACCACTGTCGTGGAGGCAATCGCGGAGGAGATCCGCATCACTCCAGCGTTTCTCCCGTCGGTAGCGCGCTCGCAACTGGAGCAATGCCTCGACCAGGGGCGCGAGGCACTCGGTTCGGTCACCTAGGAAAACCACCCATGGACGAACCCGTGCGCACCAACAGCTCACGGAAGCGTTCCCGCGCCTGAGCGATGAATTCAGGATCTTCCAAATCCTGCTGCCCTCCCCAGATGATGCGGTCCATCTCCAATAGAGCGCTCACCAGCATCCCCGGGCGGCGGTTTGCCACTCCTTTTTCAAAAGTGGCCTCCGCCGCTTGAACCTCGCGCCAAAAGAAGCTCGGCCCTCCAGCTCAACCTCTTCCACCGAAGCCATGGTTTCGCTGAGTTCTGATCCGACCGCCGAGCGACCCTGGGTGCCGCCACGGAGTACATCAAGTGAAAAGCGCTCGCCAGGCTCGAATGCGATATCCTGCGCGTTGCGTCGCAACGTCACGCGCCCGACCCCTTTCACCTTGGCCTCGCCGGTTTCCAGGTCAAGCAGACAAACGGTGTGTTCATCAAGCCCAAGGATGGAAACATCGGGAGGAAGAAGCGATTGCAATTGCCGAAAGCGCGGCTCTCCCATGTAGCAGAAGCGCGTATCGTGGGTCCCGCCTTCGGCGTTGTTCCAATGGGGTATGACCACCAGCGGAAAGCCGAAATGCTCCAGGAGATGGAGGCCTTCAACCCAATGGAGGTCTTGTCCCACCTTGTAAATCTCGTAGACCGGCAGAGTGAAACTGCCCACGGTGAGGGCGGCGGCGCTGGCCGCCACCAGGCACGCACCGTGGTCGATACGCTGGATGAAGATTTCGGGGACGGGCGTGGCTCGCCATTGCGAAACGGCATAGGTTGGACTTCCTGGCCCAATGAGGATGTAGTCAGCATCCTGGAGAGTGCGATAAGCTTTCTCCGTTTCAAAGGTTTTGAGATCCGCCCTGGACTTGAAGGAAGCGATTTTCATCGGGTGCCCGACCCGGTCCCGGAAATACCTTACCGCCCGCTGCGCCAGGTCGTCCGCGTTCAGCTGGAACCCCGCGGGTGTGTCGAGAAATACGGCTTGCGGCGATGCACCAAGGCCCCTGAGGAGTTCCTTGTGGACCTCAACCATGGTGGATGTGAGCTCGCCCGACCCCATGAGGGCGATAGTTCCTTTTCTTGAAGCCATTGCCTAACCTCGCTCCCGGTGCATTAACAAGAATCTACGCACTATACACTTCCGCTGGAGTCGTCAACAACGGTATAACAATATCGGACACCTTGCGAGTTGACCGGTATCTCCATTAAAAGGCCATGGCAGAATCCATCGTCGCGGGTCCGAAAAAAGTCTCTCAGGCATCCAAGTTATCCCGAGTGAGCTCTCCATGATTCGAGGTGTTATTTTCGATTTTGGCCGCGTTATTTCAGCACAGAAACCGGAATCCCTGTTCAGCAGGTACGAACGGGAACTGCGTTTGACTTCCGGGAACCATCAACACCATCATGTTCGCAGGCGCGGCCTGGCATGATGCTCTGCTGGGCCGAAATACCATGGCGGAGTACTGGCGGGTGATTGGACCTCAATTGGGGCTACATTCATCCCGTGCAGATTGAAACCTTTCGCCGGCGCTATTATGCTGACGAGAAGATCAACCCCCACGTGCGGGATTTGATCGGCAGACTTTTTGGGAGGTACAGACTGGCGGTGTGCTCCAATTCGCCGCCGGGATTGATTCACTGGCTTGTGGAATGGGACATCGCCCGGTTCTTTGATGTGGTGTTCTGTTCCGGGGACGAGGGCATTGTGAAGCCGGACCAGGCTGCCTATCGGGCGACCGTATCTGGTCTGGGCGTTGAACCCTCAGAAGCGGTCTTCGTGGATGATGCCTTGGAAAACGTTGAAGCCGCTGCCGAATGTGGGCTCAAAGCCGTTCATTTCACCGACGGACCCGCACTCGAAAGGACGCTTTCGGCGATCATCTCGTTGCCCGAATGCGGGGCCGGTCTCGCGAACCATCCGATCACGCCTTGAGTCGCGCTATGATAGGAGACCGTGAGCATGGCAAGAAGTTTCAGTGATACGGTGTTGACTGGCATTTGACCTTACCTCGGAGTGAAGACCGGTTTCATTTTGCAGGAGGTTGATATAGGAAGATATATAAGGGAGGAATACGTGGAATATGATTTTCTTGTCGATACATATGAAACTGAGCGGCTCAAGACGCTAAGCGTTTGGAGCATGTTTATGGATAACGATC
Organism: uncultured delta proteobacterium; assembly: GCA_963802715.1. Taxonomy (GTDB): domain Bacteria; phylum Desulfobacterota; class Syntrophobacteria; order Syntrophobacterales; family Syntrophobacteraceae; genus CAWDJT01. The sequence continues at coordinate 38,374 of CAWDJT010000015.1, forward strand.
TTCCGATTCGTCCTTATCCATTGCAGAGTAAAGACAGAAATCCACTGGAGCACATGATTCATCAGTCCATCAGTGAAGATAAATGGTTCTGTAATATGTTCGGCGTCGATGTCGGTACGCCAGCATTGCCTGAAAATGAAATACGTATCGAGTTCATCAAACGATATGCGAAATATAGTGGAAAACGGCTTGAAATCTTAAGGGAAAAAGACAAGGACTGGTGGGAACAAGAGGTATCCTTTTTTGATACCAAGCGAACAAGAGCTTGGATTATGCTGAGGAGGATAGCTCATACAGCGCATCATCGTGCAGAACAGACTGTCTTATTACGACTGTTGGGAAGAGCAGTCTATAGTGTCTATGGACCATCTGCTGATACCGGTGGTTTACCTCTGAACAATGCATCAACTATATATGCATACCGGGACGTAGAAACTCTAGTTGAAGGTGAATCAAAAGGTGGAATGAAAGCAGCATTGCCAGGACCTGGCAATAAGCCCTGCACCGAGCGGCCAGATGCTTGAGAGAGGCATGCTTAGCAAGTGTCCACAGAATAAGGTGACCAACAAATGATCCGTCACTGCCGCCGGAATGACGAACGTAGGATTTAGGACACTTGCACTCGACCTTCGTCGTTCACGTGGATGATGTCGATGCTTTGCACCCGCACCGCCGGGTGGCGCCTGCTGAAACGATTGGCGTCCTGGTAGAAGCGAAACACTTTTGCTCCGTTGCCCAGGCGTTTACCAATGATATCCTCGCGGTTGGCCATGAAGGTGTCGTAGGTATTAGGAGGGGACCCAGGGCAATGCGGTTTCCGGCGTTTGCCCTCCACAGCAATTGGTCCATACCCACTTTTCTACCCGTGGTGAGATTTTTTGTAGGAAAGGTCTTCTCGAATCGACTTTTCAGATATACTTAATACGGATGAAACCCTGCGCCGAAATGAGCTGAATCGGCGGACTCTCTCCAGATGGACTCACCGTCAACGCATAAAATGTTCCCATAGGCAGCATGCATTCCATAGGTCGGTCACATGCGCAACTGCAGTAGGTTATAAGCGGAAGGGAAGTTTGGGTCGATATCGAGACTGGGAGGAGCAAGAGGAAATGAAGTGGCAGCGACTCAGACAGCTTGTAAGATCTTATCGAACGAAAAGGCAACTTCCGGTTGTGCGAGGGGCACCTGGGTCGGATCGTAATGACCGAATACCGGGACCTTACGTACTGATGATATTGTGTTTGTTTCTGCTGACGGCCATTCCCGCCCCCTGTGCAGGAGAAACAAAACGCTTGTTTCGCATCGGAACGGGCGGGACCTTAGGTGTCTATTACCCGATTGGCAAGTTGATTGCCCAGGGCCTGACCGGGTCTGGTGGGGGCGGGGATGTGTCGAAAGCTGAGGTGTTGGGTTTGCCTGGATACATCGGTGTAGCCCAGGGTTCCGGCGGCTCGGTGGCCAACGTGCGGGCGCTGGCATCCGGAGAGATCGAAGCTGGAATAGTCCAGGCCGATGTTGCATCTTGGGCGTTTCAGGGAGAGCGGGTTTTCGCCGGGGATGAAAGCGTCAAAGCCGTTCGCGCGGTTGCCAGCCTCTACCCTGAAAAGTTCCAGATCGTGACACGCCGGGATGCTAACATACGCAGCGTGTCGGATCTCCGCGGCAAACGCATCTCCATTGACGAAATCGGGTCGGGCACGCTGATGGTGATGCGAATCGTTCTCGATGCCTATGGCTTGTCCGAGAATGATATGTACCCATTGTATTTGAAGCCCAATTTCACTGATGACAAAATGGTGAGAGGTGAACTTCAAGGTTTCGTGGTGATGGCGGGCATTCCCATGGAAGCGGCCCAGCGTGTAGCCGATGTTGGGCTATTCTTTGTTCCCGTTGACCGAGAGATTGTGTTGCAGATCAATGCAAAATTCCCTTACCTCGTCCCCGGTGAAATACCCGCCGGTGCTTATCCGGGGGTCCCGGATACCCCGACCCTGCAGGTCCATGCTCTGCTGGTGGTCAGCTCGGCCATTCCCGAAGACCTTGTTTACCAAGTGACCGCTTGCTTGTGGAACGAGCGGACATTGTCTCTACTGCAAGGCGGGCACCCCAAGGAAAGGCGATTACCCTCAAGACCGCCTTGGAAGGCATTTCGATCCCGCTTCATCCGGGAGCAGAACGATTCTACCGAGAACATGGTATAGTTTCCAAGGGAACGCCATCGCCATGAAACGGCCTCGCCCCAT
>CAWDJT010000016.1:0-16044 GCA_963802715.1 uncultured delta proteobacterium
AGCTTATGCGTCGGAAGGAAGCCATGAAAGGAGGAATGGAACAATGAAACGGCCAGGCAAACCCGTTCGCACGACTATCGTCATGGGGCTGGCCTTCGGGCTTCTGTTCGTCCCGGTCAGCACCACCCTGAACCTGTTCCTTCCGTGGCCGGGTGCCTTCCGGCTCACGCTCTGGCTGTTCCTGGCCGCGTATTCTCTGGTGCTGTGCCGGTGGGCCGGGGCCGGCCTGCTGGCGTGCGGATTCCCTTTGGCGATCCTCCTCGCCTCGAGTTTCTGGCTGAGGTCCACGCGCGACTTCCTGTTTCTCGTGGTGCTCATCCTGGGCTGGGTCAGAAGCGGCGTGTGTTTCCGCAAGCCCCTGTGGCAAGCGGTTGGCGTGGAGGTCCTGGTGGGACTGGGAGGAGCGGCCCTGGTCGCGTTCTTCGCCCCCCACTCCATGGTGGTATGGGCGCTGGGAGTGTGGATGTTCTTCTTGGTGCAGTCACTCTACTTCGTACTGACCGGCGAGGTCGGTGATACGGAAGTGACGGAGGTCGCCCTGGACCCCTTCGAAAAGGCCCGAAGACAGGCCGAGGAGGTCTTGTCGGCAGGAAGATGAAGCCGGATGGGGCGGGGCAGAACCCGCCCCTTCCCATGGTTCCGTTATGCTACTGACCACGCATTTCTTGTTTTCTTGACCAGAGTCTTCCTGCAAATTGTCATTTTCCCTGTGTCCTCTGACGTCTCCGTGGTGAAGCTTGGCTTGCGGCCTTACACCGCGCTGAGGATGTCATTGTGGCCGGAACCGTGCCCGGAACCGGTTGGGTTGCAGCAAGCGCAGCAGCAAGATCCCGGCAAGAAAGCCGCCGATGTGGGCCCACCAGGCAATCCCTCCCGCACCCCCTTGATGACTCAACAAGCCCCCGACGCCACTGAAAAACTGCAGCAGAAACCAAAAACCCAAAAAGACAAAAGCCGGGACTTCCACAAAGGTAAAGAAGAAGAAAATCGGGAGCAGCGTCAACACCTTGGCCCTGGGAAACAGAACCAGATAAGCACCCATGACCCCGGCAATGGCACCACTGGCCCCGACGGTCGGGAGGCGCGAACCAAGGTTGGTGACCAAGTGCAGGAGTCCTGCCGTCACGCCGCATAACACGTAGAAGAGCAGGTAGCGGTCGTGCCCCAAGAAGTCCTCCACGTTGTCGCCAAAGATGTAGAGAACCCACATGTTGCCGATCAGATGCATCCAGCCACCGTGGAGGAACATCGACGTGACAAACGGCCAGAGCTGCTCGCGCAGGGTGAAATGTGCCGCGATCTGTCGGTCACTGTAGCGGATCGGCACCAGTCCATATTCCAGAAGAAAGTAGCGCAGTTGCGCCCCCAGCAACTGTTCGTAGACAAACACCAGAACGCAGATTGCAATCACGGCATAGGTAACCACGGGGGTTCCCCGCGATGGATTGACGTCACGAATGGGGATCATGCTGGTTTTCAGTCTCCAGTGAGAACGGGATTCTTCAGCCCAGGAAAACCGACGCTCCGCCTGCAAAGTAGCGCGTCAACGGGCGTTTGTAAAGCGGTTGCACTCTACCGTGTTCATGGCCAAAACCCTCCCGGGCGAGTCTCTGCGCTCACCACCAGCAAAGTCATCCCAGTTCATGTCCGGCCTTAAGAATTGACAGTTCTTGGGCTTTTCGTTAGCATCTCGAGGGAGCATCGGCACTGTTGCGGCAGGAAGCGACTCGACCCACTATCAACTCTCTCTGGAGCACCAGCGGAACAGCGATGATACTCGGATTGGATGTGGGTGGGACCCATGCCGATGTGGTACTGTTGGGGCCAGCCGGGATTCTTCGACAGGTGAAGGTCCCCACGGACCCGGACCGTTTGCTGGAAGTGGTTTGGAGCGGCATTCAGCAAGTTCTCCAAGGTGTTCCTCCTGGTGAGGTCCAACGTGCGGTCCTGAGCACCACTCTGTGCACCAACGCCATCGTCCAAAACCGTCTGGCGCCGGTGGGCATGATCGTGTCCGGTGGCCCGGGGCTCGATCCCAGGGATTTTAGCACCGGGGACCATTTTTTTGCGGTCTCTGGGTCCATTGACCACCGCGGGCGCGAGATCCAACCCATCGATAGCTCGGAAATTGAGGCGATTCGCTCCCAGCTGATTGCTGATGGAATCCGGCATGTCGGTGTGGTCACCAAATTCTCGGTCAGAAATCCCAAACAGGAACTGCAGATTCAAGACATCCTGGGTGAGGGTTTTGACTATGTTTTTCTCGGTCATCGTATTTCCGGTCATCTGAACTTTCCTCGCCGCATGGCCACCGCTTATCTCAACTGTGCCGTTTATCCGGTCTATCGCGGCTTCTTTGACGCCGTTCGCGAAGGGCTCGAACGCGAAGGCCTGACCTTCCCCATCTATGTGCTCAAGGCCGACGGCGGAACGATGAGTCTCGAGGCTTCCCTGTCCGGTCCCGGCCAAACCATCCTATCGGGACCGGCAGCCAGTGTCATGGGGTCATTACCCTTCGCCCCTCCCCGAGGCGATACCCTGGCTTTGGACATTGGCGGCACCACCACTGACATGGCCCTGTTGGTGGATCAAATCCCCTTGCTTGACCCGTTGGGAACCCAGCTGGGCCCTTTCAAAACTCTTATCCGCTCCCTCCAGAGCCATTCCATCGCTCTCGGTGGGGACAGTGTGATCCGCGTCGTGGATGGAGAGATACGCATCGGACCGGATCGGTCAGGACCCGCCATGGCCTACGGGGGCCTTAGCCCTACCCCCACCGACGCTCTGTTGGTGCTCGGCAAGGAGACGGCCGGTGACGGTTCGGCAGCTCACCGCGGTATTGGGGACCTGGCCAGGCAATTGGGACAGTCCCCCCGGGAAACGGCTCAGCGCATCATTGATCAAGCCTGCGCGACCATCCTCGAAAGCGCCCGCCGGATGGTGGCCAGAGTCAACCGCAGACCAGTTTACACCGTGCACGAATTGCTGGACGGCTACCAGATCAATCCCGACCACATCCTGGTGCTGGGCGGACCGGCCGCTCACTTTGCCGATTACCTGCGGGCCGCGACCGATTCCGCGGTGGAGGTGGTCCCTCGCTGGCAGGTGGCCAACGCTGTCGGCGCGGCCATTGCCAGGACTACTTGCGAAGTAAGTCTGTTTGCCGACACTGAAAGAGGTATAGCTTCCGCGCCTGAAGAGGATTTCTACCAGCCCATCAGAAGCACGTTTGGGCGCCAGGAGGCTATCGAGTTGGCCCATGACCTGTTGCGGGCCAAGGCGATTCGTGAGGGCGCCGATGATCGCGATCTCGAGATCGACCTGGTGGAGGATTCCCAGTTCAACATGGTGAGGGGTTTCCATACCACCGGCCGCAACATTCGGATCAAGGTTCAGATCCGACCCGGTTTGATCCATGACTACCGCAGGGTTGAAGAGGAAACGGCACCCGCTGCCTCGGAATAGGTCCGCCGGCGCTCCCATGGCTGCATCCAGACTATGGCACCGCAGCTCCAAGAATGGAATCTCGCATGCTGAAGGCAAAACACAAGACCGGCCTGGTTTTCTTCCCCGCTTTCGATTGGGCTATCAGCCCAATGCATCCTGAGCGGGAAGAACGGCTCCTGTATACCCAGGACCAAATCTTTGAGGAAGGTCTCCTCGATATCGACGGGATTGTAGAAATTAAGCCTGACTTGGCCAACCTGATGGACATCCGCCGGGTGCATTTCTGCGTTCCGGACGAGTGGAGTGTGGCCACCGAATCCCACCTGATCAGTGCCGGCGGCGCCAAGACCGCGGCCATTGCGGTGCTGCACCAACAGGTAGAACGCAGCTTCGCTCTGGTGCGTCCCCCTGGTCACCACGCCATGCGCGTCGTCCACGGGGCGCGGGGATTTTGTAACGTCAACATCGAAGCTATCATGGTCGAATTCATCCGCGATGCATTTGGCATCAATCGAATCGCCATCGTTGATACTGATTGTCACCACGGGGACGGGACGCAGGACATCTATTGGCATGACCCGGATACCCTGTTTATCTCCATGCATCAGGACGGCCGAACTCTGTATCCGGGGTCCGGTTTCGACTACGAACTGGGCGGCCCTACCGCCGTGGGAACTACCGTCAATATCCCCCTGCCCCCAAGAACCTCCGATGAAGGATTCCTGTATGCCCTCGATCACGTGGTGCTCCCTATTCTCTCTGATTTCAAACCCGAGCTGATCATCAATTCCGCGGGACAGGATAACCACTACACCGACCCCATTACCAACATGTGCTTTTCGGCGCAAGGATACGCCACCTTGACCTCCCGCCTCAAACCCGATATTGCTGTTTTGGAAGGGGGTTATTCCATTGAAGGGGCTCTGCCCTATGTTAACGTGGGCATCATTCTGGCCCTGGCAGGGCTGGATTTCAGCAACGTCACGGAACCGGACTACTCGCCCGGCAAAATCCGGCAGTCGGCAGACACCACCAGCTACATCGAGAAAATGGTGGCGGAGGTGTTGGAGAAATGGCGCAAATGTCCACAGATTCTGGAGGCCAACCGTAACAGCCCTAAGCTGGCCGAACGTGAGCGCTCCATTTTTTACGATACGGACAATATCCTCGAAACCCAAAAGGAAACGATCAGGGTCTGTCCCGACTGCAGTGGGGTTTGGTCCATTGATTCCAGGGCAAACCCCGGCTCCCGGGTCTATGCCGTGCACGTGCCGAGAAAAGCTTGCACTGCATGCCAGGAACTGGGTCAGCAGTGGTATGATGAAATCAAGGGACCATCACTACGATCACGTTTTCCTCCAGGATCGGCATAATCGCCAGTATCTGGTGAAGAAGTTGTGAGTCGACAGATCTTATGAGATTTATCCCATGAACCGCGCATTGCTCAAAAACTATTCCCTGCCTGAGCTGGAAGCCTGGGTGGAAAGCCGCGGCCAACGGCGATTTCGCGCCCGCCAGCTGTTTCGCCACCTGTATGCTCGCCAGGCATCCTCCTGGGAGCAGTGCAGCGATTTGGGAAAGGCATTTCGCGCGGAACTGGAAACCGAAACCCGCTTGGATGTAATGCAGTTGATCGCAACCGACACCGCCATCGACGGCACCGCAAAGTACCTGTTCTCCCTGAGCGACGGTCACACCATCGAAGCGGTTCTACATTCCCGATCCGCCCCGTCATACCCTGTGCCTGTCCAGCCAGGTAGGTTGTGCTCTCGGGTGCCGATTCTGCCTCACCGGCACACTCGGCTTCAAACGCAACCTGGAAGCCGCGGAGATCGTGGATCAGGTTTGCCAGGTTCAGCGCCAATTGAATCCGGTTGCCCGGCTTACCAATCTGGTGCTGATGGGAATGGGCGAACCCCTGGCCAACTATGACGCGGTGATTCGGGCTTTGGCCATTTTGCAGGACCCCAACGGCCTGGCTTTTTCACACCGGCGTATTACCTTGTCTACCGCCGGCTTGGTGCCGCAAATGCGCCGACTGGGACAGGACAGCCCGGTGAATCTGGCGATCAGTCTGCATGCCGCCGATGACGCGACTCGCACCGAACTCATGCCCATAAATCGCACCTATCCGCTGCAGACAGTGTTGGCGGCGTGTCGCGAGTACCCTACCCCGCCCCGCAAACGAATCACCTTCGAATATCTGATGCTGAGCGGCGTCAACGACGGCCTGGATCAGGCTCGCAAACTGATCAAGCTGCTTCACGGGGTTCGCGCCAAAGTGAACCTGATCCCCTTCAACGAATATCCCGGCGCACCGTACACATCATCGCCCGAAGATCGCATCGGTGTTTTTCAAGAAACGCTGCTGAAGGCCCAGATCACCGCGACAGTGCGGCAAAGCCGCGGAGCCGGTGTTGGAGCCGCCTGCGGCCAGCTGGTGGCGCAGTATGGGTGAGGTAGAGTTGACATTGCAGCCGGATTTTAGTAAAGGTCACGGACTGTTGCCCACCATCGTCCAGGATGCGATCAGCGGCAAGGTGCTCATGTTGGCCTACATGAATGAACAGGCCTGGCAGAAAACCCTGGAAACCGGCAAAGCACACTACTGGAGCCGCTCTCGGCAGCAGCTGTGGTTGAAGGGCGAGACTTCCGGCCACGTTCAACTGGTCCAGGAGATTCTGTTGGATTGTGATCTGGATACGATTCTGCTAAGAGTAGAGCAGGTGGGCGGGGCAGCCTGCCACACTGGACATGTCAGTTGCTTCTACAGGCGTTACCGGGATGGCCAATTGGAAGTGGTGGAAGCTCTCAAGTTCAATCCCGCGGAGGTTTATCGAACGTGAAGCAGATCGTTCTAGGGATTCCTAAGGGTAGCCTGCAGGAATCCACCATCAATCTCTTTCGACAATCGGGTTGGCGGATCTCCCTGACCAGCCGCAACTATTTTCCGGAAATCAATGACCCCGAAATCAGCTGTGCCATTTGTCGGGCTCAGGAGATGTCCCGTTACGTCGAAAGCGGCACTTTTGATGCCGGCCTCACCGGCCGCGACTGGATCTTGGAAAACGATTCGGAGGTAGTGGTCGTTGCTGATCTGATCTACTCCAAGGTCAGCCAGCGTCCTGCACGGTGGGTCCTGGCCGTTCCCTACGATTCCCCGGTCAAGGAGTTGCGGGATCTCCAGGGGAAGAAAATTGCCACGGAACTGGTCAATTTCACCCGTCGCTATTTCAGCGACCAGAACATTGATGTCCATGTCGAGTTCTCCTGGGGTGCAACCGAGGCCAAGGTGATCTCGGGGCTGTGCGACGCCATTGTGGAAGTCACCGAAACCGGTGCCACCATGCGTGCCAATGGATTGCGCATTGTTCAAGATTTGATGCAATCCAACACGCAATTCATCGCCAACCACGTTACCTGGGAAGATCCCTGGAAACGCGAGAAGATTGAACAGATCGCACTCCTGCTCCAGGGAGCGCTGCGCGCCGAAGACCTGGTGGGTCTGAAGATGAACGTGCCCAAAGACAAGCTGAACGTGCCGTCATCGAGATCCTGCCGAGCCTCAATGCACCGACCATCGCCCATCTGTACCAAAGCGACTGGCTGTCGGTGGAAACGGTGGTGAGCAAGCGGATTGTGCGGGAGCTCATTCCCAAGTTGCTCAAAAAAGGTGCGGAGGGAATCATCGAATACCCTCTCAACAAGGTGATCTGATGATGCCATGGAATGCTTTCGGTCGTTGGTTAGCGGCGGCTCTGTGCGTGAGCTGCCTGGCTTGCACCACCACAACCCCCACCAAGTCATCCAGTGGGGTCGACCCCATGCAGAGGATGGATGCCGAACAACTGCGGGAAATGGGCGAGAAGTTTCTGGCGGCCGGCGATGCAACCAATGCTTTGCGCTACCTTACCGTTGCCGACCAGAAACAACCCAATGATGCGCAGATTAATTATGACCTGGGTGATGCGTATGACGCACGGGGAATGCCGGAAAAGGCCATGCAGCATTTCCAGCGGGCGATTCAGCTCAAGCCGGACTACCCCGAAGCGTACAATGCGTTGGGTAAGGTCTACACCGATCAAGGCCGCTACGATGAGGCCCTGCAAGTTTTCCAGCAAGTCCTGAGTAACCCCTTCTATCAAACGCCCTATCTGACTCTCTTCAACATCGGTCTGGTCTACGAAAAGCAACAAAACTGGCAATTGGCCTTGTCGCATTACCAACACGCCCTCAAAGCCCACAAGAATTACGGACCGGCCTACTATCGGATGGGGAAGGTCTTGGAAGCGACGGGGCGCAAGGCGGAAGCCCGGGATGCCTACGCCAATGCGGTCCAGCGCGCTCCCAACGTGGCTGAAGTCCATTACGATTTTGCCCGGCTGTGCTACGAAACGGGCGACTTTGCCAATGCCGCCTACTCATTCGCTCGCGTGATCAAACTGGCCCCCAATACGCCGATGGCGGCGGATGCCGATCGCCAGCTACAGGTCATTGAGAAACAGAGGCCGCGATGATCAGCGGGCGCGTTCGGGAAATCAAACCCTTCATCGTCATGGATGTGCTCGAAAAGGCCCAGGCGATGGAACGGGCCGGGACATCGATCATCCATCTGGAGGTGGGCGAGCCCGATTTTGATACCCCTACGTGCATACGGGAGGCCGCCGGCCAAGCCCTTAAACGCGGCGACACCCACTACACCCACAGCCTGGGCATCCCGGAACTCCGCCAGGCCATCGCCCAGCACTATCAAACCAGCTATGGCCTCGCTGCCATCAACCCCGAACGGGTGATTGTCACGATGGGGTCATCTCCGGCCATCCTGGTGGCGCTGGCGGCGGTTCTCGATGATGGCGACGAGGTGGTGCTGTCGGACCCGCATTACGCCTGCTACCCCAACTTCATTCGGTTTTGCGGCGGCATCCCGCGGACCATCCCGGTTTTTGAAGATGACGGCTTTCAGTATCGGCCGGATGACATCCGCAAGCACGCAACTTCGCGTACCAAGGGAATCTTCATCAATTCGCCCGCCAACCCCACCGGCAACCTGCTCGACGTTGATCGGATGCAGGCCATTGCCGACCTGGGTAAGCTGGTGCTCAGCGACGAGATCTATCATGGGCTGGTGTACGAAGGACAGGCCCACTCGATTCTCGAGTTCACCGATCATTGCATCGTTTTCAATGGTTTCTCCAAGCTTTACGCCATGACTGGATTGCGACTGGGGTACCTGATCGTCCCTGAAGAGCTGGTTCGCCCCATCCAGAAGATCGTGCAAAACTTCTTCATATCAGCCAATTCCGTGGTTCAGTGGGCTGGTTACGCTGCCCTCACGGAGCCCTGCATAGCTGAGGAAATCCGCGTCATGCTGGACACCTACAACACCCGCAGACGGTTCATGATTCGGCGGCTGCGCGAAATCGGTTTCGGCATCACCGTGGAACCCACTGGGGCCTTCTACGTCTTCGCCAATGCCGGGCGATTCACCCGCGATTCCTATGCCTTTGCTTTTGAAGTCCTGGAACACGCCCACGTCGGCATCACCCCCGGGGTTGATTTTGGTGCTCACGGCGAAGGCTATATGCGATTCAGCTACGCCAACTCCATGGACAACATCACCGAAGGTCTGGCCCGTCTTGAGCGGTATCTTGCCAGCCGCTCCGACAGCTGATGAATCATGGTGACCGAGGTCGTTATCAAATCCGCCGAATTCATCGGGGCTGCCGTCAAACCCGCCCAGTATCCCCGCCATGAGCTTCCCGAACTGGCCTTCGCAGGCCGCTCCAATGTCGGCAAATCCAGCCTGATCAATTGTCTGCTTCAGCGCAAGAAGCTGGTCCGGACCAGCCGCACCCCTGGTCGCACCCAGACCATCAATTTCTTTGGCGTCAACCAGGCGTTCTGTTTCGTGGACTTGCCCGGCTATGGCTTCGCCCGTGTTCCGGAAGCCATACGGGCCAGCTGGCGCCCCATGGTGGAGACCTACTTGACCACTCGCCAGCAGCTCTGCGGCGTGGTCCAAATTCTGGACGTGCGCCACCCGCCCACGGCGGACGATATCCAGCTGTGGAACTGGTTGCGAAGCCGAGGTTTGCCCGCCATCGCCGTGCTCACCAAGGCTGACAAACTCAAGCGCAGTCAGTGGCCCGAGCACACCCGTCAGATCTCCCTGGTGCTAGGATTGTCGGTGGAAGATGGTGTGCTGTTCTCGGCGCTCACTCGCGAAGGTCGCGATGCCCTGTGGCAGAGGATCCTGCCCTTGCTGCCGGCGGATCTCAGCCCTTCCGCCTGGCCACCAGCGCCTTCCAGGTGAAACTTCCCGATGGTGGGATGTCGTAGAAACTATAGTCCCGGGTGAGTTCGCGAAGGGTCTCTAGTCCAAGTCTGTCAAACTCGGCCATGACTTCGTACCAGTCGATGTCCTGAAATCCCGACAGGATTAAGGCCCCACCCGTCGCCGTCAGCCGCACCAGGTCGCCCAGCAGCCCCATCAGAACCTCAAAGGGAAGGTTAGCCACGACACAGTCGAATACACCCCGGACCGCCGCACAGCTTCCCGTAAACCATAAGGTCCGGCTATCCAGGCCGTTATTGCCGGCATTCGAACGCGCCAACCGCACCGCCCGATGGTTGATGTCCAGTCCGACACAAAGATCGGCCCCGAGGGCCGCCCCAGTCAGGGCCAGAATTCCCGATCCGCACCCCACATCCAGCAAGGTCTTATAGTCATGCGCTTGAAGCTGTTCTTCGAGGAGATCCAAGCACATTCGAGTCGTCACGTGGGCAGGATGGAAGGCGCCAGCGGTTCGCACCACACACAGAGCCTTCCTTGGCGATTCCCAGAAGAATGCCGGTGTGACTAGAATTCGCCTACCCGAAGGCAACCGCAGACGCACTGCTACTGACCTCCTTCTGACACAATGTTGTTCACTCAAGCATTTTGTGTTGCCTGTGAGGGCTCTGCGCGACAGGGACTCGGGGAGAGGGGGACGCGGAGAAAGGGAACGAAGCCCATGTCACCGTGTCTCCCTCTCGCACCTCTCCGCGTCGTCTCTTAAGCCAAAGGCATTGCCTTAACTCAACCTGAAGTTGGCCCAGCGGCAGTTGCATCTTGCAAAACCACTGGTGATCTGTTTATGGGAAGAGTTGCCACCGATGTTGCCGTTTTCTTGTTCAAATACCATGAATGAACTGCAAACCGGAAATGGAACCATGCAGACGCTTCCTAATACCCCGCCGGAGTCGCCGACAATGGACGCCGAGACCGTGACCGCCGGGCTGCTGCACGAGGTGACGACGCTGGTTGCCGAGCTTCATCCGCGACAATCCCGGGCTAAACCGGTGACCCTGGACAGTTCCCTGGACCGCGACCTGGGACTGGATAGCCTCGCACGGATGGAACTGCTTGCTCGCATCGAGAAGCGTTTTGGTCTCAGCTTGCCGGAACGCGTGTTTGCCGACGCAGAAACCGTACGCGACCTGATGCGCGCCATCAGGGGGGCCGAAAGCGCCAAAGCTCCGGGTCCGCTGGCCGAGATCATCCCCATCGAGCCTGGCGAAACACTGGCTGCACCGCACCACGCTCAGACCCTGATGGATGTCTTGGACTGGCACGCCCGGAACCATCCGGACCGGGCCCACATCCGACTGTATAGCGATGAACACGAGGGTGACGTCCTTACGTACCAGCAACTCAGAGACGGCGCAACGGTGCTGGCAGCCGGACTGCAGCATCGCGGCCTGCAGACTGGGAGAGCCGGTGGTCATCATGCTGCCCACCGGCCTTGACTATTTCCGGGCTTTCTTTGGCGTGCTGCTGGCCGGGGGGATACCGGTTCCCATCTATCCACCGGCACGCATGTCCCAGATCGAGGATCATCTGCGCCGACATCGGGCTATCGTCGCCAATTGTGGCGCGGTAACCCTGATCACCGTGCCGGAAGCCAAGCCACTTGCCCAGTTGCTCAAGTCCTTGGTGGCGTCTCTACAGAACCTGGTGACCGTTGCCGAACTGTCCGCAGAGCCGAAGCCCTTCTATAAGCCATCGCTTGCCGGCCACGGCACGGCGCTCCTCCAATATACCTCGGGAAGCACCGGCAATCCTAAGGGGGTAATCCTCACCCATGCCAATCTCCTGGCCAACATCCGAGCCATGGGCGAAGCGGTGCAGGTCCAGTCCACCGATGTGTTTGTCAGCTGGCTGCCGCTCTACCATGACATGGGATTGATCGGGGCCTGGCTGACCAGTTTGTACTACGCCATGCCGCTTATCCTGATGTCACCAGTCGATTTCATCACCAGACCGCAACGATGGTTGTGGGCCATTCACAGGTTTCGCGGTTCGCTGTCGGCTTCTCCCAACTTTGGTTTCGAACTCTGCCTGAAAAGACTACAGGACGAGGACCCGTCAAAGCTTGATTTGAGTTGCTGGCGCGGGGCATTGAACGGCGCGGAGCCGGTCAGCCCCAGCACCGTGGAGCGGTTCTGCCGGCACTTCGGCTCAATACGGCTTTCGACGTGAAGCCTTCATGCCGGTTTATGGGCTGGCGGAATGCTCGGTAGGCCTGGCTTTTCCAGGCCTGGATCGAGGTCCGGTGGTCGACGTGATTGAGCGCGAGCCCTTTGTGCTCGATGGCCGCGCCATACCCGCCGGCGACGCCGATACTGGAACACTTCGCTTCATGGCCTGTGGTCGGCCGCTACCGGGTCACGAGGTCCGAATACTGGATGCCGCCGGTCGCGAACTCCCCGACCGTCAGGAAGGTCGACTCCAGTTTCGCGGCCCCTCGACCTGTGGTGGGTACTTTCGAAATCCCGAGGAAACCAGCCGCCTGTTTGATGGTGATTGGCTGAATTCCGGCGATCTGGCTTACATCGTCGAAGGCGACATCTACCTCACCGGTCGCACCAAAGATATTATCATCCGCGCTGGACGCAACATTTACCCTCAGGAACTGGAAGAGATGGTGGGGGACATCCCAGGAATCCGCAAGGGAAGTGTGGTAGCCTTTGCAAGCAACGACCCGCGATCGGCTACTGAACGGCTCGTCATCGTCGCCGAAACCAGCGAGACCGAATCTCGGCTTTTCGAAGAACTGCGCTCTACCATCAATGCCCTGACCACGGACATCCTCGGTACCCCCCCTGACGATATTGTTCTGACCGGTCCGAAGACCATCCTCAAGACCTCCAGCGGGAAGATCCGACGCGCCGCCAACCGTGAACTCTATGAACGCGGCTGGTTTGGAAAACCTCAGAGCGCTGTCTGGTGGCAGGTGATGCGCATCGCCTTGGAGGGGATGAAGCCAAGGGTGCGACGCATGCTCCATCGCGTGGTGGCAGGACTCTACGCCGCTTATATCTGGCTCTTGTTCGGCGCCGCTCGTACCCGTGCTCTGGCTGCTGATCGTGGTTTTGCCGCGTCCGGCATGGTGCTGGACCGCGGGCCGGGGGGCCGCGCGGTTTCTGCGGTGGGCGTCGGGCATCTCGCTTGCCGTACAGGGGCTGGAAAACCTTCCGGTCGATCGGTCGTGTGTGCTGGTCGCCAACCATGCCAGCTACATCGACAGCTTTGTGCTGACGGCCGCCCTGCCTCGCCCGTTGGGCTTCGTGGCCAAGGGAGAGCTTGCCAACCACTGGAGCACTCGGCTGCCTTTGAGCAGACTCCAGGCGCATTTCGTTGAGCGCTTCGATAAGGAAAAAAGCCTCGAGGATGCCCGCCGCATTGGGCATAGTGCCGGTGGCAGCCGACCGCTGGTGTTCTTTGCCGAAGGGACTTTCACCCGGGTTCCGGGATTGCTTCCTTTTCACATGGGGGCCTTCGTGACCGCCGCGGAGATGTGGCGTACCGATCGTGCCCATAGCCATCCGCGGCACGCGCTCGATATTGCGCTCTGGTTCCTGGTTTCCACGGCGGGGAGCAATCATGATCATCATTGGCAAGCCGATTGAACCGGATGGTGAGAAAACCGGGACTTCGGCCGACAAGTGGACGACAGCCTTGAAATTACGCGACCTGACCCGGGAACACATCCTGCGTTACTGCGGGGAGCCGGACCTGACCCACGAGAAGTGGCCGATTCTGCGCAAACCTCGTGAGGAATAGCGGGCCGTGCACGGCCTGGTCTGACGACGGGTGAAAGCTCTGTTAGGATTCATCCTGGCCTTTGGGATGCTCCAGTCGAAGGAGGCGAACCAGATTCCCACCGAGAATCGCATCCAGTTTCGGCCCGTTGAAAAGGCCAGCCACCTTGTGCTTCTCATAAGCAGGAATACCGAAAGGGTAATCCGAACCGAAAAGCAGACGATCCGTCCCGTAGGTTCGGGCAAAATCCTCGATCTCAGCTCTGCCGGCCAAGGCCGTATCCGTCCAGACGTTGCCGGCTTCGAACACGCCGGCATCCTTGAGCTGGTAGTACCCGCCGTTGAGCGCCCCCAGGTGGGGAATGATCACCACGGTCTTGCCTTCGATTGTCCTGATGAACGCAAGGGTGTTGCGGAACTCCTCCTCCAGGACGATGGGGAGGCGTCGGTGGCAAATATCCTCGATGATGTGTGAGCATTCGGGTGAGCTGTAGTGGTAGACCGGTTCGTCGGAATGCCGGTGCCATTTGATGCCGCGAAAACCATCGGGAATCGGGGAAAAGTCATTCCAGACGAAGTAGTACGGAATGAGCCTGGGGTCTGCGGCCAGATCAGCCAGATACTGATGAACTCGATTGCGGCTCCGCGCGTATTCAGCCGAATCAATGAATGTCGGATCATAACGGTTGTAGATCTCTTCCACCGGAGAAAACAACACCCCGCCATTGATGCCAGCCGAACGCCACTGTTGGCCGATGTTCTCGTAGGGGAGCGTCAGGCCGCAGTGAACATGGGCATCCAGTATGAGGGTGGGCATGGGTATCTCCTTTCCAATCACCCCGGTACAAGTGTATCCAGCGGGCTCTGAACCCCCATCCCGCCTTTATTCATAACATGGAGGTCGATCATTGTTGTGGAAACATCCTCATGGCCGAGCAGCTCTTGAACCGTCCTGATATCGTATCCTGCCTCCAACAGGTGGGTTGCAAAGCTGTGCCGGAACGTGTGAGGGCTGACCGGCTTTACCATGCCGACTGCCCAAGCAGCTTTTCTCACCGCTTTCTGGAGACCGCTTTCATCAATGTGGTGTCGTCGCATGGCTCCACTCCGGGGGTCTTTCGATAATTGCGCTGATCGAAAGACGTACTGCCATCCCCATTGCTTCGCAGCGTTCGGATACTTCCTGTTCAGCGCGAAAGGCGTATAGACTTCTCCGAAGCCCTCTTGCAGATCCCGATCGTGAATGAGCTTGATCTGACGCAGCTGTTCCGCCAGCAAAGGTTTCAACTTCTCGGGCAGCATTGTGGAGCGATCCTTCATCCCCTTTCCTTCTCGCACGATCAACTGATTCTGTCCAAAGTCGACGTCCTTGACGCGCAAACGAACGGATTCCATAAGCCTCAGACCACATCCATAGAGAAGCTTTGCCGGTAATAGATAGGGCTCCGACATGACCGCCAAAACTCTGCCCACTTCGGCCTTGGTCATCACAACCGGCAATTTCTTGGGCTTCCTGGCACGCTCAATATGCCCGAAATCACCCAATTCTACGCCGAGAACCTGTTTGTAGAGAAAGCCAACAGGCTACCACAAATGACAACAGCATACGCACCGCGTGGTTGCTGGTCCGGTTCAGCGACAGGTTGGTTTGTTCTTAGGGAATATCCAGCTGGATCTTGATGGCCTGCTCAACTTTGTGCATGTCATCCTTGGAAAGAATGCCTGCTCGCCGGAATAGTCTCTCCTTGCTCACAGTCGCCAACTGATCTGCCATGGCCTTGCTTTCTTTTCCCTCAAAGATGACTACCGCCTCGCTTGGGTAGAGGCGATCTGTGTTGCTGGTCAAAGGAACAACCTGAACTCGATTGAGAAACCTATTTGACGCGTCATTGCTCACAACTACGGCAGGCCGTTTCTTTCTCATCTCACCGCCAATCGAAGGATCGAAGTTAACCCACCACACTTCACACCGTTTCATGAGCAACATCCCTAAATGTGACCTCAGCCCACTCCAAGGCCTCCTTCTCCCTTTCTTTGTCTTTTGCCATATCGGCGTAGGCCAATTCCAGATTGGGACGGACGACGTGCGGGCGGACCAATTCCTGCACAAACCTACTTATCTTACGGGGGCCAACTATTGTGTGTAGCCCTTCATACACCTCTTCATCGATGGTTATAGTCAGCTTCTTCTGCATATCACACCTCCTTGTACGTGTACTATACGTGTAGAAACTGGCTATGTCAACAGCCGAGCTGAGCCACCGCGGAAAGGGCAGGATTTCGCTCACAATGGCCAGTTCAGCGGTGGCGGGCAATGGACACGAAAAGACATCACCAAGAGTCCCCCGCCGTCCGCTGGAACGAAAGTCAGGCCAAGAACCCCAATCACCAGCTAAGCTAGCCTGGATTCCCATGCAGGCGCATCACCTAACGGTTTTCATGGATAACTAATTGTAAATGCTTGGATAAGTTTAATGCACGTTATGGTTATGGTGAACTTATACACGTTATCCA
>CAWDJT010000017.1:0-36253 GCA_963802715.1 uncultured delta proteobacterium
TACCAATTTGAATGTCATAAGTATCTCGAGCGAGCATTTCCAGTGCTTGATTTAATAATCTATAATGCCTGCCGCTTGCAAATACCTCCATGTATCAGATCCGTATGAAATCCGATAATGGCCGTTATCGCATGTGCCGAGCGCAGCGACTTCCAGCCCAGCGGAGCGACCGCAGCGCCCGAAGCCGCCGCAAGTCCGCCCGAAGCCCCGGAAAAGTCAAGGATATTGTTCCGCATGGCGACACCTAATATTGGCACTAGATTCGTGGTATCCATATCATTACATTTGCAATATATAAAGACGCATTTAATCTATACTTATGTCTATGCTTATTTTTTTCTTAAGTATTTCTTATAAAACATTGCAGGATACGACCTGTCAGTTCCGCTGGTCGGGCCTTTGTATTTGGGCATGGACCCATGTTTACTTTCAATTTCGTCCTGTCCAGTTACTGTTCCAGAGTGAATAGGGTCACCTGTATAATCATAGTAAGTAACTTTGTCACCAGCCTTAGCATCCGAAACATGGATTTCTTTGTATTCGTCCCTAATAATCATCCTAGGGTCACCTATACGAACATTATCATCAGGTCTGTATGCATCTGCATGGCAATTTTCATTTAGGTTAGGAGGACCGGTCATTGTTAACCCATAATCTCGCCTCGTTTCATAAGCTTTAAATATCTTTGTAGCCTTAAGTCGGTCCAGGTCAAGATGTTTCGTATGCTCATGATCTATAATATTACCTGCATCTGTTACCATACGGTGAAGCCCGAGAGGATCGATCAGATTGACCGGATTATTTAAGACATACACATACCGATGCAACTCTTGTGGTTCACTGACATCGCCTTGGATCAGGTCTTTGTTGATAAATCTCCCGGTCTCGGCATCGTAGTACCTGGCCCGCATGAATCTTCAGGCCGCCACCTTCTTCGGTGATCCCGTACTTACCCACAAAGCCGAAGCGATTGGGTACGGTTTCAATTGAGTCTGCAAGTTCGCCAAATGGTGTGTAGGCGTACATGTTCACAATCTGGCCGCTGGTCGCCGTCATGGCGATGGTGCTGCCACGACTGTCGTAGTGGTAGATGTAAGGCGTCCCATCGGGCAAGAGCTGGTACAGCAGCCCCAGGCCGTGGATATAGTAGGCGGTAACATTGCCGTTTTGGTCCGTCTCGGCAATGACGTTGGGCAAAGCCCCGGCAACGTCCAGGACATAGCGCCTGAGCAAGCCGTTCTCGCTCCGACGAAGACGATTCCCCAGGCCATCATAGCCGTATTCCAGGGTGTTCGTCCCGGAAACAGCGACCAGTCGATCCTCATGGTCGTACACAAAAGTCGCGGAATTGAGGCCGGTCTGGGAAACTCGGTTGCCGTTGGCATCGTGGGTGTAGACGGTGCTCCCGGCGTTTTCTATGCGATTGTCATCCCCAAAGCTCGACGTAACGGAGACAATGGGAAGGCTCGGCTGAAGGGGTTCCTCGCGCTGCTCGCCGGCGTGGTTACCGGTCCCGTCCAGGGTGTAACTGTAGCTGCTGATGACACTACCGTCGCCTTTCCTGTTGACCAGGCTCGACCAATCTGGAAGCAGTTGTCATAGGTGAAGGTTGCGTTGCTGCCGTTGAAGTGGGTGACCGCGATTTGATTTCCTGCGGCGTCATATTGGTATTGCGTGGTGTTTCCCAGCCAGTCGGTGAGGGCAACGAGGCGATTGAGCTGATCATAGCTGTACTGTACCAGAAGGTTTCCCGGGTAGGTCATCTGGGTGCGATTGCCGTTGGCGTCGTACGCGTAGTGCACCTCCTTGCCAAAGGGATCGGTGTAGACAATGAGTCGGTTCAACGAGTCATACACCCAGGAACTGGTCCCCAGGTTGTCGGTCATGCCGGTCAGGTTGCCATTGGCGTCGTAACTGAAGGTGGTTGCGGGTCCTGATGGGTAGGATCTGGCGATCAGGCGATTCAACGCGTCGTAGGTGTGGGTGATGGTCGTACCGTCCGGTTTCTGCTGGGTCGTGAGATTCCCGGCGGCGTCATAGCCAAAGGTCTTGGTGTTGCCTTCGGGGTCCGTTTCGCTGACGAGTCGATTGGCCGCATCGTAGACATAGGTGGTGGTCTTGCCCCGGGAATCGGTCATGCCGGTTCGGTTGCCGACCTGGTCGTAGGCATACGAGGTGATCCCTCCACCTGCCTCCGTTACCCTGACGAGCCGGTCCATGAGATCATAGGCGTAGCTTGTGGCGTAGCCGTTGCCATCGGTGGAAGAAATCATTCTTCCCAGTGCGTCGTAGGTCTTGCTGATGGTGTTGCCCAGGGGATCGATGGTGGCGGTCAATCGATTCAAGGCGTCATAGGCGAAGGTCGTGGTCTGCCCCAGGGCATCGGTGCTGGTGACCCGGTTGCCGTCGGCGTCGTAGGTGTGAGTGGTCGCATGTCCCGATGCATTCACAACAGTGGTAAGATTCCCAAAGGCATCATAAGCATAGCTGGTGATGTTGCCCAGTGGATCGGTAGCGCTGGTTTTCCGGCCCATCGCGTCATAGCCATAGGCAAGGGTGTTGCCGAGCGGGTCCGACACCGCGGTCTTGTTGCCCAAGGGATCATAGGCATAGGTTGTGGTGTTGCCGTTCTTGTCGGTTACTGAAGTCTTGTTGTTGTTGGCATCATAGGAATTGGCGGCAACCTGACCCAGGGCATCGGTGATGGAAACCAGGTTGTCGTTGCCATCGTAAGCGAATGCGTGTGCTATGCCCGTTGGCATCCGTTTCGCTGGTCTTTCTCCCCACCGAATCGTAGGAATAGCTCTTGGTGTGGTTCAGAGGATCTATTGTCTGGAGCAGGTTCCCCTGGCTATCGTAGACAAAGGTGGTCGTGTGGCCGTTGCCATCGGTCCTGGTGAGGACCTGGCCGGACGCATTGTAGGTCAAGCTGGTGCGAGTCCCATCCGGATGGATGGTCTCGAGAAGATTCCCCTTGCTGTCGTACGAATACGTTGTCACCCTTCCGAGCTCATCTGTCATGGAGAGCAGGTCATCGTCCTGGTCATAAGTCATTTCCTTGGTATTGCCCAATGGGTCGGTAACCTTCGTCAAGTTTCCATTTCCATCGTACTCGTATTGCCATGAGGTCCCATTCCTTTTGGTCTCAAGAACCTTGTTCATATTGGTGTCCCAGGTGAAGTTCTCTTCAGTGCCGTCGGGATAGACAATTCGGGTGATCTGACCGGTCGCATTGTAGTACTTGACACGCGTAACGCCGTTTGAATCCGTTATGACTGTGTACCCCATATCCGGATGATACTCGAAACTGCCGCCCTGTTCTCCGTTCGGCCCGGCGGCATAAACACAACGGCCCTCGTTGTCATACTGGTACGTGTACACAAATGTGCCACCTACGGTCTGACGAGTGATAAGATAAGCATTATTAACGTCATTATATTCATATTCCGTCATGGACCCATTTGGATCAGTTACGCTTAATAGCCTGCCATTCGAGTCCAATCTATAAATCACCGTTCTTCCAATGGGATCTGTCAAAATCCGATCGTTATCAGTTCTGGTAATATTGTATACTCTCGAAACAGCGTCCGTTATCGTCAATAACTCTCCATCGCTATCGTATCCAAATGAAATTGTATTCCCATTTCTGTCTTGAATTGACTGGAGCCTGCCATTCAAATCAAAAATGTACTTTATGTTATTCTTTTCCCAAACAAAATCGGTATCGGATTTTGTCAATGTGGAGTATTCGCCTTCGGTCGGCTGGAATTGTCCCTGGCTAACTTGAACAAAATAGATCTTCCTGCCACTGCCATCGATTATCTCGGCTGGAAAATAATCATCATAAGGGACGATGAGTTCAATTCCGTAGTTGAATCGCCATTCTCCAGAAAGACTGTTGTAGGTACGGGTAAATTCTAACGGCACTCCTGGTGCAAGGGTGGCAAGGTCGGTCTTCACGATGTACATGTTGCCATTGACAATATTGACCGGTTCAGCCTCGGAGGCATTGGGATCACGAGGCGGTCCGTACTGGTCAGCGGGCTTCAGTGGTTTGACCAGTAAGCTGACAGAACGGCGAATGGAACCACGAGGTTCATCAACATCTCTATAATAACTGGGCGCAGCTAGATTGCCTGTATGGGCATTTTCTCTAATATCATACGAAAATTGTATAACATCACCTAAATGTGCATTAACTCCTCCTGGAACATAATCTTCACTAACATCCGCAAGTGCAAGGCCAACAAGAGCAGATTGTATGAAATGGACCGAGCATTTGACTTGGTATTCCATACTTAATTTCATAAATACCGTGTTGGTAGGTAGTATTCGAATTATGAGAACCAACTCCCGAAGAACTGGAAAAGCTAATAAATACCGGCATACCTAAATATTCATCAGGTTCGCTCGGCAAAATCCTCCAATAAAGCGTACCACTGGCATTTAAGCTAGCTGAAAATCCGGATGGAATGATAATATAATTTCCATTTTCATCAAACGAATATGGATTAGCGTGTAAATGTTGATAATAATTAAAATTAAATATGTCGAAGTATTGGTAGTTATTTGACATCATCTCTAATGCGCTGCTAATAATTGTTGAGTTACCGCTAGCATTAGCATTAGAATCTATGGCGCTAACGTCAAGTCCATGATTAATATTTATTTCATAACTCGGTATTCCATTACTCGGCCAACTGCTTTGGATCGGTGTTGGCACCGGCAGATGCAGACAGTCCCATTAACACTGAACTTGTTGAAAGTGCAGCATCGAATTCCAGTTTGTAGGCCTCTGTTGGTGACAAAGAAACGCAACAGATTGTTACCAAAATGAGAATCCTAATCAGACCGAATTGGTATTTGCTGCCAAAAACGCTCATGGTACTTTCCTCTGCATTGAGGTTTCTTTTTCAGCAGTTTCCTACGGTATTTACTTCATCTGCATCAAACAGGTAGTTTGAGATTTCAATACGAGCGAGAGCGCAGTGGAGCCATGAGGAAGTGCGGATCGAGATGAGGCGAGGAGAAATCGCGTTTTGTGACCTTCTCAGATAGCAGACCGTCTGGAAGCGGTCAAGAACGTTTTCGTTCCATTATTTGGCGACCTGCAGGAAGAATCGCGACCTTGTGTCAGTGAGGGGCGGGCAATTCGTGAGCGGGTCAGCGTACAACACCATGTCAGCTACCATCCCCGAAAAGCACCACAGGTGCCCAAAAGAACGGATGATGGTAGTATTCACCCGCTTCGCCGCTGATCATCTGCAATTTGCTGGCGCGCAGGCTCTCTGTGCAATTCTTGCCGGACATCAGGTGCCCGTAAAATCCGGTGCTCATCACCTTTGCTGATTTTGACTCCACCGACCACAGGGTAACGGAGATTGCCGGCGTCCCGGCATACATGAAAGCGCGGGTTAGCCCTATGACCCCTTCCCCCTTCTGCATCTTGCCTCTTCCGGTGTTGCAGGCAGAAAGGGTGATGAGATCTGCATTCAACTGCAACCCAAAGACGTCAGCCATGGTAAGAAACCCCTCCCCCTGGGTTTTCGGATCAGGGTGGGACAGCACCAGGGCCGGCTGCGAAACCGGATCAATTTCTCCCGGTAGGACGCCGTGGCAGGCGAACACCAGGTAGCGATAATCCCTCAGCTTGTTTTGCTCATTGAAGCGAAAGACGTTGCTGCGGGAGGCGGCTTCCCGAAGCTGGAGCGGCTGACTCTGGTCAGGGGCTGCGAGGACCGACTTGATCTCTTTCACCTCGTCTTCGGTTTCCGGCAATTCCGGGAACCCCGCTCCCATCAATTGCATGTAGGACCTCGCCCGCATATCGGTGATGGGGGAGGGCCCTTCGGGAACACTGGCGGTATCGGTGGCACTTGACCGCAGGGGTACCCCCTTGGGAAGGTTTGTCCTGGTCCCCTTATAAATGGGATTGGCGAACGCCAGCAGCGGAAATTGTGAGCTTCTTGTGCGCCGTGACTTGGCTTCACGGAGGATCTTGAGCAGCGATGCGGAAGAAAGATAGACGACGGAGTGAGTCTCTACCAGATAGCGACGTTCTTTATCCACGGATTTCCCAGGAGTCAGAAGGGCCTCGAAGGGCAGAGCATAGAGCGAACCTGTGGGCACAACATACAGCGTTTTGGCTTGCGAAATCATGGCGCGGGCACCTTCCGGCACCAGCAATGCATATAGCTCACTTGCGTTTTGCTGCAGGTCCCTCAAGGAATTCTGAACAATCCTGGAGAAACCTTCCACGGTCTCTTTTCTCTGGATCGCCTCCAATACGGTCTGCAGCCCTTTACGGAAGCTCCCGACTTTAGTTGAAATCTCGCTCTCGCCTATGCCGATGGACAGAAGCTTGAACTGGTCCTTGGCAACCAGCCACAGGCAGGTGGTGTTCTCCAAGACATCGTAAATCAGGAGCATTTCTCCAGGCTTGAGCACCCTTTCCTGTAGGTCCGAAAGGGTAACCGGCTGGGGGTATATGAGCGCATAGTAATCGGGATAGCCGGTCCTGATTTCCTCGCGCAGGCCTGCCTGAGCCGACCTTACCTGGGCGATCTGCTGTTCCAGGGAGCGTATCTGTTCCGTGTTTTGCGCCTTGGCGGTCTTGGAATGGGCATCGGCAAGTGCCGACTGAAGTTCTGCAAATCGACTCTCCAGTTCGCTTTCTCTGGATCTCACGGTCTCCGGAAGACCCGCGAAGCTGCGTGCCCCGCTCTTGCCCATCTCCTCCAAAAAAACGCGCCCCTGTTGGCGTTCAAAGATCTCCAGGGACCTTCGATCATAGCCTTTGCTTGGATTCTTGCCGTGCAAGATCTGCAAAAGGAGGATCAGTTCATCATAGACCTGCATTTTCCCCTGCATGAAGGTGACTTTCGCCTGCCCTTCATTCATCTCGCCGCGCACCGACTCGATGGCATCCAGAGCCTGCTCGTAGTGGGCAATGGCAGTGTCGTATTTGTGCAGCCTGGCTTCTACCGATGCAAGCCCCCACTGTGCCCTCCACAGCATCTCAAACCCCCAGATTTCCTTCAAAATCGTCAGGGACTGGCTGAGCGCCCGACGGGCTAGATCTAGCCGACCAAGATTGCGATTGCTGATGCCGATGTTAAGGAGGGCTGATGCTTCGCCCGATTGGTCCTTGATCTCACGCTTGATGGCCAGCGCTTGTTCGAAAACCTGCAGGGCCTTGTCATACTGGCCGAGGCGGTAGTATGCGTAACCGATGCCAATGAGTGCGCCGCTTTCCCCCCCGCGGTTCTTGATATCTCTAAAGATGACCAAAGCCTGCTCAAGAGTTTCCAGGGCTTTGTCATTCTGACGACGATCGCCATAGATGTCGCTGATGGAATGGAGCGAGCCCGCTTCTCCGAGGCGGTTTCCAATCTCCCTTCGGATGGTCAATGCCTGTTGTTGGTATTCAAGCGCCCGGTCACGCTGGCCAAGTCTTCGGTAAATCCGACCCATGTTATGAAGCGTTCTGGCCTCATCAGCGCGACTATTGATCTGTCTTGCGATCGCCAGAGATTGCTCCAGAGATTGAATTGCCTTTTCATATTGACCGAGGAGCCCATAGGCTAGACCAAGGTTGTTGAGGGTGGCGCACTCACCCAGGCGGTCCTTGGTCTCCTGTAAGATCGGAAGGGCCAGACGGTAGTAATCGATAGCTTTCTGCTGGTAGCCGAATGCACCATAAAGGAGGCCCATGCTGTTGAGAGAACTGCCCTCCCCATTGCGGTCGCGAGTCTCCCGATGAATTGCCAAAGCCTGCTCACGAAGCTGCAAAGCCCGGTCATATTGAGACATCACCCGGTACACGGTGCTGATGTTGCCAAGTTCCCAGGCTTCCCCCCGGCGGTCTCCGTTGGCACGGCGGGCAGCCAGGGCCTGTTCCAGATACTGCAACGCCTTGTCATACTCAGCAAGTTCTCGATTGGTCACGCCGATTCCCCGTAGGAAATCAGGGATCATCTTCCTGTTGCCTGACGTTTGCGCCAATCTCAGGCCCTCTTCGAATTTTGCCAGCGCCTTTGCGTAATCGGCGGTCTGCTGTGCCTTCCGGCCCTCGCTCAGCAGACGCTTGAGTTGCGACACTTCCGGTGATTGGGACTCGGTTGTGTTAGGTTGTGGAACCGAGTGCTTCTGAAGTGAAGGCGCCGCCTTTGCGTACCCAGCTAGGCCCATGCAAAGACCCATGGACAAAACGAGAAAACACCCACGTCGAAGCAAGTGGTGCATGGCTGTCCCTCCCTGGCATTACTTAGCAAGGTTTCCCGTCAGAAATGGCTCACTCCAGGGCCTCAACGTACTGAGATAGTTTTGCCGCTATATTCCTTGTCTTTCACCAGTCTCAAGCTTCATTGAACCCAGTCCCGTACTCAAACCGCAGCCATTAATCGGCCTTTTGCTTCTCTAATCGGCTGCGGTTCTTACACTCACCAAACCTGTCGCTTGAGGTCGAAATGACTCTATCCCGTTCTGGTGGAGGTTCTACACGCGCATTTCCATCGGTATCAACCTGATCTGGTCTGCATCCATTAGCAACCCATCAGTAAAGTGCAACGTAGGTTGGCTCACAGAGCTTGTTTTTTACTATTATATGCGCATTCATTAATGGTTTCATGTACTAAGAATGTACAAATGTAGATTAAGTGGAACTAATACATCCAGCAAAATTATTTAAAGTTAAGTTGTGTCTGAAAATTAATATATTACTTTATTTTAGACTCTCTATCAAATCCGCGATAACTATTTTAGAAGCACTACTAAAAGCTTCTAGCATAAAATTGGGATTATTCATATATTCTTCATAAGTATGAGATGGTGTTGTACCGTTTAACGGAGTGATATATGCATATTTTTTCCACAACACTTTACTATCACTACTTTCTAATGTCCCTTCAACGCCCAACATCGGTTTCAATTGTTTAGATAACCCTTGATACTGAGCAAATCCATAAACTTTTATCATTAACTTAAATTTGTATGAAGATTCATTGCTAGAAGCAATTATTTTATACATATTTAAATTTTGTAGTCGTGACTTAAATTCATCTCGAACAATTTGTGAAATATTAATATTTTCTTTTTTCATTACATATTTAAAAAGTTCTTCAGTATCCGCTCTTCCACTTTCAGCTGCTAAGCTACCCAATAATCCACCTACACCTATTAATATGCTCTCTCTCGGACCTTGGTAATACATACGTTCAGGCAAAAATACATCTTCAGCAATACTGACCGATTGAATGGATGCTTTATCGATTGTAGTAAGCGACTTGCTGGAGACACATCCGAGAATCGAGAAGATAAATGTAAGTGCTAAAAATTTGAATGTAATTTCACCCATTCTTGAGCTTGATAATCTCATAAAGTTTCTCCAATGTTAGTTGTGATAAGGTGAGGTAATAAGAAATTGCTTCTTTGACATTTTTGAGTAGCAGGTGCCCGGATGGCGGTCAACAATATTTTCGTTCCGATCTTTATGCAAGGAGTGACAAAAACTGTCTTCCATGTCACTGTGGGTTGGCTGATTTGGGGGCAGGTTGGGTGGAAGGTATCCGTTCACCGGCCCTGCTCCGTCGCCCCTTGAATTCTTGAATTTAGTACGGGACATTCGAGAAGTTATCTGCGGGCATACATACTTTCAAGGAGAAGAAGCTATGCCGTTTCCATTGGATTTCATGCCGGAGCTCTCTTACAAAACCGGGGGGCGACGTTTCGGCGCCCCTAGACCCAGCAATGAACGCCCATGGCGGCTCCATGCAGGATGTGACTTGATCGCCCCGATGGGTGCGAATGTCTACGCCGTGGCCGACGGCTATGTGACCTTGGGACCGTACCGCATGGATAAAAAAGCATCTGTGTTCGCTCTTGAGGTCCACCACGGACTGTTCAAGGTGCGTTATGGCGAAGTCAGCCAAGACACGGTGGTGCGTACAGGAAGCGTCGTTGAGGCCGGCCAACACATCGCCTATGTCGGGGAATGGAACATGCTCCATTTAGAGTTGTACTTGAACACCGAGTCCGGACCGCTGTACCAGCCAAACCGCCGTCCCTACTCGAGGCGTGGCGACGTGGTCGATCCGTCGCGGTATCTCGACATGTGGGCCGCGATCGGGCTGCCGCCGCTCTCGGGAGCTGCCTGAGGTGCAACATTACTCCGGGCCAAACCTCTCACCAGGTCGGAACCTTTAGCTGCCGGGTCCGTCGAGAACGAGTCCAAACTAGACTCGTGGGAGACGGCACCACGACAAAACCTCCACCCCAATCGTGTGACCAAATATCCGGGCGCGGTCTATCTCTCGTAAGAATTGCCCCCGTGCCACCGAACTAACCTATACTTTTTTGTTCTCGTATTCGGCTTCCCCACAGCCCCAAGCATGGTGTCCCAGCCAACACCAGGAATCGTGTGTCTTTCAGAACGACTGGGGCCAGTTCATGGCGATGGAGTTGCGTCTTCCCCGGTAACTTCAGGAAACCACCGACGATTCTGTGCTTCCTTCCCCAGTTGAGTCTTGCTACAGCGGTGCACCAAGGCTTTGTAAAAACGGTCCGCTTCTTTGGGCGCGATATTCTTGAGCCAGGTTCCGGCAACGGTCAGCACCCGCGAGGTGTCTTCCGACTGGTCCGGCATCAATCCGGCCGCCTCCCAGGCGAGATCGGCAGCCAGGTAACGGTAGTGGAAGCGTCGGTCCGGTTTGGGGCGGTTGCGGCGGGCGCGGGCTTGCTCTTCCTGAGTGGCCCGGTTCAGCCCGGTTTTGGGACGCTCGGCGCGAACCGTGCCAAGATCGTAGCTGCCCTCGAAAATAGCCCAGTCAGGGTCCGTTTCGGTGCCAAAGAACTCCATGCCTTGATGCCGTGTCAATTGGGCAGCGACCCAAAGTGCTTCGGCCCGTTGAGGACGAGGCTGCTTGGCGCTTTTTCCGCTCTTCAAGCCCTCCACATACTGGCGAAAACCATTCTGGAGATCGGCAGGATAGTATGCAATGGCCTGCTCCAGTTGCCCATGGCGCGCGAGTCGGCGGGCCAGCAGATAGCGCATTCGCTCGGCAACTCCCCGTCGTTCTTTGTCCCCCGAACCTTCAACAGCCGTCGGCCAGCGGCGATCGACAAATTCCTTGAGCTCGGTCAACGTCAACACCTGCTCGGCCACGTAAGCGGCATCCAGCCAGTGGCGTTCGTCTTCGATGTCCACCCCTTGCACCAGCGCGTCGAGGGCGGCCACAAATTCGCCGCGCGCCCAGCCGAATACCGCCAATCTCCGCTTGGGCGCGGAGTTCATCGAAAACGCCGGCCAGATCACCAGTTTCACGGTTGACCCGGAAATCCTTATCACGCGGGAAATGTGTCGCTACATCGGCGATAAGGGGCAATGCCTCGGGGATTTTGCCATCTCGGAGCAGCAACTTGGCTCTGAGCCACATGGCAATGGGGGAACGCTCGGGGGCCCTTTCCAGCCAGGCCCTGGCCAGGGGCAGGTTGCCAGTCTGATAGGCTGCCCATGCCAACCGTTCGGCCTCCTCAAGCGGTGTTTCCAACTTTTTGAAGCTATCCAGCCAAGCTGGCGACGCGCGGATCGCCCGCCAGCATGCTGGCAGACAACAAATAGGCGGTGATGAGTCGCCGTGCCGTGGGGTTGGCAGCGCAAGCCGCACGCTCCTCGGGGTTGGCCTCGGCGGCCGCGTGACGAGCGGCCAGCAGCAGTGAGATGGGTGCTGAGATCTCGCCGGTCGCCAGTTGCACCCGGTACAGCTCCAGTGCCGTCGCATAGTGGCGCTGCTTGAGCTCAACGTGCGCCTCCCAGCCGAAGCTTGCCGCCGCAAGCCCGAGAGCATCAAGGTAGCCCTCTTTAGCGAGTTCTCGCACCTTTCGAAACCAGCTGATGGCCTGCGCCGCATCAGCGCCAACATAGCTCCGGCCCAGCATATAGGCGGCCCATATGGAGCGGTAGCGGCGCTCTTCGGCAGGCCGATGCAGCAGTTCCTGCCAGGCTCGGCGAGCCGTGTCCGTGTCGTTTTGCCAATAGGCGATTGCACCGCGCAGATAGTCGGCGAATTCTCCGGGTAATCCCTCAGGCACCGCGGGAGGCCCGGTCAGAGTCGGTACTGGTCCCTGTTTCTCGCCGAACCACACCCCCTGCAGCCACTCATCCCGAGCCTTGGCGGTAGTGGTCAAAGCCTCGCGCGCCAATAGGTATTCTGCCAGGGTTTTCTGTCGTTGTGCCTCATCCGGTTGGACCTCTTCCAGAGCTTTCCCTAGCTCCTCTAGATCCGTCTCTTGAGTCTGGCGTGCCATGGCCTCGCCAGGGGTCTCTTTGTCTCCCACCACCGGCGGAACGGCACGGCATGTCGGCTCATAAGGCGTCGGCACCTGCCGGGCTTCGTAGCTGAAGGTGGAATAGGGCAGCTGCAAGAAGAACTGGTCGGACTCGATGAGGATGCGGTCGGGGAAGAACGGACCGCAGGCCCAAACGGGGCCAGGCGACGCCGCCATGAGGACGACCACGAATAGCCAATCAAAGCAGTGATGGGTCCTCTTCATGGATCGTTACCTCCGTTGGATGGTCGAAGCGA
Source organism: uncultured delta proteobacterium (assembly GCA_963802715.1). Taxonomy (GTDB): domain Bacteria; phylum Desulfobacterota; class Syntrophobacteria; order Syntrophobacterales; family Syntrophobacteraceae; genus CAWDJT01. The sequence goes on from CAWDJT010000017.1 coordinate 12,582, forward strand.
AGCCAGCCGACAGTCAGGCTCTGCCCGGGTGACAGACGGGCCGGCTGGTGGCTTGCAGGCGAAAAGCTTAAGGTATGGGGGGCAGTGCGGATGGCTGCGAAGCCAGCCAGACCATCGGCAGCGAGAAGCCGTGCCGGCGACCAGGACAGTAGGACCGGCCTGTCAAGCAGGCTGTCTGCCTCGCCTGCAGCATAGGCGGTGACCTCCACCAGACCCTCGGTCAAATGTTGTAGGCGCAGTTCGGTTTTCGCCTCCGGCGTGCGTCCCTGGATCACGGCCTGCAGCGTCCGCCAGTGCCAGTTCAGCCGGTCTTCCGATTGGGGCAGACGGTACCAGATGATACCACGCAAGTGATCTGAGGCATGGCGCTGCAGCCAGCATACCAGTCCGGCAATCTCCGCTGGATCGGCTCGCACCTCGCGCATATTAAGTCCTGCGGATGCTCTCAGCTCAGGCCCCTCCGCGGCTAGTCTCACCAGCCCACCTTGGGGGTCGAACCAGGCGCGATAACCGTAGGTGGGCAGTGCCACCCAAAACGGCTGCCCGAGGCTCGCTGCTCGATCGATGGCCGCCCTTGCCCGTTTGGTATCGCACAGTTGGAAGTCCCGACCAGGTACGTGGGGCGGCTCCCAGGAATGGACCTGCAGCACATAGCCGTCGGCAGCCCGAATCAGACGGGCGAAGTCGGGACTATCGAGCCAGGTGGGCAAGACGGTCAGCACCACCGGTGTAGGCCTGGCTGCTTCGCGGAGTGCCGTTAGCCAAAGGCGATACTCACCGAGCTGCCTGGTTGCAGCATCGAAGTCAAGGTGCAGGGTCGCAGGCTCGATGCCATGGTGGCGGGCATCGTCCAGGAGCTCTCGCCCAAAACGGACCAGAAAGCGGCTCTCTGGGCGGTGCGCGGCGAAGGAGCCGGAATGAGGTGCCACCCGCAGCGCCAATCCCACTGGCCGCCCCGAACGTCGCAGGCAGTCATAGTCCGGCGAAACCCGCACCACCCGGGGAGCAATCCCGGCCCGGAATTCGACCTCCGCTACCAACACCACCCATTCCGCGAACGTTGCCTGACTCCGCTGCACCCCTTCCCGGACCCCATCAGTCCATTCCCGCTGCCAGATGTAAACGCTGTGGGACAAAGAAGTTGCATACAACGGCTCCAGAAGGCTACAAACCAGCACCACTGATAATGCCACCGCAGTTAATACAGTCGTGAAAACATACCAGACCCGGCGCCTCTTCATAAGAGAATGAAGTTCACGATGTCCGATAACCACCGCATCACTCCGCAAGATTGTGACAACGCATGCCCACAACTCGATCCGATAAGCCCTCTCCCAAACCGTGAATCCTTTTGAGACCAGCAGACTGTAAGGTCCTCCACCGATTTTCTCACCCAGGCTACAAAGTAGCCCATAGCGATCTGCCCGTGTCCAGTCCGATAGGCCCTGCAAGATCTAACGCACCCGGATACCTGAACACAATTTTGGGTTTGAATTCTCGTATGCTGTCGCCGCCTGGGCCACCTTCGACGGATTGCCCTTGGACCCATTCTCGGTGGCCTCGGCGGCTATGGCCCATCTTTTTTGTGGACCGCTAGGTGCTGACCCACATGCCGTGGTGGTGCGGGGACTGGGGGAGAAAAACCGCCGGCTACCCGGTTCGCCATCCTTATCCATCACTTTCGTTTCCAAGTGATTCTAATCGTACCAGACACAAATCTTACGTCTGTGCCAGTTTTCTCAATGATAGGATTAACCAGTATTATTTTAAGCTCGTAAGGATATCCACGTATTTCAAGATCGCGCTCATTTGGGAAATAATTTTCTGCAACATGCCATGCATAAACTTGTGATGGATAAGGGCCGTGCCAATCCAGGCTGCGGTATAACAGATTGGGATACTTCATGTTATAAGGCTTCCGCATAATCTCAACAACCCACCCCAAACCGCTAGGGTCTTTCGTAATTCTAAGGAGAAGCTTCTTGTCAATATCGTTGGCTTATAACCGCACGCTTATCTGTGACATCAAAAATCAATGTATTATCGATTTCCTGGTTTGCCGCAAGGCTCAAGCTGGAAAGCAATAATGCGGCAACGAAAATACACAGAATTTTTCTCATGATTTTTCTTTCGACTGTTGCCGAATCAGGATACGAAGAAGGCTCAGCGCTCCTCCCACCCCACTGCTGTCTTCTGAAGAAGCGACACGGGGAAGGGGTGCAGAGGAGATACGGTGAACCGGGCTTGGCTCCCCTCTCTCCGAGTCCCCCTGTCCCCGCGTCTTTGTTGCACCAATCCCTCGCAGGTAACACCATGAGCTTAAGTCAACAGCATTGTCCTCCCACCCACACCACCGGGCATACGGATCACGTACCACGGCGGTCTGGCTGATTCTTTAACATTTCACCACACGATGACGCCCTTGCACTTATCACGGTCTTCGGCTCCGCGAAAATCTGACGCGGGTTCGCGAGAAATCTTGGTCTTAAGATTCATGGTGTGTCACCCGTTTCAGAGAGAACCCGAGGTAGGCGCCGACGCTTCAGAATTTGCTGTATCTATCTGCCCCTGCCCTTCGTTTCGTATCACTTTCGCGATTCACGCCAGAGCATCAACGCCAGCCCTGCCGTGATCACAAGGCCTGGTCCACTTGCCCATTCGGGAACTACCATGCCGTTCACGGTGACCTCCCAGCCCAGTAGGAGCCGGAGAAGATGCGCGAAGGCAATCAGCGCGAAGAGGACCGCGGCCACGGTTGTGAATGGCTTGTTATGCCGTCTCTGCCCTACCTTGAGTAATTGCATTGCCATACCTCATCGGTTGATCGATCCGTAACGATAAAGAGCTCCTGCAATTCGCAGCCGACGCAATAGGTCGAGTTGAACTGAAGCGCCGATCAGCATGGGGATTTCGTGTAAGTCAGGAGATGGACATGGGCATGGAGCGTCGCGTTTCCTTGGCCATAAATAATATGCATCGTTATCGCTATCAGCGCAAGGATGCAGTGGAGCAGGTCGCTTTGTGTACGCTCGGCATGGGCCTGACTGAAATTCGACAGTATTAATTAACCCTACAACGACATTTCGTTCCAGTGTGTCATTTCGAGCGTAGCGAGAAATCTTGCCAATGCGTCGGCAACCGCTCAAGATTCCTCGCTATGCTCGGAATGACAGAAGTGAATAGATGCGGAAGTGTCGTTGTAGGGATACCTGCCTCGCTTTAACCATGGAACCTGACTTGGAATTTCTTGACCATTTTCTTGACTAAACAGGAAAGGGGTTAGCCAATCACCTGGCTAACCCCTTGTTTTTTGTTGGTGCCGAAGCGGGGACTCGAACCCCGACAGGCGTACGCCCACTAGACCCTGAACCTAGCGCGTCTACCAGTTCCGCCACTTCGGCCCGGAAACAGCTTGCCTTCACTGAGGCGGGAACCTATAATGAAGGGCTTGAACTGTCAAGCGCTAATTGCGTCAGCGGGGAGGAACCTACGCCCATCATGAGAACCATTGTCGGCCTCGATAACATCCAGCAACCACTCAAGAACCCTGCACTCACTATCGGCAACTTCGACGGCGTTCACCTCGGTCATCAGGCGCTTTACCAGCGGGTCAAGGAATGGGCCAGCAAACTCGACGGCGAATCCGTGGTCATGACCTTCCATCCTCATCCTTTGCGGATCCTGGGGCCCGAGAACGATCTTGCCTTCATCACATCCCACGAACGCAAAATGGAACTCATTGCCGCTTGCGGGATCGACACGGCCATTGTCATCCCCTTTCATCGCGACTTCGCCCAGATTTCCGCGCGCGATTTCGTGGAAAAGATCCTGGTCGGACAAGTCGGTGTCAAGGCACTGGTAGTGGGACATGACTACCGCTTTGGACGCAAGCGCGAAGGGGATATCGGCTATCTCAACCAGCTAGGGCGGGAACTCCAGTTCGCCGTAGACATCGTTCCCGCCATTCAAATCGACGGGATGCTGGTGAGCAGCACCCAAATCCGCAACCTGGTAAAGCAAGGGCAATTGCAGGAAGCCGGCAAGCTGCTGGGGCGCCCCTATGAAGTGAGCGGCACGGTCGTCCGGGGCCGCGACCGTGGTGGGCGGCTCCTGGGTTTCCCCACCGCCAATGTCAAGGTTAGCGACAAGGCCTGTCCCAAAAACGGCGTTTACGCGGTCCAGGCACTGGTCAAGGGCAAGGCCTATCGCGGGGCCGCCAACTTGGGCTATAACCCCACCTTCGCCAACACCGAGTTTTCCGTAGAGGTCCACCTGATGGATTTCAACGAGAACATCTACGACGAACGCATCACGGTGCGCTTCGTGGAGCATTTGCGGGACGAACGGCGATTTTCCGGGGTGGAGGAACTGAAAGCCCAAATTCACCGAGACGTCGATAAGGCCAGAGAGATCTTGGCAGCATGGGAGAATCAAGGCGGCTCGGTTGGGCCTGGCGAGATTTAGTGCTCGACGGGAGAGGTGGGCAGATCAGCCCATCCTGCGGCCAGAAATGCCTGCACCTGATCCTGCATGGCCAGGATCAGCGGCATGAGCGTGTGGCGGTCGAGGGCCGATACTGCTACTCCGCCGTGCCGCGCCAGCTTCCGTTCAAGCAGCTCCGGAGTCACCCGATCCATCTTGTTGAACACCGCGATGGTGCGTTTGTACTGTAGTTCCAGCTGTTCCAGGATACGCGCCACCGATTCCATCTGCTCTTCGCACTGGGGGTTGCTGACATCCACCACGTGGAGCAGCAGGTCGGCGTCATCGAGCTCCTCCAACGTGGCAGCAAAAGCCTCCATCAGATCACGGGGCAGATCACGGATAAAACCCACGGTATCGGTAATGATCACCTCGAAGTCCCGGGGGAACCGGAGCCTTCGGCTGGTGGGATCGAGCGTGGCGAATAGCTTGTTTTCCACGAACACCTGGCTGTGGGTGAGGGTGTTGAGCAGGGTGGATTTCCCGGCGTTGGTATAGCCGACGATGGAAATGATGGGCAGGTCTTTGCGCACCCGTTGCGACCGGCGTTGCCCACGGTTCTTGCGGACCACGCGCAGTTCCCGTTCCAAATGAGCAATGCGGTCGTTGATGCGACGCCGGTTGACTTCCAGCTTGGTCTCGCCGGGTCCGCGCGCCCCGATGCCACCGGTCAGACGCGACAGGGCATCGTCTTTCACCCCGAGGCGCGGCAGCAAATATTTGAGTTGTGCCATTTCCACCTGGATTTTGCCTTCGCGGCTCTGCGCCCGCTGCGCGAAAATATCCAGGATCAGCTGGGTGCGGTCGATTACTCGCAGTTCGGTGGTGTCGGTTATGGAACGGACCTGGGAGGGATTGAGTTCCTGGTCGAAGATCAGCAAGTCGACACCGCATTGCAGCGCCCGCAGCACGATTTCACTGAGTTTGCCCTTGCCGATCAGGTACTTGCGATTGCCTTCCCGAGGACGCTGGAGGATGATATCGGCCACATCGATGCCGCTGGTACGTGCCAGTTCCGCCAGTTCCTGCAGCGAAGCCAAGGCGCTGTCGCGATCCCGGCCACTGCCCGGGGCCACGATCCCCACCAGGATGGCGCGGTCGTTGCGGCCTCCCGCTAAGAGTGCCGCCCGGTTCCGCTCCAGTTCCTCTTCCAGGGATTCCACCAAGTGCAGGAAATCCACATCAAGGTTTTGCAGAAGGGTACTCGGGTAGACCTCCCAGCCGTGCTGCAATTCCATTGCGCCCGGCAGGACATGGGCCATCTGCAGATGAGTGGCGCCCCCGTGGCGGTCAACCTGGACCACGGCGATGCAATCCAGCCGCAGAAATACCAGGTCCATCAGGTCATCTTGGCTGAGCGTTTCGCCATCCAGATGGGTGTGGACAAAGCGCAGACCGCGGAGGCGCGAGCGTCCGCCGCGGCTCTTGGGAAGGTCCGGCAGAAACATGGACCGCGGCCCACCCACCAGGACCATATCCACATCGCCGCTCGCGGCCCACCAGCAGGCCCACTTGACGCCCGCATTCAAAGGACAGGTGCGCCAGTTCCCGGGCCAATTCGGCACCGATCAGCTGGCGCGGCTCCACACGCCTTCGGTACAAACGCTGCAGCCGGTCCCGGACCGAGCTCTTCAACCCTGTGATGTCGCCGTGAATTTTGTGGATGTGATCTCTCCCCGAATTGTCATTGCTATGCCCGGATTCCCCGATCCCGCCTAAACCCAATGTGGACTGTAAAGGCGACGCCGCGGAGACGGTGATGGGGAGACGCGGCGAAAAGAGTGTTGCTCCCTAACCCCGCTTCTCATATCCCCCGTCTCTCCGCCTCCCCGCGGTCCCCCCGTCTTCGGGTCAAACCGGGCGAGTATCCAGCAAACGTACCGCCTTCCCTTCCTGGCGAGGCAGTGCCAGCGGCTCCACCAACTCCACCCGCGGCGTCACCAGAAGCTCGCTTTTCAGTTCGTGGGTGATCTTCTTGTGGAGGCTCTGGAGGTGGCGCATGTCTTCCACAAAGATTCTATCCGTCACCTCGACTTTGACAATCATTTCGTCAATGTTGTGCTCGCGCTGCAAGATGATCAGATAGTTGGTCCCCACTTCGGGCATGTTCATGAGCACCTGTTCCACCTGGATGGGGAAGATGTTGACCCCCTTGATGATGAACATATCGTCTGAGCGGCCCTGAATGCGATCCAGACGCCGATGGTTGCGGCCGCAGGGACATTCTCCCGGCACAATCCGGGTCAGGTCCTTGGTGCGGTAGCGAATGAGCGGCATGGCTTCGCGGTCGAGGGTGGTCAGCACCAGTTCCCCGAGCGTGCCGTCGGCCACGGGTTCCAGGGTCTGGGGATCGATCACTTCCACCAGGTAGGCATCCTCCCAGATGTGCATGCCGGATTGCTCGGGGCATTCAAAAGCCACCCCCGGACCGTTCATCTCGGAAAGACCGTAGCTGTTGAAGACCTTGACCCCGTAGAATTCCTCCACACGGCGACGCACTTCTTCTGAATAGGGTTCAGCGCCCAGGTAGGCGATGCGCAGCTGCAGGTCCTGGTGCGGATCGATGCCGTTGCTCGCTCATAACATCCATGAGGTGCAGGGCATAGCTGGGAATGATGTGGAGGATGGTGCTGGCGAAATCCTTCATGAGCTGGATCTGGCGCCGGGTATTGCCGGCCCCCGCCGGAATGGTCAAGCATCCCTAGTCGTTCGGCGCCGTGATGGAACCCCAGTCCGCCGGTGAACAGACCCATAGCCGGTCATGTTCTGAAACATATCACCAGGACGCGCTCCGGTCATGTACATGCAGCGGGCCATAAGATCCGCCCAGACTTCGATATCGGCCCGCGAATAGAAAATGGCCGTGGCCTGGCCGGTAGTCCCGGAAGAGACATGCAGCCGCAGCAGCTCATCGTGTGGCACGCACAGAAAACCGTACGGATATTGCTCGCGGAGGTCCTGCTTGGTGGTCACCGGCAAGCGCCTCACGTCATCCAGTGAACGCAGGCCATTACCAGTGATTCCAGCTTGTTGCCAGCGTTCACGATAAAAAGGCGAGCGCGCGGCGCGCGGCATCATCTGCTGCAAACGTTGCCACTGCAGGGCTCGCAGGTCGGAGCAGGAAAGTGTTTCCCGGGAAACATCCCAGTAGGAGTCCCTTTGGATGGACATCACGGTTCCTTGTTTCGGGAAAAAGACGATGGCGTCAGTGGTGTTCTAGGAACGATCACGGGCCAGATTCTCGAAGCGGGTATACTCCTTGATGTAGGCCAATTTGATATCGATCCCGGAAGGGCCGTTACGCTGCTTGCCAATGCTGATTTCCGCGATCCCGGCGTCGGCACTGTTGGGATTGTAGGCCTCATCCCGATAGATGAACAGGATCACGTCGGCATCTTGCTCGATGGCGCCGGATTCGCGCAGATCGCTCAGGATCGGGCGCTTGTTGCTGCGCTCCTCCACTTTGCGGTTGAGCTGGGACAGGGCCACCACCGGGATGTTGAGTTCCTTGGCGAGAGCCTTGAGCGAGCGAGAAATATCGGAAATCTCCTGTTCCCGGTGGTCAATACCGGTGCGCCCCCGCATCAATTGCAGATAGTCCACCACGATCATCCCCACATCCATTTCCGCCTTCATGCGACGGGCTTTGGCACGCAATTCCAGCGTGGAAATGGCGGGGGTGTCGTCGATCAGGATGGGCACATCGTTGAAATGTCCGGCCGCGGTGATCAGCTTGGCACAGTCGTCTTGACTCAAAAAACCGGTCCGAATCTTCTGGGAGTTGACGCGAGCTTCGGCGCACAATAACCGCATGGCCAGCTGTTCCTTACTCATTTCCAGAGAGAAGACCCCCACCGGAACGCGGCTTTCCACCGCGGAATTGCGGGCGATGCTCAGGGCAAAGGCGGTTTTCCCCATGCTGGGACGCCCGGCGATGATGACCAGGTCCGATGCCTGGAACCCCGCGGTAAGCTTGTCCAAGTCGCGGTAATGGGTGGGTACGCCGGTAACCATTTCCCGCCGGTCGTACAGGTCTTCGATGATCTGGATGCTTTTCTTGACGACTTCTTTGATGGGATAGTAGCCACTGCGGACCCGGCGTTCAGCAAGGGAAAAGATCACCGTTTCAGCCTGATCGAGGATTTCATCGATCTTCTTGCCGCCCGCATAGCACCAGGAGGTGATTTCCGCCGAAACCTGAATCAGGCGACGCAGCAGCGCTTTGTCACTGACAATCCGCGCATAGGCAGCGACGTTGCTGGCTGACGGCACGGCCTCGACCAGCGACGCCAGATACGCGGCACCACCTACCGTTTCCAACACGTTGTTCTGCGCCAGGTGGTCGCAAACGGTCAGCAGATCGATGGTGGCGTTGTGTTCGAACAGCTCCTGAATAGCCCGGAAAATCACCCTGTGGGCGTCGCGGTAGAACTCATCACCCTTGAGCACTTCAAAAGCCGCGGGTAACCCCCCGCTGTCCAGGAGGATACCACCCAGCACCGACTGTTCCGCTTCCAGCTGCTGGGGAGGAACCTTCCCGAGTTCCGCCGCCATTGCATCCATAAGGGCTACTCTTCTTTATGCACCACAACCTTGATTTCGGTCTCGACATCGGCATCCACGCGGATCGACACCTGGTATTCGCCCAGCTGTTTGATCGGCTGCACCAGCTTGATGTCCTTGCGATCAACGGCAAACCCCTGATCTTCAAGGGCCTTGGCGATGTCAACAGTGCTCACTGACCCATAAAGTCGGTCTTCCTCAGCCACTTTGCGCACCAGGGTAACCCGTACCTGCTTGAGTTTTTCGGCCTGCGAAAGCATCTGCTGGCGAACCTTCTCGCGCTTCCGCGCCAGCATGCGCTTCTTGTGCTCCAGGTCGCGGACGTTCTTCTCGGTCGCTTCCAGTGCCAAACCCTTGGGCACCAAGTAGTTGCGCGCATAACCCGCGGCCACCTTGACTAGATCCCCGATCCTTCCCAGTGATGCAATGTTTTCCGCAAGAATCACTTTCATGACCATCTCCTCAAAGACCGCGATTTAGCATCCTGCATCGGCAGGAACAGCATCGTTTGTGAAATCAGGAGGTCTCCGGCACGTCGGGCCGTACTCCCGATGGCGGCAGGCGCCGGAAATTAAACCACATATCAAAGAGACCCAACAACAGAAGAAGAAGCGTCGCTATTGGCTGCAGCATGAGCAGGGCAAAGATGATGGCCCGAAGCAACCGCGGCACATTCCAGCGATGCAGGTAGAACACGGCGATGGCGAACCCCTGCAACAGATAGATGACACTTAATCCCAGCAACAGGTTCGCACCGACCAGCATCAAGGTCTTGGAAGCCAGCAGCAACATGCAGCCGGCGGCTATGACCATCCACACCAACGGTTCCGGCGCCTTCCAGTGTGACCACGGTGCCCATGGAGGCAACGGCAACCGCCGCACCACGCAAAAACGGCAGGCCACCAGGATATTGAGCCAACTGATCAAGACCAGGGAAACCAGCGTGGCCCCCGGCAGCATCCGGATAAAAATCGGTATGGTCTTGGGGATGGCTTCAAGCGCAGCCTGCTGGTCAAAACCCAGCCCGGCATCGTGATACGTTTGCAGCAACGCCGTCACGTTCTGCCGCATTTCTTCTTCCAGCGAAGACCAGAACTGGGGAGAAAACCCGCCGGTGGCAAACCCGAAAGCCACGGTCCCCACCAGAAGCGCCGCGCCCACGGCGATTCCCATGGTTCTATTCACCGACCACTGGCGCCGCATACCTTCGCCCAGCAGGGCACCCACCAGGAGCATGGCCAGCAGATAGGGGGCATCCCCAACCGCCCCCAGCAATAAAAGCAGCGGCAACCCCAATGCCAGGACGCTTCCAGGTATCCAAAACCCGACCGGATGACCGGACCGGTAGATACTCAGGAGCGTCGGCAAGGGAATGAACAACCCGGCGAACAGTCCCGCAAAGGGCACCAGCAATACCGCCAGGAAAGCCACCAGGGTTGCCGTCACCCCCAGCAGGAGATCCCGTCTGGTCAAAGAAACCCGTAACGGCAAACTGTCAGATTGGTCCAAGGAGGCGTCCACCCTCCCGTTAACATCCACAGAAGACCCTCTCCCGGCCATCCACCACTTCCGGGAAGACGCGCCTGCTCCGAGGTGTTCCTCTTCACCGGCTCGTCCCCACTTGTTCAACTCCCTACATCAGATGGAATGGATGGTGGTATAAGGCAACAGGGCAATATGACGGGCACGCTTGACCGCCAGCGTCAACTGCCGCTGGTGCTTGGCACAGTTGCCGGAAATGCGGCGAGGAATGATCTTGCCGCGTTCGGTTACAAAAAACCGCAACGTCCTCATGTCTTTGTAGTCGATACGCAAACTGCTGTCGGCACAGAAGCGACAGATCTTACGGCGGTGAAACGTACGTCGTTTTCGTCGAATAACCACGGTGCTTCTCCTTTGATCCCAGAGTCTAGGCTGCTTCGCCGCGGGATTGGCTGAATGGCGACCTCTGGTCGCTATTCTTCCACGTCCTCATCCGGCTCGGCGTCTGCATTAACATCCTCAAAGGCCTCTTCCTCGTCTTCCACCCTGTCGGACGATTCCTCGTCCGTGGTGACGAGAGCGCGCCGACTTCCCTCGTCGTCACCAAATGGTGGCGGGGTCTTGGATGCCTTGGCCTGTTCCGCCTGCGGATCAAACCGGTCTTCGAGCATCACCGTGATGAACTTGAGAACGCGTTCATCAAGACGCATGTTCCGTTCCAGTTCGGCCACCAGTCCTGAATCGCCCGCAAATTCCATGAGCACATAATGGCCGCGGGTGCGTTTCTTTACCGGGTAGGCCAGCTTCTTCTTCCCCCACGGAACGTAATCCAGAACCGTGCCTCCATTGCCGCCAACGATAGCCTTGATCTTGTCGTCAACCACGGCAATGGCATCATCGGGAAGATCAGCATCGATGATGAAAAAACATTCATACTTACGCATCTGCGTTCCTCCTTTTGGCTGTAAAGCCCCTATCCGCATCCTAAGGATGGAGCAAGGAGCAAAATACTGAAATTTATCTTGCTAGCATATTTTTTTTAGTGTGGTCAAGCCCATTCTGGAAAGACTCGGAGGTAGGTACGTTGTGGCGGGACTATGGGGTCAGGGGGGTGGAAAACTCGATAATGATTTCATCTGGATGAACCCAGCCCAACTCCTGTTTCACCAGTCGCTCCTGGGCGGTCTGATCCGCTTTCAGGTACCGAACCCGGTCAGCAAGACGTTGGTTTTCCTGGGCCAAACGGTTGGTCATGGCGGCCAGTCGTAACACTTCCGCTTGTTGTGCACGGTAACCGTTGATCCCGCGGGGCGACATGAATATCCCACAGAGCAGGCAAACATCCAGGACCAACAGGATCAGGACCAGGGCCTTAAGCAGCGGCACGCTCCTCGAGCGTACCGCACGCAACTTGCGGTTCACCCGCTGTTCCGTCCCTGATCTACGTTCCTTGTCGAGTCGCTGGGAAATCATCATCCTTACCCGCTCAGCCGCCTTTTCCGTATGCCTTTTCGGGGATCTTCACCGACGGGAACAGCGCTGGATCCGTATGTGGCAGAAACAACGCGCCACGGAATTCATTCATCAATTCCATGTTGACGTTCAATTCAACATAGGTGATTTGCCGGCAGATACGCTCGATCTCACCGATCAGTGATCGGTCGAGGAGAACCATGGCAGCACCTCGGCCGGCCGTATTTCCCAGCCCCTGGTAGATTTCGAGAGGCAGATCCGGAATCATGCCGATGCGAACGGCCATAGCCGGATCGATATGATTGCCGAAAGTGCCGGCTACATAGAAATGTTTGAGATCGCCAAAGCCAACCCCCACCTTGCGGGTAATCACGTTGAGGATGGTGTACATGGCGGCTTTGGACTTGAGCAGAATGCCGATGTCGATTTCCGACACCAGCAGATCCTGACCATCGTCGGTTTCATTTGCAAAAGCAACGACATAGGCGGGCCCGTCGGGGGTAGTCACGATCCGCGGCGACTCCAGCCTGGTGTTGATCTTCCCCTGAATGGTCAGGATTCCGGCCCCAAACATTTCCGCTACTAAATCTATCAGACCGGAACCGCAGATACCAAGCGGTTTTTTGCCTCCCAGTACGGAAAAATGGGGCTCCAGGGTCTCGATGTTGATGCGAACCCGGTCTATGGCTCCGGGATTGGCCATCATTCCGCGTTCCACCACGCCCCCTTCGAGGGCCGGGCCAGCGGCGCCGGCACAGGCAATCAGCCAGTCCCGGTTGCCGACCACCACCTCAGCGTTGGTTCCCACATCCACCAAGATATTGACATCGCTGGAGCGGTGCATCCCACTCGCCAGAATGCCGGCAATGAGATCTCCCCCGAAATAAGATCCCACGTTGGGAAATACATAGACCAGGGCCCGGGCATGGACGTCAAGCCCCAAGTCCTGAGCATGCAGCCAAGGAAACTGATTGGCCACGGGGATATAGGGCTCCCGACAAAGGCCCGAAGCATCCAGCCCCAGAAGGAAATGACTCATGGTGGTGTTGCCGGCAGTGGCCACGGCATACACATCGGCGGCCACCAAACCCAATCCGCCTAACATGTGCCCCATGATGTCATTGAAACTCTCAATGAGCAGCCCCTGCAAATGCTGCCGTCCTTTTGCGTCGCGAGCGTAATTGATCCGGGTGAGGATGTCTTCACCGCGGGGGATTTGCGGATTGGCCGTCGAATCCTGGGCAATGATCCGACCCTGGCCAAGGTCCAGAAGGTAGAACGCCAGGCGGCTGCTTCCCAGATCGATGGCAAAGGCCAGGGGCGCTACCGGCTCACCACCCGCCTTGACGTCCAGTAGTTCCCAGTGGCAAGGTGTAAAACCCAACACCGCCGTGACCTGGTAGTGACCCTGACGGATCTGCTCCGTGAGTGGCCCAATCCGAAGCGGGTGGACGTGGATAGGCTGGTAACCCTGCTGCCGGAGGACGCGCAGGAGACGATCCAGGTCGGCGGTGTTGTCCCCCAGATGGGGCGGGGTGAGCCGCAGCTGGACGGTCTCAACCAAGGGCTGATGGCCCAACCACTCCGGCAGGGAGTCCACACCCATGTTATTTGCAACTCCTTTCGCGCGGCGATGTACCAAAGCACCGCCCGCAAATCACTCGAATCGCGTCAATGCCGCCAACGTATACAGTCAAACTGCATCACGTTGACGGTCAACTCCAGGATGCCGCACACCAGGATTCCGGAAAGCTCCATCCGCAGACGCCGTTCGATGCGATCCAGAGCGTCATGGACGCAGTTGCTGGGGGCCAGATTGATGATCCGGGCGTGAGGGAACTGAAAATGCCTGGGATCACACCAGTAGGCCGGACTCAGACTATAGTGCAACCGACAGGCAAACGGCCGGTACGAATACAGTTGACAGAGGTTGTCTCGAGAAAACCCGCAAGGCCGTCCCAGACTCTGATAGAGCTGGAGGACCTGGTCACGGCAGGACTCAGCGGTTGCCGCCAACGGTTCTCCACACTTGTCCTGACACTGCAAAAACAGCTGAGTGAGAATCTGTTCGGCCTCGAGGCTACGGCGAAACAGTTTTGCAAAAGCACCGCTCTGATGCATACCGTGGTAGAAGTACAGAAGCTCGACCAAACTCGTCCCGGCGGGCATGTTCTGGCAGCAATGGGCGCAGCCTTCCTGACAAGGTATGGCTAGGCCCTCTCGACGCAGGAAGTTGACAAAAAAACGGCTGGATTCATCGACCAGATCCATCACTTTCCGCAGCAAAACCAGGAACTGGTGAGGCAGACTGTGCTCGCCGGCAAAAGTCTCCAGACCATCAAGGCAGCCGATTCGCAGCAGAAGCTTGGCAATCCGGGTCTGATAGCCGGCGAGGATCGCCTGAACATGCGAAGGGATGTCTCTTGCCAGGGGAGGCGGATTGCCTGTGTGGGTAACGTCATGCTCGGCCTTCATCGCATATGCCGCCGTCCCGGCTGGAGGGAAGCCAGCATACGATCCCGCCCAGCAACGATCCTTGCGCAATGACACTGGCAAACAGGAACACTACCTGCTATATGGATAACACGTAACGGCATCTTAGCGAATGATTGCCAATGAGAAAAGGATTTTATCGGCGCCATGCAAACCCAATGCCCCCGCTGTGGCCGGTTCCACGAGGTTGATGAGGATGTCGTCTATAACCCCAGCGCTCACCCGTGTTGCAGCCCGAATGGTACCACCGAACTCTTGCCCCCCGTTTCCGGATCGCTGACCTCAGAAGTCGCTCCCCCATCGGCTACTGCCGAAGAGACCGCGGAACAACAGCAAACCAGCGAAGCAACACCTTCCAGCGAAGCGGCTACGAACATCCCGTGGGAAGGGCGGCGCGGCTTTCTGGACTTTCAGGCCTACTGGCAGACAACCCAGGGCATCCTCTTTCATCCTGCTCAGTCCTTTGCTCAATGGAAACCACCCGGGCAGATGGAAGGGGCTTTGCTGTTCCTGGTGATCTTTGGATCGCTGGGGCATATTCTGGCGCATTACTGGCTGATGTTCCTCCAGAATGTCACGGGCTCCTCTGTGGGAGCCGCAGAGGATTGGTTGGGGTTCGGCCTTTTTGCCCTGAAGGCGCCGTTCCTGGTTCTGCTCTCCAGCTTTGTCTCTGCCGCCATCATCCATTTCTTCTTGTTCCTGCTACGAGCAACATCGCAAACATGGAGCAAGACCTTCGCCTTCTATGCGTATCTCGGGGGGGCGCTGGCCTGCCTGCAGCTCATTCCCATCGCCGGTATATTCATTGCCCCCATCTGGGGTCTGGTGTCCAGTGTCTGCGGTTTGCGCGAATTGCACCACACCACCACCTGGAGAGTGATCGGGGCTTTTGTCTTGCCTCTCACCATTTTTCTGGTTTTGCTGTTTTTCTTAGCGCTGTTTATTGTTGGTGCCGGCCTGGTTGCGCTGAACACTCTGCTTGGCTCCTAAACCGTAAGAGCTTGACAGGGTGTTTGCCGCACCATCTCTTTCCCGTGAACCATTTGGGGGCCGGATATTGGGCTTGACACCAACATCGGTTTCACCTAACCTGATCCTCACCATTAGGGTATTGCCGGTTTCTCAGGTGATGGTCCCCGGCATGTGCTGCTTGTGGCGTGGCCGGCAGATACCGGTGGTTGAGGCATCGCTCAAGGCAACCCGCCAAAGCAAAAGGTTCTTGTCCCTTCATCCGCATTGCTCCGAAAAACGACGGGTCCCGGAACATCTGGATACCAGGTCTGAAAGCTCCGCAGGGATGCGGACCTGAATTTGGTCTTGGTACACTCGGCCCATGGGGAACCTAATAGCCATAATGGGCCGACTAGAGCGCCACCAATCTGAGCTAGAGGCTGTTATCACCGGCCGTTCGACACCATAGCGGATTTTCATGGAACGAAGGTTGAATCTACTATTGAACGGGAAAACGAGAAATGAGCGACCATCAGATCAGAGAATTGGTTGAGGTCATTGCCAGAGCACTTGCAGACCATCCGGATCAGCTTGTGGTGAAAGAAATCATCGGACAACAGACAACTGTGATCGAACTGCGAGCCGCCAAAGAAGACCTGGGTAAGATTATCGGCAAAGAAGGTCGAAACGCTCACGCCTTGCGCACGATCGTCAATGCGGCCGCGACCAAACTGCGCAAACGCGCCGTATTGGAGATCCTGGACTGACAGGCGCAAGCATTGGAACCGTTGGCAGAGCTGATCGAGTTTCTGCGACCTGCCGCCAGCCACTCTTTCCCCGCTGAATCTTGGCACCCACGCCAGTCACCGCTTTCCGCGCTTTGTTGGGATTCGGCAGCCCTTGGTTGTTGGCTGCAAACCGGTTGCTCCAATCCGTTTTCATCATTCTCGATCCACTTCTTGGCATGCTCATGCCAACAACCAGCATACCCTGGAGGCTTTTGCAGAAGTCCTACAACGTCATTCCGGTGCCAGCGGGGATTTAGGTTTTTCAAGGGCTACTGGACCGCGGCTTACGCCGGTGTGACGATTTTATTGAGTCTTGTAGCAGACTCCCTGGATCGATTTTTGAAGGATGGTTGTAGATCGTTATTACGATGGAAAGCCCCTCTACCTCAAACCCGACCACTCGCCCCGAATGCTTCGGCAATCCCAACAAAGTCTGCCCCAGGGATAGTCAAGGTTTCATGGAACCTCAGCCCTCCTGCATGCCCTGCCCGGTATTCAAGACCTGTCTCCAAGTAGCCCTCCGCAAATACGGGCTGGTGGCTCCGCCGCCTCGAAGCGAGCAAGTCACATCCGGACTTCTCGGCTTTGTCAAACGCTGGTCTGATAAGAAACTGGACCAGGGCGGCGGAACTGATGGGAGTCAATGAGTGCCTGGCGGCAATCGCCGCTTTCCTCCGATATTCCCCACGATAGTCGGGATCGACTGGCTATTTCTCACCAGGGAGCCTTGGGCGACCTTCTGCTCAGCTTGCCGCTCTTCGATGGTTTGGCTCGGCTGACTGAAAACCGGCGCATTGATTTTTGGGGGCGCCCTGAGCTCCTGGCTCTCCTGGCCACTAAAGCGTACCTCGGTCGGATTCGATCCTGCGACAGCGGCGAGCTTACCGCTTTCTTCCACGATGAGTTGTGGCGGCAGGCGAAGGTCCCACTTTTCTTCCAGGAAGCTGCCGCTCTGTTTATCATTGGTCAGGAACAGAGCCGCATCCTGGCTGAACGCCTGCAACACCGTCTAACTGCTCCGGTAATATGGATTCAGTCCTTTCCCCGTGGTGGACCACCAATCGCCGTGGGGAAATATCTGGTCGACCAGGTCCGTGCCGCTGGATGGCCCATCGATAACAGCCTCCCACAGTTGGTCCCGCGCGACGATGAAGTTCAGTCGGTGAGAGCCTGGTTTCATGAGGAAGGTTGGACACACGACCGCGCCCCGGTTCTGATTCATCCCGGCAGCGGTGGGCTCGCCAAAATCTGGCCCCTGCAGCGCTGGTGGCTCCTGATCCAGTGGCTATTGAACGAGGCCGTGGTGCCGGTGCTTGTCCTGGTTGGGCCGGCAGACCAGATCGCCTGGCCGCTGGCGAAATCCGCCAAAACCATGGGGGCCCACCTGATCACCGATGTCTCCCTGCCGCGCCTGGCAGCTGTCATCAGCCAGTGCCGCCTGTTTGTCGGCAACGATTCGGGAGTAACACACCTGGCGGCGGCGCTTGGGGTGCCCACCGTCGCCATATTCGGTCCAACCTGCCCTGAGGTGTGGGCTCCCCGCGGACCGCATGTTCAGGTCATCGAGAGTCATTGGCAGCCTTCGGAAACGCTTTCCTTTCAACCAGAGATTTCCCCTGGACTAGTTGAGCCATCTGCGTTGACTGCTGTGGCACGCGTACTTTTTGGTCGGCCCCAAATCTGAGCACCGTTTCCTGGCGGCCGGCATGTTGACCCGCAAGTTTGCGCCGCTTTCCTCCATGATTATGCCAGAATCCGGCCCGCAGCCCGCATCATTTCCCCAATGGCCATGCCTTGTGGGCAGCGGCGCTCGACCGAGGAAAAATCGGCCATGACCAAGTTTTGCCGAGTCTCAACCGGCAGCTGAGCAAACCAGGCCCGGGCTCGCTCGCGCTCCCCGTAAGCATGGTAATACATCAGGTGCCGCATGACATCCTGGATTGCTAACCCGGCGGCAGTTCCACAGATTTCGGCGCAGCCCGCACAATACCCACAAGCGGTTTCTTTGGCGTAGCGGGTAAACAGTGACCAATCTTCGGCACTCAACTTGGTCTGGTTGAGGGCCGCGGCCACATTGGACGTCAGGATCGTGGTACTGGGCATTTGGGAACAGAGGCTGGCGATCTTGGGGTTTTCCCAAACAGCTTTGATCTTTGCCTGCTTGTCGGTAAAACCTTGCTGCAGAAAACGCCCTGCCATCCGCAGTTCGGTTTCGCTTTCGGTATTGACCGAACCCCCTCCCTGGGTCTTCATGGCCGTCAGGCCGATTCCTGCTCGCACGCACGCCTCCACGGCTGATTTCATGGCATCCGAGTGCATGATGCGGAAATTGTAGGTCATCATGATGCCGTCGATCCAGCCCATCTTGGCGGCGGCCTGCAGTAATTCCTCCATATTGGAGTGGGTGCTGAACCCAAAGAGCTTGATCTTTCCCGAGGCCTTGGCCTTTTCCGCCCAGGTCTTGGTTTCGCTGGTCAATTCCTTGATCTTGCTGACGCCGTGAATGAAGTACAGATCGATATAATCAGTCTTCAGCCGATTCAGAGACTGGTCGAGTAGTTTGCTGATGCCATCGGGATCGCGTGCGTCAGACTTGGTGACCAGAAAGATTTTCTTTCTGGTTTCCGGATATTTCTCAAAAAACTGTCCGATTCCCTGTTCGCTCTTGCCCCCATTGTAGCAGTCCGCCGTATCCCAGTAGGTCACCCCAAATTGCAGCGCTTGCTTGAGGAGCAACTGATTCGAAGTAATATCGAACATGCCACCCAGCGACAACATCGACACCTGAACTCCGCTCTTGCCAAAGGCTCGGGTCGCCACCTGCAGTGAACCCGACGTGGGCGCCGCTGTCCCGCCGCTCCCTTGAGCCAATGCACCGGTTGTTGCCAGCAGCGATCCTCCCCCTACAGCTCCGGCCAACTTGAAAAACTCCCGCCGACTAAGCTTTCTTGACAATGGCATGGCCTTACCCTCCTTGTGTATTGATACTCGTCTCTGATGCAAACTGGTTCGAACCCTATAGAGCCAGCGCGTGTTTTCGGTTTCGAGTTTCGTTTTCCGCCGTTACCCGAATGGCACGAAGTCCGCTTACCGGGCATTCGTGTTCACACACCCCACAGCCAATGCAGCGTTGCAGATCCACTTGAGGGCGTTGGAGCCGCACCTGAACGGCCACGGTGGCACCCCTTTCCAAAGGCGTCTGCCAAGCAAGGTCCTCTGACAAACTCAATCGGGTGCCAGCCTGATCCACAATGCGCCGTCTCTCTTCACCGGCTACGCCGGGCCTGGCAACAAAGTAATCCCCTGATGACAACACGTGGGCGGGTGGCAAGAGAGCCAACGCCGCTTCCGGGACTTCCAGGCTTGACCCGTCAAGGGGCTGTGCCGCCACCATGCCACCTCGTACCGTGTTAAACACCTCCTCCACGTAGATCGCTTTGGGGCTCAAGGGGCAATTCTCTTGACAGACAATGCAAGGACGGTCCATGGCCCAGGGTAGGCAACGGCCGCGATCCACGAATGCGGTCCCCATCCGGATCGGACCGGAAGCCGCATGACCCCCTCGTCCCAGTTTCTCATCCAAACTCAAGGTACGAATGGCGGCCGTCGGGCAGACATGACCGCAGGCCACGCAATTGAGCTGACAGCCGCTGGTACCGATGCGAAAGTTGAGTACCGGGGACCACAGGCCCTCAATCCCACCTTGAAGCCCGGCCGGATGAATGATGTTGGTGGGGCAGATGCGCATGCACTGACCACACTTGATGCAGCGCTTGAGGAAATCGCTTTCCGTCAGTGACCCCGGCGGCCGAATCAATGCCGGGTTCCAGTTGGCTCCCAACAAGCCGCCAAGGCGCACCATGGGTATCGCTACCACGCCGGATGCCACCGCCAGAACCAAACCGCGCCTTGACAGATCCGGTAGCGGCACTTCACCCGCCGAAGACGGCTGGATGCGGTAAGTCATCAAACCATGCTGGCAATCATCCAGGCAGTTCATGCAGAGGACGCATTCGCTGGATCGGATCTCCCCGGCCGGCTCACACGCCCCCTCACAGTGTCGCGAACAGAAATCGCACTGAACGCATTCCTTTTCGGTTTTGCCCACTCGCCACAAAGCAAAACGCCCAAGGATGCCGAACAAAGCTCCTAGAGGACATACGAACCGGCAGTAGAACCGGGGGAACTTGGGCAGCAGGAGCAGCACCACCAGAAGGATGGCACCGATCAACCAGGCATCTTCATAGTGCCGTGGCGTCGGAGTAACCGGCGACCCGGCAGCATCCACCAGTGGCAGCAGCACCAGATTCACCGATCGCTGCAATAAAGGGATCGGGTCCAAAAGCCCGGTCTGCAGGGAAGCCGCCAGCGCCGCTTCCAGGGAAACCACGGCGGCGACCATGGTCGCAAGCCCCAGCGCGGACGCCAGCAAGGTCTTCCCCCGGGCGCTCTTCACCATGCCCGTGATTCGGACCGTGGCAACCATGAGCAAAGTAACGACCGCAGCCATTCCCAGCGCCAGCGGCAGACTCTCATTGCCGCGCAGCGCCTTGCCCATCAGGGTGCCCGCTGATGCCGCCAGCAAAAACAAGAGGATATAATACTTGATGATCTGAGCGGGCCGGTACCGATTCGCTGTCACCATGTGAGCAAGGGACCTGCCGCCATGCATTACATGTCCGACGAAGTGCTGCAAGGAACCGAAGGGGCATACCCAGGAACAGAAAAAGCGGCCCAGGAGCGCGGTCAGCACGATGGTGACCAGCGCCCACAACAGACCCGAATAAACGGCTCCCGTTGTAAGAAGCGTTGCCAGCGCCACCAGCGGATCGAGCTGCAGAAACCAGTTCACCGGCCAGCCACGCAGTTGCCACCAGTTCTCACCCCAGGTGCTCACCACGCAGAACCAGAGGAAAAGCACTGCAAAGAACACCTGGCTGATGCGCCGTACCGTCACAATGGGCATGATTGACTTCACCATGATCCGGTCAACATCGATAAGGTCGTCCGGTGAGGGGCCGTCATTGGTTTGCCAGAATCGGAATTTCCCGCAACTGGATAAGGCGTTCGTCAGCGGTTACCAGGGTCAGGTCGTAGACCTTGGCGGTGGCCGCCAAGAACCGATCTGCTGGATCTTGATGAGGTAGGTTAAGGCGGCGACTCTCGATGGCAACGTCAAAAGAGAGCGCGGCCTCCCGAAAGGGGATTTGCTCAAAAACGCGCTGGAGCCATTCCATGGGAGCAGAATCCAGGAGAACACGACCCTTCTCCACCAGAATGAGTAGTTCCCAGACACTGATTGGGGAGATCCACAACTCACTGGTAATATCTTCCAAAGCGGAGGCAACCGGCTGAGTGAGGCGCCGGGGTTCGAGAAGGCTCCACAGCCAGATGTGGGTATCCAACAGAAACTTCACGGGTGCAGAGCCTCCCACTCCTCCTCACCAAGAGCCGGTCCAACGATATCATCCTTGATCTTTCCGGTTGTGCGGAAGCACCCCAGCCAATGTGGGGGGATGATCCGCCCTGGGGGCGGGACCACCTGAGCAATGGGCACTCCTTTGCGCGTCACCAGAATCACCAGCCCCGTTTCCCTGACCCTGTCTAGGAGCGCCGGACATGTGGCCCTGAACTTCGAGATAGATACAGTTTCCGTCTGTGCCATGAGGGAACCCTTGTCATTGTTGAGAGTTGTTTCATCTTAATGTTGAGCCTATAGATGGTCAATGCCCATTTTGGCTGCCAGGTTCTCGGGCTCGTCGCGCGGGCGGCATTCGGGGACGGACCTGGGCAAGTATCGACCCTTGCCCGACCAAATGTGGAAAGCGGACGGAATGGCTGCAGCAGGGTTGTAGATGGAAGCGTTTTCGTTCCGCTGATCGTCGATGGTGGACGTGACATGCAGCCGCTGTTGCAGCGGCGCCCATATTGGTAGCCATATATCTATATGGGTTTCAGTGCCTCCTTGTGTTAGATTGCATCCATGATGAAGGTGTATTTCTAATGGGGCCTCAGCAAGAAGAGCATAGAGTTCTTCAAGACGGAGGCCGCAAAACACCATACCCAGTATCAGCGTATGATCCGACAGTTGCTCGATGCTTATGTGGACCTGCAGCCGAAAAGGCCAACGAGTCACTCGACACACTCCGCCCGCAAACGGGCAGCCGGTTAGCTTGTCCGGATCTGGGCAAGTTATAGACTCATCCCGAAAGGATCGCTTGCCACCTGCCGCCCACTTCGGGCTACCAAGAGGTGCGGTTGCTTTTAGATTATCAGGAAACCCTGATTTCGGTGTAGGATTCATTTTTCAAGCACCATAAACTCGAACAGTTTGTACCAAGCCAGGCATTGCCAGGGGAGAATTCCATAATGCAAACCGAAAGCATCAAAGAGGAAGCCTACCGGCTGCTGGACAATTTGCCTGATTCGGCTACCTGGGAAGATCTCATGTACCGGATTTATGTTCGGCAGGCCATTGAAGCCGGCCTGAAAGACAGCAATGAGGGTCGAACGGTGGATGTCAAGGAAGTCCGGAAACAATTTGGTTTGTCGGCATGAGGGTCCATTGGACACAGAACGCCGTCGGGCACCTGGTCAGCATCTACGAATATATTGCCGGGAATTCACCCATCTATGCCCAAAAGATGGTGGACAGAATCACTCGCCGTTCCGAGCAAATCGCCGAACAGCCGTTATCAGGGCGCAGAGTGCCCGAATATGACGCCGACGATATCCGCGAGCTCATCGAGAAGCCGTACCGGATCATTTACAAGAAAGTTTGCACGGGATCACTTGAGCTTCAGGGTTATGGATATGGCAGAGCTCTGAACGCGCATGGTCGAAATCCAACTTGATGGCGACCCGATTATGGACTATATTTGGTCGTGCTCAAGAAGGAGGCAAGACATGAAACTATCCAGCCGGATCAAGCCGATCAGTTACTTGAAGGCCCATGCCGCCGAAATCGTGCGGAATCTGGGTGAGCAGCGGGAGCCGCTGATCATCACCCAGAACGGCGAAGCCAAGGTGGTCATCCAGGACATCGAAAGTTACGAGCAAACCCAGGCAACCATGGCTCTCCTGAAAATTCTGGCGCTTGGCAACCGCCAGATCGAGGAAGGCAAAGTCCAGCCCGCGGCCGCTGTGATCAAACGTCTGCGCGAGCGGCGGGAGATTGGTTGATGCCGTTCGCGGTTTGGTTGACCAACGATGCGGCGCGCGACCTCGATGAGCTCTATGAGTACATTGCACGGAACGACGCGCCGGGGAAAGCGGATATCGTTTTGGGGCAGATCGAAAAGGCCTTCTCCAACTTGAGCGAATTTCCCGAGCGCGGTGCCTATCCGAAGGAACTGCTGGCGTTGGGGATTCGCGAGTACCGTGAGATATCTTTCAAGCCCTACCGAATCATCTACCGGATCGTGGATAAAAGCGTCTTTG
>CAWDJT010000018.1:0-99285 GCA_963802715.1 uncultured delta proteobacterium
GCCGGATGATCGAGGAGACCCGGCAAGGCGTTGCCGCCACGGTCAACGCCGCCCTGACCATGCTCTACTGGCGCATCGGCAAGCGGATCAACGAGGAAATTCTCAAAGGCGGGCGGGCCGAGTACGGACAACAGATTCTTGCCACGCTGTCGCAAGAATTGGTTCGAGATTATGGAAATGGGTTCAGTTATTCGGCACTCACACGGATGCTCAAACTCAATCGAGGTATTTCCGACCCGAAGATTGTTGCCACACTGTCGCAAACATTAAGCTGGTCGCATTTCCGGGAGCTTCTTCCCCTTGAAAGACCGCTCCAGCGCGACTTCTACGCCGAGATGTGCCGGATCGAACGCTGGAGCATCCGCACGCTGCGGCAGAAGATCGGCTCCATGCTCTACGAGCGCACCGCCCTGTCGAAAAGACCCGAAGAACTGGCCCGGCTCGAGCTCGTCGCCTTGCGGGACGAGGACAAGCTGACGCCCGATCTGGTCTTCCGCGATCCCTATTTCCTCGATTTTCTCGGACTGACCGGCGCGTTACAGGAAAAAGACCTGGAAGCCGCCATCCTGCGTGAGATGGAAGCGTTCATCCTGGAACTGGGCGTCGGCTTTACCTTCGTCGCCCGCCAGAAACGCATTACCGTGGACGAGGATGACTACTACCTCGACCTGCTCTTTTCCATCGCCGACCTGCGGCGACTGGTGGCCATCGAACTGAAGCTCGACCAGTTCCGGCCCGAGCACAAGGGGCAGATGGAGCTCTATCTGCGCTGGCTGGACAAATACGAGCGCAACGCAGGGCGAGAACCAGCCCATCGGCATGATCCTCTGCGCCGGCAAGAAACAGGAGCAGATCGAGCTTCTGGAACTGGATAATTCCGGCATCCATGTCGCCGAATATCTAGTCGAACTGCTGCCCAAGGAAGTCCTGCGGGAAAAACTGCATCGGGCGATTGCCATGGCCCGCAAGCGGCTGGAGAATGGGGGGAAGAGCGGATCGCCGAGAATGTGACGAAGTTACTGGAGGGGGAGTGATGAATGCCTCACCATCAGGTTGGTCACGGCGCGCCCTGGTAGAAACGCAGTGGCTTCGAAAGAATAAATGGGCGTTGAATGGTGGTCCGTTTGGCTGAAAGCTTGTCCAACTGGACTATGTAGATTCAGGCGTTCCCGTCATTCGCGGAGGCAACCTGTCAGGTGACGCGAGGTTCAACGATAACGACTTCGTCTATGTATCAGAAAGGAAGGCGGACGAGCTCAGGGCGAACAACGCGCAATCAGGGGACGTAATTTTCACGCAACGAGGCACGCTTGGGCAGGTTGGATTGATCCCGAAACCATCGTCATTCCCAAGGTACGTTATTTCCCAAAGCCAGATGAAAATAACCGTCGACGAGTCACAGGTGTTACCAGAGTGGATTTACTACTACTTTACTGCTCCGTTGACCGTGACAGAATTAATGAACAAGGCGTTTTCGAGTGGTGTACCCCACATCAATCTCGGAATCCTTCGAGAATTGCAGATTCCTGTACCCCCCCTCGCCACGCAGCAAAAAATCGTGACAATACTCTCGACCTACGACGACCTGATCGAGAACAACCTGCGGCGGATCAAGATTCTGGAGGAGATGGCGCAGAACCTCTACCGCGAATGGTTCGTCAAGTTCCGCTTCCCCGGCCACGAGAACGCCCGCTTCGTCGATTCCCCCCTCGGCCGGATTCCGGAGGGGTGGGAGGCGGTGGCCTTTACGGAAATTGCAGACGTTTTGAGTGGGGGCACTCCAAAGACAACTGTGCAGGAATACTGGGGCGGCTCGATCCCATTTTTTGCGCCGAAGGATGCACCGGGGTCTTTCTATGTTACGAGCACCGAGAAAGCGATTACCGAGATCGGCTTGAGGAGATGCAACAGTAAGCTCTATCCAAAAGATACAGTATTCATTACTGCCAGAGGAACGGTTGGGAAAGTCGTGATGCCTTCTATGGACATGGCGATGAACCAATCGTGTTACGCACTTCGCGGAAGGCAAGGGATAAGTCAGCCGTATCTTCTTTTTGGTGACGAGGGAGCAGGTTGAATACCTCAAAAAGAACACTGGCGGCGCGACGTTCGACACAATCGTCGTTGATACATTCAGACGAATGCTTGTTGCCAAGCCAAGCAATGAGGTCATTGTTCGGTTTTCGCAACTAATACAACCAGCAATGGAATTGATTCTTAATATCCTCAAGAAAAACACCAAACTCCGCCGCACCCGCGACCTGCTGCTGCCCCGGCTCATCTCCGGCGAGGTGGATGTGTCGGTACTGGACATTGCCGTTCCCGAGGAGACCGAAGCATGAAACTCGAAGATCTGCTGAGCCGCCCGGAAGGAAAGACGCTTGAGTTCAAGCAGGATTTGTCTTCGCCGAAGAATATCCTCAAAACACTGACGGCGTTCGCTAACACCGCGGGCGGGGTTCTGCTGATCGGGATCGAGGATGGCAGCCGGGCGGTGCTGGGGGTTGAGAATCCGTTGGACGAGGAGGAGCGGCTGTGCAACCTGATCGCCGATTCGATTGAACCGCGCCTGGTCCCGAGCGTGGAACTGATCAACTGGAAAGGGCGCACGCTGTTGACGGTGGAGGTCTATCCCAGCGCCCTGCGTCCGCACTGGCTGAAATCGCAAGGCATCGAAAACGGCGTGCTGGTGCGGGTCGGAACCACCAACCGCCGGGCAGACGGACTGCTGACCGCGGAAATGCGGCGTTCGGCGTTGAACCTTTCCTATGACGAGGAACCGATGCTGGACATGAACCCGGAAGCGTTAGACTTCCGGGCGGCTTCCGGGTTGTTTGCCGGCTTGCGGGACTGGAGCGACAGCACGCCGGAAACCTTGCGCCTGGTCACCCGGAATCAAGGGCGACTGGTTCCGACGGTGGGAGGCGTTCTTCTTTTCGGCGCCGTGCGAGAGCTCTATTTTCCGGACGCCTGGATTCAGTGCGGGCGCTTTGACGGGATGGACAAGGCGCGCATTGCGGATCAACGGGACATCAAGACCCATCTTCCCCTCGCGCTGAACGACGCCTTCGAGTTCGTCAAGAAGCACGCGTCGCGCGCAGCAGAGTTTGGGGAGCTGCGCCGAAAGGATGTCTGGAACGTGCCGCTGGAAGCGGTGCGGGAGGCGCTGACAAACGCCGTCGTCCATGCGGATTATTCGCAAACAGGGGCGCCGATACGGGTGGCGATCTTCGATGACCGGATCGAGATAGAAAACCCCGGGTTGCTGGCGGGAGGATTGACGATCGGCGATGTTCGGGCCGGTGTGTCCAAGCTGCGAAACCGGGTAATCGGCAGGGTCTTCAAGGAGCTGGATCTGATCGAGCAGTGGGGAAGTGGGTTTCAGAGGATGTCGGCATCCTGCCGTGAAATGGGTTTGCCGGAACCCGAGATGGAAGAAATCGCATTCCGGTTCCGTGTCACCTTGAGCCTGCGCCGAACCTCCGCCCAATCCCAGCCGGATGATATGGAGCGGAGGATCATGGAACTGATCCGATCCAGCGAGGCCGACGGCGGCGCATCCACCCAATACTTGAGCCAGGCTTTGGGGATCAGCCCTCGCGCCATGCGCGACCGGCTCGCACGCATGACCAGGGCCAGGTGTATCGTCGCGGTGGGAAAGAGCGCCTACGATCCCAAGAAACGCTATCTGACCGCAAAGGAGGATGAACCATGAGCCCCACAGGCTACTCCGACAGCGTAAACTGCCATGGGATTATGACGCGGCGGCCGGCAAGCGACCGGCCAGAAAAAGGCTGAAGCCATCCCATGGGACGGCTTCGTAACTCCTTCCACACCTGGTGGATGAGCTGCGAATAATATCGGTCCATCGGACACAAGAGTCAAGACGGGCCATCTTGAGGGAGGAAAAGTGTCAGAGTACTCCGAAAACGCCCTGGTCGAGCAACCAACCATCGCCCTGCTGGGGCTGCTGGGCTGGGAGACGATCAACGCCTATCACGAATTCGACCATGGCGCCAGCACTCTGGGCCGGGAAACCCGGGCCGAGGTCATCCTTACCGCCCGCCTGCGTCCGGCGTTGCAGCGGCTCAACCCGGAGGCGCCGCCCGACGCCATCGGCCAGGCCATCGAGGAACTCTCCCGCGACCGCTCCCGCCTGAGTGCGACGGCCGCCAACCGCGAGATCTACCACCTGCTCAAGAACGGTGTACGCGTCCCTGTGCCAGATCCTGAAGGAGACGGCGAGACGGTGGAGGTGGTCCGGGTGGTGGATTGGGACGACCCGGTCCATAACGACTATCTGCTCTGCTCACAGTTCTGGGTCACGGGCGAGATGCACACCCGCCGCGCCGACCTGGTGGGTTTTGTCAACGGTTTGCCACTGCTGTTCATCGAACTCAAGGCCGCCCAATGCCGCCTTTCTGGCCTTGACCGGCACTCCGCTAATTGTGGGTGAGGAAAAGACCCGGCAGGTCTTTGGCGACTACATCAGCGTGTACGACTTCCAGCAGTCGGTGATTGATGGCGCAACGGTTCCGCTCTTCTACGAAAACCGCATCCCCGAACTGCAACTGGTCAACGAGAATCTCAACGAGGACATGGAGCGCCTGCTGGAAGAGGCGGAACTGGACGAGTCGCAGGAGAGAAAACTGGAGCGGGAGTTTGCCCGTGAGTACCACCTGATCACTCGCGATGACCGGTTGGAAGCGGTGGCCAAAGACCTTGTGGATCATTTCACCGGGCGGGGGTTTCAGGGTAAGGCCATGATGGTCTGCATCGATAAGGCCACGGCCATCCGCATGTACGACAAGGTGAAGAAGCACTGGGGTGAGAAGATTGCGTCGTTGCAGGCGGAATGGGCCGGGGTGGACGACGATGTCCGGAGGGAGATCGAAGAGTGCATCGCCCGGATGAAAGCAACCGACATGGCGGTGGTCGTATCTCAGGGGCAGAACGAGATTGCCGAGATGAGCGAGAAGGGGCTGGACATCCGCCCGCACCGCAAGCGCACGGTGGATGAGGACCTCGAGACTAAGTTCAAGAATCCGGACGACCCCTTCCGGCTGGTGTTTGTCTGCGCCATGTGGATGACCGGCTTCGATGTGCCGAGTTGTTCGACCCTTTACCTCGACAAGCCGATGCGCAACCACACGCTGATGCAGACCATCGCCCGGGCCAATCGGGTCTATCCCGGCAAGGTGTGTGGCCTGATCGTGGACTATGCCGGAGTGTTCCGCAACCTGGAGCGGGCATTGGCCATCTATGGCGCGGGTGGTGGCGGCGACCAGCCCGTGGAGGACAAAGCCGCCCTGGTGGCGGCGTTGCGGCAGGCTTTGGGCGAAACCCGGGGCTTGTGTCAGGAACGCGGTGTGAACCTTACGGCCATCCAGATCGCCGAGGGATTTGCCCGCGTCGGCCTGCTCGATGACGCCGTGGAAGCGCTGGTGGCCTCCGAAGAGATCAAGCGCCGATATTTCGACCTGGCCAACACCGTGCAGCGGCTTTACAAAGCCGTGCTGCCCGACCCGGCTGCGCGAGAGTTTGGCGCCGAGGTGACACCCGTCCAGGTCATCGCCGATAAGATCCGCGCGCTGACACCACCGGCGGACATCTCGCTGGTCATGCAGCAGGTGGAAGACCTGCTCGACCGCTCCATCGCCACGGAGGGTTACATCATCGGCGAGGCGAGCGCGCCTTATGGCGACGAGCATTGGATTGACCTGAGCAAGATTGACTTCGAGAAGCTGGCCGAGAAGTTCAAGACGGGCCGCAAGCGCACCATCAACGAGAAACTCAAGGGGACTGTGGCGCAGAAGCTCATGGCCATGGTGCGGCTCAACCGCACGCGCATGGATTATCTGGAGCGATTCCAGGCGATGATCGACGCCTACAATGCGGGCAGCCTCAACGCCGAGGAGTTCTTCCAGCAACTGATGGCCTTTGCCCAAAGCCTAAATGAAGAAGAGCAGCGGGGCGTGGGTGAACAACTGGATGAAGAGGAACTGGCGCTCTTTGACCTCTTGACCAAACCGCAGATCGAAATGAGCGACGCAGACCGGGACAAGGTGAAGTCCACGGCCCGGGAATTGTTGGCCACGCTCAAGACGGGGAAACTGGTGCTGGATTGGCGCAAACGCCAGCAGGCCCGCGCCGAGGTGCGGGTGACCATCGAGAAGCTGCTGGACCAGGGGCTGCCGAGGGTCTACACGCCGGAACTGTTCGAGCAAAAAACGACGGCTGTGTTCCAGCACGTCTATGACGCCTACTATGGCGCGGGGCGCAGTGTGTATGCGGCGGCATGAAAAAGCTATCTAATCGGGTAGCCAGGGGATTATCTCCCCCAGTCACCATACCGCCCCATGGCATGCGGGTCCGCACCGGGCGGTTCACGGAGGTTCCGGGCCGTAGTCACCAGGACCGCCGAGAATGGACTCACGGGCAACTGTTCGGAGGCGACCCAAGTAGGCAATGGCAACATAAAAGAACTGACCCGGTCTTCGCGCCCAAGTATCCAGGTGCGGTACAACACCAGCAATTCTCATTTCAGGGCATGGATTTCCAATCTCTTGCGAAAGCACCGGAAAGTGACTTCCGATCGTATCCCCTTAAAGAGGTGTCGGCAACAATGCCCTTTTGTGGCTAAGCAAGCCGCCGGCTATGGCCGCTGGCCATGACTTTGCGCAAGTGAGGTGTTGACACTCAAACAACCTCCACCATCATTGAGAAGAAAGCAGGGTTTATGGCTACGAAGTTTAAGCTCGAGAATGAATACATCGAGTTGATAAAGCTCTTGAAGGTTACAGGTCTGTGTGGCAGTGGAGGAATGGCTAAAGTCGTTACAAGCCAAGGGTCCGTGAAGGTGGACGGGGTTGTTGAGCTTCGCAAAGGATGTAAAATCCGAAAAGGGCAAACGGTAGAGTTTGAGGGAAACATCATTGAGCTTGAATAGTCCGTGTGAGTTTAATGCCCGGGAATTTGCACCTTTTCGCAGCGCATCCGGCGCATGAACGAAGTCAATCGGGAGGTGCTCTCTCGTCCCGGCGCCTACCGGGAAGTCTATCCCGAGGGGAAATCGGCCAAGGACCCTTCTCCTTTCAAGGTCAAGGAGGTCTGGGTGAAGGACCGGCGTTACATCGTCTGCCTCAACCCCAAACAAGCTCGAAAAGACGCCGCTGATCGGGAGGCGATCCTTAGCTCCCTCGAAGAGGAGCTCCGCCAGGGAGCCAAGACCCTGGTGGGCAACAAGGGTTACCGCAAGTACGTCAAGATCGAGAAAGGCTCGGTCACCATTGATGAAGCCAAGGTCCGAAAAGAAGCCAGATTTGATGGCAAGTGGGTGCTTCGCACCAACACCAAGCTTTCGGCCGAGAAGGTAGCCCTCAAGTATAAGGAGCTCTGGCAGGTGGAGCAGGTCTTTCGAGACGTCAAATCGCTGCTTGAGACCCGACCGGTGTATCATCACCGCGACGCCACCATCCGCGGTCATGTGTTTTGCAGCTTTCTCGCCCTGGTGCTCAAGAAAGAGCTCTACCGCAGACTTGAAGCCGCCGGCCACACCTTCGAGTGGGCCGACATCAAGCATGACCTCAACGCACTGCGGGGAACCATCCTGGATGAAGCCGGCAAACGCCTGGCGGTCCGCAGCCAATGCCTCGGCACCTGCGGCAAGCTCTTTCAGACCGTGGGGATAGCAGTACCGCCAACCATTCGTGAGCTTCCCGCCGCATAATCCGGTTTTGTAGTGCCAAGGTCGATATTTGCTCATGTAACTTATCGATATCGCTAAGGAATATTATTCATACTGTCGAATTTCAGTCAAAGCCATGCCGCGCGGTTTTCCTGGAACACGGGTGTTCCCGTACAAGGGGAAGGCATTCGGGAGCAGCTTCCAACGTGCGTTTGAGACAGCCAAGAAACGGGCAGGGATTGAGGACTTCACATTCCACGACTTGAGACATACGGCGATCAATAATTGGCGGCTGCAGGGGCATGACTTCTTTCGGATCATGGCGGCAAGCGGCCCCAAGACCATGAATGTGTTCAAACGATACAATACGGTGAGCAAGGAAGAGCTGAAAACCTTGGTAGGAGGAAATCAGTAATGGTGGACACCTATATGGACACCAAGAATCAAAAAGGGCCCAGCCATGATGGCTAAGCCCTTGATTTCCTTGGAGGCGGCAACCGGATTTGAACCGGTGAATAACGGTTTTGCAGACCGCTCCCTTGCCACTTGGGTATGCCGCCAAACGCTATGTAGGCGCACTCTAATGAGAAATCACCTCGAAGTCAAGGGTGAGTTTAGCGGTCATTGCTCTTCGGAACGTTTCACCTCACGGTGAAACGCCAGGAAATAATCTCCGGCAGACCAGTAACTCAACCCCAGCGAAATCCACAAGAACACCATGCCAATGGTGTGCAGCGTGGTTTCCACACTGCGCACCGAAAGCAGCAGGAAGCCGATGGCGATGGACTGTGAGACCATCTTGCGCTTGCCCATACGGCTGGCATCCAGAATCAGGCCGCGACTGGCGGCGATGGATCGCAACCCCGTGATGATGATTTCCCGCCCAAGGATGAGAAACACCAACCAGGCCTGGACTCCCTCCAGGGGTATCAACATGATGAGCACGGCTGATATCAGGAGTTTATCGGCCAGGGGGTCCAACAGCTTGCCGACGGAGGTAACCTGATTGTGACGACGTGCCAGAATCCCATCCAGGTAGTCCGTCGTTGATGCCAGCAGGTACAAGAAAAACGCCAGGTTGAGCGACTGCTTGGAAGCGGGAGGCGCAAGCAACACCACGATCACGGGAATGGCGGCAATCCTGAGGTAGGTGAGGACGTTGGGCAGATTGATGAGGTTTTTGCGCGAAAAATCGTTGGGAGTCATGGCCGAACCTAATTCTTCATTGCTTAGCCCAAATCTTCAACTACCACATGGTGGACGCGTTCGACCATCATCGTAGCGCAGACGGGATCTCAATGGAAGAGCTCCTAGTAGCTGCGGTATGTCCTGTAGAGTTGTAAGACGCGCTGTACGTAGAAGACCGTTTCGCTGAAAGGTGGGATTCCACGATGCTTTTCCACCGCTTCAGGACCGGCATTGTATGCGGCTAAGGCCCACGGCAGGTTGTTGTTGAAGCGGATGAGAAGTTCTCGGAGGTAACGGACCCCGCCGTCAACATTCTGCAAGGGGTCGAACGGGTTGACTACTCCAAGCTGGCGAGAGGTTCCCGGCATCAGTTGCATCAGCCCCATGGCGCCTTTGGGTGAGACGGCTTGGTTGTTGAAAGCCGATTCGGCATGGATCACCGCTTTGACCAGGTGATAGTCCATCCCGTAGCGGCCGCAGGCCATGCGGATCGAGGGTTCGAATAACGTTTCATTGAAGAACCGGCTATAGTTATAGCTCCTCGGCTGGTTATAAACAGAAATCCGCAATGGCGGTAGGACTGCGGGTTGAAAGCTGGTTTGCGTGGGAACATTGGTGAAATGAATGCTTCCATCCTGATCCACGTACTTATAGATCTCCGCTGTTGCGACCAGCGGGAACAACACCACTCCCACCATGGTCAGGAGTGCACCAATCACAAATCCCTTGGCGTCGTCTGTTCGGTGTCCCACGCCACTTGCCTCCTTGTTTGCCAAGGCGTCAGCAGTCAACGATCAGTCCCCCTGGACTACACCATGCGTTGCCCGAAGATCCACCCGAAGGAATGCCTACCTAAGAATTGCTAATATATACCTTGTCTTATATAAGACAGAAAGTCAACCCGCTTTTTTAGCCCAACGGCGGCCAGTCAGCCGGAAAACAACGAGCTTTCAGGGCAAATGACGCCGATGAGCCGAACAACGCTCCATCACCGTCCAGTCCCGTGGAATGCAAAGCGGCGAGCTTTTTGCCTTGCAGCCCAGGCTAAGTTTTCTGGTTCGATGGGGTCTTACCGACGACCTCGAAAACGGCTATCCGCAGACTTGACCAGGCAGCGGTCAATGCTATTGAATTAAGCCCATCGGCTCGGGCGGGCATAAAGCCTGCCCCTTGTCAATCGTCATTTGGTGCGGTAGGGGCGGGGTTCATCCTCGCCCGGTATGATCGGAAGGGACTGCTAAGTCAACCGCATTGCGGGCAGCGTTGGGGATACCTTTACCCCATGTGGTTCTCAGCGCCGTTCCACCTTCCGCCAGTCCTTGAGGAAATTGGCCAGCCCAATGTCGGTGAGGGGGTGGCGTACCAGTTGTTCGATGACCTTGAAGGGGATGGTGGCGATGTCTGCACCCATTTTGGCAGCTTCCAGACACGTGCAACGGATTGCGGATACTGGCAACGATGGTTTCGGTTTCAAACAAATAGTTGGAATAAATGTCCAGGATCTGATTGACCAAATCCATTCCTTGATGAGCGATGTCATCCAACCGTCCCACGAAGGGGCTCACATAGGTGGCCCCAGCTTTGGCGGCCATAAGCGCCTGGAGCGGTGAAAAAACCAGCGTCACATTGGTCTTGATGCCCTCTTCGGTCAATTGCTTAACCGCCCTGAGACCATCGGTGGTCATGGGGATCTTGACCACCACGTGGGGGCTGAGACTTGCGAGGGTTCGGGCTTCAGCCACCATGGCGGTGGTGTCCGTGGCAATGACTTCGGCACTCACCGGGGCCTGCACCAGTTCACAGATCGCCTGGATATGGGTTTCGAAAGCGGCTCGATCGGCTATCCCTTCCTTGGCAATGAGTGAAGGGTTGGTGGTCACTCCGTCCAAAACGCCCAAGGCGTGTGCGTCTTTGATTTCCTGGAGACTGGCGGTATCGATGAAAAACTTCATTAGTTGCTCCTGTCAGTTGGGATTCGCCTGCCGCCATGTTTCATGCCGTCAGGCCGTCAATGCTTCTGGAGATATCGATCACGACAAGCTTCGCTGCAAAAGTACACGGTTTCGCCGTCTACCTGAGCAGGGACTCCCCGTTGCCGTAGAAAGTAGGTGCCGCAATGCGGGTCTTGGATTAGATCCGCTTCCTGCGGGGGGCCTGCTTCCGGTTCCTGGTCTCGAGGCATGAAGGATCGCAGCCAGCGCTTGGTGAGCCGGTAAACAAGATAGCCCAAGACGATGAAAGCGAGAAACCGGATCATGAGGTCCTCAATCGCTCCACCACTTGCCCTTCGCCGGGGAGGGCGGACAACAGTTGCCTGACGGTCTTTCCCAACACGGGATGCATCCAATTGGGGGCAAGCTCCGCCAGGGGGACCAGCACAAAACGTCGCTGATGCAACCGCGGGTGCGGGACAGTCAACTGCTCGGATACCAGGTGCAGGTCATCGTAGAAAAGGATGTCCAGGTCCAGGGTCCGAGGTCCCCAGCGTTCCATGCGAACCCGCCCGAAAGCCCGTTCGATTTGCAGGGTGGTTTCCAGCAGAGCCTCCACGCTAAGCGCGGTGGTGCACTCCATGACGGCGTTCACGAACCAGCCCTGCTCAGTGACCCCAACGGGTTCCGTGCGATATAGGGAAGACACCTGTGACACCTGGATATCCGGGTGGTTCCGTACCAGCTCGATGGCTTGCAGACAGGTCTCCTTGGGGTTGCCCAGGTTGCTGCCAAGCCCGAGGAACACCGTGTGCATCTAGCCAATGCCATCCTTTCATCCGTTGGAATCTGAGCTCCGCGGCGGCTGGTCCAATGAACAACCAAAACAAGTCGTGCAAGCTTGGCGTTTCTCAGCCGAAGCGGGGCTAAAACGACAATTTTTGGATGCGCTGTACCGCTTCCGCGATCCGTTCCTTGGACACCGTCAGGGCCATGCGCACATAGCCTTCCCCAGGCGGGCCGAAACCGCTTCCCGGAGTGGTCACGATCCCGGCCTGGCGCAGCAGCAGCGAAGTGAAGTCCGCCGAGCTGTAACCTTTCGGGGTTGGGCACCACACGTAGAAGCTGGCCTTCGGCACCTCGGGCTGCAGCCCTACCGAACGAAGCCCGGCAATCAGCACATCACGGCGTTCCTGGTAGATCCGCTGCATCTCCGCAACGCAGCTTTGGTCACTTTCCAAAGCGGTGATCCCGGCCCGTTGGATGGCGTTAAAGGCACCCGAATCGATGTTGCTCTTGATCTGTCCAAGTCCATCCAGGACTTGGGCATTGCCCACCGCAAATCCAAGGCGCCACCCGGTCATGTTGTAGGTCTTCGACAAGGAGTGGAATTCGATCCCCACCTCTTTGGCTCCCGGTACTTCGAGAAAACTCATTGGCCGGTAGCCGTCAAATCCCATCTCGGTGTAGGCGGCATCGTGGCAGACGATCACATTCGTAGGTGCGGGCAAACTCCACCACCTTTTCGAAGAAAGGTCGCTCAGCAACTGCTCCGGTGGGGTTGTTGGGGTAATTGATGAACATGAATCTGGCCTTGCGCGCCACCTCGGCGGGAATGGCGGCCAACTCGGGAAGAAAATGATTATCCCGTACCAGGTCCATGAAGTGAGACTCGCCACCAGCAAACATGGTCGCCACCGCATAGACCGGATAGGCCGGAGTGGGAATCAACGCCACATCACCCGGGTTGATGAAGGCCAATGGGAAATGGGCAATCCCTTCTTTGGAACCGATCAGGGTTATGACCTCGGTTTCGGGATCGAGCGTCACTCCGAAGCGGCGCTGGTACCAACGGGCCACGCTTCCCTTGAAATCGTTCATACCGGAATAGGACGGGTACTGATGCGTGGAAGGATCTTCGGCCGCCTGCTGCAGGTGGGCGATGATGTGCTTGGGAGTCGGCAGGTCGGGGTCGCCAACCCCCAAGCTGATAACATCCACTCCTTTGGCCTGAATCTCCGCCTTGAGACGGTCGATTTCCTTAAACAAGTAGGGTGGGAGCCGCTTCAGGCGGTCGGCCTTTTCGATGGTCATAGAACCTCCAAGCGAATGATGAACGTTCAGCTGTCGCTGATCCGCCGGAAATCAAGAGGGGTAATCGGGTCATGAGTCCGCTGTCGTACGCCTCACTTGATGCCCAGGACATGCTGCATATCATAGAGCCCCGGTGGTTGGTTCACCACCCAGAGTGCGGCGCGGATGGCGCCACGGGCAAACCCATCACGGCTGTGGGCGCGATGGGTCACTTCGATGCGTTCTCCGAGGTTGGCGAACATCACGGTGTGTTCGCCGACGATGTCGCCTGCCCGGACGGTCTGAATACCAATCTGGCGGCCGTCACGTTCGCCGATCAAGCCATGGCGAGCGTAGACTCCGGTTTTCTGGAGGTCTCGTCCCAGTGCATCGGCCACCACTTGAGCCAGCTTGATGGCCGTGCCGCTGGGAGCATCCTTCTTGAACCGGTGGTGGGCCTCAACAATCTCGACATCATAGTCGTCGCCCAAAAGGCGCGCCACGTCCGCGACCAGCTTGAACAGCACATTGACCCCCAGGCTCATATTGGGTGCCAGCACGCATGGCATTGCCTGGGTGCTGGCGCGGACCTTCTCCAATTGTTCAGCGGTAAAGCCGGTGGAGCCGATGACCATGGCCTTGGAAGCTTTGCCGGCGGTATCGATGTGCTGAACCGAAACGGCAGCGCTGGTGAAATCGATCACCACGTCACATGCGGCGAGAACATCATGAATACTTCCAGCTACCTGAATCCCCAGAGGGGCGGATCCGATGACATCACCGGCGTCTTTCCCCACCATCGGATGATCAGGACGTTCGAAACCGGCAACCAATTGAATCCCCGGGGTTTCTCGCACCAGTTGGGCAATGCGCGACCCCATTCGACCAGCGATACCCGCTATTGCCGCCCGTACCATGTTGACCTCCTTTACCCCATGACCTAGCGGTCACAACAAAGGACAAAAATCCCCCCTCGCCCCCTTTGCAAAAGGGGGCAAGGGGATTCTCATCTGAAATGAGGTGTATTCAATCAGTTCTGAAGCGGGATGCCGTAGTTCTGCAGATCACGACGCAACTTATCGCGATTGGCCTGAGACATGGCAACCAGAGGCAAGCGCACTTCATCACTGGCAATTTTACCCATCATGGCCAAAGCTGCCTTTACCGGTGCCGGGTTGGTTTCATAGAAGAGGGCGTGGCAAATAGGCAGCAGCCGATAGAAAAGCTTTTGGGCCTCGGCAAAGTTGCCCTGGAGGCAGAGGTTGCACAGCTTGGCCATATCACCCGGCAATATGTTGGATGTCACCGAAATCACCCCTTTGCCGCCCACGCACATCAGCGGATAGGTGAGAAAGTCCTCGCCGGAGACCACGTCAAAATCGCTGCCGCAACGCGCGATGATGTCGGTGATCTGTTTCATGGAGCCGGAAGCTTCCTTGACACCGACGATATTGGGGATCCGAGCCAGCCGTGCGATGGTCTCCACCTCGATGTTGACCGCCGTGCGGCCCGGAATGTTGTAGAGCACGATAGGAATGTCCACACTGGCGGCCACTTTTTGATAATGCTGGTACAACCCTTCCTGAGTGGGTTTGTTGTAATACGGACTGATCATCAGGGCGCCGTCGGCCCCCACCTTCTTGGCATGGCGCGTGAGCTGGATGGCTTCCTCGGTGCTGTTGGACCCGGTACCGGCAATCACCGGGACGCGCTTATTGACCTGTTCTACAGTGACGGCCACCACCCGTTCGTGCTCCTCATGGGATAAGGTGGGAGATTCACCGGTGGTGCCGCAAGGGATGATCGCGGCGGTGCCGTTGGCAATCTGGAATTCGATCAGTTGCCTGAGCCCCGCTTCATCCACCTGGCCGTTGATAAAGGGGGTCACGATAGCCACCATGGCGCCCTGAAACATGGTATTCTCCTTTGCATCGCTAAGTGGTTGGTAAAGGCCCCTATCTTTGCCGAAACTGGTGAACAGTGCCCGGGGGGCGGGAGAACCGCAACGTGACGGTACTGGGATACCCGATGACGACACCAAAGTGAGCATGGGAGGTTCGAGCGACTGATTCTTTTTGGTGCTTCCCCGATAGGCTCACCGCATTGGTCGGTATTTCAACCGCGAATGGTCTCGTCCCAAAGTTGGGCTTCGAAAACCACTTTGGCTGCTCCTTCCAGTCGTACATCACGAAAATCGGATCCCTGCTGCTGAAAGTGAATGGTGAGCATCTCCTGACTGCGAGTCTGTACCTGGGCAGGGGATGTCACACGTTGATGCGCCGCGGCGATCAAAGCTGAAGCAATGGCCCCCGTGCCGCAGGCCAGGGTTTCATCTTCCACGCCGCGCTCATAAGTGCGCACCACCAGATGATGGTCATCTGGTATGGCCACGAAATTCACATTGGTACCCGCTGGTTGAAAGTGGTCGTGGTAGCGCAGAGCTCGGCCCCAGCGGAACACTTCGGTGATTTCCAGGTCTGCCACACTATTGAGCAGGACTACCACGTGCGGAACACCAGTATTGATGAAGTGGACCAGAAAGGTCTGGGCTTCGCTTTCAATGGCGAGATTTAACATCAGCTCCCGCGGCGCGGTGGTCTGTATCCGGACGCGGTCCTCCAAGATTTCAGCCTCGATGACTCCGGCCATGGTTCGGAAAGCCAGCCTATCCTTGGTGACAATGCCGTTGAGGTAAGCAAACCGCGCCGCGCAGCGGGCTCCATTGCCGCACATTTCGGCTTCGCTGCCGTCGGCGTTGAAAAAACGCCAGCGGAAATCCACTTCCGGATCGTCTTCAATCAGGATCAAACCATCGGCTCCCACCGACAACTTATGCCGGCAGGACATCCGGACCAGATCTCGACAACGATCAGCGTCGATCCTGCCGTTGCGATTGTCAATGAGGATGAAATCGTTACCGCTCCCGGTCATTTTCCAAAACGGAATGGGATCTGTCACGTCAGGTCACCATTGAAAGCTGTTGAGTATCAGTGAAGCCGGCAAATCAGGTCTTGGCAAGGATAGAACAGGTTTAAGCGGAATCGCTCAATCAGCTGACTGTTCCCCTCGAATCAAGTCCTCCCAGGTTTCGCGCCGGCGGATGATGGTATAGGAATCGCCTTGTACCATCACTTCCGCGGGGCGCGGCCGCGAATTGTAGTTGGAGGCCATGGTGAACCCATAGGCCCCGGCACTCATCACCGCCAGGTACTCCCCGGGCACGGACCACCGGCATTTCGCGGTCCCGAGCCAAAAAATCACCCGATTCACAGATGGGCCCCACCACATCCACAACCTGCAAGGGGGATTGATGGGCCGTCCGCAACGGCTGAATGTGGTGGAAGGAGCCGTAGAGGCTGGGACGGACCAGATCATTCATGGCCGCATCGACGATCACAAAGTGCTTGCTGGTTGAGGTCTTGGTATAGAGCACCCGGGTGACCAAAATGCCAGCATTGCCCACGATAACGCGGCCCGGCTCGAAGATCAAGGTACAGGGAAGGTCGCCCAGTTCTTCAAGCAGAGCTCGCGCATAGTCGTTGGGATGTGGAGGCTCTTCCTCGTTGTAGGTAATCCCAAGTCCGCCGCCGAAATCGAGGTAGCGGATGGTGATGCCTTTCTCGCGCAGGCGTTCAATTAAAGCCCGCAAGCGCCGCAGAGCATCCACAAAAGGGGAAAGATCGGTGAGTTGACTGCCAATATGGCAATCGACGCCCAGAATCTCCACATGGCCCAAAGTACTGGCGCGTTGGTAGTGTTCAACCGCGCCATCGATATCAATGCCGAACTTGGCCTTCTTCATGCCTGTTGCAATGTAGGGATGCGTCTTGGGGTCCACATCGGGATTGACCCGCAGGGCAATGCGGGCCACCCGCCCGAGACCGGCAGCACGGGCATTGATGGCTTCCAGTTCCTGGGAGGACTCGATGTTAAACATCAGGATTTCATTTTCCAACGCATAGTCAATTTCCGCCGGCGTTTTACCTACCCCGGAATAGACGATGCGTTCGGGCGGGATGCCGGCCTGCAGGGCGCGAAACAGTTCTCCGCCGGAAACAATGTCAACGCCTCCACCGAGAGACCCAAACAGGCGGATGATGGCCAAATTGGAGTTGGCCTTCATGGAGAAGCACGTAAGGTGAGGGACGGCAGCAAAGGCTTGGTCGAATACCGTGAAATGATGCTGCAAGGTGGCATGACTGTAAATGTAGCACGGTGTGCCGACCTGAGCCACTAAATCCTCCAGGACAAGGTTCTCGCAGCATAACCGGCTGTCTCGGTACTCGAAGTGATGCATGAAAACTCCGCAAATCTGAGAGCGTTGTCCGCTCTGATACTTACCTTGAAGGACGGGAAGGCGTGACCCTGTAGCCTGCTTAAGTGACCAAGGCGGCCGTATTCAGCACGGGCTTTGCCATGGATGTCGCATCAAGAAATCCCCCCTTCAGAAGAACACATTACGGATTTCAGTCCATTTCGAAAGCAGGCCCTCCCGGGAATCCGGCCCAGGACTGACGGCAGAAACCGCATAGAAGTATGTTTCGTTCTTGCGGGCCGCTTGATCGACAAAAGGCGGATGGCCGAGTGGGCTTGCCGTAAGCCGGGTGATCTCCTGCCCTTGGCGGCGGTATACGTGATAGCCTTGCACTTTGCCTTCGCTTTCCAGCCAATGGACCTCCAGGTGGCCTTTGCTGGGAACCACCCATACACTTTGGGGCGGCGGCGGCGTCACGGTGTCCGGCGCTCGTGCTCTTCTGAAAACGGCCGGCTCTCCACGAATGTTGGTATCTTCGAAAACAAGTACCGCAGTGACCCGGTAGTCATAGTTCTGGTCCGAGGCTACCGCCGAGTCAAGAAACTCCAGACCATCGATGGGGACCGGGGAAATCGATTCCCATTTGGCTTCCTTGCCGCTCGGGCTCCGCTCCAGGGTATACTTGAGCTGGGCTTGGCTGGCCGCTCCACCTTGTTCCTTGGGCGGCTTCTGCCAGCGTACCATAATGCCTTGTTTGTCCGTCGCGGCCACAACCGTGCCTGGGACTCCCGGGGGCGGCAGCACCTTGACCGCCATGCCGTTGGACACGGACAGAATTCGGCCCTGCTCGTTGCGTATGGCAATCTGGTAGCGATAGGCGTGGTCCTTCTTGATATTGGTATCTATCAGCGAAAACCTCTTCCCTTGCTTGTAAGCGGGCTCGGGTCTCAGCGGATCGATCACTTGCTTGTCCTGAAACGTTACCGGGCAATCGCGACAATGGTCCCACGGCATTTCGGCTTTTTGGAGGACGAACTGGTAAGACTTGCCTTTGGTCTTGGCCGCCACTTCATCGGGCATGGTCCAGGTGATCTCAACGCCCCTGGGTTGGACTTCAGCATGGGCATCTTTAATTTGGGGAAGTGGACCTTGCTGCATGATGCGTGGAAAGCTCTTTTGACCACAACCGGCTGTCACGAGACAAAGCAAGAGCCCCAGAAAGGCATAGGGGCAGCCCCTCCTTGCGGTCGCGCTACGATTCCTCTTCACTTGGATCATGGTCACCCTTTCCCCAAATCGTTGACTCAGTACCATACCGGAAATTTACAGATCCAGCACGGATCTTTTCGCGCCAATCTCCTGACGGGCTTCCTCAATCGCTTGCCGCACCCGTGATGAGGCTGTGCCGCCTATGGAGGTTCTGCGGTCAACCGCGCTGACCAAACGCAAAAAAGGATAGATGTCGGCATCGATGCCTTTGTGGAATCTCTTGAACTCATCCAGACTGCAATCCTGCAAACGCTTCTGGTGCTGGCTGCAATACTGGACGATTTGCCCGACAACAAAATGGGCTTTACGGAAAGCAAGCCCCTTGCGCACCAGGTAGTCCGCCAGATCCGGTGGCCAGCGTATATCCCTGTTCGGCCATGGCTGCCATTTGGTCTCGCATGGAACCGGATTTCCGGCAACAACCGAACCAGCACGCGCAAAGTGGCCATGACGGTATCAACGGTATCAAATACCGGTTCCTTGTCTTCCTGCAGATCTCGATTGTATGCCAACGGCAGCGCCTTGGTCATGGTCAGCAAGGCGGTAAGATTGCCGTAGACGCGCCCAACTTTGCCGCGCATCAATTCCGGTACGTCCGGGTTCTTCTTCTGAGGCATGATGCTGGAGCCGGTACAGAACGCATCGCTGATTTCGATGAAAGCGAATTCGCTCGTGGACCACAGAATCAGTTCCTCTGAAAGACGACTGACGTGCATCATGAGGATGGCGCAGGCGGCATTGAATTCGATCAGATAGTCGCGATCACCAACAGCATCAAGGCTATTGCGGGTCACTCGAGGAAAACCCAGGGCCCGCGCCGTGAATTCCATGTCGATTGGTAACGTGGTACCGGCCAAGGCAGCGCTGCCCAGGGGCATGACATTGGTGCGCTCCAGACATTGTGTGAGTCTCTCTTCATCCCGATGGAACATCTCATAATAGGCCATGAAGTGATGCGCGAGCAGAACCGGCTGAGCGTGTTGGAGGTGCGTGTAACCCGGCAGGATGATGTCGAAATGCTTTTCCGCCAGATCCACCAAGGTGCCCTGCAGCTCAAATAACAGAGCGCGCACCTGGTAAATCGCGGCCCGGAGATATAAGCGCATATCCAGGCAAATCTGATCGTTTCTGCTCCTGGCCGTGTGGAGCTTGCCACCCACCTCCCCGATCTTCTGAATGAGGAACTGTTCAACGGCCATATGGATGTCTTCCTGGGAAGGATCAAAGGTCAATTCGCCGCGTTCAATTTCTCTGAGAACCTCGCCCAACCCCTGCACAATCTGCACGGCCTCGTCGTCAGAGATGATCTTGCACTTGGCCAGCATCTGGCAGTGAGCGATACTGCCATGGATATCGTATTGATACAGTCTTTGATCGAAATGGATGGAAGCCGTAAAAGATTCCACCAAGCTGTCCGTGGGTTGATCGAATCGACCCTGCCAGGGTTTTCCTTCCATTATATTCATCTCCGCGTGAACTCAGAATCAATGAAGTCGCTGCTCTCGGAAGTCAAAGTGCTCTTGCCTCGCCTGATAGAGCCATCCAAGCACCTAGGAGCCTGCTGAGTGTTTCTCACGAAAAGGGATAATCCCGGTTCCATAACATGGTGGGCTCAGCTGTTTTGCCGGCGCTGCACCAGGGATTCAATGCGGAGCCGTAGACCCTGCAAATGAATGAACCCGGTGGCATCGCTCTGTTGGTAGACGTCATCCTCTTCAAAAGTGGCATAGCTGGGTTGATACAGAGACTGATTGGACTTTCGTCCGGTAACCAGGCAATTCCCTTTGTAGAGCTTGATGCGAGCCGTACCCCAGACGCTTTCCTGGACGGCGTCCATGGTCTTCTGCAACAGGCGCATTTCTGGAGAAAACCAGAAACCGTTGTAGATCAGACGTGAATACTGAGGGATCAGCGAATCCCGCAGATGCATCACTTCCCGATCCAGAGTGATGGATTCCAACGCCATATGGGCGGCACGCCAAATGGTGCCACCCGGAGTCTCATAGACACCGCGGGATTTCATTCCCACAAAGCGGCTCTCCACCATGTCCACTCGACCTATGCCGTGACGCCCCCCGAGAGTGTTCAATCGCTTCAACAGGCCGGCCGGGGTTAACCGTTCGCCGTTGACGGCCACGGGAT
This sequence comes from uncultured delta proteobacterium, assembly GCA_963802715.1. Classification (GTDB taxonomy): domain Bacteria; phylum Desulfobacterota; class Syntrophobacteria; order Syntrophobacterales; family Syntrophobacteraceae; genus CAWDJT01. The sequence continues at coordinate 20,546 of CAWDJT010000018.1, forward strand.
CACCCCGTTCAAAGTCGATTTCTATGACTTCAGGCTCATCGGGAGCATTTATCGGATTGACCGTGAGTTTGAACATGTCGGGGGCCGGTTCTCGCCATGGGTCTTCCAGTATCCCACCTTCGTAGCTGATGTGCAGCATGTTGCGGTCACTGCTGTAAGGTTTGGCCTCGGTAACCGGCACCGGTATGTTGTGTTTCTTGGCGAATTCCACCAGATCCTGACGGGATCGCAGCTTCCATTCGCGCCAGGGAGCAATGATTCTAAGGGCCGGATTGAGAGCCGTATAGGTCAGTTCGAAGCGCACCTGGTCGTTGCCTTTGCCGGTGGCGCCGTGGCTTACCGCGTCCGCCCCTTCCTCCCGAGCAATCTCCACCTGCCGCAGGGCGATGAGCGGCCGGGCAATGGAGGTCCCCAGCAGGTACTGCCCCTCATAGATGGCATTGGCCCGGAAGCTCGGAAACACGAAATCCTTCACGAAGGTTTCACGGAGGTCCTCGATGCGGGCCTTCACTGCCCCGGTAGCCAGGGCTTTGGCTTCCAAGCCGTCCAGTTCCTCTTCCTGGCCCAGATCGGCTGCGAATGCCACGACTTCACACTGATACTCTTCAACCAGCCACTTCAGAATGATGGATGTATCCAGACCACCCGAATAGGCAAGCACCACCTTGCGAACCTTGTTGTTCAAGACCAACTCCTCATAGCGCATATGACCTTCCGGTCACAACGAAGGATGAAAAACCGGCGATAGGCTATCGGGGATAGGCTGTGGGTGATAGGTTGGGGAGCCAGAAGAAATTCGCAATATCTTCTTTCCCATAACCTAAAATATAGCCCATTGCCCATCGCCTACTGCCCATTTTCATTCAAACTGTGATGGCACAGGTCGAAACGGTCGCTGCCCACTGCGGTTGTCCGGCCGTCGCACGGCCCATGACCCGTACTACATGGTTCCTTCCCGATAGCCCGGGTCATATACCTGCAGAGGCGTCCGTCGGGCGGATGGGAATAATTTCTTCTCATCCGGTGTAGCTGAAACCGCGACTGGTTCTTCGCAGCAGATCGAGCGTTCAGCTGGGCCGGGATAGCAGCCATTCCAACAAGGCCATCTGGAAATAGAGACGGTTTTCCGCCTGATCGAACACGACCGATTGCGGCCCTTCCAGGACTTCGGTGGTGATTTCTTCGTCGCGATGCGCCGGGAGGCAGTGCATCACCATGGCATGCGCCGGCGCCTGGGAGAGCAAGGCAGCATTGACCTGATAGGGTGCGAAGACCCTGCGACGTAAGTCGGTTTGCTCTTCCTGTCCCATACTGGCCCAGACATCGGTGTTGATGACATCGGCGGAAGCCACGGCCTCCCCGGGAGCGGACAGTATGGCGATGTTTCGTCCCCCTTCAGCTTGGGCCCGTTGCACCACCCGCGCATCCGGCAGATATCCCTGCGGGCATGCCAGGCGCAGGGTAAACCCCAAGCGGGCCGCTGCATTGATCCAGGAATGCGCCACGTTGTTGCCATCCCCCACCCAGGCTACCTGCAGGTTCTCCAGGGAACCTCGCTTTTCCTGGATGGTGAGCAGGTCACTCAACACCTGACAGGGGTGGTAGCTGTCAGTGAGGGCATTGATGATGGGAATTGTGGCGTGGCGCGCCAGATCCTCGACGTCGGCATGGTCATAGGTGCGCACCGCAACCGCTTCGATGTAGCGCGACATCACCCGGGCCATGTCCGCCAGCGGTTCTTGACGGGACAGCTGGGTGTCCTTGGGGGTCATAAAGATGCAGCTTCCGCCAAGGCGATTCATCGCGGCTTCAAACGAGATACGCGTGCGGGTTGATGGTTTGGTGAACAGCAACCCGAGGGTCTTGCCCTGAAGTGCCGGCCGCAGGCTCCCTCGAAGCCACGCCTCCTTCATCTCCCGGGCGCGGGTGAACAATGCCAAGATCTCAGCGGCGGTCAGATCTAAAATCGTCAATAGATCTCGTTTCATGCCGCCTTCTCCCTCGACATTTCATCCAAAACTTCGCTCAACACCTCGATGAGTCGATCCACCTCATAGGTTTCAATGGTGAGTGGGGGCACAAAACGCAGCACGTTTTCCTGAATACAGTTGATGACGATGCCCTGCTGCAGACAGCGGCGGACAATCTCCTGACCCGGGATGGTTAGCTCCATGCCCAGCAACAGTCCTCTCCCACGGACGTCGCGAATCAGCGAATACTGTTCGCGTAACTCCTGCAGGCTGGCATACAAATAGGCACCCAAACGCTGTACCCGCCGCAGGAAAACCGGTTGAGAAATGATCTCCAGGGTGCGCAAGGCGACTGCCGTCGCTAACGGTGTGCCACCGAAGGTGGACGCATGACTACCTGGAGTGAATGCCTGGGCCGCCTCGTCAGTTGCCAGCATAGCGCCAATGGGAAGGCCATTGCCCAAGGCCTTTGCCAGGGTCATGATGTCCGGTGAAACGCCATCCTGTTCGTAGGCGAACAGCGTACCGGTCCGTCCCATGCCGACCTGCACTTCGTCAAAGATCAGCAACAAATCGTGCTGGTGGCACAACTCCTTGAGTTCCGCTAGGTAACCGGAACTCGGCAAACGAATACCGCCTTCGGCTTGAATGGGTTCAATCATCACTGCACAGGTCTGCTTGGTGATAACCTCTTCCACGGCGGCAAGGGAATCAAACTCGACAAAAGTGAAACCTTCCACCAGCGGATCAAATCCCGATTGAACCTTAGGTTGGCCGGTGGCCGAGAGTGTCGCCAGGGTCCTTCCGTGAAAGGAGTTCTTCATGCAAATAACATGGAAACGGCCCGGTCCGCGACGTTCTCGACTGTATTTGCGAGCCAACTTGATGGCGGCCTCGTTGGCTTCGGCCCCGCTGTTGGCAAAAAACACCTTGTCCGCAAAGGACAACTGGGTGAGCTCACGGGCCAGCTCAACCTGGGGGACCGTGTAGAACAAATTGGACACATGAATGAGGGATTCCGCCTGTTGGATCAAAATGTTGTTTAGATCGGGGTGGCAATGCCCCAAGTTGCACACCGCGATTCCGGCGACAAAATCGAGGTATTCCTTGCCTTCCTGGTCCCATAACCGCGTCCCTTTGCCGTGTGTGAAAACTACCGGAAAGCGGGCATAGGTGTCGAAAATGTGCTGCTGGCAGGCTGCCATCACTTCTACGGTATCCATAGACGCCCATCCCTTTTCAAGTTCAACTCTTGATTCGGTGCGATCGGTTTTAGGGGTTTGGCTGCGCGGGGCACCACCTCAAGCATTATCGCTTGCGCACAATTTCGGTCCCCACCCCGGCATCGGTAAAGATCTCCAGAAGCACGGCGTGGGGTTTGCGCCCGTCCACAATATGCACTTTCTCGACCCCGGATTGCAAGGCGTCAATGGCGCACTGTACCTTCGGGATCATGCCCCCCTTGAGCACCTCGTCCTGCATGAGATCTGCAGCCTCAGCCACGTTCATGGTGCCGATCAGCTGTCCCTCGGCATCCATGACACCGGCAACGTCGGTCATGAGGATCAGTTTCTCGGCCTTGAGAGCGGCAGCCACATGGCCGGCTACCAAATCGGCGTTGATGTTGTAGGTTTCGCCGGCACGCCCGAAGCCCACCGGGGCAATCACCGGGATCAGGTCACTTTTTTCGAGGATTTCCAGAATTTCCACATCGACCCGCTGGACTTCACCAACAAGCCCGACATCGATGATTTCAGGTGGGAGATCATCACCCTGGTAGCGAAACACGTGCAGCTTGCGGGCTTCCAGGAGATGGCCGTCTTTGCCGCTCAGTCCAATGGCGCGCCCGCCATGATGATTGATAAGATGCACGATTTCCTTGTTGACCTTGCCCACCAACACCATCTCCACCACATCCATGGTGTCGGCATCGGTGACGCGCATCCCGGCGCAGAAGTCACTCTTCTTGCCAATGCGCTCCAGCATTCTGCCGATTTGCGGCCCACCGCCGTGAACGACCACCGGGTTGATGCCGATGTATTTCATCAGCACAATGTCCTGGGCGAAGCTATCCTTGAGGGAGGCCTCCACCATGGCGTGGCCGCCGTACTTGATCACCACCGTTTTTTGATAGAAGCGCCGAATATAGGGCAACGCTTCAATGAGAACTCCGGCTTTGTCCTGCATCGAGGGACATCCCATGGAGGCCGGAAGCGATCCGGTCCCGGTGTTGGAGATTGGGGTTCAGAGAATGTAACGGCTCAAATCCTCGTCACGGATGATTTCTGACAGGGCCTCCTGAACGTAGCTGGGAGTAATATGGATCGTCTGTCCTTTAAGGTCCGGTGCGTTGAAAGAGACTTCCGAAAGCAGCTTTTCCATGATGGTGTGAAGCCTTCGGGCACCGATGTTTTCCATACTCGTGTTGACCTGAAAGGCGATCTCGGCGATCTCTTCGATGGTTTCCGCCTCAAAAACCAGATGCACGTCTTCGGTTTCCAGCAAGGCTTCGTACTGGACGATCAAGGCATTCTCCGGTTCCGTCAGGATTCGGATAAAGTCCTCCTTGGTGAGCGGTTTCAATTCCACACGGATCGGAAAGCGGCCCTGGAGTTCAGGGATAAGGTCGCTGGGTTTGGAGATATGAAACGCTCCCGAAGCTATAAACAGGATGTGATCGGTATGCACCATGCCATACTTGGTATTGACCGTGGACCCCTCGACGATGGGCAATAGATCCCGCTGCACGCCCTCCCGAGACACATCCGGTCCCTTGCCGCTCTCGCGCCCCGCGATTTTGTCGATTTCATCCAGGAAAATAATCCCGGAATGTTCGATTCTTTCGATGGCGCCCTTCACGACCTTGTCCATGTCTATAAGGTGCTGAGATTCTTCTTGAATGAGGATTACACGAGCTTCAGGGATCTTTACCTTGCGTCGTTTGGTGCGTTGGGGAAGTACCGAACCCAGCATCTCGCGGAGGTTGAAATCCATTTCTTCCATCCCCGCACCGGCAAATATCTCCACCATGGGGACGCGACGATCCTGGACATCTAGTTCCACGGTGCGCTGGTCCAGTTCACCCCGGTGAAGCATGCCCCGAAGCTTTTCCCGGGTTTTGTCCGTAACGGTGGGTTCGTCTTCCTTACTCGCTGCCGCAGAGGCCTCTTGATGGGCTTGGCTGCTTCCTTCCGAGCGCCGCGTGCGCGGCAGCAGCAAGTCAAGGAGCTTTTCCTCCGCCAGTTCCCGAGCTTTCACCTGCACCGATTCCTGCTCCTCGGCCCGTACCATGTTGACCGCAATTTCGGTCAGGTCACGCACCATGGATTCGACATCACGGCCTACATAGCCAACTTCCGTGAACTTGCTGGCTTCGATTTTGAGAAAAGGTGATTGCGCCAACTTGGCCAAGCGGCGGGCGATCTCGGTTTTCCCCACGCCGGTGGGACCAATCATAATGATGTTTTTTGGTGCGATTTCGTCGCGCAGATGGTCTGGTACCTGCTGGCGGCGCCAGCGGTTACGCAGGGCAATGGCTACCATGCGCTTGGCATCTTGCTGACCGATGATGTATTTGTCGAGTTCGCGTACGATTTCCGCGGGAGTGAGCGTTTGCTGCATGGGTTCAGAGTTCCTCGAAGGTAAATGTTGCATTGGTATAGATGCAAATAGAGGCGGCAATCCTCATGGCCTCCTCCGCAATCTCCCGGATGGAGAGCCGGGAATGGGCCAGAAGAGCTTGTGCGGCGGCCAAGGCATAGGACGCCCCGGAGCCGACTCCGGCCAGCCCATCGTCGGGTTCAATGACATCGCCGCTGCCGCTGAGGATCAAACAATCATTGCGGTCCGCCGCGATCAGCATGGCTTCCAAGCGGCGCAGCGCGCGGTCCATCCGCCAGTCTTTGGCCAGTTCCACGGCCGCTCGCTTGAGATTGCCATTGTATTGTTCCAGTTTGGCGTCGAGCCGATCGAAAAGGGTGAAGGCGTCGGCCGTAGCCCCCGCAAATCCGGCTAAGACTTGATCGTGATACATCTTCCGGACCTTCTTGGCCTGGTGTTTGACCACCGTATTGCCAAGCGTTACCTGGCCATCTCCGGCCATAATCACATGGCCGTCTTTACAAATGGTGAGGATGGTGGTGCCGTGCATCATTGTCTGAGCCATGATGGTCTCCAGGACCTGATAGAAGGTGAATACTGGCGCCTAGGAGTTCCCTGTGGGTGCTTTGCGGCTGCGTGGATGAGCGGTATCATAAATCTTCATGAGTTGTTCCAAGTGCACGTGGGTATATCGCTGCGTGGTGGAGAGACTGGAATGCCCAAGCATTTCCTGGATGGCACGCAAGTCCGCACCGGCGTTAAGCAAATGTGTTGCGAACGTGTGCCGCAAACCATGCGGACTCACCTGCTGCCACAACCCGCTCTGACGAAGCTCGGTGAATAGCAGACGATGCACCGAACGGGCCGTGAGTCTTCCGCCGCGGGCGTTGCAGAACAGTGCCCGGGTCTCGAGACGGCTCTGCGGAAGCTCGGAAGCCAATGCCCGTCGATACTCCCTGATGGCTTGCAGCGCGGTCTGACCAATGGGCACCACGCGTTCCTTGCCGCCTTTGCCAAACGCCTTCACCATACCTAGGGTCACATCCACATCGGTGGGGTTAAGCGCTACCAATTCGCCTACACGCAAACCGGTGGAATACAGGCTTTCAAAGAGAGCCCAATTGCGCCGGCGGCGCCAGGATGACCCAGGGAGTTCACATTGTTGACGCAACCAGTCGAGAAAATGAAAGATCTCATCCACATTCAGAAAAGACGGCACTTGCCGTTTAACTTTGGGAAGGGCGACCTGGGCTGCCGGGTTCGCGGCGGTGATTTCCTGTTGATTGAGGAACCGGTAAAAAGACCGCAGAGTTGCCAATTTGCGCCCCTGTGATGACTTCTCCAGGTTGTTGTGGATCATCGCTACGTAGCTTCGCACCAAATCCGCGGTAACATCGTCAGGAGTGAATCCCGAACCTAACCGATCTTCGGCGAACTGCCGAAACTGCCTTAAGTCCACGGAGTATGCGCGCAAGGTATGCTCGCTCACCCCACGTTCATGACGCAAGTGTACCACAAAGCGGCTGATCGCTTCCGCCATGCTGAGGCCGGCTGATTCGGATGGTATTGCCACCATGGACTGCTCGTCGATTCCCATAATCACATGAAATCAATAAATAAAACAAGCTAACCCGGCAAGCTGCTGGAAAGCCCGGGAAAATTGAGACTTAACACACCAAAGAAAAAAATCAACGAAAAAGTCGGCATCCAAGCCGCTTCGGGCACGGTCGTGAGAGCATCGGGACGGCTTCCTGGTCGCGACAATCGATGCCGGGCCTTCAGCGGATCCTTTTGAAGTGCCACCGTTTCAGTTCAGGGTTACACTGAACCCGGGTCGACGAATGATTCACCGGGCAAAGAATGGTGTCAAGTGGCGGGATGCACCTGCTGACCAGTGCTCCGTCAAAGGTGACTTTTCCTATCGCATTTGCTGCATATTATGATAGATTCTCCAGCGCAGTGGGGGTCATTCAGTGTCTGAAGCGGAATCTGACGTCGAAATCCGAAGCCGTGCATTCTTACGGAGACGTGCAAGGGATATCATTATCTGTACAAAAGGACCTTGATTCAAGAAACGACCTGGTCCTGGTGTGGCCTCTGAAGGTGGCCCATCCTGAATAGATGGGGAAGGGCGGCATTGGGTTGGTCGTTCCACGTGGAATAGACAGAATGTGAATGGAGGAGTCGCTATGCCTGATACCTATGATCTCACAAAGGTATTGGAAGAAATCATAGAAGATGAGAAGGTCACCACGTCCAAGAGGAAGAAGGTTTCCCAGGCAGACATTAAGAAAATGCTTGCGGAGAAGCAGAAAGCCCCGACCCGCGCCAAAGATCCCGAAACCCATCGCATCGGGGAGCTGCTTGTTGAACACGGGCTGCTCTCTCCTGAACGATTGCGCGATGCGCTCCGAACCCAGGCCCAGAAGGGTGGTAAATTGGGCTCTGTGCTGGTGGAATTGGGGTATATATCGGCCAAGAGTCTGTTGGAGTTCCTCGGAAAGCAACATGGCGTGCCGGGTGCCGACCTCTTTCAGACCACTGCCTGCAAGGATTTCACCTCCATTGTACCACGTCGAATCATCGCCAAATATCGAGTTCTGCCGCTCAGCGTGGAAGGCCGCAGCATTCAGTTAGCCATGGAAAACCCCAATGATTTCGCCGCGATTCACGAAGTGGAATTCCTGTCCGGTCGGCGTGTCCAGCCGGTTATTGTCCCATCGTATCAGATGGATCTCGCCCTGAAGTGCGTCGAGGAAAAGGGGGGCCAGAGCTTCACCGGCGCGGACATGCAGGAGGCGTTACAAGGGCCGATCACCATGCAAGCCATGATGGAATACCTGGTCGAAATGAATGGGACAGACCTGTTCATTACGGCCGGGTTGCCTCCTTCGGTCAAGGTCCAGACCGTCTTGAGGCGATCCAACATGCCATCCCTGGCACCCGATCAATGCGTCGCCTACGGCAAAGCTCTGATGACCGAAGGACAATGGGAGGAGTTCCTGAAACGAAAGGAATATGATTTCTCCATCGAAGTGGAGGGGCTCAGTCGTTTCCGCGTCAATGCCTACCGTCAGAAGAACACGATCTCGCTCGCCCTGCGGCGAATCAGGCTCGATATTCCAACCTTTGAAGAACTGGGTTTGCCTCGCTGGTTGGAGGAATACACTCTTAAACCGCAAGGCTTGATTTTGATTACGGCGCCGACCGGCCACGGGAAGACCACCACGATGGCGTCCATGGTGGATATCATCAATCGAAAACGGCAGGTGAACATCATCACCTTGGAAGATCCCATCGAATACATGCACAAGCCTCAGAAATGCAACATCAACCAGCGGGAAATCGGGGTTGATACGGACTCTTTCTCTGAAGGTTTGCGCCGCATTTTCCGACAGGCTCCCGATGTCATCGTCATTGGTGAAATGCGAGACCACGAGACCTTTGAAAGCGCCTTGCGGGCAGCATCTTCCGGCCATCTAGTGCTGAGCACCATGCATGCTCCGAGCACCACTTCCGCCGTCAGTGGTTTGGTCAACCGCTTCCCCAGCCATCTGCAGCCCCAGGTGCTCCAGCAGCTTGCGGATTCACTTTTGATTGTCTTCTCTCAGCGTCTCATCCCCATGCGAGGATCCGATGGCATGGTTTTGGCCTACGAGATGCTGATCAACAGTTACCGGATGAAGAATTTTATCCGTGAAAACAAAATGCATCAGATTCGTACCCAAATCCAAACCGAATCGGATGACTACTCGTCCATTGATATGAGCCTGATACGATTAGTCAAGGAAGGCAAGATCTCCATGGAGAATGCCCTGATCTATGCGGATACGAAAGACTACGTGATGAATTTGGGTCGACCTGGGTCGAGCACTTCCACGACCTAGGGATGAAGTACGAGAGGATTTTCTGATGGATTGTGTCTCTGGCACGGTGTTTTGGAAACACGTTGCCAGGAAGGAGCCTTGCCACAGGGGGTACGCTCATTACCACAGCTGGTGATCGATGTTTCGGGTAAGGCCCGCGTTTGGTATCTGTCCGGTATCACCCGCAAGGATCTTCTGCATACAGACTTCGAATGATTCCGCTTCCGGGGAGGGCCGGGACCAATGCTGTTGAATTAAGCCCATCGGCTCGGGCGGGCATAAAGTCCGCCCCTACGTCAATCGTCATTTGGTGCCGTAGGGGCGGGGTTCATCCCCGCCGGCTATGATCTGCTTAGTCAACAACATTGAGGGCCATCCCTGCGGGATGCAAGCTGATTGGGCAGAAATGCCCATGCCCCTCCGCGCTTTCCGCAGCACCGCTTCAGCTTGGGGGGATGTAACAGAAGAATGCCAACGGCGATGCTAGATTGCCCAATGCCAGATTGGGAGAGATGGTGAGAAGGAGTCACATGGCGGCTAGACTGAATCAGGGGAAAAGCAACGAACCCAATATTCAAGCCAATACCGTCTTAGATTGGACCCAAGGACAGAGATGTATGTTGGGGCGGGGTTCCGCATCAGCCAACAATTCTGGACCGGAGAAGTCAATCCAAGCACTTGACCTCGACAAACCATTTCCATTGGCGGATGGTATTTTCTGGGTGGGTTTCTACGATGACCAAAGCGGATTGAGCGCCAATCCCTACGTGATTATTGACGGGGAGGAAGCGGTGGTCATCAACAGCGGCAGCCGGTCTGATTTTCCGCTGGTGATGATGAAGATCATGCAAACGGGTATCTTCCCATCTTCCATTGTTGCTCTTATCTACCAGAACTACGACCCACGCCTGTGTGGAAGTATTCCCCACATGGAAGGAATCATCGACCGGGACAATCTCAAAATCATATCCGATGAAGCCAACCACATGTTTATTCGCCATTACTGCGACCATGCCAGGATGTTGGGGCTCGGTGAAATTGGATTCGAATTCCGCTTTCGTTCTGGACGGTGTCTGCAGTTCATCAAAATCCCTTATGCCCATTCCGCCGGGAGCTTTGTGACCTTTGACAGTCGGTCTGGAATCCTGTTTACGGGTGACTTGTTCAGCGGCTATGCACGGAAATGGGGCCTGCTGCTGGAGCTCCAACCCGTGTGTTACCAATGCCGAGCGCTTCACACTGAAGTCTGCCCGAGCCAGATCAGCTATTGTCCCGTGGCGGATGTCATGGAGTTCCACCAAAACATCATGCCCTCGGAAAGGGCACTGAGATTTGCTCTTGAGCAGATCTCCAGGGTTCCCTTCACGATGATCGCACCCCAACATGGTTGGGTCATTCACAAAGCGGAAGATATCATCCTGCTATGTGAGGGCCTGGCAACCTTGCAGGCAGTGGGGATTGATGGGGCGATTGGCAATCGGGCTTTTTCCGAGCTGGGGGATACCAGCGCAGTGAAGGAGCGCTTGCACAGAGCATGAAGGCGACCAAAACCATAGCCCGATTTATCCAAGATATAGCCAAATGTATCCAAGACGGTCGGGGTTGGAGCCAGGATGAGGGGCAGGTGTATATAGCTCTCCTTGATCATTGGGCGGTGCTAAAAGACTACGAACTCAAACATCAGCTTCTCAAGAACCTGGTGCTGCGCTATGCGACCATTGAACGAAATCTTGCAGATCTTAATGCCAAACTGGTCGAACTGAACCAGTTGAAGAACCGTTTTCTCGGATTTGCCGCCCACGACTTACGGAATCCACTCAGTTCCATTCGGGGATTGAGCGAAATCATGCTCACCGAGATCACGGGGCCCATTACCCAGGAGCAGAGAGAGTTTCTGTCCACCATCTACGCCGCCAGTCGCGACATGTTGGCTTTGGTGAACGACCTCCTCGATATCAGCGTTATTGAAAGCGGTAGGCTCGATCTCAAGATCCAACACGATTCTTTGAAAGTGTTGATTCGAGAACGCCTGCGGATCTTCAAACTGGCTGCCGAAAGCAAAGGGATTCATTTCACCACCGATTTCAAAGAACTTCCCGAGGTTCCTTTCGATCGCAATCGTATTGCCCAGGTCATTGATAACCTGGTCAGCAATGCCGTGAAAGCCGCCCCGGCCGAATCCAGAATCGGAGTAAGGCTTTGGGAGGATGCAGGGTTTGCCAAGGTGAGTGTTCAGGATGAAGGGCCGGGAATTGCTCTGGAAGATCAGCCCTTGATATTTGGCGAGTTTCAAAGAGTCGGTGGAAAAAACTCCAGCACCGAAAAGGGGACTGGTTTGGGGCTGGCCATTGCCAAACGAATTGTTGAAGCCCACCGAGGGCACCTCCAAGTACAGAGTGCGTTGGGCGTTGGTTCAACCTTCAGTTTTGCTATTCCGACGGAGGAGGAGCATGGCGGAAGCCAAGAAGCTTAGGGTGCTTATCGCTGAGGATGAAAGCCACTCGCGACTGTTCTTGAAGGCGATTGTCACTTCCATGAAATGTGAGGTGGTGGGCGAAGCTGGCACCGGAGTAGAAACCATTGAGCTCTACCGGCAACTTAAGCCCCACATGCTTCTGTTGGACATCAATTTGCCCAACAAGACCGGAGAAGAGGTCCTGAAGGAGATTCGAGCGGAGTTCCCTCGCGCTTTTGTCATCGTCGTGACTTCCGTGTCAGACCAGGAAACCGTTGAAAGATGCATCGATCTGGGTGCCGCCAATTACATACGGAAAGACACACCCATAGCCGAGATCAAATTAGCCATCAAGGAAACCTGGAGTGCCTACGTGGCAAGCGTCCGTCAAAAGACACCCACTTCATCAAACGACGCCCTTTGAGATCCCTTCCATAGACCTGGAGCTGCTGTCCGCCATCTTGCGCTGTCATGGGAGCCGATATGACAAAGAATCCACAGTTCATGCAATTGCTTGTGACCAATGGGATCATTTCCGAGGAAGTCTCGCGTCGACTGCTGACCAAATACAAAGAAGACGCTTTCGACGTCTTGGTGCATTTAGTTCGTGGCAACGCGGCACAACGGCATACTCTTGGACGATTATGGGGTGATTCCATTGGCATATCGTATGTGGACATGCGCTCTACGTTGTTCCAGCGGGAAATCGTGGGTCTATTGCCGGAACGTTATGCTCGCGCCAACCACATGATCTTGCTCTACCAATTTGGCGATGCTGTCACCGCTGCGACTTCCGACCCACTCAACCAATTTGCCATCCAAGAAGCGGAACGCATGGTCGGCAAACCCATCAGTCCGGTGTTTTGTTTTCCCGAGGACATCGAGGATGCCATTGAAATCGAATATCAGACCGAAGACTACCTGAAAGATCTTTCCAGCAAAATTGTCACGGATACCATTCTCATTGAAGACATCAGCGAACTGACCCGGGACGAACTGCAAAAAATCGCCGGCACACAGGCTGTGGTGCAGTTTGCCCATGGTCTGATGCTGCTGGCCATGCGCGAGGGAGCTAGTGACATTCACATCGAACCGGGGGAGGAAAAAGCCCAGGTTCGTTTCCGGGTGGATGGGGTGCTGCGGGAGAAGAGCAAGCTGGAGAAGTCGCTAATGCCTCCGTTGGTTTCCCGCATGAAGATTCTTGCCAATTTGGACATTGCTGAAAAGAGGCGGCCCCAGGACGGTCGGATCAATCTCAAGTTGCCCAACCGTTCAATTGATTTCCGCTTTTCTTGTATTCCCACCATTCATGGCGAAAAGATTGTGTTGCGGCTTTTGGGGCAGGCGCAGATGCGTGATGTCCCGGATATGACGGACCTGGCCATGTCCAGGGGGGTGCTCGACACCTTAAAAAGGATCATGGATACGCCCTACGGCATCTACTTCATCACTGGTCCAACCGGATCGGGGAAGACTACCACCTTGTTTTCCATGTTGAAATATCTCAACAAACCCGGAATCAACATCATCACCATTGAGGATCCGGTGGAGTACCGCTTGCCGGGAATCAACCAGGTGCAGATCAATCCCGCGGTGGAGCTGGATTTCGCTTCGGCGTTGCGTGCCTACCTGCGCCAGGACCCGGACGTGATCCTGGTGGGTGAAATCCGCGACCTGGAGACGGCAGAAATCGCCTGTCGAGCAGCCCTTACCGGCCACCTCGTGTTGGCCACCTTGCACACCAACAATGCCGTGCAAGCAATCACCCGGCTTACCGACATGGGGGTCCAGCCCTTCATTGTGGGTCCCTCCATCATAGGTGTAATGGCCCAGCGGTTGGTGCGGAAACTCTGCGAAAACTGCCGAGAAAAATACCTGGTGACCGCTATGGATGGACAGAAGATGATTTCCGTGGAAGATCGCGAGGTTTTCTTCTACCGTTCCAAAGGTTGTTCGTTATGCAACAACACCGGCTATTCCGGGCGCATCGCCATCCATGAGGTCATTCTCATCAATGATGAAATGCGTGGTCTCATGGCACGAGGGGCGCCGGTCATCGACATCCAGCAATCTGCCCGCAAGACGGGTTTTCAGACCATGCGCTATGACGGTCTTAAGAAAGTGCTTCGGGGACTCACGACCCTGGAAGAAGTGGAACGCGTTACTCTGGTTGATGAAGAAATGAACGTTTCATGAGCCGGAAGACTCGCCGAAAGCCGGTCCGAGAGCTCTCTCCCTTTTAGGAATCCTGAATTGACGTAATCCCAGGGATGTGCTAGCGTTCTTTTCGACAAGGTTAGACGTGGCGCTTGGGTATCCCGGAATACGGGATGTAATAGGGAAGACGGTGTAAATCCGTCGCGGTCCCGCCGCTGTGAACGGGGACGAAAACCTGGAAAGCCACTGTTTCGCTGAAGCGGAATGGGAAGGCCAGGCGAGTAGGTGGATCCGTGAGTCAGAAGACCTGCCCGAGACGCCGGAATTCCCACGGATGGCAAACAGGGAATTCGCCACCAGCCAACGCGTGACTTGATTGGTGGCTCCAAAGGGATCAAGCTAGCTGGGTGCAGTCCTTGAGGCCGATGTCGGTTTCAAGGATTTTTTTTTGGGGGGGGCAATGTCTCATCAGGAACATGGAGTTGTTGGATGACAAAGCAAGGGCAACCGCCTGTTGCCGATGTTCGGCCGGGTTTGGTGCATGCGGGCCAGTTGATTGAACAGGAGAGTTTTCGCATCATTGACACCGAAGCAGCCGGGCATTCCTTCGCCGGCGAAGAATGGGCAGTAGTGCGGCGCATCATTCATACCACCGGCGATATCGATTTTGCCCACCACGTGAGGATTCACCCCCGGGCGATTGCTGCCGGAGTAATGGCGTTGCGCGATGGTGCCGCCATTGTCTGCGATACTCGCATGATTGGGGTGGGATTGGCCCCCTGGCGCCTTGAGTGGTTCGGCAACCCAGTGCTGACACCAACGACCGATCCCGAAACGCAATCCCTGGCCAAGACCCTGGGGACTACCCGGTCGGTGGCGGCCTTCAGGCATGTTCGGGATAGGCTGGGAGAGGCCGTCATTGCCATCGGCAATGCGCCGACAGCACTGTGGGAAGTTTTGAGGCTGATCGCGGAGGATGGTGTACGTCCAGCACTGGTCATTGGAGTGCCGGTCGGGTTTGTCCAGGCTGCAGAGTCCAAGGATGCCCTTTGGCAAATGCAGCATCAGCCGGCTGTTACCTGCCTGGGGCGAAAGGGCGGGAGCCCGGTAGCCGTGGCCACCTTGCACGCGCTGTTGGAGCTGGCCAGAAATTGGCGGAGTTGAGGAATTCATGATGCTCGGTACATTTTACGGTATTGGTGTTGGCCCTGGCGATCCGGAGCTGATAACCCTCAAGGCCGTTCGGGTTCTCGGATCGGTCCAGCACATCTTTGCAGCGGCTTCCAGCAACAACGATTACAGTGTCGCCGGTGACATTGTCCGACAGTATCTGAGGCCCGGCACCCCGGTGGACCATCTGGCCTTCCCCATGACTTTCAACCGCGACCATCTGGAAAACGCCTGGCAGACAAACTGTGAACAGGTGGCGGAGGTGCTGAGTCAGGGAAAGCATGTGGCGTTTCTCACCTTGGGCGATCCCTCTACCTTCAGCACTTACATTTATCTGGTGCGCAAGATCTGCAGCCGTTTTCCCACCATCACCGTCAAGACCATCCCCGGTGTCACGTCTTTTCAAGCGGCCGCTGCGTGCGCCAACGTGCCGCTGGCCGAGGGCGAGGAATCCCTGACCGTGATTTCCGCAGCCAAGGGTGGTGAACGGCTCAAGGAGGTCATTGAGGTCTCGGATAATGTTGTGCTCATGAAGGTATACAAACAGTTTCCACAGATCTTGGAAACCATCCGTGAACTGGAATTGGAAGGCCGGTGTTGCCTGATCAGTCGCTGCGGTTTGGAAGGGGAATACGTTGAACGGGATTTCCGCCGATTGTCCCAGCACCAGCCACATTACCTATCGCTGATGATCGTTAAGAAACGCGGCCTGGGGCCATGAACGAAGGTGTTCGAGCGAAAGGGATGGCCAACCAGTCAACCAGGTCGGCAGCAGCGTTAAGGTATTGGCTGTGGCTCTTACCACTGCCCATTCTATTGGTTGTGCTGGCCTTCTGGGCATCCGGTGTGGGTCAGTTCCGGGTGGCCTACGAGGTCATTGCGCGACTCTGGATAGCGCCGGTTCACCCGCAAGCCGCCGCGGGTATCGACGACACGCTTCGCTATATCGTCATCCATGTGCGTCTGGCGCGCATCTGCTTGGCTCTGCTGGTGGGCGCGGCCCTGTCGCTGGCGGGTGTGGTCTATCAGGGAGTGCTCCGCAACCCTCTGGCGGACCCCTTTACCTTGGGTGTGTCGAGCGGGGCGGCTTTTGCGGCCGCGTTGGCCATCCTCCTGGGGTGGGGAAGCTTGCCGTTTTTTTGGGGACTCAGCGCCTTGCCCCTGGTGGCCTTCTGCGGCGCCATGTCGGCACTTTACCTGGTCTACCTGCTGGGCAGGCTGGACGGGCGAGTGCATCCGACTACCCTGGTGCTGGCGGGCATCATTGTATCCACCTTTCTGTCCGCTTGGATCAGCCTGCTCAAAAGTCTCAACCAAGACTCCATTTCCACCATCGTGTTGTGGATCATGGGGAGCCTTTCCGGAAGAAGCTGGCTCCATGTCATGCTCCTGGCCCCCTATGTCCTGGTCGGGTTGGTAGCGATATTGTTCTATGCACGGGAGCTGGACCTTTTCAGCCTTGGCGACATCCAGGCGCAGCAATTGGGTGTGAATGTTGCGCGCACCCGCTTCTTGCTGTTGCTGGCAGCATCGCTCATGACGGCTGCGGCCGTTTCGGTGAGCGGCGTTATCGGTTTTGTCGGGCTGGTGGTACCTCACCTGGTGCGATTGGTACTGGGGCCGCTGCATCGGCGCCTGCTGCCTGCGGCCATCCTTATCGGCGGCGTGCTGGTGCTGATTGCCGATACCCTGGCCCGAAGTCTGCTGCCTCGCGGAGAAGAACTGCCCGTGGGGGTGGTCACTGCCATTATGGGAGGTCCGTTCTTTTGCTTCCTGCTGTTACGACGCAAGAAGACCGTGGGCCTGTGATTCAGGCGGACCGTGTGTGGTGCGGATATCCGGACCATCCGGTGCTGCGCGACGTTTCCTTTGCGATCCAACCGGGGGAATTCGTCGCCATTCTGGGTCCAAACGGATCCGGAAAAACCACCCTGATGCTGGCGTTGAGCGGCATTGTTCCGATTCAGCAGGGCTCCATCCGGCTCTCCGGCGATGTCTTGGAGCAGCTATCCCATCGAGAACGGGCCCGACGCATGGCGGCGATCGCCCAGGAGAGCGAGCTCCGCCTGCCCTTCTCCTGCCGTGAAGTCATCTGGATGGGACGTTACCCCCATCAGAAGCGCTGGCAATTGGAGACTTCCGACGATTCCCGGGTGGTACGGCGCGTGATGACGCTTACCGATACCGAGTCTTTAGCGGATCGGTTGATCACGGCCGTTAGTGGCGGCGAGAAACAGAGGGTCATGATGGCTCGGGTCCTGGCGCAAGAAACCGCCGTGCTGCTTCTCGATGAAGCCACTTCCGCCATGGATATACGACGCAAGCTGCAAATTTTCCGGGTTCTGGAGCAGTTGAATCGCAGCGATGGGATAACGGTCCTGGCAGTGCTCCATGACATCAATTTGGCGGCGCTCTTTTGTCGGCGGCTGATGTTTCTGCAAGAGGGCGAGCTGGTTGCCGATGGGCCGACGGAACAGGTTCTTACCCCGGAAATCCTGGAGAGCGTGTATCACACCAGGGTCCTTGTCCAGGAAATCACCAGTGTGGGCCGAAAACAGGTGGTGTTCATCCCCTGAAGGTGCACAAATGAGGGGAGATGTGAGACAAAAACCGCAGGTTAGGTGGTCAGAGCTGCCAAGCTCAGGTCTTTGGGATTGATGCCATGGGAGGATTTCGCTGCAGGCTGATATCGAGTATCCAAGGGGGTGTACCTGGGATGAGTGGTCGACACCCGGGCGATGGCAATAACGACCCTCGGTCTAGACGAGTCATGTGCGGCTTTCGGCGCGGCCTCGCGGGCTTGCAGCGATGGACTTTCAAGGCCGCTCGCGCGTTTCTCTGGTGGTGGCTTGCCGGTTTCCTGTCGTTGCAGCCGGCAGCGGCGTATGCCGGTCCCGTTGTGGTTACCGATGACTGGGGCCAGACCATCCAATTGCCGGAGCCGGCGCAACGAATAATCCCGCTGTACGGTGCTTTTTCTGAGATGCTGTTTGCCATCGGGGCGGGTCCACAAATGGTGGCTCGAACCGATGCCGACCAGGAGCCGCCCGAAATCAAGCGGCTTCCCGCCGTTGGCACGCATATGCGTCCCAACGTGGAAATGATTGTGGCCCTCAAGCCGAATCTGGTGGTGCAAAGTGCCAGTCGCCGAGTGGCTATGCCGGAAATTCAGCGGGTGGTCGAGGCAGGGATTCCGGTGGCGATTTTTTCACCCAACAGTTTCGAGGACATCTTTTCGACCATGGAGCGATTGGGAATTCTGGCTGGACATCAGGATGCGGCCGCCAAGCTGGCAAAGGAGATGCGCCGGCGCCTGCGGGACGTGGCGGTACGCCTGGATGACGTGTCGGTGAGGCCGCGGGTGTTTTTTGAGGTGCGCGCTGAGCCTCTTACTGCCGCAGGTCACGGCTCCATGGTGCAACACATTCTGGATGCCGTGAGAGCGGAAAACGTGGTCAAGGCCGACAAGGCGATTGTCCAGACCGACCTGGAAATGCTGTTGCTGGCCAACCCTGACTACTACGTGGTGCAGGAGGGCCCCATGAACCGCAACCCGGCACCTCCCGGCAAACGCCAACATTTTCAGCGGTTGTTGGCGGTCCAGCATGATCGGGTAATTTTGGTGGATGAGTACCTGTTTTCCCGAGCCGGCCCCCGCTGCGTCGATGCGGTTGAACAGCTGGCTGCCGCCCTTTATCCGGGGCGCTTTTCCAGGTAGACGATGGGAGAATTATCCCGGATCGTTTTTCCGATGAGACCCGAATTGGCACAAGGAAGGCGGACTAAGACCCTACGCCGAGGATTCAGCACCGGCACCGCGGCTACTGCCGCGGCGCGCGCTGCGCTGCGGGCGTGGCTGACCCACAGCCGGCAGTCATTGGTGATCGTACGGCTTCCCGGTGATCTTTGGTACCCGGTGGCTGTTGAGGAATGCACCTGGGCGGATGATCACGCCCAGGCGATGGTGATCAAAGATGCCGGTGACGATCCGGACGTTACTCACCGTGCCCGGATTGTTGCCCGCGTTGATTGTCATGCTCACGGCCCTTTGGGGGCAGGTGTTCTTCTTCGAGGTGGCGAGGGTGTCGGGGTGGTGACCAAAGTGGGATTGCCGGTGCACCCGGGGGAACCGGCCATCAACCCAGTTCCACGGGAGATGATCCGAGAAAACCTCCAGGATGAATTGGAAAGGCTAGGCCGATTGTGGAAAGTGCTGGTTGTCGAGCAGACCGCGTCGTCAAGTAACCCCGGGATGGCGGTTTGGTTGCCCTTTGACAGCAACTATGAAGGTCCTCCGGGGCTGGTGGTTGCAGTGGAAATCGCCGTGCCGCGAGGCGAAGAACTGGCTCGGTACACACTCAACCCCCGTCTTGGAATTATCGGCGGTATTTCTATTCTGGGTACCACCGGGATCGTCAAACCGTTTTCCAATGAGGCCTACCAGGAAACCATCGACAGCGCCCTGCAAGTGGCGGCTGCCAATGCCAGGCGCTTTGTGGTTTTGAGTACCGGTGGCAAGAGTGAACGGCTGGCACGGTCTGTCCTGCCCAACTGGGATGAAGATGCCTTTGTACAGATCGCCGATTTCTTTGCCCATGCAGTGAAGGGGGCGGTCATGAGAGGTTTCCAGGGAATCGTTCACAGCGTGTTCTTTGGCAAGGCGATCAAAATGGCCCAAGGGCAGGAATACACCCACGCGCACCGCAGCCCACTCGACCTCCAACCGTTGGCCTTGCTGGCAGAGCAGTTGGGCTATGACCCTTCGGTCTGCCACCAATTGGCTAATGCCAATACCGCGCGCCATGCCTTAGAGCTGCTCCAGCAACGAAAGGCCGGAGACCTCATCGTGGCCGTCGCCCGTGAGGCCCTGGAGCAATCCCGGCGGTTCTCCGGTTACCAGCCGGCGGCGCGGGTGCTGCTGTTCGACTATGACGGGGGGCTCCTGGCCGATGTCCAGAGCGCGGATTGGCCGCCTGACTAGGATTCGATGGGATCGCGTACCGTGCAGTTTCTCGCCTCGCACCTGATAGTGGCCTATGTGTTGGATCTTGCCTTGGGTGATCCTTCGTGGGCACCTCATCCCATCCGCTGGATCGGGGGTTTGATCAGTGCGGCGGAGAAAAAGCTTTATCCGAAAGACAACCATGGGGTGCTTCACTTTCTGGCAGGGGCTGTCCTCTGGGTAGTGGTTATGGCCACGGTGGCAAGTGTCACCTGGCTATTGCTGGTTGTTGCCGGTTCAGTCCATTCAATGTTGGCGTCAGCGGTGGCCATCTGGCTGGCCTATACCGCTCTGGCGACGCGCAGCCTTCATGGAGAATCCCTGAAAGTGAAAGCAGCGCTGCGTCGCGCTGATCTGCCCGGTGCGCGTGAGGCCTTGAGTCATCTGGTCAGCAGGGAAACCGCTGACATGACTGAGGAAGATATCCTGCGGGCGCTGCTGGAAACCGTTGCCGAGAACCTTTCCGACGGCGTGGTCGCGCCCCTGTTTTACCTTGCCTTGGGTGGGCCGGTCCTGGCCATGGCCTACAAGGCGGTGAGCACCATGGATTCCATGGTTGGCTACCGCAACCAGCGTTATCGGTATTTTGGAACCTTTGCAGCGCGCGCTGATGATGTGGCCAATTGGTTACCGGCGCGCCTCACCGGCTGGTTACTGGTGGCGGCGGCCGCCTGTTGGCGGCTGAACTGGCGAAACGCACGGCGCATCATGGCTCGGGATGGACGCAAACACAAGAGTCCCAATGCCGGTATTCCCGAAGCGGCCGCTGCCGGAGCGCTTGAGGTGAGGCTTGGCGGTCCGAGCACCTATTTTGGCGAAGTGGTGGTCAAACCATACCTGGGTGATGCTGGTCAGTCGGTGAGGCTCCAGAGCTACAGCCGGCTCATCAGGATGCACTACACCGTTTCATTTTTTGTTTTGCTGCTGGCTTGTGGCTGGCGATGGCTGGTGTGACGTCCATTACCCATATCCGTACAAGTCCATCCATACAGGAGACCCCATGGGGAACTTTCCCGCTCATGGCGGCAATGTCTATGAAGTAGCCTCACGTCTGCGTTGTCAGCCGGAAGACATTCTCGATTACAGCGCCAGTATCAATCCCCTGGGGCCGCCTCCGGGTCTAAGAGATGAGTTCTTGAGGTACTTCGACCGCCTCCAACATTACCCGGACATTCACAACCAGGCGCTTGTGGAGGATCTCGCTGCCTTTCACCGCTTGGGGGTCGATCAAGTGGCAGTGGGTAACGGTTCCACCGAGCTGATCTATTGGCTGCCGCAGGTCTTGGAGCTCAGGTCGGCTGTGATTGTGCTTCCCACCTTCAGTGAGTATCAGCGGGCGTTTGAAATCCAGGGGGTGAAACTGGCGAAGCTTTTCACCCACGCTGAAAACGGTTTTCAGCCGACTGTGGGAGAACTGGCGCAGATGTTGGGGGAGCACGACCCCGAAGCCATTCTGATAACCCATCCCGGCAGCCCCGCCGGCACCTTGCTGTCGCCCGACGTTCGGGAATGGTTGCTGCGGGTCGGAGCCGAAGGCGACCGGTACTGCATCGTGGATGAAGCCTTCATCGATTTCTGCGAAGAGAACTCCTTCAAGGAATACCTTGCTGAGACCTCCCGATTCATTCTGATTCGTTCCATGACAAAGTTTTATGGCATCCCCGGGGTCCGGGTCGGGTATCTGCTGACGTCGCCCGGCATTGCGAAAAATATGAGCAGGCTCCTGCCGCCCTGGTCGGTGAGCACGCTGGCTCAGATTGCCGGAAGCTTTTGTCTAAGACAGAAAGACTATCGTCAGTCTACGTTGGAGCTGGTTGATCGGGAACGCGCCGGCATCGAGCAGGGCCTGCGGAACCTAGCGGGCTTTCACGTGTTTCCTGGGAGAGCCAATTACTTGTTGGCGTGCATGGATGCATCGCTGCCCACGGCCATGGAGTTGCAGGAACACTTGCTGCAACATGACCGGATCCTGATCCGCGATGGTGCATCCTTCGAGGGCTTGGGGGAGCGCCATGTGCGTGTGGCGGTGCGCTTGCCGGAACAAAACCACCTGCTGCTGACGGCCCTGGAACGTTGGCGCCATGATCGCAGTTGTCCGTCGTCGGCCTGCTCGTAGGGTACCGACGGAACTATTTCAATCGTGGTGGTGATGCGGGGTCTGGTCCTTCAGGAAATATTGGTGGTACTCGGCATCACTCAGGTGCTTCTTCATCAGGTGGCTTATCAGTTCAAACAACTCATTGATCTCACCGTCGCTCAAGCGCGGCACCAGCGTCTTGACCAGATCATCGTCAGAGAATTTCTGCAGGTAATACATCAGGGACTTCTCATCGATTTCGCGACTGAAGCCAAAGGCTACCATTCCGTCATATTCGTCCACAAAAGTATGGCGATGTTGCGACATGGCTGGAATCCTAACGTCACTGACTGGCGTTCATGTAGTAGTCCAGGCCAAAATGGGTGATCTGCTCTTCGCCCATGAGATAGCGCAGGGTGTTCTTGAGCTTCATGAGCTGGATGAACAAGGTCGTGCTCCGGATAGAGGTTCTCCTTGTGCATGGGGCTCTTGAAATAGAAGGAGAGCCATTCCTGAATGCCGCTCATCCCGACGCGCTGGGCCAGGTCCGTGAAGAGCACCAGATCGAGAACGAGTGGTGCTGCCAGGATGCTGTCCCGGCAGAGAAAATCGACTTTGATCTGCATCGGATATCCCAGCCATCCGAAGATGTCGATGCAGTCCCAACCTTCCTTGTTGTCGCCCCGCGGCGGATAGTAGTTGATGGTCACCTTGTGGTAGTAGTTCTTGTAGAGGGTTGGGTAGAGGTGGGGTTGCAGGATGTATTCCAGGACGGAGAGTTTGCTTTCCTCCTTGGTTTTGAAGGAATCCTTGTCATCCAGCACCAGACCGTCGCGGTTGCCCGAGAATATTGGTGGAATACCAGCCTTCGAGGCCCAGCATGCGGGCTTTGAGACCCGGGAGCCAGAATGGTTTTCATGAGGGTCTGGCCGGTCTTGAAGTCCTTGCCGGCGATGGGAACGTCTATTCTGCTTGGCCAGTTCGATCATGGCCGGAATGTCGACGGTGAGGTTGGGCGCGCCGTTGATGAAGGGGACTCCCGCTTTCGATGGCCGCCAGGGCATAGAGCATGCTGGGAGCAATGTTGGGATCGTTGGCGGTCGATGGCCTTCTGGAAGGCGTTCGATGGACTGATGGACATCCTGACGGCTGCAGATAGACTTCGGTGCTGCCGCACCAGATCATGACGCAGCGATCCAGTCCGTTGTCGGCCTTGAATCGGGCAATGTCTTCCTTAAGGGCTTCCACGTGGGCTGCGCAGGTTCTTGTCCCTCCTTGACATGAGTGCCGTCCAGGTTGCGCACGAAACGGCGGTCAAAGACCGCCTTCATGGGCCGGATCTGAGCGAGGAAATCCTTGATCGGTTCGAGATGCTCGCGGTTCAGAACCCGGGCGTAGTATGGCAGCTTCGTAACCGTTGGCTTCATAAAGGTCCCAGCCGCCGAAAACCAGGTCCGTCCAGGGAGGCGAGGGGGATGAATTCCATGATTCTGGGTGACCGGTGTTCGAAACGTTTCCCCAGGCGAATGGTCCCCAGCTGGGTCAAGCGACCCGATCGGCTCGGCAAGCCCCCTGCGCACGGCTTCCACTCCGGCGATGAAAGTGGTGCTGACGGCACCGCCCAATCCTGGTATAAGTACACCAAGTTTGCCTTTTGGCCGTTCAATGGCATCTTTGCGTTTCAGGTTATGCTCTTTCAACTCAACTCCTCCATCAGCCGATCGTCCTGTGAGATTTGGGCTGTTCATTGATTCCCAATGGATCGTGCAAACGTGGGGCGGTAGGTTCTTGGAGAGCTGTCCCGCAGCCCCAAATCCGCATGCACCATACGCGTATGTCATGTGAGCTGTCAAGGGAATCAAGGGAAAGGGAATCGAAGGAAAGGTCGTTGAGCACAACCGCGGAAGGTAATTCTCATGCCAGCGATTGCTCTTCGTGAGCCAGAAGCGCCTGCTTGATATGGATACCGCCGCTGTAGCCGCCGAGTCGGTCATTCTGAGCTGTGACGCGATGGCAGGGGACCACAATGGGCAAGGGGTTGAGCCCGCAGGCCTGACCCACGGCGCGAGCGGCGCGAGGTTGGCCGATCACGCCAGCGATTTCACCGTAGGTGCGCGTCTCACCGAAGGGGATGGTGCATAGGGCTCCCCAAACCTTTCGTTGAAATGTAGAACCCTGGGAAAGATCGAGAGGCAAGGGGGGCAGGGGGCAGCGTTGTCTGAAATAGCTGTGCAGGGCTTTGACGGCATCACCAAGAGGCGCCCCATCAGAGCGCAGTTTTGCCCATGGCAGGAGCTTCTGTAATTGGGTGCGCATACATGTTTCGGATGGCCGTTCCTTGCCGCAAAACTGGACTACGCAAAGGCCCACGTCAGTGGTGGCGAGAGTGAGCCAGCCTAGCGGCGACGAAAGCCGTGTGAAACTAACCTCGGCATCGATGGGATTCATAAGCGTCAAAAGAAATCCGTCAGATATGGGTTGGTTTCCATTTCATGGGCAATGGTGGAATGTGGTCGGTCACCGTAGTCGTGGCCCGGCCATACAATAGTTGCCGGCGGCAGGGTCATGATCCGGTTCTTCAATGAATCCAGCAATTGTTGAAAGGACGCCCCGGGGAGATCGGTGCGCCCAACCGCTCCTACAAAAAGGGTGTCACCAGTAAACAGATTGCCATCTATGAGGATGCAACAAGCGCCAGGGGTGTGTCCAGGCGTATGCAGGAAACGCATCGAGACAGAACCGAAAGCGAGTTCATCGCCATCTCGGATTCGGACACCGGCGGGAGGCGACAAAGGAAACCCCATGATGCGGGCAAACTGCTGATTCTCTGGGCGGCTGAAAAAATCATCGTCCAGTTCATGCATGACGATGGCCGCCCCGGTTGTGGCTTGCAAACGGGCATTGCCACAGGTATGATCGGCGTGTCCGTGGGTGTTTACGATGTAGCGGAGGCTTAAGCCGCTTTGCTGCAACAACCGCACAAGCCGGTCTTCGTCCCCCGCCGGATCAATCAGGATACACTCGCCGCTGTTCTCATCGGATACCAGGTAGCAGAATACTTCCATCACGCCCACCGGCGTCTGCAGGATCTTCATTGTTGTGCTTCTCCTCGTTCAGGATCGATGACGGGGCCACTGGTTCCGTTGCTTGCTGCAAGCGACCGCGTCTGGCCTTCTGAGTCGCGGTTTGGTGGCGTGGATGGAAAACCTTTTGGTCCGGACATGGGGTGCAGATCGGTCGTTGCCTGGCCGCGTCAGTCACCCTATACGCCTTGGAAATCGCCATGGGGAAGAACCAGTCCACACCGAGTGAGCTGCATGTCTATGAATGCTGGGGGAACCAGCCCCCACGAACTGAGCCGTGTTTCGAGGGGTATCTCGGCCTATGGCCTGAAACTCCCTTTTACTACCTCTTCGCCGATCGTCAAGTGTTATCTCTCGTGACCGATTGGGTGCAGGAACAGCCTGGTTGGTCGCTGCGAGGCCGATATTTGTTGGATTATGACCAATGGCAACAGGGCGGGAGTGAATCCCTTGAGGTCGGTTCTTTGCGGATTGTCAAAGGGGTCCCGGTTGAAGATTCCGGCGATCCGGACAAAACCATTGTCTTGCACCCGGGATTGGTATTTGGCAGCGGTCTGCATCCTTCTACCCAAGCCTGCCTGCTGGTGATCGATCGTTACCAATACCAATTACGCGGCGCCCGGGTCATTGACCTGGGCACCGGCACCGGCGTCCTTGCCATCACCTGTGCGAAGTTGGGCGCTGCCGGCGTGGTGGCTGTGGACTGCAACCCGATGGCTGTCCGCGAAACCCGGACCAACATCAGTTTGAATGGTCTGGAATCCCTGATCCAACCAGTGTTGGCATTGGGATTGGGGGCATTTAAGGGCCACATGGATTGGCTCATCATGAACCTTGAATATCCAGTGCTTACTCAGCTGTTGCAGGAAGGGCCATGGAGTCGCTACCCAACCGTGTTGTTGAGCGGGTTCTTGCCGGCTCGGTGGCAAGAGTTGCAGAGGTTCATTCCCCCGTTCTATTTTCTGGACTACTGGCTCGATTGGCAGGGATGGTGTGCGGCGTTGCTGCGAAACTCCTCTAGTGGAGTGTGTGAAAAACCAGAGATCATCTCTGGTTAGTGTTTTGTTGCGGGTTGACAATCGGCGGCACATTCACTATTAGGCTAGGCGTGTTATGCGTTCGAGTACCACTGGTTCTCTCGGTCTCATCTGCCTTGCTCCAGCTCCTTTGGATTCGACGCCCCGTGGGGCCTGTCCGTTCAGGGTCTGGTGGTCATACGTTCCTTGGTGAAGCAGATTTCCTGATCTCGATCCATATCTTGATGATGCTCATGTGTTGGCGATTCGGAACCGCAGGCCCATTCAGGACATCCATGCCCGTTGCACGATTATGAGCGAACTGGGGATGGATGTCTTTTTTTTGGCAGTTCCATGGTGCCGGGGGGATCACCCTGGGTCTTCCCTGGTGGTAGCTGACACCCTTGATCACTCTAGATCAGTTCGGGATGCATTCGATCACCCTAGATCACGTGGCGCCTTCCCAATTCAAATGCGCAAGAGGAGATTACATGGATTTTCAACTCTCAGACGAACAACGCATGATCAAGGAAACGGTCTACAAGTGGTCCCTCAACGAGCTTGGGCCGCACCAGGAAAAAATCGATGAGGAAGATTGGTTCCCACCGGATTTCTTCAAAAAATGTGCGGAGATCGGTATTCTTGGCATCACCATGGATGAGCAATATGGAGGTTTGGGTGGTGATGTGCTCATGCAGACTCTTGCCATTGAAGAGATGAGCCGCTTCTGTCCGGGGCTGGCCATGTCCTACGGGGCACACTCCAACCTCTGTGCCAACAATATTCATAAGAATGCCAACGCGATGCTGAAGGAGAAATACTTGCCGCCGCTGATCGCGGGAAAAAGGGTGGGCGCCCTTGGTCTCACCGAACCCAATGCCGGTTCGGATGCCATGAGCATCCGCACGCGCGCTGTGAAGAAAGGCGACAAGTACATTCTCAACGGCACCAAAATCTTCATCACCAACGGACCCATCGCCGATATTCTGCTGGTCTACGCCAAGACCGATCCGGACAAGGGAGCCAAAGGGATCAGCGCTTTCATTGTGGAAAAGGATTTCCCCGGTTTTTCGGTCTCCCGCAAGCTGAAGAAGGTGGGTATGCGGGGGTCGCCCACCGGTGAGCTGGTGTTTGAAGACTGCCAGGTGCCGGCCGAGAACCTGGTGGGAGAGCTCAACAACGGGGTTCATGTCATGACCAGCGGTCTGGATTTTGAGCGCATCGTGCTGGCCGGCGGGTCGATCGGTATGGCTCAGCAGGCTTTGGAGTATTCCGTCCGGTATTCAGTGGAACGGGAGCAATTCGGACAGCCCATTGCCAAGTTTCAAATGATTCAGCAGAAACTGGCGGATATGTATGCTCGCACTGAAGCGGCGCGGTTGTTGGTGTATCGGGCGGCGGAAACGGCGCAGCGTTCACCACGCGGCGGCAAGGGCACGGAACTTACCAAGCAGGCCGCAGCTGCCATTCTGTTCGCGGCCGAGACCGCCACCTGGGTGTGTGATCAGGCCATCCAAATCCATGGTGGTTACGGTTACTGCCTGGAATTCCCCGTGCAGAAACTGTGGCGCGACGCCAAACTCTATGAGATTGGAGCCGGTACCAGCGAAATCCGCCGCATAATCATCGCCCGTGAGCTTACCAAGGAAGAATTCGCTCGACAGGGAAAAGAGTAGCCGGAAAGGAGGGCACCATGGAGCAGCCGGTGGTACTGGAAGAACGGCGGGATCAGGTGGTGGTGCTTACCCTCAACCGCCCCGAGGCGATGAATTCGTTCAATTTCGCTATGCTGCGCGGGTTGAAGGACAAGGTGGAGGCTATCCAGTACGATCCCGACGTGCGTGTCCTCATCATTACCGGGGCCGGCAAGGCGTTCTGTGCCGGCGCGGACTTGAAAGAGCGAGCGACCCTCAGCGAACCGCAGGTCAAGGAATTCATTTACACCATCCGGAATCTGTTCACCTTCATCGAGTCCCTCCGATTGCCGGTCATTGCAGCGGTCAACGGGGTGGCACTGGGCGGCGGCACTGAACTGGCGCTGGCTTGTGACCTGCGCATCGTGTCGAACACCGCTTCCCTTGGGCTGACCGAGACCCGGCTGGCCATCATTCCAGGAGCGGGTGGTACCCAGCGGTTGCCGCGCCTCGTGGGGCGGGGCAAAGCCAAGGAACTGATCTTTACCGGCCGTCGGGTGGGTGCCACGGAGGCCCTGCAAATCGGCTTGGTCAATCAGGTCAGTACCCCGGAAGCCCTTCTCGATGACGCCCTTGCCATGGCGGACATGATTTGCGAGACTGGCCCCATTGCCATTCAGCAGGCCAAGTATGCCATCAACCACGGTCTGGAAACCGATTTGCACACGGGCTTGGCAATCGAATCCAACGCCTACTGGATCACCATCCCCACTGAAGACCGGTTGGAAGGGTTGACGGCTTTTCGGGAGAAGCGCAAGCCGGTGTATAAGGGGAAATAGGACCGGGGTGTGAAGCAACCGGAAGATGGTGATGTGGGGCCGGTACCGCGCGTGCGAACCCCGCAGGCAGCCTGTCCGAATTGGAAAGGGATGAAAACATGGCCGATGCTAGAATGGAGAATCGATCGCATTGGGAAAACGAAGAGCTGAAGCTCGACGAACGGGTTTATCAGGCCATGTGGCCGGGAGGCGAGGCTGCTATCAATCGGCTGGCCAAACAGGGCAAGCACCATGTTCGGCAGCTCGTTGCCGATTTGATCGATGAAGGTACCGAATTCTTTGAGTTGTGCCGGCTGGCAGGGTTTGGCATGAATTACCCGGATGTGGAAGACGTTCCGTGTGGCGGGATTGTAACCGGCCTGGGCAAGATCCATGGCAACTGGACCATGATCGTAGCCAACGACAGCCGTGTGAAAGCCGGGACCTATTTCCCCATCACGCTGAAAAAACACATGCGGGCTCAGGCCATTGCCGAACGCTGTGGTTTGAATTGTGTCTACATTGCCGATTCCGGTGGTGCCTACCTGCCCATGCAAGCCGATGTATTCCCGGATGATCAGCACTTTGGTTCGATGTTTTACAATATGGCGCGCATGTCGGCCATGGGACTCAAACAGATCACCCTGAGCACCGGCGGCAACACGGCGGGGGGGGCTTACATCGTATTCATGGCCTGTCAGTCGGTAATGATCGAGAAGCTCTCGTATTCTTTTTTGGGTGGGCCGCCGCTGGTCAAGGCCGCTACCGGGGAAGTGATTTCCGCCGAAGACCTGGGCGGGGCCCGGGTGCACACGCAGATCTCGGGTGGCGCCGATCATTTCTGCCGTAATCAGGAAGAAGCCGTGGCCAAGGTACGCGAGATTCTTTCCCTGGAACCGCCCCAGAAGCTGCACTTGCACCGTTATGCCGAAGTGCCTCCACGGGTGCCGGCGGAATCCATCTACGAGTTGTTGCCCGCCAAGGTCCATCAGGGCATCAATGTGCGCACATTTTTGGAAGCTATCGCCGATGACAGCGCATTCTTCGAATACAAGCGCAACTATGCCATGGGCCGCGGCGATAACATTGTGGCGGGCAAGCTTCTCATCAAGGGGCTGCCTCTCGGGATCATCGCCGCCAACGGCCTGGGGATCATCTTTGTGGAGGCGGCGCGCAAAGCCACCGAATGGATCATTCGCTGTTCCCAGGACAAGACCCCCATCCTGTTTGTCCAAAGTTCTCCGGGGTATATGGTTGGTTCCGAGTCGGAACACATGGGGATCGGCAAATACGGCGCCGACATGGTGCGATCGGTATCCTGCGCCCAGGTGCCGCGGCTCCAATTGGTAATCGGTCCGGACAATGGTGCAGCCAACTACGGAATGTGCGGCCGGGCCTACCGCCCCCATTTGCTATTTTCTACGATGCGGGCTCGAACCTCGGTGATGAGCGGGCGGTCGGCGGCCGAAGTGCTTCTTTCCATCGAAGAACGCAAACGGGAAGGGCAGGGTGAGCCCATGAGCGCCGAAGAGAAACAGGCTTTCCGTCAGTCGATGATGGACAAATACGACGGTGAGGCGCATCCTTTTTTCTGCGGAGCGCGGCTGCTCAGCGACCGGGTGCTCAAGTTCCATGAAATCCGTGATTGGCTTGCCATGGCCGTGGAGGTCAGCGTATTGCGCTCCATTGGCGAACCGGCCTTTGGCAATCTGCGTTTCTAATTCGATCCTGCACGTACCATGCGCTGCTGCCCGGGAAGTGCCATGAAACAGGTCTGATTTCTCGGGTTGCCGCTTCCTTTGACCGGCCAAGCGACTCTTGAGATAGCTGCAAGTGAATCCGATGACGAAAGGAGAATGGATGATGGTTCCAATGAACTATCCAAAACAGGTCATATTGGGTGATATTAGTGTTCGCGACGGTTTTCAGCATGAGGAGAAATTCATTCCCACCGATGCCAAGTTGTGGGTGGCCGAACAGCTGGTGTTGGCAGGATTCAAACGGATTGAAGCTGACCAATTTCGGCAATCCCAAGGGAATGCCGCAGTTCAAGGACGCCGATGCGTTGATGAAAGGCATACATAGCAGCAAGAAAGTAGGCCATTTGCTCAAGGATGTGGAGACTACCTGCATCACCATTCGTGAGAAGGCGGTGGAACGTGCCATTCAAGCGCGCAAAGAAGGCTGGGGGCCGGACCGCATTCTCTTTATGGTTTCCACCAGCGAATCGCATCATCGCACCAATTCCGGTTTGTCACTGGCGGACTACTGGAAGATGTGTGAGCAGTATATTCCGTTGGCCCACGATGCCGGCCTTAAAGTGTGCGGCACGGTCAGCACCATCTGGGGCTGCCCCATCGAAGGGCCCACCGAGTTGAAAAAGGCCGTGGAATTCACCCAGCGGTGGTTGGATATCGGTGCCGACGACATCGAACATGCCGACCATGACGGTTCCGCCCCGCCCAACAAAGTGTATGAGTATTTCTCCATGATTCTTGACGCCATTCCTGATCCGACCAAACACGTAGCTCACTTTCATTACACCCGCGGCTGGGGGCTGGCCAATGTGCTGGCGGCACTCAATGCCGGCATCACCCACTTCGAGAGCACCATGGGGGCTATTGGTGGACAGCCCGCGAATTTCGTGGATGGGGTGCCGGTCGCTGGAACCGGTGATTACTATTACAGCGATCCGAGCATCACCGGCTTGGTAAGCACCGAAGACATGGTGGTGATGATGGATGAAATGGGTATCGATACCGGTCTGGATGTGGACAAGGTGCTGCAGATTGGCCGTATGGTAGAAAAGATCGTTGGACGGCGGTTGCGTTCCGAGTGTGTGCATACGGGTCGGATTCCCAAGAGTCTCACCGGACGACGATAGGAGAGATGACGATTGCTCTGGACAAGAAGCGCCCGAGGAGTCACTTCCAGCGCTTCTTCTTGAGAACACGCGATGTTCTTTCCCTGGAGACGTTGCTTCTGTGGTCGGCTGCATTGGCTACCGGTCGCTGCTGAATATCCCCCCTCGATTCCGTCCTTGGGTAGTTGGAGTACCCGCCTGTTCCGCGGGAATTACCGCGTGTTGTGCCCCATGGTGAGGAGCCGCTTATGGAATATGGGTTGAGGAAATACGAAGCCTGGCAACGCTTCCTATGGTTTGTCTTCCTTTTGCTTTGCCTTCTGCTCGCTCTGCCAATCCGTGATGCCTACCTCGGCCTGGTGTCCGAGACCCCTCTGAAAAACACCAGCATGGACATGATTAAGTCGCTGGAGTTTTGGAACCAACAGCATTGGCTTCATGCGAGGCCGTTGGGGAGTTGGCTGGCCTATCTGGTGTGGGTCCTGGTTCTCTTTGTGGTGGGTCGACTGCTGTGGCTGATGCTGCAGTTTTTTGGCAAATGGCTCCTTTCCAGGACTTTTCCAGCGCCTGAGACACCGGCCAAGGATCGACCCGGTCCCGGCGCAAGTGCGTTTAGTGAACTTATGATGCGGCGCAGGGTCCCCGATCCCTTGGTGAGGTGGAGCCAGGGCTTGCGTAGGAGCCTGCTGCGTTTTGTATTCCACGCCCATCAACGAGCGCTCTTTACTTTCGGCAGTGCCCATGGGGTGCTCATGGCCGACGACCTGCTTGACCGGCAACACCGCTTGGCCGAAATCGATTGGCAGGTGATCAACGGAACCTGGGTAGCATTCCGTTGGATCTTGCGGCTGCTGCCTTTGCTTGCGCTATTCCAAACTTTCTGGCTCATTTACCAACAAGTTCAACCTGTTCTGACCGGGCACAAGGATATCCAGGAACTGGCTACCACGATGATGCCCAGTGTCTTGCCGTTTGTTCAGGTCATGATGCTGACTTTGGTGTTTGGTCTTGCCTATGGATTGGTGAGTAGGCTGGAGAATCTCTACCTGGCCAATTTGGATGCTCTGTTCTACGACCGTTTGCTCTCCACGATGCCAATCCGCAGCTCCGATACGATTCTCATCCTGGAGGCTTTGCAGAACCACTTCCGCGACGTTAGCCAGATGCTGGAACGCCTTGAGCGGTCCATGTCGGTGAGACGATAGGGATTATTGCCCAACAAGCCCAGGTTCCAGGGGAAGACTCCTTACGGAGATGGCACCCTAGCAAGCTTTGGGGGGGCGGGCCTTACGCCCGCCCAGTGCATTTCGATACGCTTACTGATGTCTCTTTCTCAAGGATCTAACTGCTGGTTTAGAACTCCTTGAAATCCCCCTCATCGAGGGGAATGACTTGTTCAGGTCGCACTTCCTTATCTTGAGAGTATCTTGCAGTCTTTCCTGCCTTTGATGCTCTCGTCGCCTGCGGCAACGCTTTGTGAAATGCTTTGCCGGAACGGCCCGCCGGTAGTCGCTTGCGGATTTTGGCCGGTGCTTCCGTTTCAATCTTGTCAGCCGCTCCTCCAACGATCGCAACCATGTCATTGACATAGCCCCGCATCTGTTCGGCCTGAGCGTTCAACTCCTCCGACGCTGCTGCTGACTCCTCGGCGTTGGCGGCATTCTGCTGGACTACCTTGTCCATTTCGGCTACAGCCTTGCCGATCTGCTCGATACCCTGGGCCTGTTCGTTGGAGGCGGCAGCGATTTCGGCAATCAGTTCACCAACCTTGGCCGATGATGAAGTCGCGTCGGAAAATGTCTTGCTGGTCTTGGTCGCCAGTTCACTACCTCGCTGCACTCGCGCGGCTGTACCTTCGATCAGGGTGCTGGTGTTCTTGGCCGCTTCGGCGGCACGCATGGCCAAGTTGCGCACTTCGTCAGCGACGACGGCGAACCCCGCGCCCGCCTCCCCGGCACGGGCCGCCTCCACTGCGGCATTCAGGGCCAACAGGTTGGTCTGGAAGGCAATTTCATCAATGGTCTTGATGATCTTTTGGGTTTCGGTACTGGCGGTGGCGATTTCCCCCATGGCTTGGGCCAGAGCGGCCATGGAGCCATCGGCCTCCTTCAGCATGAGACCCACCTGCTGGCGCAGCGTATTGGCCTGGTTGGCGTTGTCCGCATTCTGTCGCGTCATCGATGCCATTTGCTCCAGGGCGGAAGAAGACTCTTCCAGGGCTGCGGCTTGTTCTGAGGCCCCTTCAGCCAGTGACTGGCTCGAGGACGATACCTCGCCAGCCGCCGCCGCAACCTGTTCGGCCCCGTCGAACAATCCTTTGATGGCTCGGGTGATGGGACGGGCAATGCTGTTGCTGGAAAAGAACCCGACGAGGGCGCCTATCACGATCATGATCAAACTTGTCAAGGTGATTATCCAGCCTGCGGTAACCGCTTGTTTACTGGCTTCGGTCTTGATGTTGTTGGCAAGCTTGAGAAACTCATCCACTGGGCAGGTCGCGGAAATACTGTAAGTCCTGCCGCCAACTTTCAACGGGACAAAGCCCACGTATTTGTCCACGCCTTCAAAGGTGTACCGCCCCACACCTTTCTCACCTTTGAGCATCTGATTCTTGACGATGGTAGCCAAATCTCCGTACTTGGCGTCACCAATGTTGGTCGGGCTCAGTAGATCATATTTGGGATGGGAAACCAGCACACCCTCCTGGTTGATGATGTATGGGTAACCGCTTTCCCCGTAGACGTGCCCTTTGATCATCTTCCAAACCAGTTGCCAGTCCAAGTTGATCACCACCACGCCGCTCAGAGTTTCTCCCAGATACACCGGGGAGGCGAACCGCATTTCGGGTTTACCGGTATTGGCAGAAACCACCACCCCAGAGTTGTAGGCATCGCCAGATTTTACCTTCGAACTCTGTTGAAACCAGGCTTCTCCAGCCTTGGAGACGAGGTTGTCGGTGAACTGGCCGCCCTTGAGGTTGACCCCTTCCTGCCCCTTAGCGTCCAAAAAACGGAGCTGAACATATGTTGGTTCAGGTCTGCCGTCGATGACCACGGTGGCTGCTGCATGGAGCACTTTGAATTCGCTCTTGAGTAGTTGCAGGGAAGTTTGGGCGGCTTCCTCTGAGAGTTCGTCCCAATAGCCGCTACCGCAAATAATCCAATCCCAATCGGCGAAATAGGTGTAAACTACGAACTTGGAGCGGCCTTCAAAAGCATAAGATGAGGTCTTGATTTCTCCGGCCTTCCTGTTGTCGATCACCTCCTTGAATGCCAACAGGTTGAGATCGGTGATCACGTTCTTGCCAACCAGATCCGATTTGGGATGAACTGCAATAATCCCCTTCGAATCGATGACGAAAGGATAACCGGTCTTGCCGATCTTGATGCCTTTGATGGAATCGGCAAGTTCTGGAGTATCCGGTTTCCTCTGAAGGGTCCCTGCCTGTACCTTGCAGGTGGTCAAAATCCCTTCAACCACGCGGGTCACCTCTTTTTGTCCCATCTTGTTGAGGACTTCGTTCTTCCCGGCCAGAGCCGATACGTAGCCCATGACATTGGCGGAATTAGCTAGTTTCTTGACATCGTTATCGGCCATGTCGATAAAGGCGGCAACCTTTTCGTAGTCAGCGATTACCCCATTGAGGAGCGTATCTCGAGATTGTTTTTCCAGAGCATCATAGGACTGCGAAACAGCAGTACTGGAAAAGGAACGAAGCTGGAAAAAACCAAAGGTGCCCACGACCACCGCAGGCAAGACCACGAGAAAAATGCTGGTCATGATCAGTTTGGTCTTAAGGGTCATTTTCTTTTTCATAGAAGCCAATCCTCCCTATTCGCTTACGGTGAATATTCGAGCACAGAAGTTGATGGAATAACAGAATCTTCCCAGTTCACCTGTCACACCGAGTTGAGTACGGGTTCTCTCGAATCCTCCGGTGCCCCGGCCTCAATCTGCGGTGCAAATCCCATGTGAGTAAACGCTTAGAGCGTGTCAAAAAAGGCGCGGGAAATCACTTTAGGTCATTCCGGTGAACCGCCATGGCCTTGGATGGCCACAACGATGCATGTCGTCATTCTCCCGCCTCCGGCGGGACGGGAATCCAGAAAAACGACCTGGATACCTGCTTTCGCGGGTATGACGAGCGGAATTTGATATAAGATCCATAATCCAGATTGTTCGAGGCTCTCTGGACACTGGCTTTTGCCGGGGTGACAGGATTGAGGAACTCAACTAACATCCTCGTGGGGATTCATTTCTTAAACCTTAAATTCTTGAGTTAGTGTTGGAGCTAAATGCCAACACCGGAACGAGAGGTTCACAATTCAGTTCTTACGGGTGCGGGTGGAGTATCCTTTTGCCGGATTCCAGGTACCTGGGGCGGACAGCGATCATGGTTTTTGCTACACCAATTTAGTATAACTATAACCTTCAGCTCCGGGCAACACATGAGCACTAGCAACCATGATCCAAACCTAGCCAGGCACCGCATCGCGAGAATCATATTGAAGCAGAACAAAGCTGTGCATGAGTTCTATCGGCAGGCGCAGGCCAAACATTAAGCAAAATTAAGGCTTCCGGCGATGGGCTGGGTGAAGAGTGCGGCAAGGGTTAAAAGGGCAGTCAGTGGACAGGCTCCAATTGATGATTAACTTCATCGAGAATCATGAAAGTCAAAAGATATCGACTGGTTCTGGCTAGGGATCGGCATTGGCTGGAGGGTCTCTTATGCCAGTGGGTCTTGACATCATAAGGATTGCCGCAAGTACAGGAATGCAGGCAACAGCAAAGTTGGGACAGTGACGCTATGGCCGTCAAGTTTAGGGACTACTATGAAGTGCTGAATGTGCCGCGGAGTGCCACTCAGGAAGACGTTCAGCGAGCCTATCGGAAATTGGCGCGCAAGTATCATCCCGACGTGAGCAAGGAAACCGGAGCTGAAGACAAGTTCAAAGAACTCAATGAGGCCTACGAAGTCCTGAAGGATCCTGAAAAACGCAAGAAATACGATGAATTGGGTGCCAACTGGAAAACCGGCCAAGAATTTCGGCCACCACCCGGCTGGGAGTCCCAATTTGCCTACGGTGCAGGTGGAGGTCCTGGTCAGACCGAGTTTCATTTTGGTGGGGCCGGGGATTTCAGTGATTTCTTTGAGATGCTCTTTGGCGGACACGGTTTCCGTGAGGCTTCTGGCGGTGGGCCGGGCGGCTCGCGGGGCAAACCCGTGTGGCGGGAACGCGGCATGGACCAGGAAGCGACATTGCGCATCACCCTGGAGGAGGCCTTTCACGGTGCCGCCAAGGCTTTTACTCTGCAGACTCAGACAGTAAGCCCCGGCGGTCAGATCAGTACCACGGACAAGAGCTACGAAGTCAGGATTCCGGCCGGCATTTTGCCGGGCCAGAAGGTCCGCCTGGCTGGGCAGGGCGGTGCCGGAGCGGGCGGTGCCGAGCAGGGCGATCTCTACCTTCGGATAGAGATTGAACCCCATGCAGTATTCCGCCTCGAAGGGCACCATCTCTATATGGGGCTTTTGGTTACCCCCTGGGAAGCGGCTCTGGGTACTGATATCCAACTGGAGACCCTGTCCGGAACAGTCAGCCTGAGAGTTCCAGCGGGCGCCCGTAGCGGTCAGAAGCTGCGACTGCGCGGCAAGGGCATGCCGTCACCACGTGGCACCCCGGGTGATCTCTATGTAGTGGTTCAGATTCAGGTACCCGGGCAGTTGTCACCGAGGGAGAAGGAGCTGTTTGAAGAATTGCGGCAAGTGTCCCATTTCAATCCTCGCCAGGGGATGTAAGGGGCGTGGCCGGCAAGGAGGACCAAGGGATATGGCGGAAAGAGACACCCTGTTGGTGCAGATCCGGACCACGACCATTTCGACAGCCTATCTGACCAGCAGGGAGCTGGCATACAACTGCGATGTGGGTCCGGACCTGGTGGCTCGCCTGGTCACTCTGGGTTTGCTTGATCCAGTGGGACGTGGTGTGGGCGATGAGCTGGTGTTTGAAGCGGGGGCCATACCTCTGCTGCGCAAGATTCTCCGCCTTCGGCATGATTTGGGGATCAATTACGAGGGCATCGGAGTAGTGCTCCAACTCATGGACCGCATCGAACAAATGGAAGCACGGATCAGGGAACTGGAAACCCTCCTTTTCCCGTAAGCGCCACAATCCAACCACAGCCGAAACGCGATTGGAGTTCCGGCCACTTCCAGCGACTGCTAACAGGATGCGGCGGGGGGAGAGATTATGATTATCAAGAACCGAACGGAACCAATCGTTCGGCCGCTAATTTGAACCGAAGAAGGGAGTGCAAGGCATGGATTTCAGCAGATTTACGATGAAATCCCAGGAAGCCATGCAGGCAGCTCAAACCAAGGCGATTCGCTATGGCCACCTGGAAGTGGATGGGGAGCATCTCCTGTTAGTGCTCATGGAACAGGGGGATGGTCTGCTACCGCGCCTGCTCCAGAAGATGGGAGTACCTCTGGATGTATTACGCAGTCGCATCGAACAAGAGCTGGAGCGAAAGCCGCGGGTGAGTGGCCCCGGTGCGGAAGCCGGCAAGGTTTACATCACCCAGCGCCTCAATCAGCTCCTGGTGAAGGCGGAAGATGAGGCCAAGAGACTCAAGGACGAATACGTCTCGGTAGAACACATCCTGTTGGCTTTCATTGATGAAGGCGGTGCCACGACCGCCGGCAAGGTCCTGCGTGAATTCGGGATCAGCCGTGATCAATTCCTTAAGACCCTGATGGAAATCCGCGGCCACCAGCGGGTGACCAGTGCTACGCCCGAGACCACCTATGAAGCCTTGCAGAAATATGGTCGAGATCTGGTGCAGGAAGCCCGCAGCAACAAGCTGGATCCGGTCATTGGCCGTGATGCTGAAATCCGCCGAATAGTCCGCATTCTCAGCCGCAAGACCAAGAACAATCCAGTCCTCATCGGCGAACCGGGCGTCGGCAAGACCGCCATCGTCGAAGGTCTGGCGCACCGTATCGTCCGTGGCGACGTTCCCGAAGGTCTGAAAGACAAGACCATTTTTGCCTTGGATATGGGGGCTCTGGTGGCCGGCGCCAAATATCGTGGGGAGTTTGAAGAACGTCTGAAGGCGGTGCTGCAGGAAATCAAGCAGTCGGAAGGCGGCATCCTGCTTTTTATCGACGAACTCCACACCATAGTTGGTGCCGGTCGTGCCGAAGGCTCCATGGACGCAGGCAACATGCTCAAACCGATGCTGGCCCGGGGCGAGCTGCACTGTATCGGCGCCACCACTCTGGATGAGTACCGCAAGTACATCGAAAAGGACGCAGCCCTGGAGCGGCGCTTTCAGCCTGTTCAGGTGGACCAGCCGACGGTCGAGGACACGGTCTCCATCCTCAGGGGGCTCAAGGAGCGCTTCGAGGTCCATCACGGGGTCAAGATCCAGGACAGCGCCCTGGTAGCAGCAGCGGTCCTCTCCCATCGATACATCTCCGATCGCTTCCTGCCGGACAAGGCCATCGACCTCGTTGATGAAGCCTGTGCTATGATCCGTACCGAGATCGATTCCATGCCGGCCGAATTGGATGAAGTAACTCGCCGGGTGATGCAGCTGGAAATTGAGGAAGCAGCTCTCAAGAAGGAGCGGGACAAGGGCAGCCAGGAGCGCCTGGAGGCTTTGCGCAAGGAATTGGCGGAGTTGCGGGACCAGAGCCAGGTCATGCGTGCCCAGTGGGATGCGGAAAAACAAGGAATCAAGAAGGTCCAGTCGCTTCGAGAAGAAATCGAAAAGGTGCGGCGTGACGTTGAAGTAGCGGAGCGTCAGTATGATCTCAATCGCGCGGCCGAACTCAAGCACGGCAAGCTGCCGGAATTAGAGGGCCGGCTGCGCGAGGAAGAACAGGCACTGAACGCGCAACAAGGCAGCAACCGACTGTTGCGCGAGGAGGTAACCGAAGAGGAGATCTCAGAGATCGTCTCCCGCTGGACCGGCATTCCCGTGACGCGTCTTATGGAAAGTGAACGGGAAAAGCTGCTGCGGCTTGATGAGATTCTCCACCGGCGGGTGGTCGGTCAGGACGAGGCGGTGCAGCTGGTGGCGGATGCCGTCATTCGGGCTCGATCCGGCATCAAGGACCCGCGCCGTCCGATTGGTTCCTTCATCTTTCTGGGACCTACCGGGGTGGGCAAGACGGAACTGGGGAAAACCCTGGCCGAAGCCCTGTTCGACAGTGAAGAAAACGTGGTGCGCATCGATATGAGCGAGTACATGGAGCGGCACACGGTGTCGCGCCTCATCGGCGCACCACCGGGATATGTGGGCTACGAAGAAGGCGGCCAGCTCACCGAAGCCGTGCGCCGCAAACCCTATAGCGTCATTCTCTTTGACGAAATCGAGAAAGCTCACAATGATGTCTTCAACGTCCTCCTACAGATCCTCGATGATGGCCGGCTTACCGATGCCCAGGGCCGTACCGTGGATTTCAAGAACACCGTGATCATTATGACCAGCAACATCGGTTCCCCCTACCTGCTGGACGGCGTGACCGATCGAGGTGAAATCCGGGAAGAAGCGCGCAAACAGGTGATGAGCGAATTGCACCATCATTTCCGGCCGGAATTCCTGAACCGGGTGGACGACATCGTGTTGTTCAAACCGTTGACGCTCGCCGAGATCACCGCCATCGTGGATCTGCTCACCGAAGATCTCGCCAGGCGGCTCAAGGATCGCCGTATACGCATGGATATCACCCTGGCAGCCAAGGAGTTCATCGCCCGCTCCGGCTACGATCCGGTCTTCGGCGCTCGGCCCCTCAAACGTTTCCTCCAGCGGCAATTGGAAACCCGCATCGGACGAGCCCTTATCGGTGGTGGGGTGGCTGAGGGGGCGACTATCCGAGTGGATCTGGTCAACGATGAGCTGGTGGTATCGCATCAGGGCGATAGAGCGTAAGGGTGTAAGGGCGTGAGGACGAGAAAAGATGGCATGCCCAGGGTTTCCCGCTCTCTCGCCTTACGCCTTGTGATCTCACGGATCTTTTGCGGCAGGGCGGGTTGCAGCCCAAGGCAGGTTTTGCTATTCTTGAGTACCGTCTGAAACCACGTCGCTTGACCGGCATTGCTGGGCGGACAAGCGCAGCATAACGTCCTTTTCAGTTGCTGCTGGTTATTTTTGCGAACCTCATCACAGTTCAACACTGGGTCGATAACACCAGGTTTGGTTCTGGCGCAATCATACCGAATTGGAGGTACAACAACCATGAACATCGTCATCATGGCAGGTGGGTCGGGCACGCGTTTCTGGCCGATGAGCCGGGTGTCGCGTCCCAAGCAGCTTCTCAGGATCGTTGGTGATCAGCCCATGGTGCGGGCCACCTATGAGCGCGTGAAGGAACTGGCGACCGACGATCAGTTTTTGGTGGTGGTTGGCCGGGAGCACCTGGCTGAAACCAGTCAGCTTTTCGCCGACACTCGAGTGCGGATTCTGGCCGAGCCGGTTGGGCGCAATACCGCGCCATGCATTGGTCTTGTCGCCAAATATTTCGAGTCAAAAGGGAACAACCACCCCATGGTGATCCTGCCGGCGGACCACTACATCGCCAGGCCGGTGGTATTTCGTAAGGCCTTGTGCCAGGCGGTGGCGCAGGCGGAGGTGGGTGGCATCGTGACTTTGGGGATCGTTCCTACCAGGCCGGAGACCGGCTATGGGTACATTGAACAGGAAGAACCGCCGGCCGGTATGAATGATGAGGTTCTTCAACGGGTCCGGCGATTTGTTGAAAAGCCGCACCTGGAGCTGGCCAAACACTACCTGCTCAGTGGCAACTTCTATTGGAATGCCGGGATCTTCGTGGCAAGTCCGAAGACGCTTCTGAGAGAATTCGCCACCCATATGCCCCAGTTCTTCGAAGGATTAGATCAACTGGTGCCACACTTTGACCAGCCCAATTTCCCCGATGTCTTGAACAGGCTCTACGAAAGAACTGAAAACATCTCCTTCGACTATGCCATCATGGAAGCCACTCGCCAGCCGGTCTATGTAATCTCGTGCGATTGCGGATGGAGTGACGTGGGCTCCTGGAACAGCCTTTACGAAGTGCGCAATGTTGAGCAGGATGAACGCGGCAATGTGCAGGAAGGCGAGTCCGTTGTCCTGGATTGTGATGCCTCACTGATTATGGCGAGAGGCCGGCGCAAGGTAGCGGCCTTAGGGCTGCGAAACGTTCTCATTGTGGACACCGAAGATGCCTTGCTGGTGGCTGATTTGGAGAGGAGCCAGGATGTCAGGAAAATCACCTCCGAGCTTCTCCAGAAGGGCTGGACTGAACTGCTGTGAAGTGATCGGTGGTGAGTCATGATGGATATCAACCCGCTATTGGTGCATGCCGAGGGTCAAGGCGCCGCGGTTGCAGACTGCCGCATGGTGCTTTTTAATGGCAGCCAGGGTTGACGTGAGGGTGTGGGGGGTTTAGATTTCAACAATAACCGGGTCATGGCCGGCGGGAAGAGATCATGGTGAGTCTGAACCCAGGGGGATAGTTGTGGGAAGTGTTGCCGCCCGCCCTTGGAGTGGAAGTGATTGCGGAGAATCAGCAGTGCGCGAGACACTGCTCAAAACAGGTGCCATCCCCCATGGTTTTGATTGGACCATCCTTTGGACCATCCTGTTGTACGCTGTTGGTTCTCTCGACGTATTGGATTGGAAATTCACCCATTGTGCGGGGTGAATTCCAACTTCATTCAGCTCTTGCACAATTGCAGCAGATCTTTTTCAAACACTTTCCCAGTGCAGACAACCACCGTGGTCTTTGCCAACGATACAGACAATGACAAGAGGGTGACAATGATGAAGGAACGAGCTGGTTTGGTAACCATGAAAGGCAATCCGATAGTATTGTTGGGAAATGAAGTCAAAGTCGGGGACGTGGCTCCGGACTTCGAGGTTGTGGATAACAGCCTGGCTTCGGTGAAATTCTCTTCGTTTCGAGGCAAGATTTGTGTGCTTTCGGCTGTGCCGTCGTTGGACACTCCAGTGTGTGATATGGAAACTCGGCGTTTCAACAGCGAAGCCGCACAATTGGGCGATGATGTGGAGATCCTCACCATCAGTATGGATTTGCCCTTTGCGCAGGCGCGCTGGTGTGGCGCAGCCGGGGTGACTCGAGTGAAAACCCTTTCTGACCACCGTGATGCTGCCTTCGGGTCCGGCTATGGGGTCTTGATTAAGGGTTTGCGGCTACTGGCGCGCGCTGTCTTTGTTGTGGACCGTCAGGGTGTGGTCCGCTACCAGGCATTGGTCAAGGAAATTGCCAACGAACCGGACTATGCGGCGGTATTGGCTGCAGTCAAAAATTGCCTTTGATTCCGAGGATGGAAACCTGAGGTGTGAGACTTGGCCGATCATATGGCCATGGTCGACACCGAACATGTATGGTGGGCTGCATGGTGGTGTAGCGCAGCCGTCGAACCCTTCAAGAGTAAGCTGAGGAGTGAGCAACCATGGCAGAGAAGCTGCAAATCTACAAATGTGAACTGTGTGGGAACATTGTTGAAGTTGTTCATGGCGGGGACGGGGAGCTGGTGTGCTGTGGGCAACCCATGAAGCTCATTGTGGAAAACACCGTGGATGCTGCCCGGGAGAAACATGTGCCGGTCGTGGACCAAACAGCGGATGGTGTCAAAGTCAAGGTCGGCAGCGTGGCCCACCCGATGGAAGAAAAGCATTACATCGAATGGATCGAAGTCATTGACGCGCAAGGCAAGGCCTACCGCCAGTTCCTGAATCCGGGTGAGACACCAGAAGCCACGTTCTGCCTCAAGGGGGCCGTCACAGCACGGGAATACTGCAACATCCATGGCCTCTGGAAGGGATAGATGCTCATGCTGAGCGGCAAGATGCTGAAAGCTCTGAGCTACGTCTGATGAATCTGAATAACCCCCTTTGCCTAAGGGGGTTTTCGTTGCTTTTTTGAGCGGGTAGGCACAATTTCACCCTACCATAGGCAGTGCCGGACCATGATCATTGTGGCTCACACGGCCGTCCCTGGCCAACTTGGCGGGAACTAATCAGGAGTATTTCATGACCAATCAGACTGAAGCCATCCAGGCGATGCTGTGCACAGCTCTGGACTTGAAGGAAAAGAAAAGAGCCCTATACGAGGAGGGTTTAAACGCCTGCCCAGACCAGGTGGGCAAGGAGACTTTCCTCATCCTTCGCGATGCGGAAACCGAACATGCCCGTCAGATCCAGGAGCTGAATGAAGAGTTCAAAAAAGGGAAGTCCTGGGCAGATGCCTGTAAGTTCTATCCTGAACAGGAAAACCTGAAGAAAGCCTTTCACCGCATTGCCCAGGAACAGGGGGAAGTCGGGTCGGTTTGTGCCGACGATATCCGAGCTCTTGAAGTGGGTATGAAGCTGGAAGAGGCCAGCATCGAGTTTTTTCGTGATCAGCTGAAGGCGACCCAGGATCCAACGGCGCGCCAGTTTCTCGAGCGGATGGTCGACGATGAACGCGAGCACTTCATGTTGCTGGCGGATCTCAAGTTCTACTACTCTGATCCACATGCCTGGTTCATCGAGAAGA
The DNA here is from genome assembly GCA_963802715.1 of uncultured delta proteobacterium. GTDB lineage: Bacteria > Desulfobacterota > Syntrophobacteria > Syntrophobacterales > Syntrophobacteraceae > CAWDJT01. The sequence goes on from CAWDJT010000018.1 coordinate 64,828, forward strand.
GCGGAGCGCGGCTGGATGGTGCCGGTGGGGTTGCCTGAGCAACGGCAAAACTCGCGACCCAGAATGCGAGATGCAAGCAGCCCAGTGCGGAGACCAAGAACCAGTTCGCTAACTTGTGCACCACGGATAGTCACTGAAGGGTTGCCGGGAGTGCCCGCCGATGGCGCCAGGCACAAAACCATGCCCACCAATGGAACTGCCAAGATCCTGACTTCTGCACCACAACCTTCTCTGAGCACTGCTTCGGGAAAACGGTGAGGCAGGAACGGACCAAGGTTACACCGATGAGACAAAAGAAACGGTTCATAGGGTTGGTTTTGGCAGTGGCGCTGCTGTGGCTGGTGGGGAAACCCGGCGAGGCGGTCCAGGCGGCTGCCAATAGTGCGGCAACTGAAGAGTGCCTGTCCTGTCATCTTGGGGTTCACTCCGGAATAGTGGGGGATTGGAAGCGCAGCCGACACGCCCAAGTAACCCCGACGGAAGCCCTGCAGAAGCCAGTACGCGAACGGCGCATATCGGTCGAAAAGCTACCGAATGGCTTGACGAACCATACCGTTGGGTTGTGCCGAATGCCACATCAGCAACCCCGAAAAGCACAAGGATACCTTTGATCACAACGGCTACCAGGTGCACGTGGTGGTATCGCCGGTGGATTGTGCCCGCTGCCACGCGGTGGAAGCCGAACAATACGGCCAGAATATCATGGCTCACGCCTATGGTAATCTGGTCAACAACAGCCTCTATCAGGACCTCGAAAAGTCCGTGAATGGCGCCTATGTTTTCAAAGAGGGAAAGCTTGCCGTCAGTGCGCCCACTCCTTCAACCCGCGAGGATTCCTGCCTGGCGTGCCACGGTACGGTGGTGGAACTGAAGGGCCTAAAGCAGAAGGAAACCGATCTGGGAACGATGGATTTGCCGGAACTGTCGGGTTGGCCCAACCAGGGGGTCGGTCGGGTGAATCCAGATGGAAGTCTGGGGAGCTGTACTTCCTGCCACACCCGGCATGAATTCAGCCTGGCCATGGCCCGTAAACCATACACCTGTGCGCAGTGTCACAGCGGTCCAGATGTCCCCGCTTACAAGATCTATAATGTCAGCAAGCATGGCAACATCTTCGCTTCCAGGGAGAAAGGATGGGATTTTGAGGCGGTTCCCTGGAAAGTGGGTAAAGATCTGACCGCGCCTACCTGTGCGACGTGTCATGTGAGCCTCTTGGTCAATGACGAGGGTGCGGTGATTGCCGAGCGCAGTCATAAAATGAGTGATCGCCTTCCCTGGCGCATCTTCGGTTTGATCTATGCGCATCCCTATCCGAAATCTCCCGATATCACCGTCATTAAGAATCGGGGAGGGCTGCCGCTGCCTACAGAACTTACGGGAGAACCGGTGGCGGAGTTCCTGATCGATGCTCGCGAGCAGTCGGTTCGGCAGAAATCCATGCAGCAGGTGTGCCTGAGCTGCCATGCCGAAGGATGGGTGCAGGGCCATTGGGAGCGCTTTGAGAATACCATCAGCACCAGCGATGCGATGACACTGGCCACCACCCAAGTGCTTTCCGCCGTGTGGGAAAAGGGCCTGGCTCGGGGCTTGGCCCAGAGTGACAGCATCTTCAACGAGCCCATCGAAAGGAAGTGGGCTGAACAGTGGCTGTTCTACGCCAACGCCGTGAGGTTTTCCGCGGCGATGTTGGGCTCCGACTATGGGGTCTTTGAGTTGGGTCGCTGGAATATGTCGCGCACCCTTTTGGAAATGCAGGAATGGTTGGGCCGAATGAATATGGCCGGCGAGCAAGTGAAGAAACCCGAAGCGTCGGCGGCCAAGGCCGGAACTGGTGGCGACAAGCGGCAGGAGGGAGTACGGCGAAACAAATAGGGCCGATGCGGGAGGGTGATGCTCTGACTTTTTCCCCGACCGGGTTGGTGCAAGATGTGCCGAATCCGACACCACGAGGCTGCCATTAGGTCGGTATGGCAGTGGGCGCGGGCAATCCAGAACCGGAGCCAATCTGAAATCAGTCAACGAGGAAGACATGAACAATCTAACACGGGAGCCTCTTGCAAAACTACTACCGTTCATGGTTCGATATCTCACCACGAACGGTAATATAGCACTTTACAGATGCAAAAGTCCGTTCGCCCTGAGGTATCGAAGGGTGAAAAGGTCTTTTGCAAGAGGCTCACGGGTGTTTTTATCATTGTACCTGATGACCATCCTGGCGTGCTTGAGTTTTGCGGGCGTGGCGCCGGGGCAGGCTGCCGGTGAACCTCCAGCCGTGGGGGGCAGGCTTCCTGACTTGGTGCTGCCGGTTCCTCAGGAGCCAGCCGAGAAAGCTTATCTGGGGTTAAAAACCGGGGACACCTTCAGGATTCCCCAAATCGCTGCAGATTTGGTGGTTGTGGAAATTTTCAGCATGTATTGTCCCTACTGTCAGAAAGAGGCGCCGCTAGTCAACGAGCTGTATAACCTTATTTCCAAGCGGGCCAACCTTCGAAGCCGGGTCAAGATGATCGGTATCGGCGCCGGGAATTCGGCATTTGAAACAAAGGTGTTCAAGGATCAATATCAGGTACCATTCCCACTTCTTCCCGATGGGGATTTCACTATCCACAAGCTGGTCGGCGAGGTGCGGACGCCTTATTTCATCGCTATAGAAACCCGCTCGGACGGCTGGCACCGGGTACTGTATTCAAGGGTTGGGGGCATCGAAGACCCTCAGAAGTTCCTGGATTTCCTCCTCAAGGAAGTCTCTGGACAATAGGGAGACTAGAGAATGCTGGTAGAGAGACGACGGTCAAGGGCCAAGACTGGCAGGAAATGGAGTGGCGGGGCTGATAACGGCGATTGGATGATCAACGCAAGATGGCGATTGCTAGTCATCGCGCTCGGTCTGACAATGGCTCTCACTGGTGCTGCCCACGCTGTGTCCGAACGGTTTGGAGGCAAAATCTACAACGTCGGGGAGCTCAAGCCTATCGATAGCCAACTTCGGGTCAGGGGTGGCATTATGGCACCGGATTTCACGTTGCCCTCCATCACCGGTGAGCGCGTCACCCTGAGTCAGTTCTTCGGCTCAAAAAATATCGTTCTGTCCTTTGTGCCGGCGGCCTGGACACCGGTATGCTCGGATCAGTGGCCGGGGTACAATATTGCCAGAACTCTATTTGAGAAAAACGATGCGATCCTTATCGGAATCACCGTCGACAACATTCCCACGCTCCATGCGTGGACCTTCGAGATGGGCGGGCTTTGGTTTCCGGTGCTGTCCGATTTCTGGCCTCATGGGGCGGTGGCCAAAAGGTACGGGGTGCTGCGTGGCGATGGCACCTCAGAACGCGCTCTGTTTGTGATCGATAAGCGTGGAATCATTCGATACATCGACGTGCATGACATTAATCAAAGACCCAAACTCGAAGTGCTGATCCAGGAACTGCAAAAGCTCCAAGAATGATGGCGCCAACCGGGTGCCGCAAGAGTAATCGGGTGGATGCCGGGTAGGGGGAGCATCGCACCTTGACAATGGCGAAACAGAGATAAGCATTGACCTGAACAGGAGGAACACAATGGCCAAGAAGCGTTACGTGGTTCGAGGAGAATGTCCACAGTGTGCCTGTGGAGATGTGAGTTTTTTGGGCCCTGAGACCCTCAAAGAGAAATACATTGGCCCGAAGCAGGAAATGGAGGTGTTGTGTCCGGCCTGTGGGACCAAGCATAAGGCCACGGTTGAAGAGGAACACCCGGCGAAATAATACCGGCGCACCTCGCAGGATTCGATTTCCAGTGCTGCTATCCCGCGGAAAGAGGAGATTCAAATGGCGAACGCGCTTGTAGTCTATACGACCAGAACCAGCCAAACCAAGAAGATCGCCGAGTTGGTGGCTGAAGGCATGCGCATGGGTGGGTTGGACGTCAAGGTCATGAACATGACTGAGGTTGATCAGCAAGGTGTTGACCTTGCCGGTTTCGATGCGTTGGTTCTTGGTTCCCCCACCTACCACGGCGAGATGGTTCAGGCCATGAAGACCTTCCTGTTCAAGGCGGAGAAGGCCAATCTCGAAGGCAAGGTCGGCGGTGCATTCGGTGCCTTCGGCTGGAGTGGCGAAGCGCCAGGCCGCATTTTTGACACCATGAAAAACATCTTCAAAATGGACATGGCCGGCGGGCCGCTGATGCTCAAATCCGCCGCGTTGGGGGGCGGAGTACAGATGGCCCAGAGTTATGGCCGGGATATTGCCGCCAAGTGCGGTGGTTCGAAATGATGGAGTGAACGCAATGGAGCGGCGGGGTGCTTGCAACGCTTGAGTACTCGCCCCTTTTCCCTCTGACCAACAGTTCAAGAAGGAGACGATCAATGACCACACCGAGACATTGCCCAGGGCTGGAGAACTTCAAGGGACTATCTTCTTTCACATGCAAGTGTCCTGAATGCGGTGTTGAAAAAGAAGTCTTTTCGGATGAACTCGACAAGACTCACATCTGCAAGGGATGTGGCAAGACCATCGATTTCACCAAATGTACCCCGTATGCATCGGGGGGTGCTTCTGCGCCTCGCTAGGTTCGCCTCAGAGGTCAAAAGGTATTGAGCCATGTTCTGGTTGGTGTTTGAGACGATCGTTTAACACTGCAAGATCTGGCGTCAGACACCTGGGCTGATTATCTTGGAGGAAAAGGGGCTGGAGGAGGCCTGTTTTCCTCCATTGTTATTCATCCTTCAGGGAGAGCACAGCGACCATGGCCAACCACCTCGCTCGGGAGCAGAGCCCTTATCTCCTGCAACATGCCGACAATCCAGTGGACTGGTATCCCTGGGGAGATGGAGCTTTTGAAAAGGCTCGTCGGGAGGACAAACCGGTCTTTCTGTCCGTCGGTTACGCTACGTGCCACTGGTGTCATGTCATGGCGCACGAGTCTTTTGAAGATGATGCCGTAGCGAAGGCCCTCAACGATTCTTTCGTGGCCATCAAGGTGGACCGTGAAGAGCGACCCGACGTGGATCAGATCTACATGACGGTCTGTCAAGCCATGACCGGAAGAGGTGGCTGGCCTCTCAACGTGTTTCTCACCCCGGAAGGGAAGCCCTTTTTTGCAGGCACCTATTTCCCTCGGGAGGAACGCCTGGGGATGCCGGGTTTCACTAATATTCTGGCCCATATCGCCCGGTTGTGGCAATCCGATCGGGCCAAGCTTTTCCAGATCGGTGAAGACATCACCGGCGCACTCCAGCCGAACCCGGAAGCGGCCAAGCACCGACAGACGCTGGATGTGAACACCCTCAAGAAAGCCTTTGAACAGCTTGGCCGTGATTTTGATCCCCGTTGGGGCGGGTTTGGCCAAGCTCCCAAGTTTCCCACCCCCCACCACTTGACCTTTCTTCTGCGCTGGTACCGGCGCACTAGTGACGAAACCGCCCTCACCATGGTTGAACGCACCCTGGTGGAGATGCGCAAGGGAGGCATGTTCGATCACATCGGCTACGGATTCAGCCGGTATTCGGTGGACGAACGCTGGCTGGTGCCCCACTTCGAGAAGATGCTTTACGATCAGGCGCTCTTAGTCATGGCCTACCTGGAAGCCTGCCAGGCAACCGGCAAGTCCCAGTATGGGGATGCGGCGCGTGAGATTCTCAGCTACGTATTACGGGATATGACCGCGCCCGCCGGGGGTTTCTACTCAGCGGAGGACGCCGACAGTGAGGGCCGGGAAGGGTGGTTCTATGTGTGGACTCCCGATGAGGTGTCTCAGATCCTCGGTCCAGAACTGGGAGAGTTGTTCTGCCGTTTCTTCGACATTTCTCCGGCAGGAAACTTTGAACATGGAAGGAGCATTGCCCACATAAGCACACCGCTACCGATGTTTGCCGAACAACATGGTATGGATGTCGAAACACTACGCCGGCAATTGGAAGATGCCCGCCGGCGGCTGTATGCTGCTCGTGAGCAGCGTATTCACCCTCTTAAGGATGACAAGGTTCTCACCTCTTGGAATGGCTTGATGATTGCCTCCTTAGCCAAGGGTTATCAGGTCTTGGGCGAACCTGCCTATGCAGACGCTGCCCGCCGGGCGGCGGACTTCATCCTGGATACGCTTCGCGATTCGTCCGGCCGATTGCTGCGGCGTTACCGCAACGGCCATGTCGCCTACCGCGCCTATCTGGATGACTACGCCTTCCTGGTATGGGGGTTGCTGGATCTCTATGAATCGGTTTTCGACATTCGGTATTTGCGGGAAGCGATCCGGTTGAACCAGGAAATGTTGGAGCTGTTCTGGGATGAGGCCGGTGGCGGTTGCTTCTTTTCGCCTCACGATGGCGAAGAGCTCATTGTCCGCGACAAGGACCTCTACGATGGGGCTGTGCCTTCAGGCAATTCAGTGGTTGGGCTCAATCTATTGCGCCTGAGTCACATGACCGGCGATCTCTCACTGCAGCAGAAAGCTGAGCAACTGCTGCATGCTTTTTCGGGAATGGTGGGAGACTATCCCATGGCCTATACTCAGTTTCTTAACGCATTGGATTTTGCTATTGGCCCTTCACAGGAGATCGTAATCGTAGGGGAGCCGAGCGACCACACTACCCATGAGATGGTCGGGGCCGTACACCAGGCGTTTCTTCCCAATCGATCCCTACTGTTCAAGCCGGTGGGAGAAGAAGGGGAGAACCTGGCCTCAGTGAGTGGCTACAGCCGGATGCTTCAGTCGGTGGGTCAGATGGCTACGGCCTATATCTGTGAGAACTATGCCTGTCAAACCCCTATTACGGATCTGGGGGAATTGCGAAACAGACTGACGGGGCCGGCATTTGTCCCGTGATGAGATGACTTCGGGCATTATTGGCCTGACTCATGGCGTTACCTCAATATCATCGAAAGACCCTGGAAAGGAGTAGATCATGGCAGTGAATGAAAAGCTCATCAAGATCTTCGAATACGCGTTGAATCAGGAACAAACCGGGAAAGGCTTTTTCGAATTTTCGTTGCAGCGAATGGGGGTCGGGGCGGCGGTGAGCGCCTTCAAGCGGCTCGTGCAGGAAGAAGAAAAGCACATCGTATTCATCAATAAGATCCTGAATGGCCTAAGACAAGGTGAGGACGTGGAGCCAGAACAGCTGCGAGAAGTGGTTCTGGAACCCACGAACTATTTCGATGAGCGAGCGCGTAAGGAATTCCTCGAGCAGTGCATTGAGGGATCGATGGTTCCGGACGTGACGGTTTTCAACACAGCTTGGCTGATCGAAAAAGATTTGAGCGAGTTTTATGCCAGCATGGCGGCCCAGACCGAGGGGAAAGCCAAGGATGCTTTCAAAATGCTGTCTCATTGGGAAAAGGGACACGAAAGGTTCTTCCGCGAATTCCGTGACAAATTGACCGATGTGTATTCACGCATGCCCTGGGGGGGATGATCGAGCACTTTCAAGCGCGGATGCGATTGGGGGTTTTGGGGATGCAAGAACTGCAACAGTCTGCTGCGGACCCTACTCATGACGGTGGATCAGGTAAGAAATTTCCTGACGGAACACGAGCCGGGTTCCTTCCTCCTTTTGGATGTGCGTCAACCTGCGGAGTATGAGGAAATCCACATTCCGGGTGCCCGGTTGATCCCGTTGCCCGAACTGCCGGATACCATTCCTTCGCTGGATCCTGCCAAGCCCACCGTCGCTTATTGTGCGGTCGGGGGCAGAAGCCGGGTGGCGGTGCAGCTCTTGAGAGGGCAGGGGTTTCAGCGGGTCTTCAGTATGGCTGGTGGCATCTACGCCTGGGAGGGGTTGGAAGCTGTCGGCCCTCAGGAGCTTAACCTGGATATGGTGCGAGGCGACGAATCCCCGCAAGAGATGTTCATGCTGGCTTACCAGATGGAGCATGGTCTGGGACGGTTTTACGATGCCGCCAGGGTCCGCGCCAAGGATGCCAGAGTTGTCGAATTGCTGACCATGCTGGTGGGCGTGGAGGAACGCCACAAGAAGAAGCTTGAGCAGAGCTATGCCACCCTGGTGCCGGATAACCTGGTCCCCTCTGCCGCCTTTAAGCCGGACGAATCGGAAATCCTGGAAGGGGGCTTTCGGCTGGATGAGTTCATGGCTCAGAACCAGCATCTCATGGATGACCGCGAAAAGGTTCTCGAAATGGCCATCATGCTGGAATCCCAGGCCCTGGATCTGTATTTGCGGTTTGCCGAGAAAATCCAGCTCGAAACCACTCGAGACTTTCTCTACGGCATAGCTCAGGAGGAAAAGCACCATCTTGCGGCGCTGGGCAGGCTTTATGACCAAATTGCCTGATAACCTCGCTGTGGGAAGGAGTTACGCAATGACCATTATCAAGATCAAAGGGATGAGCTGCCAGCACTGCGTGATGTCGGTAAAAAAAGTGCTCGCAGGAATCGATGGCGTCCAGAACGTGGATGTGGACCTTGCCTCGGGGGAAGCCACCTTGGATACGACCCAGCAGATCGATCTTGATGCCGTGAAGGAACGCATCAAGAAGGCGGGCTACGAAGTTGTCTGAAGCCTCTTGGCACATTCAGGGGATGACCTGTGCCGCGCCAGACCAGCCTCCGGCAGACCTCCATTCATGTGGGTGGAATGACCTGTGCCGCCTGCGTGCGCAGGGTGGAAAACGCCCTCAAAGATATTCCCGGTGTTGCCGATGCCGTGGTCAATTTGGCCACATCCCGGGCCACCATCAAGCATTCGCCCCAGGCTGTTACCCTGGAGATGCTGAAAAGCGTGGTTGAGGACACCGGTTACCAATTCCTGGGAGTGGTGGGCGAGCGCCTCGATGACCCCATCGAGCAAGCGCGCTCACTGGAACAGCGCCAGCTTTTGCAGCGGCTCATCGCGGGGGGAGTGCTCACGGTCCTGGTGATGGGTCTTTCCATGCCGCACTGGGTCCCGTTTCTAGCCCACCTGACCGAGCCCGTCCGGAACCTCCTCATGTTTGTCTTGACCACTCCGGTGGTGTTCTGGGTGGGGGATCGTTTCCTCCGAGGGGCTCTCAAGGCGGCCCGCCAAAAGACCTCTGACATGAACACCCTGGTGGCGGTAGGTGCGCTCTCCGCCTATATCTATTCGACCGTGGCGGCTTTCCGGCCGGAGATCTTCAGTGAAGCGGGAGTGGCGGCACACAGCTATTTTGACGGCGCCGCCATGATTGTGACCCTGATCCTGTTGGGGCGTTTCCTGGAAGCCCGGGCGCGCGGCAAGACTTCGCAGGCCATCAAACGGCTCATTGGGCTCAAGCCGAAAACCGCCCGGGTGTTGCGCGGCGGCCAGGAATGGGACCTGCCCGTGGAAGACCTGCTGCGCGGGGATGTCATCCTGGTGCGGCCTGGGGAACGGATTCCCACCGATGGGGAGGTGGTATCCGGGGCCTCCACCGTCGATGAATCGATGCTGACAGGGGAGAGTCTTCCGGTGGAGAAGTCGGAGGGCAGCCAGGTATTCGGAGCCACCATCAACAAGACCGGGAGTTTCACCTTCAAAGCTACCAAGGTTGGGGCTGAGACCGCCCTGGCCCAAATCATTCGTCTGGTGGAGGAGGCTCAGGGGTCCAAGGCACCGATCCAGCGTTTTGCCGATCGGGTCGCCGCCATCTTCGTGCCGGTGGTGTTTGCCATTGCCGCGGTGACCTTCCTTATCTGGGCTTTCGCCGTGCCGAACCCGAACTTCAGCCGCGCCCTGCTTAATTTCGTTTCGGTGCTGATCATCTCCTGCCCGTGCGCCATGGGTCTGGCGACTCCAACGGCGGTCATGGTGGGAACCGGACTCGGAGCTGAACACGGAATCCTCATCAAAGGCGGCGAAACCCTGGAAAAGGTGCATCAGCTGACCACCGTGGTGTTCGATAAGACCGGCACGTTAACCCAAGGTACGCCGGTGGTGACTGATATTCAGACGGCACCCGGGGTGAGTCCGGAAGAGGTATTGCAGACAGCGGCATCCCTGGAGACCCGATCCGAACACCCACTGGCCCAGGCCATCGTCAGGAAAAGCCGGGAAGACAGCCTGGAGCTGCTGGCCGTGGACAGTTTCGAGGCCTTGTCCGGCATGGGAGCTTGCGGTGAGGTCGGCGGCCAGGCGGTTGTCATCGGCAATGACCGGCTCATGCAGGAGCGTGGCATCTCTAGCGGCGCTCTCCAGGAAGCGGTTCAAGCCCTTGCGGCCGCCGGCAAAACCTGCGTTTGGCTGGCGCGATCCGGACAGCTCATGGGCTTGATTGCCATTGCCGACGCGCCGCGAGAGTCGGCTGGCCAAGCGGTGTCCCGGCTGCGTGCCATGGGTCTCGACGTGGCCATGGTCACCGGGGATCGCCATGAGACCGCCCAGGCAGTAGCCAAGACGCTCGGTATCGAGGGGGTCCTTGCGGAGGTGCTCCCCGGTGACAAAGCCCGGGAGATTCGGCGCTTGCAGGAACAAAACCGGGTGGTTGCCATGGTGGGCGACGGTATCAACGATGCCCCGGCGCTGGCGGCGGCCGATGTGGGCATTGCGCTTGGTGCGGGAACCGACGTGGCCGTGGAAGCGAGCGACATCACCCTCATCAAGGACGACCTGGGTCTGGTGGTGGACGCCATGGTGCTGTCCCGACTGACCATCAAGGTGATTCGCCAGAACCTGTTCTGGGCGTTTTTCTACAATTGCCTGGGCATTCCCATTGCCGCCGGGGTGCTCTATCCCGTTGCCGGTATCCTGCTCGATCCAATGTTTGCGGCGGCGGCCATGGCCATGAGTTCCGTGTCGGTGGTGAGCAATTCGTTGCGGCTGCGGCATCTGTGGCGGCGCCGTTGACGGAGTTGCACAATTTGATTCCGGCCGGCATTGGCATCGTACCCAAAGTCGGCTATAGTGACACATTGGCTCAAGCTGCGGAAACTGACGTTGGCTGCGAAGGTAGGAGCACAATTCGCGAATCTGGAATGGGACTTGATGACAACTCAACGGTGAACAAGGAGGTTTTGGTATGGAACGTTATGTTTGTCAGATTTGTGGTTATATCTATGACCCTGTCAAGGGTGACCCTGATGGTGGTATTGCTCCAGGCACAAAGTTTGCCGATCTTCCCGAAGACTGGGTATGCCCGGTGTGCGGGGCGGGCAAGAGCGATTTCGAAAAAGAGTAGGACGCCCAGCGGATAGGAGAATTCTCGATGCTATTTTGCTTCAATGCGGCCGAGGTGTTCCAAATCGCCATCGACATCGAAGAGAACGGTAAAGCCTTTTATGAAAAGGCTCAAGAGCTCATTCAGGATGCGGGAGTGAAAGCGCTGTTTGCGGATTTGGCCACACAGGAAGTGGAACATAAGAAGCGGTTCGAGGCACTTAAAGCTCAGCTTCCCCAGAAGGCCGGCGAAGCGACGGTGAGCGACCCCAACGATGAGCTGTACGCCTATCTGCGGATGATGGCCGACCAGCATGTGTTTGTGTCGGGCTCGGCGCTGGCATGAACAGCTGGCTCAAGTCAAGACGACAGCTGATGCCCTTAAGCTGGCTATTCAGTTTGAAAAGGATTCCGTGCTGTTTTTCCTTAGTATGCAGGATGCCACGTGCGATGACAAAGGGCGAGACTTGATCCAGCTTCTCGTCAAGGAAGAGCAGGAACATCTGAAACGCCTGTCACTGGAGTTGCGCAAACTGGGGCGGTGAAGCACGGTCCTGCATTTATTGTTTGGCTCCATTCCCCTGTGCCAGGCCGCCATTGGGTCTGGCACACCCGTTTCTATCAGCCCCCATCGTCCGTTCTTGTCTGAGGTGTTCAGCCATGTCGGTCATCATTTTCACCATGGAGGGGTGTCCGTTCTGCGAGAAAGCCAAAGCTTTCCTCGGGGAAATCGGAGTCCCATACGTTGAGCGTCTGGTCTTGTTCGGTTCGGAGGCATGGCAACAGATGCAGGCCGCAACCGGTAGCAGTTCCCTACCGCAAATTCTGGTGGATGATGCGCCCATAGGCGGCTATGCGGATTTGATCCATCTGGAGGCCAGCGGTGAACTCTACCGTCGGCTCAAGCGAACCGACAACAAGCCGCGCACCACCCTCTACGATACCATCATCCTCGGAGCTGGACCCGCCGGTCTCAGCGCAGCCATTTACGCGGCGCGAAAGTTGCTAAAGACCTTGGTGGTCAGTCAAAACATCGGCGGACAGGTGGCCTACTACTATGATCTCGACAATTACCTGGGTTTTAGCCAGGTGAACGCTCCCGATCTGGTCAACAAGTTCGAAGAGCACGTGCGCAAATATGGGGTTGAAACGGATATCGGCGATGAAGTCGTTTCCGTGGAGCTGCTGGGCCCTTTCAAGCGGGTGACCATGGGCGGCGGCAAGCAATATCTGGGAAAGACTCTTATTATTGCCATGGGCAGCCGTCATCGACCCCTCAACGTCCCCGGCGAACACGAACTGATCGGCCGCGGTGTATCCTATTGCTCCACCTGCGATGCGCCGCTTTACCGCAATTGTGATGTGGCCGTGGTCGGTGGCGGCAATTCCGGTTTGCAGGCAGCGATTGATTTGATGCAGATTGCCAACCGAATCTATCTGATCTCCCTGACGCCTCTCAGTGGTGATCAGATCCTACAGGATCGTGTCAAGCAGTCTGCCAAGGTGGAAATCATCACCGAGTATTCTCCCACTCGGATCTTAGGGGAAAAATTGGTTGAAGGCCTGGAAATCACCCCGGTCAGGTCTGGTGAGCCTCGACAGCTCAAGGTCGAGGGCGTTTTTGTGGAAATCGGTTTGATGCCCAATTCCAGCCTTTTCGTGGATACGCTCAGCACCAATCACACGGGTGAAATCCTGGTGGATACCGAGTGCCGCACCGGCGTGACCGGTGTGTTTGCCTGTGGCGATGTCACCAGCGTGCCTTACAAACAAGTGGTGGTGGCCGCCGGTGAAGGTGCCAAGGCGGCTTTGTCGGCGTATCATTACCTCATCACGCAACGCTGATGCCGTGGCGGTGGTGAGGTTGATGTGGAGGGGGTGGACCCCTCGGTCCACAAGGCTGATCTACGCACACCAAACAATTCAGGAGACCCGCGTATGCCCCCAGTCCCGGTTGTGGAACTGAGCGAATGCAACCTCTGCGAAGGTTGTGTGGCAGCGTGTCCGGATGTTTTTCAGCGTAATGAGGCGGGCTACATTGAGGTGGTGGATCGTGATTCCTATCCCGAAGAGTGTGTTCAAGAGGCCATTCGCTGTTGTCCGGAACAATGTATCCACTGGGTAGAGGTTCCATAGTCGGGGACGGGGGACGAGTTGAACAAGCAGTCAGCCACGAGTCCCACCATCAAACAACAAGTCCGCCGGTTGCTGGATCGCGGCAACCACTTGCCGCCGGAGTGGCGTACCCTCCCCGCACGCAAAGCCATCAACGCCGTGCTTCCTCATCTTTATAGCATTGATCCGCAATTGAAATGGGGTGCCGTGCAAGCGCTGGGAGTCCTGGTGGCGCGAACTTGCCGATGACGACCTGGAAGCGGCTCGAAATGTGGTGCGCCGCCTTATCTGGAACCTCAACGACGAGTCAGGCGGTATCGGCTGGGGGTCCGCGGAAGCGATCGGAGAGATCCTGGCAAGCCATGCCGTGTTGCGAGGTGAGTACCTCCAGATCCTGCTTTCTTACACTCGGGAGGACGGCAACTTGCTGGAGCACGACGGGTTGCTGAGCGGGGCCCTCTGGGGGTTGAGCCGGGTCGCCAGGACTGCGCCCGAAGCATTGCCATGTGCGGCTGGGGCCTTGGCCGTGCACCTGCGATCCAACAATGCAATGGTTCGGGCTCTTGCCGTGAGGCTCCTGGGCTTGCTCGGAGATCGCGATGTACGAGAACAGCTGGAGCGGCTTGAACACGATTCAGCAGAAGTGATGCTGTTCGAGTCGGGTGGCTTAATGGCCGTGCAGGTTCGGGACCTGGCGGCCGAAGCCCTGACCGGACTGAAGGGGGATGCTGGACTACCACAACCGATGGATGGAATCACCGCATTGCGCTGAAGCATTTGAGGGACCTGCCCTAGACAAAGTCGGATGTGATAGCAAGAGGGAAAGGAAAGCCCATGAAAGTCTTTATCACGGGCGGTACCGGTTTTGTGGGGACTTACCTGGTGCGGGAACTGACGCGGCGAGGCCATCAAGTGCTGGTTCTGACTCGCAAATCCAGGGATGATGGCAGCTTGCCTCGGGGGGCCACTTTGGTCATGGGTGATCCTACCCAGCCCGGCACCTGGCAGGAACTGGCAGCTCAGTGCAACGCCTTTGTCAATCTGGCCGGCGCCTCTATCTTCACATACTGGAGCGAATCGGCCAAACGGGCGATTCGCGACAGCCGTCTGCTCACCACGCGCCATCTGGTGGATGCCATCCGGATGCGTACCGATCGGGCTGCGGTCTTAGTCAGCGCTTCCGCTGTCGGCTACTACGGACCGCGGGACGATGATCAGCTGCTCGAGGAAACCAGCCCGCCCGGAGAGGATTTCCTTGCTTGCCTGGCACGCGACTGGGAACGGGAAGCGCTTCGAGCTGCCGAGGGTGACGTGCGGGTGGTACTGTGCCGGTTTGGGATTGTCCTGGGCAAAGAAGGGGGGGCCTTGGCCAAGATGCTTCCCGCCTTCCGAAAGTGGCTGGGAAGCCCGCTAGGAAGTGGGCGCCAGTGGTTTCCCTGGGTTCATCAGGAGGACTCTGGCCAATATCGTGCTGTTCGCGCTGGAACACGGCAGTCTAGAGGGGCCACGTCAATTGTGTCGCCCCTTACCCGGTTCGGAACCTTGAACTGACGGAGACTCTGGCTCGGACCATGAACCGCTCGGTCATCTTGCCAGCGGTCCCGGCCTTCGTTCTTAAGATGGTTCTTGGGGAGTTTGGCGACGTTCTCCTGAAAGGGCAAAGGGTTCATCCCACCCGGTTACTGAGTGAAGGTTTTGAATTCCGCTACCTAACACTCCAGGATGCCTTGGGAGACCTGATCGGTGCCTGAGCGCCGGGATACGGCAAGTGCGAACGCATTGCCCCGGCATTCTTCTCAAAGCTGGGAAGATGTGATAAGAAGCTTGGAACAGGGGGCGGCCGCTGTGGTCAAGAGCGCGGCTGCGGAGTTTCAGTGGGTTGCCCCAAGGCTCCCGGGCTGCCTTGGATCCTGTTCATAAAGCAGAGGCTAAAGCGTCGATGGTTCTTGAGGGTCCCCGGTCCGAACGGAAACTGCCTACAGCTCACCGTGTGACGCTATGGTCTTGCGCTCGCTGGTTCGGTTGTTTGCTGCCGGTTTTGCTGTTACTGGGGGCAGGGGCGACGAGTTGGGCCGCCGGAGGGTCTCCTTGGAGAGATCTGGACGTGGGTTTCTCCGTGGCTGAATTCGAGGCACCCGGTCAAGACAATGGCAACCGCTACCGCATCATGGTAGTGCGCATCGACCCACAGCGGTTCTCGCTGGTGCTCTTTTCCGGCAAGGAGCATGGCAGGCAGCGGCTGACCACCCGGGATTGGTCGCGCCGATACGGATTACTCGCCGTCATCAACGCCGGAATGTACCAGGCGGATGGCCTCACTCATGTGAGTCTCATGAAGAACTATAAACATTACAACAATCGTCGCGTGAGTAACGACAACACGATCCTGGCATTCAATCGGACCGATTCCTCCTCTCCCGAAGTGCAAGTCATCGACCGGGAATGTCAGGACTTTGAGAGTATCAAGAGCAAATATGAGACGCTCATCCAGGGAATCCGGATGATTTCCTGCGACCGTCGCAATGTCTGGAGCCAACAACCGGATCGATGGAGTACCGCGGCGTTGGGGATGGATGAAAGCGGCAGGGTGCTGTTCCTGTTTGGTCAGTACCCTCTTTCTGTGCACGACTTCATAGAGGTTCTGCTATCCCTGCCCATCGGGATCCGGAATGCCATGTACCTTGAGGGTGGACCGCAGGCCTCGATGCATATCTCGATCAATGGTGTCGAGGTGGACAAGAAGGGCAGTCTGGAATCCACCCTTGACGACTCCGAAGCCGTACCTCTGGCCTTCCCGATTCCCAATGTCATCGGGGTGGTGCGCAAGAGTCCCCCCTAGCAAAGATTGGCGAGTGGGAGTGGCCGCCAGCAGCGGCAGACCAGAGAGTCATTGACGATCCGTAACCTATGATTGGATTTGGAAGATTGCTTCTTTAGTAGTTGGTGCTGCAAATGGACATCGAAGATATTTATAGTCTGCTAACGGATTTCCAGTGTACCTCTGGCTGTATCGAATGTTGTCGTAATTTTGGCGTGGCTTCGCGCACCCAGGTGGAAGATGAACGAATCCGAGAATACCTGCGGGCTCAGGGGCGGGAGCCCTTGCCCATTCACGGAACCACCTGCCCCTATGTATGCGAACATGGCTGTACCATCTACCCGGTGCGCCCGCTCATTTGCCGACTCTATGGGACATCCCCCAATTACCAATGCATTATGGGAGTGAGGCCGGTGCGTCTGCTCCACGAGGACGAAGAAGCCGAGATATTTCAGTACTACTATGACTACTTTGCTTGAGAATCACCACTCGATGGTTTTCCCTGCAACTGGTAATAAGGTTCCTCGCCGGCCCCTCCGATGAGGCGCAGCCTTCCTCCACATTCGGTGCAAAACGGGTCACGCACCAGATATACCCCCGCATCGACAAAGTCGTCCAGGATAATGAGATCCCGGGGAAGATAGATCGATACGCCGCATTCCATGCACATCAGTTCCGATTCGTTGGTCATATTGCCACCTCGTTTCTATTTGGACCTCTTGCACGCCTTGGCTTCGTACAGGCGCATGTCGGCCACCTTCAGAAAGGAATTCGGATCCAGGTTGTCAATATCGGCAGTGGAGGCCACCCCGCAACTGATGGCCACCGGCACGGAGTCGCCCTGGTGCTCCAGGGGATGGGCGTGCACCGCCGCACGCAGGCGGGTGGCGGCGAGTTCCGCTTCCCCAAGGCATTGATGGGGCAAGATGATGATGAACTCATCTCCAGCAAAGCGGAACAGCTTGTCGGTCGTTCGCAGGGTCTGACGCATCTGTTGCGCCACATGTTTGAGCAGGGCATCGCCGCAGTCATGACCGTAGCGGTCATTGACCTGCTTGAAGTCATCGCAGTCCACAAAGATCAGAGCAAGGGGCTGGCCGTAGCGAGACGCACGAGTGAGTTCCTGTTGGAGGACGGTTTCCATTTCCCGGCGGTTGGGCAAATCGGTCAGCGGATCGTAAGTGGCCAGCCGTCGCAACTTTTCCTGGGCGGTGACATTGGCCAGGCAGATGGAGACCTTCACCGCCAACTGGGTCTGAAACGACGTATCCATGTCGGGCTCATACCTGGAAGGATTGCTGTCGGCCAGGTTTAGGCAGCCCACCAGCTTACCATGCAGGGTCAAGGGCAACATGGCAAGAGAGCGGATCAGGTAAATCTGCTTTTCCGGTAAGAGCCGATAAAAACGCTTGAGCTGATCATTGGCTAGAACAGGCAGGGCTTGCTCGCCAAAGATCTCATGGAGAGCGTCCGGAGTGACTAGCTTGAGTCTTCGTTGCAGCACCAACGAGGATTCCGCTGCTTCAAGGAGGTCGGAAAGGCCGCTGTCGTTGACAACGGCGATCCAGACGAAGGGGAGTCCAAACAGGTTTTCGATGAGAAGCAGGAGTTCCTCGAGAAGCCCCTTGAAGTTGTCGATGGTCAGGATCTTTTGTTCGATGGCAAAAAACTTATCAGCGATCTCTTGATTGTTGAAGATGTTTTCAAGATACTTTCGCGCTTTGTCTTCGTTACCGCGGATGATCGCCATGAATCTGTCAAGATCGTCCTTGTCGTTGGGCTCCCTCATAGGTCCATCCTGGGTTCCTATTCACTGTGATTAAGTCAAAGGGTGTGAAACCGTCGATCATGGCGGCATTAAAAAACAAAATCGGAACCTTGACAAACAAAAAAGGGGGCCTGGGCCTCCCCGAAGAATGTAACTATTAGCCCGATTAGAACGCGCTGCTCACATAATGGCGGCCGGGCAATCGGCGATCAGGCAGTCCACCACGACCGGTTCGGCCAGCGTTTTCGAGCGGGTATAGAAAGTCCTTCTAACCATCACGCCGGCGCAAGCCAGCGTCCAGGAAGGCATGCACGAAATCCGGCTTACGGTTTTCGTCCGAATGACAAGCATGGTTTCCCCGCATCAATGGACAAGCGTCTCGGACCGCCTGTCCCAGGCAGGTGGCGATCACGGCCGGGTCGGAACGCAGTTCGGGGGAGGGGCCTTCCAGGACGATGCTGCCGCTTTCCATGACGTAGGCATAGGAGATGCAGCCAGCGCGAGATTGGCGTTTTGCTCCACCAGCAGGATGGTCAGACCGACCTTGCAAGAGTCCTCGATGATTTCAAAGATTTCCTTGACTTTGCGCCAATCGATCTCCGGAGCGGTCTTTTGGAGTTGCTCGGGAAGCTTTCCCGCCGCCTCACCGATGATCTCAAGATTTCGGATAACGGCGTCCTGGGTCTTCCGGTCAGTGGTAAACGCCTCTTCGTCCTGGTCCGCCATGTAGGTTCGAATTTGATGAATGGCATCCAAAATGTCATCAAGATAGAGGCGAAAGTCCCTACGCATAGGCCACCTCGCGGGTGATGATGGGCTTGAGGCGCGGCTTCAAGGAATCAGCCAACACGAGGTCGACGGGCCGTCCAAGCTGATCCTCGAGGAAGAACTTCAGATCCATATAGTGATCGAAGGTGGGAATGAGCCAGTTCTACCAGAATGTCCACGTCGCTCTTGTCGCCGGCGGAACCGCGAAGGACAGAACCGAACAAGCCGATGCGTCTCACGGAAAACCGTGTTTCGAGGTCTTTCTTGTGTTGCTTGAGAAAATCCAGAATCTCATCGCTTTTCAACATAATCCGCCTCCTTTCCAATTCATAACGGCGGCAATTCGATGAAAGGTACAGCGACCTCCAAAAGGCTCAGATCCCCATGACACACCTGGGGGAAGCCGCCCTGGACCTTCCATTTCCTCTGGCCCATGACGACGTGGTGTTCGTTGTGGCTTACCACAATCGGGGGCATGAACCGTTCCTGCCAAGGGCTATTTGCCTTCTTATACCGGGCTGCGCGCCAAGTCTGTTTCCCCATTCGTTGGCGCACTTCTGAACCTGAGAGGAGGACTCGACTGCGTGGTGCATCCCAGCTATGCTGTGTGATTTACCACGCTCCCGGTCTCCCATCAGGACAATAGGGCGCTTGGAGCGGTCCGTGCTGACCGCGCGCAAGGCAGTCTGAACGTCCGCCGTTGGGTACGTAATTGAAAGGATGAAATCCGGAGTTCTCTGAGCTGCTCCGGTGTTGTCCTTCCTGCGCAGGGCTATGGCTGTGCCCGGCGGCTGAGAACCGAGGAATTCATCTCGTAACTTTAGGTTCAGCATCATTAGCCTCCACGCTGGGTTATCCCTTCCACATGCTCGGTGTGGCCAACCAGCGGCCATCGAAGATCCTCGCATAGATCTGCTCTGGATTTCATATCCGCAGAACGGACTGGTCACCCGCGCGGCGCACAGGAAGTGGGACTGCCGAAAACCTTCTCGGTTCAAGCTCGATGTTCTCCCGCGTCGGGTGCGCTAGCTGGGTTATGGGGTTATTCGACGGCCTGTGCAGCTTCACTTCAGCCCGAACCAGGCCTGTGCGTTCTTGTGGGCCACTTTCTCTGCCGTCTCCGGTGACAAATTAGATAGAAGCCCGAAGCGGATGGCGCGTATGATACTTTCGTATTCCTCCCAGCTTTGCGGAATATCGAGGCCGACGACAAACCGGTCGGGATAATCCTCGATCAGCTTCTTCCAGCCACCGAGGATACTGCGCTCATCGAACACGGCTTGATCGGCACTTCGACCCCTCAGCGGTGGTGCGCTGCGATATGACAGGTCGCACGAGACATTGGCGTTCCTCTCGAACACGCCGCGAATTGCGGAAGGGTCCGCAAAACTGCCGCAGTGCGAGAGGATAAGCCATCCGCTTCGGTTAGATTCGGCGAGCCGTTCGACTTCCTTTGCAGTGTCCGAATCCCACTGCGCATGGATGTTGAGAGGCCGATTGTATTTCGCGGCAAGATTGAACAGCGCCTTGAGTGTCGGCGAGTCGGCCTTGCTCTTGAATTGTGTCATAGCTTCAGGCGAGGAGGTCCGAGCGTTGACATGGATTTCGCCGATGACGCGCGCACCTCGGTCGCGGAGATCGGCTTCGATTCCAGATAATCTTTCCTGGAAAGCGGGCAGGTTTAGGTTTTCATAGGCAGAATCGCCGAACTTTTGGTGAAGTGATAGCCATTGCCCCTGGCCGGTAGGCCGGATAAAGCGACCGCCCAATATGGAAACCGCCTCATTGAACTTGGGCGCGCCCTCGCCAGGCGCTTTTGCGCCTCCAATACCCACACCCCCGGCCCATCGGATATTGTTGCGGTCCATGTAACCCATTAGTTCCCGAACGTCCATCCAAGTCATCACGTGGACGTGGGCGTCCACAATCGGAATGGTCTTGGCGGCTTCCGCGCCGAGCACGGTATCCGCTGCTTGCACCTGGCCGCAAGACAAGCCGACCGTGAGAACGAGAGCTGGCCAGGCTTTTAATAATCCTCCGAACGAGCGAAATCTGCTGCAAAAGCACTTGTGTGAAAACATGGCGAATCCTCCTTTTGATGTAGACCGGGTAGGTCAGGGGCCTCTCAGCCCCATTCCCCCCTTGGAACCGTACGTGACAGTTTCCCGTCATACGGCTCGAGCATCTCGGTGTCGGTGCGGCGTCGGGTTAATTCGCTGGTTCGCCAGGATTCGTCTTTGCGACTTCATGATGCGGTTTCGGCTCTCGCCGAAGTCTTACATGACAACTCCCGTAGCGCGGCTGAAGCCTTCATAAAGGTTTCTGGACCGTTTTGGGGTCTTCGAACAGCGAAGCTTGCACTCCCTACCCCTGCAAACTGGCTGGGAATCGCGAATTCGAACTGATTCGATATCGACGTGCCCTGGACGCTATGAATGCCCCCTCCTTGCAATGCAGGCGAGGTATTCATGGATCACTTCGAATGTCCCGCCTCTCCACCGCGCAACAAGTCTTTCAAGGAATTCCCCTTCCATTGCCTTCCGTCTCGTTGGGTCGACCGCATCGTAGTAAGCCGTCCCGGCGCCCGATTTCAACAGGTGCTCAAGTACTTCGGCCGCCCTATCGAAGCAGAACCTCACTTCTCCCTCCCACAGAAGCTCAATTTCCAAGCCAGCGCTGCTCATCACTTGTTCGACATGTTCCTTGTCACGGGGGAAGTCAAACCACACTCTCTTTTGCAACACAGACGGATCGGCAGTGACAATTTCTCCAAAGATCTCAAGTGGCTCGCGCGGTGAGTTCTCCTTGTGCACTACAAACGCCACCCGTCCATGCTTCAGCAACGAGCGGTTTGCCACCATGAGAAAGGATTGCAGAGGAATGTAGCCCAAGACCCAGCTTGAAAAGACGATATCGAAAAGTCCTTCCTTTTCCAGGATCTCCAGTGCGTCACCCGCCATGAATCGAACGTTATGGATTCCCATGCGCTCCAAACGCTGCCGCGCTTCGGCCAGCATACCTTCCGAGAGATCCACAGCCAAGACGGTTCCTGATGCCGTTAGTTTCTCCGCAATCAAGGCGGTTGCGAACCCGGTGCCGCAGCCGGCTTCATACACACGTTCATTGCCGGTTGACTGCCGGGTTGGGCGACGACCTGTGCAAAGGCACGGAAAGATGAGCACGCGCAAAAGTCAGCCGCCGTGATACGGCGATTGGCGTAAGGACTGCGGTTGAGCACGCTGGGTTGAAACCAGCCGTACCAAAAGCATGGTGGTTTCCAATCTGGGAGCGTTTCATAACGCGCTGCCACCACGATTCTTGGCGATTACGAAAAGGAAACCTACGAAGCACATTGCGACCGGAACCGAAAAAGCAAATGTGACGTAGATGGAGTACCACCAACCAAGGGCGTCGAAGCGGCTCGATGCCTCCATGTAGCGGACGAAGGCAAGTATCGGCACAAAGACAATAGCCAAGACCAGACTGGCAGATTTGAGGTAGCGCTTCATTTCAGTCCGCGCGTTGATGCCCAACGATTAAGAGTTTTTGCGGCGCGCAGCCGACGCAAAAAGTCGAGTTGAACTGAACCGCTGAGCGGTGGGGATGACACTGGGATTGGGGATATGGAAAATTAGCAGCCGACTCGCGCTCGTTGGCGCTCATTATCGATGGTTTTGGAGGAAACCACAAGGGCGGAATGGCGGGCTGGAGAGCTCTTTTGCCGGGAGAAGGGCCAAAGATCGGTGCGGATTTGATGGAGCAAGTGGGGTATTGGGCGTGGTTTGGGCGCAGACCAGCGATGGCGCCGGGCAAGCACCTTCGCGGGGAAGACCCTGGAGGGTTGGAGCGCCAGGGTGGTCATGGCGGCGACCTCCCGCAGGGAAGGATCCGTGCCACCCAAACCAGGGTACCCGTAGCACAGTAGGGGCAGCGAAGAGCATGGCGAGTGGGGAGTGGATCTGCCGTGGCCTCGCCAGGACATGCTTGGAGTTGTTCGTTGGGATCAGCCAGCAGCGTTTTGATCTTTTCCAGCTGGTGGCGATTGGCAGGAGCCAGCAAGCCGTAGTAGCGAACCTTGTGGAAGCCCCGGGGTAGGACATGTTGGAGGTACCGGCGCATGAACTCCAGGGCGTCGAGGGTCATGGTCTTCCAGCGCTTATCCCGAGAGTCCTTGTAGCGGAAGCTCACCTGGCCGTTTGCCGTGGAAAGTATCCGGTTGTTGGTGATGGCGATTCTGTGGACGTAGCGGGCAAGATACCTGAGGACTTTTTCAGCGCCCTGGACACTCGGTTTGGCGTAAACCACCCAGGGGGTTTTCCAGACCGACTCCGGGAGCTTGACATCGGGGAGCGCTTTCCGGGCAAGCTCCATGAACTTGGCACGGAAGATCTCGGAGAGAGCCCGAACGGGTACCAGGAACCCCTTGCGGGCGGGAAGCCATTGCCCATCGGGAGAAATCCCGCCCCCCGGGACCAGGCAATGGACGTGGGGATGGTAGATCATGGCCCGGGTCCAGGTGTGCAAGACGGCCAGAATCCCGATCTTTCCCCCGAGGTAGCGGGGGTCCCGAGCGAGCTTCATGAGCGCATAGCCGGCCGCACGATCTCGAGGATCGGCAACTTGCGGCCCAAGGTGGTCTCATAGAAAAACTTGATGCCGCAAAGATGGATGGTGACAGTGCTCCGGGCCGCTCCCTTCTCGTTGATGAGATGGAGAAAGAAGCTCCGGATCTCCTCCTCACTCAACTGGTCGGGCGAGCGCTGATAAAACCTCGCCAGCCCCTTGACCGCATCGACATAGCTTTGCTGAGTGCGCGCGGCCAGCCCGTGCAACTGCATGTCCTGGATCATCCGGAATCTCAGCTCGGTCATGGTCTACCCCTTTCCGTTTGCGGTTTCTTGACAAAACCAAGCCATTACGGAAAGTTAACCAATCCCGACCAAGACACCGACAAAAAAGGAGAGCCTTTGTAAAGACTCTCCTCAAGCTACCGCGAAGCGGTTTAGTTCAACTGGGATTTAGACTGCAATATCCATGGTCCCGATGGCGATCGGGTGAAAGATGCGATTCCGAGGGGTAGGGGGTGCTGTCGCTGGGTGAACGACCACAGGGGACCACTTTCCAGGCACTTTAGCACACGATGAGTTGATGAGCAATCGCCACTCACCCGCTTTGGCAACGCATGTGAAGGACCCGATGCGTCTCCGGCGCTGCCATCCAAGGACTTGGAAGATCAAGGTTAAGGGTTGGCGCCGACTTGCATCAGGTGGGCGGTGGCGAATCGGTCCGCCGATGGACTCAAGTCTTCGCCTTCACAGGCGGCGGCTAGACCGGTGAGAAAGCCCTGGCGGGGGATCTCGCGGGCCCCCAGGCTTTTCAAGTGGCGTGTCGTGACCTGGCAATCGATCAGCTCAAATTGCAGGGTTTGGAGCATCCTGACCAGATGAACCAGCGCCACCTTGGACGCATCGGTCTTGAGGGTGAACATGGATTCTCCGTAGAACACCCGTCCCGATGCGATGCCGTATAAACCGCCCACCAAGCTTCCCTGGTGCCAGCTTTCCACCGAATGGGCGTAGCCCAGTTGATGCAACCGACAATAGGCTTCAATCATCTCCGGGACCAGCCAGGTGCCTGTGTCGTTGCCTCGGCGTGCTTCAGCGCAGCATTCGATGACCTCCCGAAAAACCTGGTTCACCGTCACCTGAAAGACACCCCGGGCAATCACTCGTTGCAGGCTCTTGGAAATCTTCAATTCGTCAGGAAACAGCACCAGTCGAGGGTCGGGCGACCACCACAGGATGGGCGTGTCTTCCGCGTACCAGGGAAAGATCCCCATACGGTAGGCCATCAACAGCCGCTCCGGGGACAAGTCCCCACCGACCGCCAGCAAGCCGTCCGGGTCGGCCAGTTCCGGTTGAGGAAACTTCAAGGCTTCGGAAAGCAGGAAAACAGACATTGGAGTAGACTCAAAACAGCGGACACCGGACACCAGGCACCAGACACAGGACACAAGTCTCCAGACACCAGACTAAAGACAGTAAACCCAAGACCCAAGACACCAGATCCAAGACTGCAGGCTCAAGGCACCGGACCCTGCCACAGAGCAAAAAATTGAAAACCCCCTTAGAGAAAGGGGGTTGAGTATCGGTCATGGCCATCGATGGCCTAAAGAATGGTCGATTGTCATTTTACGGGCGCTGTAGTCGTGAAGCGAAACGCCAGGTTGCTGGTGGTCAGCACCCCATTCCTCGCTGGCTTCGCCTTCAGCAATGCGGTCAATGAGGACATGGCCGCCGTCGCGCAAGCGCCCGAAGAGGATCTCGTCGGCCAGCACATCCTTGATTTCGGTCTGGATGAGGCGGGAAAGTGGACGGGCGCCAAACGCTGGGTCATAGCCTTTTTCCGCCAACCATTGCCGCGCCGCTTCGCTTAGTTCCAGGTGAATGCGCTTTTCGCTGAGCTGCCCTTTGACTTCCAGCATGAACTTGTCCACGACCTTTTCCATGATGTCCTGGTTAAGCCCGTGGAAGCCCACGACTCCGTCGAGGCGATTGCGAAATTCGGGGCTGAAGAGCTTTTCCACGGCCTTGATGCCCTT
This sequence comes from uncultured delta proteobacterium, assembly GCA_963802715.1. GTDB lineage: Bacteria > Desulfobacterota > Syntrophobacteria > Syntrophobacterales > Syntrophobacteraceae > CAWDJT01. The sequence continues at coordinate 89,984 of CAWDJT010000018.1, forward strand.
GGCGGCCCGGTCCACCCCGGTGACATCACCTTCGGCCCCGAAGCCGATGACCGTACTGCTCATTTCCCGGGCTCCGGCGTTGGACGTCATGAGCAGGACGACGTTGCGAAAATCGGCCTTTTTCCCGTTGTTGTCGGTCAGCGTCGCATAGTCCATGACCTGCAGCAGGATGCTGAACAGGTCCGGATGGGCCTTTTCGATTTCATCCAGAAGTAGCACGCTGTAGGGATGTTTGCGGATATCATCGGTGAGGAGCCCGCCCTGGTCGAAGCCGATGTAACCCGGCGGAGCCCCGATGAGGCGCGCCACCGTGTGTTTTTCCATGTACTCGCTCATGTCGAAGCGCAGGAAATGGATCCCGAGCACCTTGGCCAGTTGCCGCGCCGCTTCGGTCTTGCCCACGCCGGTGGGGCCGATGAGCAGGAATGATCCGATGGGTTTCTCGGGGATGCGTAAACCCGCCCTTGATCTCTTGATGGCGGTAGCCAGCGCCTTAAGGGCGGCATCCTGGCCGAACACCTGGGTCTGCAGTTCGGCTTCCAACTGCTGGAGGCGCGTCTGATCGGAAGCCGAAACGCTGCGCGGCGGGATTTTGGCAATTCGCGCCACCACCAGTTCGATGTCCTTGGGGCTGACCACCCGTCGTACCTTGCGATCTTCCTTGAGCCGCAAGCTGGCGCCGGTTTCATCGATCACGTCAATGGCCTTATCGGGGAGGTACCGGTCGTTAATGTGGCGCGCACTCAACTCCACCGCGGCCCGCAGTGCCGCGTTGGTGTAGCGGACCCCGTGATGTTTTTCGTAATAAGACCGAAGACCCAGCAGGATCTTGAGGGTTTCTTCCAGCGTCGGTTCACTGATCTCGACTTTTTGAAAGCGTCGACTCAGGGCCCGGTCTTTCTCGAAGTGGTTCTTGTATTCCTCATAGGTGGTTGACCCGATACAGCGGATCCGCCCGGATGCCAGGACCGGCTTGAGAATGTTGGACGCATCCATGGAACCGCTGCTGGTGGCCCCGGCTCCCACCACCGTGTGGATTTCATCGATGAACAGAATGGCGCCGGTGATCTTCTTGAGTTCGGCGATGACCCCCTTGAGTCGTGCCTCGAAATCGCCGCGAAACTTGGTTCCGGCCAGCAGCGCCCCCATATCCAGGGCATAGATGTCGGTACCAAGAAAGCTTTCCGGAACTTCCCGTCGTTCGATCTTGAGAGCCAGACCTTCGGCGATGGCGGTTTTGCCCACCCCGGGGTCACCCACGAAGATGGGGTTGTTCTTGTTGCGCCGCCCGAGGATTTGCAGGGTGCGCAGGGTCTCCGGGTCGCGACCGATGAGCGGGTCGATCAAGCCATCGCGGGCTTTCTGATTGAGGTGAATGGTGTAGTTCTCCAGGGCGCTGGACTTCTTTGGCTCCTGGCGTGGGTCCGGATGTCCCGGATCCTCTCCGGCTTGCCTGGGGTCACCCTCCGCGGGACCAACCTTGGAAATCCCATGGGTGATAAAATTGAGCACATCCAGACGAGAAACCCCCTGCTGCTTGAGGAAAAAGACGGCATGGGAGTTCTCTTCATAAAACATGGCGGCAAGGATGTCACCGGCTTCCACTTCCTTCTTTTCGGCGCCGTGCACATGCATGATGGCGCGCTGCAGCACACGTTGAACGCCCATGGTCTGGGTCGGGTCCTGGCCGCCATCTTCGGGGAGGGTTTCCAACCGTTCGGCAAAGAACTTCTCCAGTTGAGCCTTGAGCGTTTCAATATCGGCGCCGCAATGATGGAGAATCTGCCTGCCGGTGTAGTCAAGGAGCAGGGCGAACAGGATATGCTCCAGCGTGAAAAACTCATGCCGCCTGCCTTTGGCTTCTTTAATGGCCACGGCGAAAGTGGCTTCCAATTCTCGACTGATCATATCAGGCTTCTTCCATGCTGCACTGTAAAGGGTACCCGCTTTCCCTGGCCATGTGGTGCACCATGGCCACCTTGGTTTCCGCCACTTCCCCGGTATAGATGCCGCACACCCCGATTCCGCTCCGGTGCACGTTGAGCATAATCTGGGTCGCCTCAGCAAACGATTTGTGAAAGACGCTCTGAAGCACCAGTACTACAAATTCCATGGTGGTATAATCGTCATTGTGCAGCAAAACCTTGAACATGCGGGGTTCTTCAAGGTCTTCCTCGAGCTCTGAGGACAACTGCTCATCAGAGTCCGGGTGATAATCGCTCATCCTGCTACCTCGTCGTGATCCTCCACGTATTCGCCTCCAGTTCAGCTATCCAAATCTTCGTTGGACCCAAGAGCCAGCCACAAATCTCTGGCATCGACAAGGCCCACTTCGCTATAATTCTACCACGAAAAATAACGTTTTCCAGGTAAGAGTCAAGCAAGCTGAGGCTGTCAAGGGACCGGGAAGCATGGCGCAAGGGGCCGGCTGGAAGGCCCGGAGATGCCGTATCCGTCTTGTGCGGTGGCTGGACATCCCGGCGGCCCGGTACCATACCATTCAAGTCGCAAATCAAAGTAGCCGAAATAGTATAGGAGCACTTTCCATGGCAGGCAACAGTTTTGGACGTCTGTTTTGTGTCACTACCTGGGGGGAATCTCATGGGCCGGCCCTGGGCGTAATCATAGATGGTTGCCCGCCGCTCATCCCTCTGGAAACAGAGGACATTCAAAGGGATCTGGAACGGCGCCGGCCGGGAAAACATCTGACTTCGCCACGCCGCGAGCCGGACCAGGTGGAGATCCTGTCCGGGGTTTTTAACGGGGTGACCACGGGGACGCCCATCAGCCTCATCATTGTCAACCGGGATGTGCGCAGCCGTGATTACGATGAACTGACGCAGCTCTACCGTCCTGGTCATGCCGATCGGACCTATGAGCAGAAATATGGAGTACGCGACTGGCGTGGCGGTGGTCGCAGCTCCGGGCGGGAAACCGTAGGTCGAGTGGCCGCGGCGGCGGTTGCGAGGAAGTTCCTGCAACAGCAGGGGATCCGTGTGCAAGCGTACACCGTGGCGCTGGGTGGGATAGCGAGCGAGTCCTTCGATCCTGAGGAGATTGATCGCAATCCCTTGTTTTGCCCGGATGCGCGGGCGGCAGCGGCCATGCAGACGCGCCTCGAGCAGGTACACCGTGAAGGGGATTCGGTGGGTGGGATTGTGGAAATCCGCGCCCAAGGGTGCCCACCGGGATTGGGCGAGCCGGTTTTCGACAAACTCGATGCGAGATTGGCGGGGGCATTGATGTCCATCGGTGCGGTCAAAGGGGTGGAGATCGGCGCCGGCTTTGCCGCTGCCAGCATGCTTGGGAGCGCTCACAATGACCCTCTGACTCCGGACGGCTATGCCGGCAACCATGCCGGTGGCATTCTCGGAGGGATATCCACGGGCATGGACATCGTCGTGCGGGTGGCGGTCAAACCCATCCCTTCCATCGAGAAGGTGCAGCAAACAGTTACTCGCGAGGGTGTTCCCACCACTATTCAGATCCGTGGCCGTCACGATGTGAGCGCCATCCCTAGGATCGTGCCGGTGTGCGAGGCCATGGTGCTGCTGGTGATGGCCGACTTTCTGAGACACCCTCGGGACAGCGCGACGTAACCGAGCAATGCATCCGGCTGTATTGCTCCTAGACCCTGTCTTTACCCATCCATAAGGACTGCCCATGCCCATTCCGGGTAACTTGTTGACCACTGCCATGGCGGTCATGCCCCACAAGGATGTGGAACGGGCCCTGAACTTGGCGCTCTCCCTGGACGTGCCGTTTTGGCCGCAATTGCCGCATCTGAACTACTACGAGGATATGTACGTCCAGGCGGCCGAACACTTTCCCGGCATCTTGCTGGATGTGCCCAACCGTAAGCTGCGATTCTCCATGGACAAATTCGTGAACGAACTGGAGGAAGCCCTTGCTCGTATGGAAGATCCCGAGTATTTGGACATCAGCCGTGACTACTCGGTGGTCTATCATCACTTCCTGCAGCTGGATTTGCATGACCGCATGGCCATCCGCGGACAGCTGGAAGGGCCCATCAGTTTTGGGCTCAACGTTCATGATACCGACGATCGGCCCCTGATCTTCAATGACGTGGTACGCCCGTTCATGCTGGAATTCATGGCCGGCCGGGTGAATGTGCAGCTGCGTCGGCTCAAGGAGCGAAATCCCAACGCCTTCATGTTTGTCGATGAACCGGGGTTGCAGTTCATTTTCAGCGGCATGTCCGGTTATGGCAACATGACCGCCAAGGATGACATGGAGAAGTTCTTTGCCATGATCGACCGGCCCCGCGGTGTGCACCTTTGCGGTAACCCCGATTGGGATTTTTTGCTGGGCCTGGATCTGGATGTTCTGTCCCTGGACATGTATAGTAACGGAGAAGTGTTCGTTTCCTACGCCAAGTCCTTGCGACGCTTCTTGGATCGCGGTGGGGTGCTCATCTGGGGCATCGTCCCGACAAACTTCGAACCCTTCGCCGGGGAAAACCTGGAAACACTTGAACAGCGTCTCTTGATGCTGTGGGAAAACCTGGATCGACAAGGTATTGATCGGGACTTCCTGTTATCCCGCAGCATGCTTTCACCAGCCACCTGCTGCCTGGTGAATCCCGATATCGAGAAAACCGTGGAAGCAGCGTTTCGCACCACCAAGGCGCTCTCTGAGCGATTACGGGCTACATTTCAACTGGACTGAAATTGACCAAGGCTGGAGCCTACTGCCGTCTGCATCGTCTCTGGTGGCGCAGCTGAGGGGGAAGACCCATGAAGAAGAAAGCCAGAATCCTCGTGGTCGATGATGAGGAGCGAAATCTCAATCTGATGCGCGATATTTTGCTCACCCAGGAAGACTATGAGGTAGTCCTGGCCAATGATGGTCAAGAAGCGCTGGATATTGCCTTTGCCGATCCTCCGGACGTCATTTTGATGGATGTCAATATGCCCAGGATGGACGGCTTCGAGGCAGCTCGAGAGCTGAAGAGCAATGAAGAAACCAAGTTGATTCCCATTGTCATGGTGACCGGGCTGTCAGCCGTGGAACATCGAATAACGGCGTTGGAAGTGGGTGCGGACGATTTCCTCGCCAAACCCGTGGATATGATGGAGGTGGTAGCACGCGTCCGGTCGCTGGTCAAGGTCAAGGCCTATAATGACCATATGCGCGACTATCAGCGCGCTCTGGAAGCCGAGGTGGCCAAGCGCACCGAACAGCTGCGACGGGCTTTTGACAAGATCAAAATCGTTTCCCTGGATACCATCTACCGGCTTGCCCGGGCGGCTGAATACAAGGATGAAGACACCGGTGAACATCTCCAGCGCATGAGTCACTATGCGGCTGCGGTGGCACGTCGGATGGGACTCAATGACCGGACTGTGGAGGCGATCCTCTATGCTTCCCCCATGCATGATGTCGGGAAAATCGGCATTCCTGACCGAATACTGCTTAAACCCGGGCGACTGGATGCCGAAGAGTGGGAAATCATGAAGCAGCATACCGCCATTGGTGCCCGCATCCTGGGAGGGTCCACGGGTGGGTTCATCAAGCTGGCTGAGGTGATTGCACTGACGCACCATGAAAAATGGGAAGGGGGCGGTTATCCGCGGGGCCTGAAGGGCTCGCAGATTCCGCTGGTGGGGCGTCTGGTCGCCATTGCTGATGTTTTTGACGCCGTCAATTCGAGACGTCCGTACAAGGAGGCCCTGCCCTTGGAGGAGAGCCTTCTGTTGATCCGAGATGGCCGGGGGACGCATTTCGATCCCGATGTGGTGGACGCGTTCTTCTCCACCCTGGATGAAATCCTCGCCATCAAAGACCATTACAAGGACAGTGACTTCAGCCTGCTCATTCAGATGGCAGCACCCGATACCTGCCAGTAATCAGGTTTTGGAATCAGTAGGCCAACCGTCCCAGTGAACGCATAATCAGCGTAAAGCCCATGGCGAGCATGCCCATGAGGCCCATGCCGCAGGAGAACCCCGCCAGCAACACCGGGGCGTACTGACGCCAGGGCGCCCCGTATTTCTTCATGAAATAATACCTGCCGATGAGCGCCCCGATGATTTCCAGGAAGATCCCGTGAGGTGTGGTCTGCCCCAGTCCGCGGGTGATACCGTAGATGAGCAAAATGGGCAGTTTGAATGCGGCCAATAGCCAGTAGGTGGAGGCGCCGATGCCGAAACCCCACAGGATATAGTTCACGTTGAGGGCCTCGAAAAATGGTGAATAGCCCTCCAGGGTCGAGCTCTGCAGGAGCAGGGTATTCAAGGCGCGCAGGTGCCAAAGTTCCTGGGCGTAAGGGTAGTGTTCCGACGGAATCGGCGCCAGTTGCCAGATGTATTGGGAAAACAGGAGGCTCGCCAACAGAACCACCGGGAGCACCACCAGTTCGGCCTTGATGATGCTTCGAAAACTGGTGCCGGTGAGTTCCACTTCGCGGAACTTCACCGTGGCCTTGCCGTAGTTGTGGTAGGGGATGGGCGCGTACCAGATGCCGATGCCATGGTAGCCGAAGAACTTGGACGCGGCGATGAAACTGGCTTCCTGCACCATGGGAAGGCTCACGAACTGCCCGGCAATGCCTTCCATCCGCGCCGATACGTAGGAGATGAAAGGCGTGTAGAGAAACCCGTAGGCCACCAGAAAAATCCAGGGGAAGCCGGGCACCAGCAGGGATGAGAGGTAGATATACGTGGTCGTGGAGAAAACATAGATCCCGATGGCGATCCAGATGTTGAAATCTCCGCGCCCCGGCGGCGGCGTGAAAAGCCGCTTGAGCCGTTCCCCGAAGGGGGTCCCGCCACCTTTCTGACGGATGCTCACGGTCACGTGGATGATGCCTACCAGGGCGATAGCGAGTCCCAGCCCGATGCTGAAGCTCATGTAGAAATCAAAATTGTTGGCGAACACCGTGTCCACGGTGCCCATCCCCTTGTGCCAGCGGTGCAGGATGTGGTGCTGGTGGAGGATGGGATTGGCGATGAGCGTCACCACGAAACCGATTACGCCGCCCACCACCGCCCAGAATGGCAGCACCATGCCGATGAACAGCAGTCCCAAATCGAGCTGAATACCGGTGGCGACGGCAGGCAGCCAATCTTCGGTGACGCGGGTGAGTTCGATCCAGGGGATGGGAAAGAGTCGGATGGGTTCCGCCAGGAGCACCCCGGAAGCGGCCGGGACCAGGACGTAGAGCGCACCAAAGGCCAGCCCGATCATGCCGCCGACGGAAAACACCCGCCATTTCCAACTGGTTTCCCGCTTTTCAGCGGATTCCGCCAGAGCCATAGTGCCCAGGGCACCTACCGGCGCCATGGGAAAGGGGAGCTTTTCCACATCGGATGTAAACCGGTAAAGGGCGTAGCCCAGTCCGAAATGATCGACCGCCTGGATCAGTTCGAAGCCGATCATGAGGAGGATGGGAATGAGCCAGTCGCGGTGGAAAAAGGTGCGTTCCAGGAAGGCATCGGAGCCCGGCTGGGGCGCCACCCAATCCGGGATGTAGGGCGTCAGCCCCAGCATTTGCGCGGCTTCCGACTGTACCAGGTACTGGTTCCAGAGCAGTCCGGAAAAGGGGGAGGCCATGGCGGCCCCAGCCATGTAGTAGAGCACAAAGATCTCTTGCTGCCGGAGATGGGTGTAGGAGCGCTTGGCCATTTCGGCAAACAGGATGATGGTCACCCAGCGGGCCGCCGGGCCGATACCGTGGCCGATCACCAGCCCCAGATACATGGAACCGGGCATCATCAGGAAGCCGATGAATAACGCTCCCACCATCGATTTCCAGCTGAATCCCTCTTCGAACTGCGCGGGCGGCGGCAGTAGATCCCGGTATTCCTTGAGTTCCTTGTCTTCGTACATCCGTGACGTCTCCAAAGGGCCTTCATGGAAGGACCGCGAGAATGGAATGGCCACCATCCGGGTGGCTGGGCCAGAACCACGATCAACGGAGCTTGCTCAAACGCCTTTCAAGGTTGGCGATGTCACATCTGAACCATTAACGTCTGATTTCTTGAAACCCAGCCATAATTCTCACACTGCAAGCAGCTCGATTGACCACAAAGATCACGAAGAACACGAAGGGGAGGAATCTCTTCAGGGAGTTCTTCGTGATCTTCGTGCCCTCGTGGTTCGAGAGGGACTTTCGGCCGCGCTGTGCATGCCTCTCACAACGGCAATGCATGGTAGCTGGTGGAAGCAAAGAAACCCACGGTCAGCCAGAAGATACCCATGAGCATATCCCCAACCACCAAGCCAATGAACAGAATACGAACCTCCTTGAAACGGTTGATTTTACTTACTTTTAGCATAAGAAAAAACCTGCTGAAAAAGCAACTTTTTGGGCAAGGTGAAGATTTCAAAGGACTTTTTACGAGAGCATCGGTACCTATTATTCTCAGGTGGATTTCGTTTCCGCCATATCTCGCGGGGTTATGGAAAATGTTTTCAGCTTCAAACAGGATTGCTTTATGGCAAAGACTGTAACATATGGGTCAAGTCTGTTCGTTTGCATATCCTGATGTTGCAGGTTTTATAAATATAAAATGCTTCTGTATTACCTAGTACGGTTGTGGCAAAGACCGTCCCGGTATCTTCCGCATGGGCCGCTGAAGCAAGCGAACTGATTGTCGACACGAGGAATGCAACAGAAAAGATTCGGTCAAGCAGGATAGTGAAGACATGAGGGCAGGCGCCCCCCTTCGCTGGTCGCTGACTCATTAAGCGTAAGAAACAAACGTGGCTGGAAACCGCTGCATGACGATCTTGAGTATATTATCCGGACTGCAGGGGAATGGGAGAAGAAACAACATAGCAATAAAGGTTACGGCTAAGAAAAAAAAGGGAATATTTTCCTTTCGTCTCAACCTCAGTCTTAACCTGCTTTTTTATAATTTCAGAAGTACCATCTTCGAGACAGGGTCCAGTTCCCGTCTTGCTGTTATCCCTTCCAGTTCTGTTATGACAGCTTCGAGCACTAAAAAAGTCTTGGAGTTCTCCCTGAGACACCCGACCTTGACCATATCTTTTTTGCCGAAGGCCCCATGAAAGTGCACCTTTGGTTCTTCACCCTGCCAGAAAATAGTGCCGAATCCAACAACTTCATGACTTTCTCCCAGATGTTTCCAGACTGGTGTCGGCGGGAACTCGTCCTTCTCAGGGCCTACAACGATACTGCCTTCCCTCATGCCGCCGACAAGATGGAATATAGCAGCTTTTATGTCCTCTTTCTTCGCAATTTCCACAAGGTTCCCGAGAACATCCTCTCTGTCTTCAAATCTTGCGACAATAATCCTTCCTGGTCTGCCCACCTG
>CAWDJT010000019.1:0-105376 GCA_963802715.1 uncultured delta proteobacterium
GGTTAGCATGATCTTCCAAAGGTCGGCGGGATAGCTTCGGTCATCAACATCAGCGCAGGAATCGTGTAACAGTTACCAAATCTATTTTACATTGAATACTTTCCCAATGCACTTGATAATTTAGTGGTGCCTATTGCGGAAGAAGTCCAACCAAAAGGGGATATTCGCCCATTGAAGGTTCGCCGGCAAGTAACGCTTAGCATAAGCCAAAGCCTCGCGGAACGGCGACTTCCATGGTTTGCCCGGTTGTACCTGCCAACGGGTTTCGTGTTCGTTTTTCGAAAGGTTTACCCCTTGAGCCAGAATATGCCAACAAGCGGAATCCTTCATCCGGAACCACTCACCCTTGCGGGCAAGGCCACCAAACCCGTGATTAGCCGGATGCTGGAACGTTCATGCCTTAGGTTTTAGGCGATCGAAGTCGAACCACAAGGAGCCAAGCGATTTCGTCGAAGCCATACCGCCAACCCGCAATTCACTCACAGGAGGAGGAGAGAATTCATGAAAAGAGTTGCTGCATGGATCGTCCTGACATTCGCGGTGGGCACGGTGCTGGTGCCGGCAACCAGGGTCCTGGCCGCCGAGGGAGGCGTGGGCCATTACACGCCGGGCGCGGTGGCGACCTTTATCGACGAGGCACCGCCGAAGGAAACACCGTTTGCGCTCGAAAACCAGTTCTACTATTACAACGGCAGTGTCGACCGCACAGGCAGCTGCGCTGGGAGGGATTATCGCCGGAAACGTCAGCGCCACGAGCTACGCCGAGATACCTACCTTTGCCTATCGTTCCCCGCTCTCGCTGTTGGGTGGCGACTTCACCTTCGCCATTGCCGTCCCCATTGTCTGGATGGATGTTACCGCCGATGTGAGCCTCGGGAGGACCAGGCTGATCGATGGCAGGGTGGTCGAGAGGATGGCTACCCGGAGCGACAGCGCCAGTGGCCTCGGCGACATCACCCTGATCCCCTTCTGGTGGGCCTGGACCATGGGTGACTTCAAATGGGACATGCGCCTCATGGTCTTCGCCCCCACCGGGGAGTACGACGTGGGGCACCTGGCCAACGTGGGGCTGAACTACTGGACGTTCACCCCGATGATCACGGCAAGCTACCTGAGTTCCAAGTACGGTTTTGAAATCACGTCCTCCGTTGGGCTTCGACTTCAATACCATGAACGATGCCACTGACTATCAAAGCGGTGATGTGTTCCATTTCGAACTGACTGCCGCGCAGCACCTGCCGTTCTTCGGCCTGGGCACTATCGGGGTCGGTGCCAACTTCTTCTACTGGAAACAGATCACCGGCGACAGCGGTTCGGGAGCCGAACTGGGTTCCTTCGAAGGCCACACCACCGGCATCGGACCCGTAGTCAACTTCATTACCCCCAGCAAGAACCTCCTGTTCGAAGTCAAATGGCTCCCCGAAATCGATGTCTCCAAACGTCTCCAGGGCGATGGCGTCTGGTTCAAGGCCGTATGGGTGTTTTGAAGCTGGGGAGGGGGAGGAGACAGAAACGGGGTATTACGATGGCTGGTCAGGAATGCGATTCTGACTCCCATCGTGGCTGCAGATCGCTCCCACAAGAAAATGAAACCTTCAATATTTGACGGGTATAGTATGAACCTGCGTTCCGTGCAGAACACCATGGCCATGACCATGACCGCTATCCTCTTGTGCCTTCTGCTCCCGCATGGCATGGCGGTCGCGCAAAAGGCCATGGAGGTCCAGCCACCCCCTGCTCCATCACCGGCATCTCCCGCGCCAATCCCGGTGGCGGAGGTCACGTTGCAGTCGAGGGGGGTATCCAACCTCCTCCGCTCTCTCAACACCGAACTCCTCGCCTACGGCCCTGAAATCAAGCGGATCCAGGAGCAGCTCATCAAGGTCCGCGAGCAGGGCAACCGGGACTTTGCCGCGACCGCCACCATCCTCGAAGGGACCCCCACTCTCAAGATTCTCCAGTCGGTGCAGGAGATATGGCAGCAGGTGCAGCGGCAGACGAGCCAACGGCTGACTCTACTGACAGGGCGCGCCACCCACCTGCAGAAAGCACTGGACCAACTGGCAAACCTGCAAGAGACCTGGGCCAAAACCCGTGATGCGGCAGAAGCGGCCAACGCGCCCGGGCCGATCCTTCAGGAGATCCGGGCGACCATTGCCGACCTTGAGGCGGCGCGACCGGCACTGCAGGCGCAACATGCCCGGGTGCTCGACCTTCAAAGCGCCGTCGCTCAGGAGGTGGCCCGCTGCGAGACCATGTTGGCGCGTTTCGCCCAGGCCCAGCAGGAAGCCGTGGCGGGCATCCTGACGCAGGACGGGCCGCCGATTTGGAACCCCCATCTGTGGGATACTTCTCTGGCAACTCTCGGTACCAAGGTTGGCGGAACGGCTGATTTTTACAGGGAGGTCTTCGGCCGCCACATCCGCCATTCCTCCTCGGGAATAGCTCTGCAGATCGCGCTCTTTGCGGTGTTGGCGGTGCTGTTTGGCGCCGCGCGGCGACAGATCGCGCGTTGGTCTGAAGAAGGCAAGAGTCGCTTACCTTACACCACCGTGTTTGATTATCCCTACGCCGCGGCACTGCTGGTTCCTTTAGCGCTCGGTTCAGGGCCCATATGGCCGGTCCCCGCCATGGTGCGGCAACTGTCCGCCATCCTGGCGCTTCTCCCCATGATCCGGCTGACCCGGCAAGTCGCCAGCTCGAAGCTGATTCCCTGGCTTTACACCCTGGCGATACTGTTTGCCGTCGATACCTTGCGTCAAGCACTATCCGGTGCTCCGCCGCTGGAACAGGCGGTGTTGCTGTCGGAGGCGTTCGCCGGGATGGTTTTGTTGGGCTGGTCACTGGGCTACGGAGGCTTGCGCCGCCCCAGCACCCAGGTGATTTCTGGGGTCGCACGGCTGCGCGCCTTCCAGACCGGTAGTTTCCTCGTCCTGATCATCCTCGCCGGAGGGTTCGCAGCTGGAGTTCTTGGCTATCTGCGCCTGGCCCGACTGTTGGTGTCCGGTCTTCTAGTCGTGGGCGTTTTGGCCGTGGAGTTGTACAGCGTTCTCCGGGTGGTGAGCGGGCTGCTGGCCTTCACCCTGCACGTTTGGCCGCTCCGCCGTTTGTACATGGTTCAGCACCATGCTGAATCCCTGGCACACCGCAGCCACCAGGTATTGACTTTGGTTGCGGTCGTCACATGGGTGAATCGCTCTCTGGATTATGTGGGTCTTCTGGAGCCTGCGCGGTCGCTGGCCGGAGCCATTCTCTTCACCAAGCTGCAGCATGGTTCGCTGAGCATCTCCCTGGGTGATGTGTTGGCCTTCGTCCTCACGGTGTGGGCATCCTACCTGTTTTCCGCCTTGATCCGCTTCGTGCTCCGGGAGGACATTTACCCCCGGACGCGGATTGCGAGCGGCCTGTCCTACGCTGTCTCCAGCCTGCTGCATTACCTGATCCTGGTTGTCGGGTTCGTACTGGGGCTGGCGGCGCTCGGGGATGGACCTCAACAAAGTCACCGTGCTGGCCGGTGCATTCGGTGTGGGCATCGGCTTTGGGCTGCAGAGCGTGGTGAACAACTTCGTCTCGGGGCTGATTCTCCTCTTCGAGCGACCGATCCACGTCGGGGACACCATCGAGGTCGGCAATCTGGTGGGCGACGTACGCCACATCGGCATCCGCGCTAGCAAGGTGCGGACCAAACAGGGGGCCGACATCATAGTCCCGAACGCCCAGTTGGTCACGGAGCAGCTGACCAACTGGACGCTGGGCGATCGTATGCGGCGCATTGATCTGCCGGTGGGCGTGAACTATGGAGCGGCGCCCCAAAAGGTGATCGAACTGATGGAAACGGTGGCTCTGACACACCCGCGCGTCTTGCGCCATCCCCCGCCCCGGGCGCTGTTCACGGGTTATGGCGACAGTTCCATCAATTTTGAGCTGCGGGCCTGGACGGACGAGTTCGACGACTGGTCGCAGATCCGTAGCGACCTGGGGGTTGCCCTTTACGATGCAGTGCAGGAAGCCTGGATGCAGTTTCCCTTTCCACAGCGGGAGGTGCAGCTGCTGCGCGATACCGAGGCTCGCCCCGCAGAGGCTCCAAAGCCCGGTCCGTCACCGCCCTCGGCGTCAGATGGGCCTGAGCCAGGGTAAGAAGCCATAGCAAAAGGGGCTGGAGCACGGCGCTAAAAGCATGCGCCCCCACCTGAACCTCCCCCCGTCGAGCGGATGAGTCAAGAAGGGTTGTTAGAGCGTTACTAATTGTCAGCGCCAGCTGAGCCTTGTTGCGGGACATGGAAGTACCGGCAACAAGCAGATTGATCAGCAGCCTACACGTGAACTGAATCGAATGCACGAAAGGAGAGGCAGATGAAGTCAAAGATTACACTGTCGGCAATCTTGCTGGTCACCGTTGCTGTCATGGCGGTGGTGTGCGCGGCAACAGCCACAGCGCAGACTGCACCGGATCGCACCACCCTGCCGGTCCCGGAGCCCCAGTACCCGCACAGCACCGTGTTGGATGTTCGGAATGCCCCGCCGCCACCACCGCGGTTCGAGGTCAAGGCCCCGGCAAGCGCCCCCAACGTGCTCATCGTGTTGATCGATGACATGGGGTTCGGCCAGTCCGGCTGCCTTCGGCGGCCCCCTCAACATGCCGACCGTGGACCGTCTGGCCAAGAATGGTCTCCGCTACAACCAGTTCCACACGACCGCCCTGTGTTCACCGACCCGGGCAGCTCTCCTTACCGGGCGCAATCACCATACGAACAACACGGGCTCGATCATGGAGACCGCCACGGCCTTTCCCGGGCAACACCGGGCAGCGTCCCGAGAGTGTGGCCCCGTTGGCAATGATGCTGCGGTACAACGGCTACACCACCGCTGCATTCGGGAAGAACTCACGAAACCGCCGCCTGGGAAGTCAGCCCTTCCGGACCGACCGACCGCTGGCCGACCCGCAACGGCTTCGACAAGTTCTACGGCTTCATGGGTGGAGAAACGAACCAGTGGTCACCGGCCATCTACGACGGCATGACCAAGGTCGAGGTACCAAATGATCCCAATTACCACTTCATGACCGACATGACGAATCAGGCGATCAAGTGGATGCAATCGGTGAAGGCGCTGACTCCGGACAAGCCGTTCTTCATCTACTTTGCACCGGGGGCAACCCATGCGCCGCACCAGGTGCCCAAGGAATGGATCGCCAAGTACCAGGGCAAGTTCGACCAGGGGTGGGACAAGCTCCGCGAAGAGACCCTCGCCCGCCAGATCAAGCTGGGGGTGGTGCCCGCGAGCACGAAGCTGGCGCCGAAACCCGAGGCCATCAAGGACTGGGACAAGCTGTCCGCGGATGAAAAGAAGCTCTTTGCCCGCCAGATGGAGGTGTTCGCCGGATTTGGCGAGTACACGGACATCGAGATCGGACGACTCGTCGACGCTATCGGCGACATGGGTCAGCTCGACAACACGCTGGTCTTCTACATCGTCGGCGATAACGGCGCCAGCGCTGAAGGCGGCATGAATGGTCTATTCAACGAGATGACCTACTTCAACGGGGTGCATGAAACGGTCCAGGACGTCTTGAAACACTACGATGAACTTGGCGGCCCAACCACGTACAGCCACTATGCCGCGGGATGGGCTGTTGCCGGGGATACGCCCTTTACCTGGACCAAGCAGGTGGCATCGAGCTATGGCGGAACTCGAAACGGGATGGTGGTCCATTGGCCCAAGTCCATCAAGGCCAAGGGCGAGGTCCGTTCGCAATGGCACCATGTCATTGACATTGCCCCCACCATCCTGGAAGCTGCGGGTCTGCCGGAGCCGAAGGTGGTGAACGGTGTCCCCCAGACCCCGATCGAAGGGGTGAGCATGCTGTACTCCTTTAATGATCCCCAGGCCAAGGACCGACACCTGACCCAGTACTTCGAGATCTTCGGCAACCGTGCCATCTACCACGACGGCTGGCTGGCCGGTACCGTACATCGGGCGGCATGGGAAATGAAGCCACGGGCTGCGCTCGACAAGGATACCTGGGAGCTCTACGACACTCGGACCGACTTCAGCCTGACAAACGACCTGGCCGCGAGGAATTCGGATAAGCTCAAGGCAATGCAAGATCTATTCATGAAGGAAGCGGCAAAGTACAACGTGCTGCCTATCGATGACCGCAGTCTCGAGCGCATGAATGCTGCCCTGGTCGGCAGACCGGACCTCATGGCGGGGCGCACCTCGCTCACGGTCTACGAAGGCATGATAGGCATGTCCGAGAATGTGTTCATCAACACGAAGAACCGCTCCCACACGATAACGGCCGAGGTCACCATCCCCGAGGGTGGTGCCAAGGGCGTGGTCCTCGCCCAGGCCGGGCGGTTCGGTGGCTGGAGCCTCTATCTGAAGGATGGCAAGCCGACCTACACCTACAACTTCCTGAGCTTGCAGCGTTTCACCGTTGCCGCCAACGAAGCGGTGCCCGCCGGGAAGGCGACGATCCGCTATGAGTTCGCCTATGACGGTGCGGGCCTCGGCAAGGGAGGTGTGGGAACCATCTTTGTCAACGACAAGAAGGTTGCCGAAGGACGGATCGAAAGGACGCAGCCGATGGCTTTCTCGGCCGACGAAGGGGCTGATGTCGGAGAAGACGGGGAGACGCCTGTCACCGAGGACTATGGCATGGCGGCGCCGTACAAATTCACCGGCAAGATACACAAGGTCACCATCGACCTGAAGGAAATGAAGGCGGCTGACAGAGCCGAGGAGCACAAGCTCCGCGCGGAGGCTGCCCACAAAAAAGCGCTGTCGGATTGACCCGATGGAAAGATGGTTCTCGTCAACCAACAAAATCCAATAGCAAGGACACAAACTTGAAAAAGTCCCACCGCAAACTCCTCATTGCGGCCGTGGCGCTCATTGCCATCGCCATAGCCATAGGGCTCTTCATCCGGCAACCCGAAACACGAAGATCGTCCGGGAGGCCTACATCTACGGTTATCCGCTGGTCACGATGGACATGACGCGCCGGCAACAGACCAATGTGCGCGTGCCGGATGACGCGCACGCGCCCATGGGACAGCTCATCAAGATGCGGGCCTACCCGGCCGTGGACAACAACGGCGCCGCCGCGCCCAATGCGGACACCATGTACACGATGGTCTGGTACGATGTTTCCAGCCGAGCCGTGGGTGTTCAGCATTCCCGACATGGGCGACCGCTTCTACATCATGCCGATGTTGAGCGGTTACAACGAGGTGTTCCATGTGGCCGGCTCGCGCGCCACCGGGGGCAAGGCCCAGAAGTATGTCATCACCGGGCCGGGTTGGTCGGGCACGGTGCCCGAAGGCGTGACGCAGGTCAAGTCGCCCACCGCGCTGGTGTGGATTTGCGGGCGCATCTACTGCACCGGCACGCCGGAGGACTACCAGGCCGTCCACGCGCTGCAGGATCAGTATCGAGTCCGTTCCCCTCAGCGCCTACGGCAAGCCCTACACGCCGCCGCCCGGCGTGGTGGATGAGAAATTCGACATGAAGAAGGCGGTCCGCAAACAGGTCAACGACCTGCCCGCTGGACGAGTTTTTCAGCTACCTCGCCAAGCTGCTGAAGACCAACCCGCCGAAACCGGAGGACGCGCCGATCGTGGCGCGGATGGCCAAGATCGGAATCGTGCCGGGACAGGAATTCGACCGCAGCAAGCTGCCGGTGCTTGGGCCAGAAGCTCGATCCCGAAGCTGGCGCTCCTGGAAATGGTCGAATACCATGAAGAGCCAAGAAGCCGGTCAACGGCTGGCTCTACTGGACCAGCAACGCCGGCAGTTACGGCACCGACTATGAACAGCGGGCGATGGTCACGCTCATCGGTCCCGGGTTTGAACTTCCCGCAGGACGCGGTGTACCCGTTTTCGGAGAAGGACGCCGACGGCAAGACCTACGACGGCGCCGCGCACAAGTACGTCATGCGCTTCGAGAAGGGCCAGATGCCGCCGGTCAAAGGCTTCTGGTCGCTGACCATGTACGACCCGGAGTTCTTCTTCGTGCCGAACCCCATCAACCGTTACAACCTGAGCCAGCGCAACACGCTTCGTCACCAACCCGGACGGCTCGGTGGACCTGTATCTCCAGGCGGAATCACCCGGCCCGGACAAGGAAGCCAACTGGCTGCCGGCCCCGAAGGGGAAATTCATCCCGATGCTGCGCCTCTACTGGCCGACGCAAACGCCGCCCTCCATCCTGGACGGCACTTGGAAACCGCCGGCAGTGAAGCGCGCGCCGTAAATGGCACTCTGGCGCTCGTGACTTGCGAGACCAGGCATTCGGAGGCTTGCGACGATGACAGCAAACACCCAAGTAACCGACGACGCGCGAAACGATGGACGCTGGCCTTGATCTGCGCGGTACTGATCGCGTCGGCCGGCGGTTGGTGGGCGCTGAAGGAAGGCCGGCCGTGGCTCTACGGCCTGCAGGCCTACATCTACGGCTTTCCGCTGATCATGATGGATCTCACCAAGGACGCGGCGACGGCGGTGCCCACCGCCGGCGAGATCACCGCCCCGGTCAACCAGTTCTCCGTCATGACGAAGTACCCGGACGCCTCGTTCCGGGCGGTCGTCGCGGACGGGCCTCGACACGCTGTTCGCGTGGCCTGGGCGGACCTCGACAAGGAACCGCTCGTGCTCTCGGTGCCGGACACCGACGGGCGCTACTACGTCATCGCGCTGTTCGACATGTGGAGCAACGTCTTCACGTCCATCGGCAAGCGCAACACCGGAACCGGCGCGGCGAACTTCCTGATCGCCGGGCCTGGCTGGCAGGGCACGCCGCCCGCCGATGTCAAACAGGTCTTCCGGTCGCCGACGCGCTTCGTGTGGGTCAACGGGCAGATGCAGGCGAACGGGCCCGCAGGACTACGCGGTGGTGAACGCGCTGCAGAAGCAATACAAGCTGACGCCGCTCAGCGCCTGGGGTCGGCCCTACACGCCGCCCGCCGAGGTGCCGGTCGCCGCGGGCGTCGACACCAAGACCCCGCCGCCGCGCAGGTGCAGAAGATGGACGCCAGCGCCTTCTTCGGACGGCTCGCGCGGCTGATGAAGGACAACCCCCCGGCCCCCGCCGACGCGCCGATGGTCGAGAAGCTGAAGAAGCTCGGCATCGAGCCCGGGAAGGACTTCGACATCGGCAAGGTCGATCCGGACACCGCCAAGGGCTTGCAGCGTGCGATGGGCGCGTTCGAGATGCTGCAGAAAGGCGTGAAGAAACTGAAGACCGAGAACGGCTGGATCGTGATCCCGAAGAATTTCGCCAACTACGGCACCGACTACAAGACCCGCGCCGGCATCGCCCTGATCGGACTCGGCGGAATCCGGCCGGACGACGTGGTGTACCCGACGGCGTTCGACGACGGCGACAGCAAGCCGCTGGACGGCGCCAACCGCTACGTCCTGCATTTCGACAAGGGCCAGACGCCGCCCACCAACGCCACCTGGTCGCTGTCGATGTACGACCCGCAGGGCTACTACGTGCCGAACGCCATCAACCGCTACAACCTGGCCACGTGGATGCCGCTCAAGTTCAACCCCGATGGCTCGCTCGATCTCTACATCCAGGCGAGCTCGCCGGGCGCGGACAAGGAAGCCAACTGGCTGCCCGCTCCCGCAAGCGGGCCGTTCAGCCTCACGGTGCGCAACTACTGGCCGAAGAAGGTGGTGCTCGACGGCACCTACAAGATTCCGCCGGTAAGGAAGGTGCAGTGATGACACGAGCGCGCGAACGCCCAGTGAACAGGGGCGTTGCGAAGGCGGCGCCCAGATCGACAACGCAACTCTTCTGACACAAGGAGGGAACCATGGGAATGAGCAAGAACATCAAATGGGCGGTCGGCATCGTCGCCGCCATCATCGCCGTCGCGGCCATCGTCGTGTATCCCAAGCTGGTCGTGACCTTGCCGAACGACGGCGCTGACGCGAAGCCGTTCACGTTCAAGGATACGCGCGGGCACCGCTACACCGAGATGTTCCTCATCGGCGGGAACGCGATCACCAAGGACCTCAAGGCGAACGTCTACAACACCTGGGGTCTCAACGGCGGCGACGACCACCGGGGATTCATGTCCCGCGGCGCTGCTGGACAAGGTCGACGTCAAGTGAGCTGAAGGACCAGTACCACGTGCTTGCCTCGTTCAAGAACGGTCCCCGCTTCTGGACGCTGGACTGGATCGAGGTCGAGATGGGCAAGGAGCTGGACTTCGGCGGCATGAAAGCACGCTGGGTGAACTGGCTGGATATGAAGGGCATCAGCACGAAGCCCGGTGAGGCCGACTACAAGAACATCACCGTCGGGCGCCACACCAGGTTCGGCTTCGACAAGGGCAAGCAGGTGTTCGTCCTGGATGACCCGGAGGGCAACCCGTGGGTCATGAAGTCCTTCAGCCTCATCACCCATCCGGATCAGAAGTTCGACGAGCTCGGGACCCTCGGCAGCCGCCTGAAGCTTCCCCCGGGCTGGAAGTTCCGGGCGCCGGTGCTCGAGCAGGACCTGATCCTCACCCCGGACAAGGACGGCATCGCGCACATCACGCAGGACGACTTCGGCAACACCTACGACCGCGCGGGCGGCCCCTACAGCAACTTCAAGCCGTAGTCCAGACTCGGTCTGCAAGGGCAAATCAAAGTGAAGCACGTCGGTGGATGGCTGTGCCCCCTCGACTTAGTTCTCAGCCTCTCGCAGTTTGCCCTCGCCAGGGATAGGGTCCCGGGCAAGGGGAAGTAGTCGGAGGGGGCGTGCTGAGCGTGATGGAGCATGGAGAAACCCAAATCGTAAGGAGAAAGCTCATGAACACAAAGATGATTCAATTCGCAATGCTGGCGTCAGTCCTGGTGGCGACACTTACGGCAGCGCCGGCCAGGGCTCAGCCGCAGGGAAGCGATGCAAAGTCCATCCTCAGGGCAATGTCGGATTATGTGAGCAGTCAGAAAACGATCGAACTCACATTTGACAGCGATATCGAAGTCATCACGCCACAACTGGAGAAAATCCAGTTCACCAATTCCGGCGAGGCGCTGTTGAGCCGCCCGGACAAGCTGCGCGCACATCGGGTGGGCGGTTATGCGGATGTGGCGCTGTTCTTCGACGGCAAGGCCGTGAGTGTCTACGGCAAGCACGTCAACAGCTACGCTCAAGTCGATGCTCCGGGCACCGTGGACCAGCTGTTCGAAGCCCTGAGGGCGGGCCATGGTATCGCCCTGCCGTTCGCCGACCTTCTCCTGTCGAATTCGTATGATGTCCTCGTTGCCGGGGTCAAGGAAGCCAAGCATATTGGGCGTGGCGTCATCGATGGAGTGGAATGCGAGCACCTAGCCTTCCGCAACTTCGATACCGACTGGCAGCTCTGGGTGGAGGTGGGTAAGAGACCCATCCCGCGCAAGATTGTGATCACCAGCAAGACCATGAACAGCGCACCACAATACACTCTTCGCGTCAAGAGCTGGAAAACCGACGTCGAGCCAGCAGGGGATGCCTTCACGTTCACCCCGCCTGCCGGAGCGAAAAAGCTCAGCCCTGATGCTCTCATCGAATTTGACGAATTACCGCAAGATGCAACGGAAGGAGTAAACCAATGAGACACAGTATACGCAAGTACGTGCTCATGCTTGGCCTTGCTGCTGCCGTATGGGCCTGGAATGGCGAAATCCGGCCGACGTCTCAACGGAAATATGATTGCCATTGCGGAAGCGGTCGTGGGCCGGCCGGCGACGCCGGTCAGCTATGCCGGTGTAGCCCGGCGTTCCACCGTTGGGGGGCACGGGGCGCGGAGCGGGGGGGGCGCCGGGTGTGGGAGCCGCGCCCATGAACCGCGGCGGACCCGTGAACAGAGTCGGGAGGCGCTAAGCGCCGAGGCTGCCCAGAGCTCTCGCCAGAAGGCCAGAAGCGGCTTGTTTGGGCCTAGCACAACAACAAGGTGAGCGAGTGGAATCATGAGGAGACCCGGATAACCCTTGGCTGGGCTATCCGGATCTGCCAGCCGTGCGAATGTGCCGGTCAGAAAAAACCCCTATTCACGGAGGAAGTCGTTATGAGGAATGTTGGCAGGAATTGGAGAGTGCCTTTGGTGATCACCGCTTTGGTGTTCGCCGTGATTGGTGGGTTGCCGGTTTTCAGTAGTGGTCAGTCCTCTGCTATTGAGCCCAAGGCCGATCAGCTCTTGCGGAAAATGAGCGACTACCTGGGTGGGATTCAACAGTTCAGTGTTCAAACGGAAAACAGCCTCGAGGTTGTCCTCAGGTCGGGCGAGAAAATCCAGTACATCAATCCAGCGGAGCTCTTCATGAAACGTCCGAACAAACTGCGAGCCGACCGCAAGGGGGATATCGTCAACCAGGAATTCTATTATGACGGAAAGACCCTTACCCTCTATCACAAAGACTACAACTACTATTCCTCGGTTGAGGCTCCGCCGACCATAGATGAAACCATCGACTTTGCCAGAGAATCCTTGGGCGTGTATGCCCCCGGAGGCGATCTCATCTACACGAACGCCTATGGTATTCTCACCGAAGATGTCGTATCGGGCTTCTACGTTGGCGTGAGCGTCGTTGGAGGGATCAAGTGCCATCATCTTGCGTTTCGAGGGAATGAGGTTGATTGGCAGATCTGGATAGAAGACGGCGACAAGCCTTTGCCCAAGAAATTCATCGTCACCTCAAAATGGATGACAGGGGCGCCCCAATTTACTGTGACGATCAAAGGCTGGAATATGTCACCCAGACTAACGAGATGGCCAATTCACTTTCGTGCCGCCCAAAGATGCTCAGAAGATTGATTTCATCCGTCTCACCAGCGGCGGGATGTCCAGCCGCTAGACCAAGAAAGGAGAGGGATTATGAAGATTGCTTGTAGGGTGTTGGTATTCGTATCTGCCCTGATGTTTATGTTTGGCGTTGATTTTGTGGTGGAAACCTCGCCACAGGTCAGTTTTGTGAAGGAGGCGCAAGCAATTGTTGGTGCTCCCCGCACTCCCGTCAGTGCCGCGGGTGTGGCCCGGCGCACAACACGGAGAGTGGTCGCTACCGAGCGGTCGCCACTGGAGCGGCAGTGGCAACAACGACAGCCGCGGTTGCCTCGGCACCACCACCTTCCACGGTGGTCGTGGTAACCTCGCCCTCATCGTCTGTCCCGATTGGAACCGGTGGTGCAATCGTTACCCTCCGGTTGCACCACGGTCGTAGCCAACGAAGTGCAGCTATTCCAGCTGCTCGGGTGCTTATTACAGGGCAGCGACTCAAGGCAATAATCTAGTCTACATTGTCGTCGAGAAACCTATGAAGTAGAAAAGAAGACTCACGCAAACCAGTGGGGAATGTGTTCGCGTTTACCTCGCCTGCCGGAGCGAAAAAGAGCAGGCCTGATGCGTTCATCGGCCTGGAAGTTGAAATGTTTCGTCTCGAACTGGAATAGACGGGAATGGTGTTTATGCCGTGTCGCTATCTCTCAGCCCATCCTGGAAGCTGGTCGGGCATGAAACAGCGTTCATGGTCTTCTTTGTGCCGCAATTGTGTTCTGGTTCTTGGCTGCGCAAGCGCATGCCGCCGAGATCGAGCCGAGGTCCTATGTCAATACGCCGGTCGGAGTCAATTTCTTGCTCGCGGGCTATTCCTATTCGGATGGCGGGTTGTCCACCGCGGCTTCATCGCCGATCAAGGACGCTCAACTCCAGATGCATACCGCCGTCCTGGCTTATGCTCGATCACTGGACGTGTGGGGCAAATCAGGGAAGTTCGATGTCATCCTGCCCTATTCCCAACTGTCAGGGACCGCGCGGTACCAGGGGCAGCCGAGAGAACGCCATGTTTCCGGGTTGCACGACCCGCGCTTCCGTTTTTCGGTCAATTTCTATGGCGCCCCGGCGCTGTCAGTGGAGGAATTTGCCAACTATCAGCAGGATTTGATCATCGGGGCAAGCCTTCAGGTATCTCCGCCCCTTGGGCAGTATGATCAAGACAAGCTGGTGAACCTTGGCAACAACCGCTGGTTTGTCAAGCCCGACATTGGAATCTCCAAGGCCTTGGGGCCTGTTACGGTTGAGCTTTCCACCGGGGTGGTCTTCTTCACCAGCAATGATGACTACCTCGGCGGCAAAACGTTTGAGCAGGATCCCGTCTACTCCACGCAGTTACACGCCACCTACAACTTTGGACGTGGTATTTGGGCCGCGTTGAGCGGGACTTGGGACTACGGCGGGCGGACTGCAATAGACGGCGTGCGGAGCGATGATGTAGACAACAACTGGCGAGTGGGCGCCACACTTGCGTTGCCCGTGAACCGAAACAACTCGATCAAGCTCTTACGCCAGCAGCGGCGTATACACCAGCACTGGGAGCGATTTCAAGCTGGTCGGGATTGTCTGGCAATACCGCTGGGGCAGCGGGCTGTAACGTCTGCTGAGAATCGACGAGGGGAATCATCAGCGTCGGATCTCAACCGACTACAGCTTCTATAATGAGGTCAGGTGATGGCCCCAAGGAGCTGTTCCCTGATGGCGCGTGAAAATTCCACTGGCGCAGGAAACACTCGGCGCGACTTGGTGACCGCCGGGTTCACAACCCACCTCATACTAGAAAGGACGACACGATGATCATAATGAGAAGATTCGCGATGTATGAGGCTGCAGAGGAGCTCTCTTGCACAAGCGGTTGGTTTCGGCTAGCTAGGCGGCTCTTGCCCTGGGTTTGTGCGATGATCTTTGTCGTTTCAGCGGTCGGTTGCGCCCACTATCCCGTCAACCAGTCCATCAACCAATACGATCCCCAGGTGGGCTACCGCGGCAGAAATGTCATTGATCCTGCGAACGAGGACCAACTGCTGGTTCTGCTGAGCTTTTCCGGTGGGGGGACCCGGGCTGCCGCCTTTTCTTATGGGGTCCTGGAAACATTCAGGGATACACCGGTCACCATTGGTGGGCGTCAACGGCGCCTGCTGGACGAGGTGGACTGGATCTCCGGCGTTTCCGGCGGGAGCTTCACAGCGGCCTACTACGGCCTCTTCAGAGACCGTATCTTTGAGGATTTCGAATCCAGGTTTCTGAAGAAGAACATCCAGGGGGATCTCGCCCGCGCTACGCTCTTTAACCCCATCAACTGGGGGAAGCTCTTTTCCGCATACTATGATCGCAGTGACCTGGCATCGGATTACTACAACAAGCATGTCTTCGACGGGAAGACCTTTGGCGACCTGCTGGCCCAAAAAGAGCCCATGATCGTCATCAACGCCACGGACATGGTCCATGGAACACGAATCTCCTTTACTCAGGACGCTTTCGATCTCATCTGTGCCGACCTATCCACTTTTCCCGTCGCCCGGGCGTGCGCGGCTTCGTCGGCCGTGCCCATGGTACTCAGTCCCATCACCTTGCGCAATTACGCCGGCAGCTGTGGCTTCCATATGCCCGAGGCACTTGCGGAGGCGATGAAACCGCCGAGGGACGTATCAAGCCGCCGTCTGGACCTCGCCAACAACATGTTGCCCTTCCTGGATTCCAAGAAGAAACCCTATCTCCACCTGGTGGATGGCGGGGTGGCCGACAACCTGGGCCTTCGTGCCGCCCTGGAGCGTGTCACCCTCGCGGGCAGTGTCTGGGGCGCCTTGAAATACGCCAAGATGGAAAATGTTCACAAGATCGTCTTCGTGGTGGTCAATGCCGAGACCGCAATCGACGACAAATGGGACCGTCGGGAACAAATACCTCCCTTTGGCGCCATGCTCGATTCCTACTCGTCCATCGCCATCGAGCGCTACAACATGGAAACAGTGGCGCTGCTGAGTGAAAGCTTCTCCCGGTGGGCCGATGAAATCCGCAAGGGACGATGCGGTCCCGGGCCAATCTCCACAAAGCCTGGTTCCTGCGGCGATATCGAGTTCTATCTTGTGCAAGTGAAGTTCGACGCCTTGGACGATGAAGCCGAACGCACCTACTTCAAGCGGCTTCCCACCTCATTTGTTCTGAAACCGGAAGAGGTGGACCAACTGCGGGATGCGGCTCGACGAATCCTCACGAGTTCAACGGAATACCAACGGCTGATCGGTGATCTCCGGTAGGGTCTACCGGCACAGGAGCCACTCGGACGGTCAAGTATTGCGGGTGGGTCGGTTCCATGTCCCATGGGTTTGGCATAATCGCCTTGAGAGCATGTCGAAAAAGGCAGTATGATATCTACCACGTCATTCCGGCGGAAGCCGGAATCCAGGTTTTGCAGAGCTCTCCTGGACCCCGGCATTCGCCGGGGTGACAGAATTGAGTGACTACTTGGACACACTCCGAGACGTCATTCCAGCGGAATCCGGGGGCCGGTGAAGCTATAACTACTTAAAATTCCTGGATTCTGTCCTGCCGTCGGCAGGACAGGGCAGGATTGCCGGAATGACAGGAAGTGGAGCCGTTCCACTTCTTGCGAGACCATCAGGTTTGGTTTCCATTACTTCCCAGCCCCCACCAAGGGCCTTGTACAAGCCGATGAGTTCGGTAACCACGCGCGTTTCGCTCACCGCCAGGCTGTTTTCCACTTCGTTGAGCCGACGTTCGGCATCCAGCACCGTCTGAAAATCCTTGAGTCCTTCCCGGTACTGCGCCCGGGCCATCTGCACCGCCCGCGCCTGCGACTGGAACGAAGTCGCCAACCGATCCCGCTCGATCTGGCGTTCCGCATAATTGACCAGCGACGTTTCGACTTCCTTGAGGGCCTTGAGGACCGCCTGGCGGTAGTTGGCGAGGACCTCATCGCGCTTGGCCTCGTTCAATGCGATGTTGGATCGGATGCGACCGCCCTGAAAAACCGGCCACACGACACTGGGTCCCAGGGACCAGGCGAAGCTGTTGGCCCGAAACAGGTCGACGAAGTTCATGCTCTGAAAGCTTGTAGCGCCAGTCAGGTAAAACCGCGGAAACAGATCGGCGGTGGCGACACCGATATCAGCCGTGGCCGCATGCAGGTCCCTCTCCGCCTGGCGTAGGTCCGGCCGGCGGCGCAACAGATCCGAAGGCAGGCCAACCGGGACCACATCCGGGGGAGCCGGAATGGGTTGCGATTGGAGCAGTTCATCCAGCAATGCCGCCGGAAGGTCACCGGTCAGTACCGCGATACTGTATGCAGCGGCCCGGATGGCGGCGCGCAGCGGCGGAATGGTGGACCGGGTCTGTTCCAGCTGGGCCCGAGCCTGTTCGACCTCGAGTTCGGAGCCGATTTTGGCGGCGAACTTGCTCTCCACAACGGCCAGGGTGTCCGCTTGAATCCTGCTGTTGCTCTCGGCCACCGCCAGTTGCCGCTGAGCCCCTCGCAAGGCCACGTAATTCCTTGCCACTTCCGCCATGATGGATAACAA
Source organism: uncultured delta proteobacterium (assembly GCA_963802715.1). Taxonomy (GTDB): domain Bacteria; phylum Desulfobacterota; class Syntrophobacteria; order Syntrophobacterales; family Syntrophobacteraceae; genus CAWDJT01. The sequence continues at coordinate 17,351 of CAWDJT010000019.1, forward strand.
CACGTCATCGAGGCTGTCCACCGACGCTTGGGTTCGCGCCGTGGCCGCCTCCACCGACCGGCGCCGGCCGCCGAAGATATCCAGTTCCCAGTTGGCATCAAATCCGATCTGATGGAGGTCCTGATCCACCTCGATGGGAAAGGGTACGATGGCGATGAAGCCAGCGTTTTCGCTGGAACGCGAATGCGTGTAGCCGGCGTTGCTCTTGACCGAGGGCCACAGGTCCGCGGCCGCGATGCCGCGGCGGGCTCGAGCTTCCCGCACCCGCGCCGCGGCAGCCTTGAGATCCTGGTTGTTGGCAACGGCCCTCTCGATGCAAGTTACCAGGATCGGATCATTGAGCTTTTGCCACCAGGCCGCATCGGGTTGCGCCGTGGATACTCCCGGCGTAGTCTGCCAAGCTTGGGATTGAGGAACCGAGGGCGGAGCGAAGTTGGGCCCCACCGCACAGCCGTACAGCAGAAGCAACCAAGGCAAGAGCCTGGCCAACAAAGGCAGTACAATTGGGCCAGAGTCTGCAACCTGTTCCTCCCCCTTGATGGGGGTGGTTAGGTGGGGGTGAAAACGGGCTTTCGTCAACCCCCTCCCCCAGCCCCTCCCACCCAGGGAGTGGAGGGCTTGGACCGAAACTGGATGAGGACCAATCCCGTAATGAAGTTGGGGAGGTCGCAAAGCTCGGTACATGGGTTACTCCGTTCTTTTGACTTCCTTGGCGATGGCACGAAAACCGCCGACGGCAAAGACGCTCATGTGTCGGGCCAATTGGTCGACCGCTCCCAGCTCCAATTGATATTCGGGAATAGCCAGATCGACCATACGGCGGTTCTGAAACAGAAACATGCACTGCGAGATGGCGCTGAGGGTTCCCCGGATCACAGCGAGATGGTCGGTCGGCAGCTTCATGATGCCGGCAACCACTTGACGGCACGCTATCATGTTGGGTCGAATGCGGTGCTGGAAGACTTCCGCCAGCGCCTGGGTCGGGGCGGTCATTTCTCGCAGCAACAAACGCACGGTCCAGGACTGCGACTCGGAACCAACCAAAGAATGGAGCAGCATGCGAAACAGCTCTTCCATGATTTGTTCGGGAGCGCTCCCGGTTTCTAGAATGGTTTGAATGGCCTGCCGGTCCACGAGTCGATGGTCGGCTTCGCGCAGCACTTCCAGATAAAGCTGTTCCTTGCTGCCAAAGTGGTAGTTGACCGCTGCAGTGTTGGCTTGAGCCAGTTCACAGATCTCGCGTGAAGTGGCCTGGGAAAATCCCTTTTCCGCAAACACCCGTCCGGCTGCCTCCAGGATTCTGGTGCGGGTTCGAAAATCCTGGGGGGTTTTTACATCGGGTCTTTCGGAAAGATCGGTTGCTGGTTCCATGACACTTCCATTCCCAAAAGTACAATCCTGGCCGCTGACAGGCTGGGGTTGACCGGAGTCAGCCGGCACCACCCAGTCTGCAACTAGCATGGAGACGCGCGACTGTCAAATTAAAATATTAAATTGAAATTTCAATTTGACATTTTGTGCCATGCCGTGGCATGGATGGTGGCTGGGAGGAAGGAGGAATCGCCATCATGAAGAAAGTCATCGCCATCCTGGTGATCGTTGGTGTGGTTACAGCATTGAGCGTAGCCTGGTACCGTAATCGTCGTAATTCCCTCACCGCCTCGGAACTCGTGCTGCACGGCAACGTCGATCTGCGTCAGGTGGATTTGGCCTTCAACGGATCGCAACGGATCGCTGCGGTACTGGTGGAAGAAGGCGACCGCGTCGAGGCCGGCCAGGTGGTGGGTTATCTCGAGATGGATCGTCTCAAATCGGCCGAAGCCCAAGCGGCCGCTCAGGTCCAGGCTCAAACCCACGTGGTCGAAAGACTGGAAAATGGCACGCGCCCCGAGGAGATCGATCAGGCCCGAGCCAATCTTCAATCGGCCCAGTCCGACCTGACCAATGCCCGTCTCAAACTGGAACGGCTGAAACGAGTGATCACCTCCGGCGGTACCAGTGAACAGGATGTGGACACCGCCAGGACCAACGTTGAAGTGGCCGAGGCTCGGCTACGGGTCAACCAGAAAACCCTCGATCTCGCCCTGGCTGGCCCCCGCAAGGAAGAGATCGCCCAGGCCCATGCCACCTTGCTCGCCTACAAGGCCCAACTCGCGCTGATCCAGCGGGAACTGGCCGACGCCACCTTGGTTTCTCCCAGCATCGGTATTGTTCAGAACCGCATCCTGGAGCCGGGAGAAATGGCATCCCCGCAGAAACCGGTGCTTTCCATTGCGCTCACCAACCCCAAGTGGGTCCGCGCCTATCTAAGCGAGGTCGACCTCGGTAAGATCCGCTCGGGCATGATCGCTGCCGTCACCAGTGACAGCTTCCAAGGAAAGCAATATCAAGGTTGGATCGGGTTCATCTCGCCCACCGCGGAGTTCACCCCCAAGTCGGTTGAAACCACTGAATTGCGCACTTCACTCGTGTATGAGGTCCGGGTTTTCGTCAAGGACCCCACCGATGAGCTGCGTCTCGGGATGCCCACCACCGTCAGGGTGCCGCTCGGACAAGATGCCGGCGCGCCGGACAAAACCGCCGAGGTAGGCCGCGATGGCGCATGAAATCGGCACCGTTGATGAAAGTCGCCGGATCGAAAATGACCTGGATCGGGTGCTTGTCTACCAGGACGTCACCAAGACGTTTCCCTTGGGACGCGGCCGCAGCGCGTGCGCTCTCCAGGACGTAACGCTCAACGTAGAACGCGGGAGTATTACCGGGTTGATGGGTCCCGACGGCGCCGGCAAGACCACCTTGATTCGCCTGGCGGCTGGGTTGCTCTTTGCCGATGCGGGCTCGGTCACCACCCTGGGCATTGATGTCGCCACTCATCCCCAGGAAGTTCAATCGCGGGTTGGCTACATGCCGCAAAAATTCGGCCTCTATGAAGACCTGAGCGTACAGGAGAATCTGGATCTCTACGGTGACCTTCACGGGATTCGTCCCGAAGTGCGAGCCCAACGCTATCCGGAACTCATGCGCATGACTGGGCTGGGGCGATTCATGTCGCGACTCGCCGGCAAACTGTCCGGCGGTATGAAACAAAAGCTGGGCCTCGCCTGCACGCTATTGAGCTCCCCGCAACTGTTGCTGCTCGATGAACCAACCGTGGGCGTGGACCCGGTGTCGCGCCGCGACCTCTGGGAGATCATCACCCGGCTGGTAAAGGAACAAGGGTTGACCGTATTGGTCAGCACCTCGTATTTGGACGAAGCCGAACGCCTCGACCAGACCATTGTCCTGCATCAGGGGAAGATCCTCGGCGCCGGCCCGCCGCATCAAATCAGCCACGAAGCGGCCGGCGTGGCGTTTCGTGCGGTCCCGCCGGCGGCCCTCAAACCCCGCCAGCTGCAAGCCCGCCTTGTCAGCGCCCCCGGCATGGTCGACGCCACCTTGGATGGCGAACAGGTCCGCTTTGTCACCGGCCCTGACACATCCATGGATAGCGACATCCTGGCGGGATCGACGGTGCGCCCGGCGGAGCCCCGATTCGAAGACGGTTTCATGGTGCTTCTGCGCCGCGCCGTGGGGGGGTCCATGGCCGGTTGCCAAGACCCCGGCACATCCTTCTGCACAGCGGGTCAACCAAGACCCTCACGAGGTGGTGGTGGAAGTCAACAACCTGGTGAGACAGTTCGGGGATTTTTTTGCCGTGAAGAACATCAACTTCAAGGTACATCGCGGCGAGATTTTCGGCCTTCTGGGTCCCAATGGGGCCGGCAAGAGCACCACCTTTCGGATGCTCTGCGGATTGCTGCCGGCCAGCGCCGGGACCCTGCGGGTTGCCGGCGTGAATCTGCGGCACGCGCGCGCCTCCGCCCGGCAACACGTTGGCTACGTCGCCCAGAAGTTCTCACTCTATGGCCAGTTGACCGTCATCGAGAATCTGGAGTTCTTCGCCAGCGCCTATGATATTTGGGGACGCCGCAAACGGGACCGTATCGATTGGGCCCTGGAACAATTCGAACTGGGATCTTTCGCCACGCTCGAAAGCGGGCAGCTTCCCGGCGGATACAAGCAGCGCCTGGCCATGGCCTGTGCCCTGATGCATGAACCAGAGATCCTTTTTCTCGATGAACCGACTTCCGGTGTGGATCCGCTTGCCCGCCGTGAATTCTGGTACCGGATCAACGGCCTCGCCGATCAAGGGGTAACGGTCATCATCACCACGCATTTTATGGAAGAAGCGGAATATTGCGATCGCATGGTCATCATGGTGGATGGCGAAATCCTTGCCGAAGGAACTCCGGCCAAGATCCGCGAGCGGGGACGGCCACCCGAAGGGCAGGAACCCACCATCGAAAATGCCTTCTTGGCCATCGTCGAAGACTCGCTTTTGGCAGCCGATCGGCAGGCAGCCTGAGGCTGAATAGTTGGCAGTTAGCGTCAGCCGTTAGCCACAATGGAATTCAATGGCTTATGCGGCAGCCGTTCCAGGTACTTGAGTGCCTGTTGTTGCAAGCGCTAAGAGCTATGGCTGAATGCTTCAAACATTCCAGCTTGGAGATGAATCAAAATGGCATGGGCGGCTCCAGGGACTACCGCACGTCGCGTCCTTTCCCTGATTCGCAAGGAAATGCTGCAGGTGATGCGCGATCCCAGCAGCATCGCGCTGGCTCTGGTTATGCCGGTGATCCTGATCCTACTTTTTGGATACGGTCTGTCCCTGGATGTCAGAGACGTTCCCGTGGCCGTGGTCATGGAGAATCCAACCCCGGATGCCACGGACCTGGCCGGTGGTTTCGTGCTTTCACCCTACTTCAAGGCCTCTTTCACTACCTCAATGAGGACCGCCGAAGAATGGATGAAGGACCGTAAGGTGGACGCAATCGTCCGATTTCGTGCCAACCTTGCCCGAGAACTGCAACTGGGGAATGCTCCGGTTCAAGTCATCGCCTACGGCGTCGACGCTAACCGCGCCCGAATCATCCAGGGATACGCCCAGGGGGTGGTCAAGCTCTGGGCCGCCAAGAAAAGCTCGAACCAGGGATGGATCCGCGGCGGGGCCGGTTCGAATTCAAAGCCGCACCTGGTACAACGATGCGGTGGATAGTCATTACTTCCTGGTGCCGGGATTGGTGGTGCTGATCATGACCTTGATCGGCGCCCTTCTGACATCTTTGGTAATGGCCCGGGAGTGGGAACGAGGCACCCTGGAGGCGCTTTTTGTGACGCCGGTCCGGATTTACGAGATTCTGCTGGGAAAAACCGTGCCGTATTTCATCCTCGGTATGGGCGGGCTGATGCTCACCGTGGTGGCCGGGCGCTACCTGTTCGAGGTGCCGCTGCGGGGCTCCTTGATTGTTCTCATCGGGGTCTCGTCACTATATCTGCTGGTGGCCCTGGGGATCGGCTTGCTCATCTCTTCGGCCACCCGCAACCAGTTTGTCGCCAGCCAATTGGCGCTGGTCATCACCTTCATGCCGGCATTCATTCTCTCAGGGTTCATCTTTGATATCGCCAGCATGCCCCGTGCCGTGCAACTCATCACCCACCTCCTGCCGGCGAGGTACTATGTGACCTTGCTGCAGACGGTGTTTTTGGCCGGCAACGTCTGGAGCGTCATTCTCCCCAACTCAGCCGTTCTGGCGGTAATGGCCGCCATTCTGCTGTTGCTCACCCGCCGGAAGACTCAAAAGAGGCTTGCCTAGAGATGGATTCCATCCGCCGCATTCTGGCTTTGATCTTCAAGGAACTCCTGGCCATCCTCAAGGATCCGCGGAGCCGCTTCACGATTTTTGTGCCGCCCACCATTCAGATTCTGGTCTTCGGTTACGCAGCAACCTACGACTTGGACCGGGTGCGGTTTGCCGTCTACGATCAGGACCGCAGCGCCATATCGCGGGAATTTTTGGCAACATTGGATGGATCAGGCACGTTCCAGAGGGTAGCCGACCTGTTACATTCCAAGGAAATCCCGGACCTGATCGACAACCGGCGGGTGCTGCTGGTGGTTCAGATTGGAGCCGATTTCGGACGACGCCTGATCTCAGGGAAGACGGCCGACGTGCAGGTCATTGTGGACAGTCGCAACTCCAACACGGCGGGCACCGCGCTCAACTACCTCAACACTATCGCGGAAACCTTCAATGCCAGGTGGAAACAGGCTCATGGCGGCGCTTCGCCACCGCTACGGGTGGCTACCCGCTCCTGGTACAACCCCAATCTGGAAACCCGCTGGTATATGATTCCGGGATTGCTCGGCATGCTGGTGTTGATTCAAACCGTGATCATCACGGCCATGTCGGTGGCCCGGGAACGGGAACAGGGGACCTTCGATCAGCTCCTGGTGACCCCTTTTCGCCCCTTCGAGATCATGATCGGCAAGTCCCTTCCCAGCATCATGGTGGGCATGACCCAATCGACTGTGGTGGTCCTGGTGGCCATTTTCTGGTTCAAGATCCCTTTCAATGGCTCCCTCGGCACTCTTTACCTGGGGATTCTGGTGTTTTTGATTGCCGCCGTGGGCATCGGCCTGATGATCTCCTCGCTGGTTAGCACCATGCAGCAGGCACTTCTGGGGGCTTTCGTGATCATCATGCCCTGCTCCATGCTTTCCGGGTTGGGCACGCCCATCGCCAACATGCCCGCAGTCAGTGCAGCTCCTGACGCTCATCAACCCATTGCGCTACGCCATAGCCATCGCCCATCGGGTGTTTCTGGAAGGCGCGACGCTCGCCACCCTGCTGCCGGAATTGTGGCCCATGGCGCTCATTTCGCTGATCTCGCTCACGGTGGCGGTGCACCATGTTTCGCCATCGACTCACTTGAGCCTTTCTCATGAGGATTCATCCAGGACTTTGCGGACAACCCTGGCCGGATCTTGCCGAATGAGCGGTTTCATCGCATACTCGCGGATGGGGTCACAAGGTAAAAAAAAGGCAACAAGGCGATGGACAAGGGCAACAGGAACCGGCGGTGCCAAGCAGTGATACTGACGTATCTCATCGTCAGCTCCCTTTGGATGGGATCCCTGGAACGTATTGACTTCAGAAAGAAACACATCGTGGAAGGCGCCGCATTGAATATCTTTCGAGTTTCGTGCGTGGGTTTTGGTGATAAGCAATTGTTTTCTGGAAGGTTATGGATAGCAGATGCTTTGCAGGTGGACAAGAACATTTGCGTTCGAGTTTGTGGCCAAGTGCGCGAAGAATCGTCATTGTGGCGCAGTTTACTGCATCCTCCGCTACGCAATTTCTTAACCGGACATTACTGGTTTTTCAAGAATATGGCTTGCAAAAGCAACATATCAGGGGCACAATTCCATAAAATTATATTAATTTATGGAGTTGCAATGACTGAATTCATAGATCGGTCCGTAAATCTTGATTCATCTCTCGTGCCCGGCAAGGCGCTGATCATATACGGGCCACGCAGGGCCGGCAAAACGACCCTTCTCAAATCGTATCTTGCTTCCTGCGGTCTGCGCTACCGTCTGGAAACGGGGGACGATGTCCGAATCCGCCATCTGCTCGGATCGGGCGATCTGAAGCAGATTGTCGCATTCGCCGAGGGGTTCGATCTGGTGGCCATTGACGAGGCGCAACAGATTCCGGGCATCGGCATGGGTCTGAAGATCCTGGTCGACCATCTCCCCGATCTGCGGATCATTGCCACCGGCTCTTCATCCTTCGACCTGGCAGGGGCGGTCGGGGAGCCGCTCACCGGGCGGAAACGGACCCTTACGCTTTTTCCAATCAGCCAGATGGAGTTGAAGCAGAAGTTCAACAGTTACGACCTGCGCCAACGGTTGGAGGAGTTATCTCGTCTACGGCTCATATCCGGAAATTGTAGTGACCGAGGGGAGAAAGGAAAAGATCGAACTGCTGGAGGAACTGGCCGGTTCCTATCTGCTGAAAGACGTGCTGGCGTTGGAGCGTATCCGCTCATCACGCACACTGGTGGACCTCTTGAAGCTGATCGCCTTTCAGGTGGGGAGCGAAGTGTCGCTGAATGAGCTGGCCACCCAGGTCAAGCTGGATGTGAAAACGGTCGGACGCTATCTGGACATACTGGAAAAGGCCTTCGTCATTGTTCGGGTGGGGGGCTTCAGCCGCAATCTGCGTAACGAGGTGACCAGCAAGGCAAAATACTACTTCCTGGACAACGGGGTGCGCAACGCAGTCATCGGCCATTACAACCTGCTTGATTCTCGCAATGACATCGGCGCCCTGTGGGAGAACTTCGTGGTGGCCGAGCGTCTGAAAAAACGATCCTACACCGGGATATACGGAACCTTTCACTTCTGGCGCACCTACGACGGGAAAGAGATTGACTATGTCGAAGAGCGCGATGGCGGTCTGTTCGGTTTCGAGTGCAAATGGTCGTCAAAACAGCGGGACAAGCCGCCGAAAAAATGGCCGGAGTCATATCCGGGGGCGACATTTGAACTGGTTACACCGGATAACTATCTCGATTTCGTAGGATAAGGTAATCACCGTCAAGTCATCTAACGGATCGCTGGGAGCGGGCGATTCCCGATCCTTGTTTATTCTGATTCCTGAATCTGAATTCTGAATTCTGACTTCTGTTATAGCCTCGATTCCCACGTTAGTTTGTTGAGTTAACAGTACGCTCGCGCTGGCGCAACCGGGAAAATGTACGAACGGTCCGGCCCATGGTGCTTTCCCAACGGCGCAGATCGGAGAAAACAAGTGAATCCTCAATTATGGATACCATGAGATCTTTGCACAACTTCCTTAACGTCATTCCTACGAAACTCCATGGGGTTATCCCCCACCGCACGTTCCCTGGATCCCCTGCTTTCGAATGGATGATACAAAAAGGCAGAAATGAATTCTCGGACTGCCTCCAGGACGGTGTGATTTGCCGGTTCATCGTCAGCTCCTCTTGAGGGGGGTCCTCACAGGCATTGACTTTAAAAAAGGCGCATCATAGAGGCCGTCTCATTGATTGTACTTTGAGTTTGGCACGGAGGCTTGTTTTTTCCATCATACGGCACTGTTATCCGCCATGGCTTCCTCCTGGCAGCCGGACTTGCCCATGTCTACTTGCACCATGCGCGGCACTTTGTCTAACCGAGGGTTTTCTTAACACGCTCCAGGGGCAAAAACGCTTACCCACAATCAACCGATGGCGTCCCCAAGACGAGTGAGTCCCTCGGTCAAATCCCCCTGGAAATGGATTCGCAACACCCGACGTCCGGCATCTACCAGGGCCTGCCGGTCACCCAACGCCTGGGCTGTAATCAGCACCCCGAAGCTATAGGGTTGACCGGGGATAAGAAGATCATTTTGTAAGTCATGGGTGATTTGAAGAAACACCCCATTGTTGCCGTCGCCCTTGTGCAACTGACCGGTGGAATGGAGAAAACGCGGTCCGTAACCCACCGAGGTCGCGACCCCATAGCGGTCGCGAAGCTGCATGCGCAGTCGATGGAGTTGCTGGTCGAGAGCCGCGGACGGTGGCAGATAGGCCATTAGCGCCAGGTAATCCTTGGGCTGAAGCGCCTTAAAGAAACCAGCGAGGATATTGCGCAGATTGGGTGCACCACCGGCCGACGACCCATAGACCGCTATGGGACCATCCACGAAATCGGGTACTGGCTGTGGAAGCTCACCGGTCTTCTGATAGACCGCCATGAATTCCTTTGCCTTGACTTTGGCCGCCTCGACATTGGGCTGATCAAAGGGATTGATCCCCAACGCCGCGCCCGCCGCCGCCGTGGCCAGTTCCCAGCGGAACAACTCCTGAGCGATGCTTTCCTTGTCCTTGAGGGAAATCCGCACCAAGGGGTGCCCGGCCGCCTCCAATTGGCGCACCAGGTCTTCCGGCACGGTGTCTTGATCGCCGGCAAGTTGAAGCATCACAAAAACCCGATCTTTTCCGTAACGCTCGGCTGGAGCCGGAGCTTCGTCCACCACCGGCAGGATCCCCGTTCCGTTTTTTCCGGTGCTTTCGGCAATAAGCTGCTCCACCCAGACTCCAAAGGCTGCCAAGGACGGGGATATAAGGAACGTCACCTTGTCACGCCCCGATCGAGCCAGCTCACCCAACGCCGCTCCAAGCACCAGCGCCGGGTTCCGAGAAGCCGGAACGTCAGGGCCGCAGGCCGCCATCATGGCCAACGCATGCCCGATGAGCTTTTTCAGGTCAACCCCTATGAGGGCCGCGGGAACCAGTCCGAAGTAGGTCAAGGCGGAATAGCGGCCACCCACTTCCGGCGGAGACGAAAACACCAGCCGGAAATTCATCTCCATGGCCAGGGCCTCCAGCTTGGAACTCGGATCGGTGATGACGATGAAGTTCTCGCCCGGATTGGGTTTCAGGCGACCGATCGCCTCGTAAAAGAACTGCAATAGAGACAGGGTTTCAATGGTCCCTCCGGATTTGCTGGAGACGATGAAGAGCGTCCTGGTCAGATCCAGGCTGTCAGTCACCTGGCGGATGGCATCCGGATGCGTCGTATCCAAAACAATCAAGGGTGGACAGCCCGTCCTGACACCGAAAACCCGCATGAACACTTCGGGCGCCATACTGCTCCCGCCCATGCCCAGCAGCACCACATGGGTGAATCCCGCCTCGCGGATGCTGCCGGCGAAATCAGCCAGACTCGTCAAGTCGACCTGCATTTCGTCGGCAATGGTGAGCCAACCCAGACGATCCGTGAGTTCAGCCACGTATGGCACGGCCTGGATATCCGGTCGCCAAACCGTGGGGTCCTTGTCCCAGATGCGACGCGACACATCGGCCAGATCCCAGGATTTCAAACACCCTTCGACATTGGCCGCGTAGGAGCCCAACCGCAATTCCTGCGGGTTGACCGCCGACGCCGTTGCGATTTTGCTCGAACCTACCGTATCGCTCTGTTTATCATGGGAAGGCTTGTCTTGCATGGTTGTAGTCTCCTGTGCATGGCTGTCAAAGGACTTTCAAACCCTTCCACTCACCGAATCAGCACCGTCTGATCGGGACCGCACACCCCTACCCTTTTCATCAGGCAGATGCTCACACAGCCCCATGGTATACCCTGAACTCAGGATCGTATCGCACCACCTCAGGTAAACCCCGATCCCGCGGTACAGGCGAAACAATGGTCGGATACCGCGATGGCTGAACCGGGAGCGGGAAGATCCACAAGTTCGGAAATATGTTGCCGACGTCCTCCCAGAAACAGCTTTCGAGCCAAGTTGAAGTCGCAATCAAAGAGGTACCCATCCCAGGACACCGACAGCAGCGTCCGACACATCAGACCCTCCAGCGTGCAAGGGTTGAAATTGGCTGTCAACTTCCCCATGTAGCTCTCCAGGTTGCCGGAGCGCTCCAACCACTGCTGGAACCTGCCCATGGGTACGTTGCTGAACGTGTACAGATGGTTGAAGACGATTCCCCAGCGCCTCTCGAGGGAAACGCGAAAGCGTTTTTCGGTTTGCGCCTGGGGCGAGGCCAGGAAGGCCCCAGTTGGATTCGCCACCAGATTCAGTTCCAAACCGGATTCTGGATGGCCGTACCCTAAAGTGTTGAGTTGTTGGAGTGCCGTCAGCGATCGTTGAAAAACACCGCTCCCGCGTTGAGCCTCCAATTGCACATCACTGGTGGACGGAAACGACGCCACGACCACCACCCGGTACTTTTTCAGGTCATGAAGCAACGCATCGCGATGGCCATCGGTCAGCGCCGTGAGGTTACATCGGAGCATCAGCCGAGGTGTCAGGGGAGCTAGTCGCGCAATCAATGTCCCCAGGATCGGAACGAGTTCCGGGGCACCGCCGGTAATGTCAATGGTCGCAAAGGAATGTCTTTCGGCCAGTCGAATTACTTGGTCGGCCACATCCGGGGACATCTGTTCCTGGCGATGAGGGCCGGCATCGAGATGGCAGTGCCGGCAGAGCTGATTGCAGCGTAATCCCACATTGATCTGCAAGGTCTCCACGGCCGCCCGAGTCAGCTCCAGCCCGTGAGCCATCAAGGTATCGTGAAACGATGCCATGCCGGCACCAGGGTTCAAGTCGACAGCGGTTTTCATCGGCACACCGGATTCTCTGCCCTAAGACGATCATCGAAGACCGAACCAAAATTCTTGCCAACAAAAGTGCTCGGCCCCGATGACAGCATTCATCGCCGCTTCAGCAACAAAACCTTCCATGGCGTAAAGAGCCACACTGTTCTCTTTGGAAGATATTACATGGAGATCTTTTCGGCAACGGTGCGCATCTGAATTCCATGGACCAAAGAGGCGCCGCCACGAATGGCGGTGGCCACATGAACGGCTTCGGTCATTTCGCCTAGATCGGAGCCCTTCTCCAGGCACGCCTGGGTGTAGGCGTCGATGCAATACGGGCACTGGATGGTGTGGGCTACGGCCAGGGCGATCAGGCACTTCTCCCGCTCGCTGAGACTCCCTTCGGCAAATACCGCCTGGTAGTACTCGAAAAACTTCTTCGCCAGTTCCGGCGCATCTCGACCAATTTCCTCAAAACGGGGTAGATCTTTCGGGTGATAGTAAGTTTCCACGGTGTTTTGCCTCCTGTCGCCGTGCATTCGAGTGCGAGCTTGTTTGGTAACTGTTCGAACTCCTTGGGACTCATCCTGGCGGGCGGGGATAAACCCCGACCCCACAACACCAGCCGTCGGACCGCCGGTAGGGTTGGGGTTTATCCCCGACCGTGGGATTGCACGATTCGGGGCCAACCGCAGCCGGCAAAGTAATCATTAAACAGGCTCTGGGCACCGCAACCGCCTTGCAAGACCCTGGTTTAAGGCAACATTGACCGGCGTCAATGCGCAATCCGTTAAGAACTTCGGGAAGGCTTTGTCATCCATCCTCAGTTTAGTGTATAGTCCGATTGGACACAAGTACTGCCAGGGTTGTGGCCCGCTGACGAATCGTGACCCATTGGCCGTCCTTGCGACTGACACGGACACCGGTGCCCAATCTTCAGAAAAGCACAACGCCACCCTGCAAATCGAGCCGCATGGCAAGGCTCCAGCCCGGAATCGGCACATGCACAAGCCTCGCTGGCATATTCGAGCGCAACATCGACCCACATCCGTTTCAGAAGTTCTCGATATCCTTCTTGCGAATCGAGGCGCCGATCGTTCATTTCTGAATGGTGCACTCAAGGATCTGCAGGTCCATGTCCATATGCGGGGCCTGAAGGAAGGCGCCGATCTTATGGCCCGGCATCTCGCTCAAGGCCACAAGATCGTGCTGGTGGGCGATTACGACTGCGACGGGATCACATCGGTGGCGCAGATGTCCCTTCTACTGCGTGATATCGGTTACCGGAACTTCGTAGCGATGATCCCGACACGCGCCGAAGGTTACGGGGTGCCTGATCGGGCCTGGAAAGACCATCCGGACGCACGGCTGTTCGTGGCTCTCGATTGCGGCACCGCGGATATTGACGCCATTTCTCGAATCCGCGAACTGGGTGCCGACTGCATCGTTATCGATCACCACGAAGTACCGCCGGCATCCGCGGGGGAGCCGCACCAGCAACGGTTCTCATCAATCCCAAACAGATGGGATGCCCGTCAGCCTTCAAGGAATTCTGCAGCTCCGGGCTGACGTTGTTGTTTCTGACCCAATTGCGGAGTGCGCTCCGGCAACATTTGAGATCGGACCTTCGGGTCACGATTGGCGCCAAGTACATGTCGTTAGCGGCCCTGGCCACTATTGCCGATGTCGTGCCGCTGGTGGACGGCAACCGGGTCATCACTCGGGTCGGCCTGGCCCATTTGAACCAGCGGCCGCATCTCCCCCTTCGCCAAGTCGCCGAAGCGGCCGGATTGACGGGAAGGGACCTCACCGCCGTCCATCTCGGCTATAACATAGCTCCCCGGATCAACGCCGCGGGACGGATCGGCGATCCCATGCTGGCCTACAACCTGCTCATTTCCGAAGATCAGGATGAAGCCCGAGGGCTGGCCCAGCAACTGAACCAACTCAACACCGCCCGCCAGCAACAGGAGAATAGCATCCTTGAGGACGTATACGAGCGGTTTACGCCAGCCTTGGCTAAGCGGCGAACAGTGGTGATGGCCGATTCCAATTGGCCGTCCGGGCTGGTAGGGATCGTCGCTTCACGCATTCAACAGGAATTGTTCTTCGGACCTACCGTGGTGCTCGCCATTGACAAAACGCGGGGAATCGCGCGCGGTTCGGCACGAAGCGTCCCAGGCTTTGACATCCATGATGCATTGGAACGTTGCGATGATTTGCTGCTGCGCTGGGGCGGTCACCGAATGGCGGCTGGTTTGACCGTGGCTGTGGAACAACTGGAGCTATTTGCCGAACGCCTGGAAGCAGGTGCCCAGGAGATGGAAGCCGCCGTCTTCACCCCCAGGGGAGAAGTGGACCTGGAACTGGATCTGGAACTGGTGACGTCAGAGTTGCTTACTACCATCAAGCAACTGGAACCCCACGGTCACGGCAACCCTGCACCATGCTTCGCGGCGCGTAACATCCCTGTCAGCATTATGAAAACCTTTGGGCGCGATGCAAAACACCTGCGGCTTTCCATCGGCAAGACGCACCAGGGTATCTTTTGGAAGGGCGCCCAACATCGGCATTCCATCCAGTGGCAAGCCGGCAACGGCCTGGACGCCGTCTTTCAGGTGCAATGGGATCACTACCGGCACCAACCCATCCTGTACGTCAAGGACCTGGGGAACTTACTGGACTGAAATCCAAGGTGACATCAAACTACCGATGGTCGCTGGAACCAACGTTCATTGGGCTAGCCGCTTGGCCTCAGGGTAACCGCAGCAAACCTTTCCCCGGCGAAATGCGGTGGTCCTTAAAGAATCCGGCGCGAGCTTCCAAGACATAGCGGAAAGGCAGGTTCGGCCCGTAGGTGTGCGATTTACCGGGCGGATTCGGCTGCATCTCTTGAATATCGAGGATTTCACCGTTTTCCCCAATGAAAGCAATATCTAGTGGGGCACTGACATTTTCCATGTGAAAGCGGACATTCTGCTCTTCCGGGAAGACAAACAGGATCAGGCTTTTTTGAATGATCGCGGGATGGATGCGCTGGAAACCCGCTGCCCGCTCCTCGGAGTTCCTGGCGATCTTCACTGCCACGGGTAAAACAACCCCTTGATCATCCACGAGTCGGATCGTATCTGCCGCCATGCGGTCAAAAATGGCCGTGGTCTGATGCCCTCGGCCTACGCCCCACGGCAGTCTCAGGTCTTCCCCGAGAGCTGCTCGAACCGGCATCAGCTGCCATGTTAGCAGCACCAGCAAGACTGTCGCGGCCTCACCGAACCATGGCCACCATCGTTCCCGTGAGACTCCTCCCTTTGCAGAAAGCGAGATTTCTGATACTCTCTTGGCGTTTTCTACAATCCGGAATGCAGGGTTGTTTTTCACCACCGACTCCTCAATCAGCCATGCTGGTAAGGATTGTTGGTAACTGTTCGCGGGTTTGTTCCAGAGATTCCCGCAGATGCCGATGGTTTTTTCCACCCGCGGGTTGCCAGGATTGCCGATCCGGTGTCCAGGCGCGGCACCAATGGGGCTACGTGGGGAAGACTATTCGGAGAAGCCTTCCAACGATCGGTTGGACCAAACTGCAACTCATCAGGAGTGGGCGCGTTGACGGGACTGTTTCGCCGCAAACGATTCTGGCTAGCGGCAGCTTTGGGCGTGACCATCCTTATCTTCACCTTTCAACATGCTAACCTACCGTCATTTCTAAACAATCTCAGAAACATCCACTGGGGATGGGCATCTCTGGTGCTCGCCTGCGGCACAGCCAGCTATCTCTTCATCGGGGCGGTTCTACATCGATTGCTCCAGATGAGCGATCAATCTCTCAGGTTTTCCACGGTCATGCAGATCTCCCTGATCTCTTGCACGCTCAACTACCTGATGGCTCTGGGAGGGTTGAGCGGTGTGGCTGCCAAGGTCTACATGCTGTCCAAGAAGAGTATCCCTGCCAGCAAAACACTGTCCGTCTCCATGGTGCATGGTTTCCTTACCAACACCGTGGCAATCATCCTTATTTTCTTCGGCTTTTTCTTCCTCTACAGCAAGCACAAACTCAGTTCCCGTGAGTTGGGCGTGGGGATTCTGATTCTGCTGTTCGCTTTTGTCATGACCTGGGTTACTATCCAGGTGATCGTGGATGCGGCTTTTCGCCGCCGGCTATGGCAGGTGCTGATGCGGCTCACCATGGCGGTAAGCCGACGATTGCGCCATCAGCACTGGATTCATCCTGAAAAGGCCGAGGCCTTTTTCGTCAACTTTGACAACAGCATCGGACTCCTTTCTTCCAATGCCCGCATGCTGTTAGGTCCAGCCGGCTATGGTTTTCTCGATTGGTTGTGCATGTTTTTGACACTCAAATGTTCCTTCTTGGCGGCAAATTATCCGGTCAGTAACCAAACCCTGCTGGTGGGATTCTCCGTTGGGATATTCGCCAGTCTGTTCTCGCTGACCCCCGCTTCTCTAGGAATTATGGAAGGTTCCATGGCGGGGTCCTTTTTCTTGATGGGATGCGACTATGAGCGGGCGCTGCTGGCAACGCTTGTCTACCGGGTGGTCTATTTTATTTTGCCCATGCTTGTGAGTGCTTTCTTCTACCGGCAGTTTTTCCCTTCCTCCATGCCCACGGGCACGCAACTCAGACTGGAACCCCTGATGGAGCAGGATCAATTGCCTGCTGCCAACACGGAAAGAAGCCATTTGGAAGGAAAAGGCGAACCAAACCCATGAACGATCGGGAAGCCCGGCCCGGATCCCAGGATTTGGAGCACCGGGCCCGTCAGCAAGCCCAGCTCTGGATGATCGAGGGCGATCGCGCCTGTGCTAAAAGGCAGTTCATCAAAGGATTGCGCTACTATCAACAAGCGCTGGAAGTAGCCGAGAAGCATCAGCTGCGTGATCTCCAGGCACGACTCTGCCGTGATCTTGCTTACGTCTACGTTCATCATGGCGCAGCCGATAAGGCATTGCAGGTCCTCGCAACGGCCCCAGCTCCTCAGGAGTGCAAACTCGAGATTCATATCGGACTTCTGGTCAACCGCGCTACAGCGTTGCTTTCTCAACATGACTTCCGGGGAAGCCTCACCACTGTTAGACATGCACTCGGCTCTATGGATGAACACTATCCTAAACCGGAAGGTGTACCTCCACCCCTAATGGGCACCTACTGCGCGCTGACCAAGATGGTCCGCAATCTGGAGCGGGTCGTGGATCTGTCTGGATAGCGGGGTCAACCCTGATCGTATTCAAGTCACCGTGGAGCTGGCGCGTCCCTACTGGCTGCCGTCCGAGGTGCGCTGAAGGCGATCGGGTTACCTACCGCGCGTCTGCCAGGCCATGCGCGCCGGGTAGAAGATCAGCGGTTGCCAAAAGCTACTTACCGTGAGCACCTCACCCCGAGTAAAGAGTTCTCCCAACCGAATATCGGGGTTATCCTGCCAGCGCAGAAGCGGTTCGTTGACCGGAGTGATGGCAAAGCTAACCTGCCGCTGTGGAGTGACACCCTGTCACGTTTCACGCCCTATCTGCCCCCTCCAGGAGAACCGGTAGTTCTCTTCCATGGGGGTGCCCTGGGGATAAGAAAGATAGCGGATGTGGAAGCGACTCCAGGGCAAAATGGGTCTTTCCAGAAGGGTGGACAACTGAGGTTGCACTTGAAAACGGGCAAAAGGTATGGGAAGGAAAAGTAACGCCACGATGAATACCGTGACCATTCGGTCCCAGACCATCGCTTTCTTTTCCTGAACGGCTTCAGAATCCATGGAGGTGCTCCTGCTGGAGACTGAAGGTTTGCTCTTGCATCCACTCCGTGAGTCGAGGTGATGCCTGGGTTCGTATGGGTCACCCCGATCGGGATGTTACTGCGACCAATCGTGACGGAAGGCAACAGGCATGCTTGGAGCCCGATGCAAGCTCGCCGATCATGCCGGGTCATTCACAGCCATGTCCGGAGGGATACAATGCCCGAATTCGATTCGGAGTCAACCCCAAATTTCCACCGGCGGTGGAGAACTTGAATCGCCACGGTCGTTGGACGGGAGCAGGCCGAATCGGGTTTGGGCGATCTTTGGCGGTAACCGCTGGTAGGTTTGGCAGCCCTTTGAAGCTAGATCGAAGACAAGAACTCTCATGCTAGCCCTCATCGTTCCCCCTGTGGCGAAACCTTGCGAGCCCCTTATCGGCGCCTATTCATTGGCCCGCCTGCTTCGCCGCCAAGACCTACCAGTCACCGTGATCGATGCCAACCTGGATTGGTTCTATCATCAACTGTGGGGGCCAGGCCGTCCGGCAACTGCTTCCGGACCCGGAGGCAAGCCCGCGGACAGCGCCGCACGGCGTTTGCAGCGGGCCCTGCGCCACACCTGCACCGGCAACCCCCTGCGGGACCCGGCCACCTACCGGGATCGCGACCGCTATCAGCAGGCCGTCGAGCACCTGGAAACGGTGCTTGGCGGAGCCACTGCCGATTTCGCCGACGAACAACCCGGACTGGCGGATTTCCGTGTGCGTGGCCACCGGCCGGTGTCACGCCAGGATTTGGTCGCCTACCTGGAACGACCCACCTCCATCTTTGATAGCTACCTGAACAGGTCGTTGGTACCCCAGCTTGTCACCATGCAGCCTCAGGTCATCGGGTTTTCGGTGACCTTTCTCCATCAAATGTTCGCCGCTATGCGCATGGCCGGCATTTTGCGCCGGGAGCTGCCCCACATTCCTCTGGTCCTGGGAGGAGCCCTGGTGGAATGCTGGCAGGGGGCAGACTGGCAGCGCTCCCCCTTTGACCGGTTCGATGCCGTGATTTCGCTGCAACCATCTTCTTGGGGTACTTGGACGCAGCGCTTCGGGATGCCAGTGCCTCATCCCTATGGGCAGGTCTTTTTCCCCGATCCTGAAGACATCCTGGCAAGGCGATTCTTTGCACCGGAACCCATTGTCCCGCTGACCCTGGGATTGGGCTGCGCCTGGGGCCGTTGCACGTTCTGCCCGGATTACCAGCGCCACCCTTACCAAGCGGCCTCGGGCCAGAGTTGGCTCCAGGCACTGGAACAGGTGCTGGAACACCATCCGGCGTTGACCCTTCACCTAACCGACAGCTGCGTTCCTCCCGAAGCCCTGGATCGGTTGGCAGCCGCCCTCCGGGAACGCAGCTTGCCGGTTCGCTGGTATGCGTTCGTGCGTTTGGAGAAATCATTGTTGCAACCCGGCAGGCTGGAACAGTGGGTTGCAGGCGGATGCCAGCTGCTGCAATTCGGCCTGGAAACCGCCGCGCCGGATCTTCTCAAGGCCATGCACAAGGGCATCCAGCTGCATCATGCCACTGCCGTTCTGGATCGCGCGGCGGATTTGGGAATCCGCAATTACGTCTATCTCCTTTTTGGCTTTCCAGGCGAAACCCATGACCACCAACTGCGAACCCTGGATTTCGTGCTGAAGCATCAGCAGGCCATTCACTATCTCAACAACGCCATCTTCAATTTGCCGAAGGACTCCCCAATCGCCATAAGCCCTCAACAATTCTCCATCAAATCTCTTCGGCGCTTTTCTGGAGAAGATGGCGACCTGTCCATCTACCTGGATTTTGACGACGGCCGGGGTTCGGCCCGCAAACGCGCCCGCACCTTTCTGCAGCAGGAATTCCTCGCCGAGCCCGCCGTTCGCCAACGCGTCCTAGCCCTGCCGCCGGTGTTTAAGTCCAATCACGCCGTCATGACGTGTTGGTCGTGACGTTTCGCCCGTTCACCACCTGTTCCGACCCGTTCTATTCCGGTGAAACGTTATTTGATCCTGCCCCATTGCCGGACTGTGCCCAGGATTCGGCGGATTTCCTCACCGAGTGCTGGGAACAACCGCGATCAGCAGAGCTTTGTTGACACCTTCTGTACTGAGCTCTGCGTTGAATACCGATTGCGACCCGCCCTTTTCAAACTGGTCCTTTGAGAGTATAAGAGGATCGAAACCATTGATTCGATCCAAAGCTTCTCACCGGAGAGCACCCCATGAGCCACATGCAGACCGTTTGCCACGAGATCACCCAAAGCCTGGGCTTGCCCTACCTACCCGTCGGAGTCACCCTATACCGGGAAAACGACCCTCTGCCCGAGGGCATTGCTGCGACGGAGGAAAACCTAAAGAGTTACTGCCAGGCCGTGGTGTTGGCGGGCGAAGGCCGACCCCTGCTGCTTCGCAAGGAACAGATGGGATGCAAGCTGGGGACTTCGGTGCTGGGTTTCGAGAAGGACATGGAACGTTACCTCGATGATGGCGTGCTCGAGAAATATGGTGTGGGGCTTTATGCCACCGAAGAAGCATCGGCGGAGACTATCCGCAAATCCACCTACCTCGATGAAGGCCGGACCCAGGCCGCACTCATCGCGCCGTTATCTTTTTTCGAGGATGTACCTGAGGTGGTGGTGTTCACCGCCGACAGCGAACAGGTGATGTGGCTGCTCTATGCGGTCAATTATGAAAAAGGAGGCCGCATTGACCTGCCGCAGTCGGGCGGGGCTTTGGGTGGCTGCGCCGACATCACCGCTCTCCCCATTCTGGCGGGGGTGCCGAACATCACCTTTCTCGGCCTGGGATGCCGAATTAAAACCGGGATCGACGCTTGCCATCTGATGATGGGTATTCCCGGCAGCGCTCTGGACGCAACCCATAGGCACTTGCTGGAGATGGCCAAACCCATTGCCATGCTCAAGAAAGGGCCAGCATAAGCAACGGCGCTGCGTTCCCGGACATGCGGTGATAATGCTTGCACTTCCGCTAAAATCTTATACATTCGGGTGTCTGGACAAGTGCCGCGCCTGAGATCGTGCAGGCTATCCCTTTACTTGCCGAGGGCTCGACCCGGAGAAGTGGACTTCCCCTGCCTACCGCTCACCTGATGCTGCATCTGTTTGGGCTGGCCGTCGGCAAGCAATGGGGTGATCAATATTTTGCCGTGAGCTTGAAGCTTCTGGGTCAACTGGCTAAACCCCAGGTCTAATTCCATAGGATCGGAATGACACCGGGACTCGAACCGTCACCCTCAGCCTATGCAGGGAGGACTCATCCATGGCATTCAAACAGGTCAAGAACGATGCCAGCATGGCTCTGTTGTTCATTCGGCTGGCACTGGGCATCGTCATCTTTGCTCATGGCGCGCAGAAGGTGCTGGGATGGTTCGGAGGACCAGGATTTGCCGGAACCATAGAAGTCTTCACGACGAATCTATCTTACCCTTTGTGGATGGTATTGCTACTCATGCTCATCGAGTTTTGTGGTTCCCTTGGGCTGATCTTCGGACTTATGACCCGGCTGTCGGCCGTGGGTATCGCTCTCATCATGGTGGTGTGCGCCTATCAGAACCACCTGCAAAACGGCTTCTTTATGAACTGGTTTGGTCAGAAAGCCGGGGAAGGCTTCGAATATCACATCCTGGTCCTGGGCATGTGTTCTGCCCTGATGTTCTTGGGAGCCGGCTCTTGCTCTTTTGACCATCTGTTCATTTCAAGCCGCCGCCGCGATTTTCAACGAATCTTATGATGCCCCCAGATTGCAGGGTGCGTATTCGCTATCAATCGCTATGAAAACCTTTCTTGAAATCCCTGGCTGTTGCCGATAAGTCGTACAATCATTGACGTGGATTTCTTCCTCGATGGGATGGATGGTCTTGAACACGACTAGTCGTCCCTTGGTTTGTGAGGCGAATGGTTGTTCTTGGAAGTGTGAGAAATGCGGTAGCCCAACGTCGATCTTGATCTTCAGCTAGGGTGCTTACCACCGGAATCCCCATTCGGAAACGATTAAGGCGCCCTCTCGCGGAGCGGTTATGGACGTCCTTCAGGAGATGGCGAAGTAGGAAAGAGTTACAGGAGTTTGATCATGAAAAGGAATGAGTTCCAGCTCAAATTGTGGCCCCTGGCCGTCGGTTGCGTTTGCTTCTTGGCTCTGTTGCCCATCACCCAGCGGGCAAGTGCGTCGGCTCGCCCCAAAGCCGTGATCGAGACCGGCATGGAGCGCGTCCTTGGGTTACTCCAATCGAAGTGCTCGAATGGGCAGAGCGTGGCTGTGCGACAACATCGTTTCGAGATTGAAAAAATCGTCCGCGAATACTTCGATTTTCGCGAAATGGCCATGCGATCGCTGGGACCCAATTGGAGGCAGCAGGCTCCCGACAAACAACAAGAGTTTGCCCAACTCTTCGAGGGCTTGATCTTTAATACGTACATTGACCGGGTGGACACCTACACCTGCTCAAATGAGAAGGTGCTTTACGACAATGAATCCCTGGACGGCGATAATGCCGTAGTTAGGACGCGGATAACCGGGTACAAGGGCAATAAGGACATCCCCATCGAATACCGGCTGCGTCTCAAGGATAACGATTGGAAGGTCTACGATGTGGTCATTGAGGGAGTTAGCCTGGTCAACAACTATCGACAGCAGTTTGCTTCCATCCTCAACCGTGAACCCTTTGAGGGTTTGTTGAAACGAATGCGGGATAAGAACACTGAGTTGAAGTAACGCTTCGAGTTTGAGCCAGCCCAACCTTGGCAAGGAGCAGCCGGGCGAGGCACGGGGGAATGCCAGCCATGACGGTGGGGCCTGAAGGGCACCGGGAACGGCTGCGGCAGCGCTTCGAGCGCAGCGGACTGCAGGGGTTTCACGACCATGAGGTGGTAGAGCTGGTGCTTACCTATGTGATCCCACGCCGGGACGTCAAACCCATTGCCAGGGAGCTTCTCACCAAGTTCGGTCAGAACCTGGCCGACGTCTTTGATGCCCCGCGTCAAATCCTGCAAGGGATTGAAGGCGTCGGGCCAGCCGCAGCCTTGTTCTTCAATCTCATCCCCCGCCTCCTGGAACGCTACCAGCAAGATCGTTGGAAACGCACCCGAGTGCTGTCATCTATTCAGGAAACGGTGGATTTCCTCGCTTCGATCCTGGCCACCGAGCGTACTGAGGTCTTTTACGTACTGGCGCTCAACAGCCGCAACGCCTTGATCGCCCACCAAGCTTTGCAGGAACCGGCCGCCGGGGCGCATCGCCTGATCGCCGGGGAGACCATTCAACGAGGTACGGTCAATCGCGCTGCGGTCTTTCCGCGTCTGGTGGTGGAAGCCGCCTTGAAACATCGCGCCACCGCCGTGATCCTGGCCCACAACCACCCCGGCGGAGACGCTCAGCCATCGTCGGCCGACCGTCAATTGACCCGCAAGCTGCAACGGCTGTTGAACGAATTGGACATCATGGTCCATGATCACATCATCATTGCCGGACCCGACCGCTACTATTCGTTTGCCGAACACGGCGAACTGCAGTGAAGGGATGATAGAGCGGGGGAGTAGCCATGAGTACTTCACATATGCCTGCAGTCGTGGTTCAGGGATCCGGCACTACCGGAGATTGGAACCGTTTGGAACTGGTTCGGGTGGAACGCCCCTACACCCAGTCAGGCGAAGTCCTGATCCAGGTGGAGGCGTGTTCGGTCAATCGTGCCGATCTGCTGCAGCGGCGCGGCTTTTATCCACCACCTGACGGCGCATCCCCCCTGTTGGGGCTTGACTACTCCGGTTTCATCGTGGAAACCGCCGGCGATGTCCACGACTGGCACGTCGGCGATCGCGTTTTCGGAATCGTGGCCGGTGGCGGCTACGGGCGCTACCTGACCACACGAGCCGATCACCTGGTGGCCATCCCCGAGAACCTGAGCTTCGTGGAAGCCGCTGCAACTGCCGAGGTGTTCTTCGCGGCCTTCGTGAACCTGTTTTTGGAAGGTGAGCTGGCGGCAGATGAGACCCTGCTTCTCCATGGCGGCGGCAGCGGTGTGGGCACAGCGGCCATCCAACTGGCGAGGCATGCGGGTGCACAAGTGATCATCACCGCCGGCTCCGCGGACAAAGTGCAACGCTGCCTGGAATTAGGAGCACACCATGGCATCAATTACCGGGAAGAAGATTTCGCTGAGGCCATACGCATCATTACTGGTGGCACCGGCGTGGACCTTGTCCTGGACTGGATCGGCGCCCCTTACCTGAAATCGCACTTGGAGCTGCTCAAGACCCATGGTCGGTTGGTGATCATGGGGCTGATGGGGGGCAACAGCGGCGAAATACCGCTGGTCCCGATCCTCACCAAGCGACTCCGGATAGTTGGTTCGATGTTGCGGAACCGCAGCGACCAGGAAAAAGCCGACATCACCAGGGATTTTCGGAGCCGGGTGCTGCCCTTGCTGGCCGCAGGCAAAGTACGTCCGGTAGTGGATCGGGTCTTTCCCATGGACGAGGCGGAAGTCGCCCATTTGCGGATGCGCAATGATGAACACTTCGGGAAGATCGTCCTGGCCTGGCAGGTACCACTGCCGTGGTGAGAAGAAGCTGCGGACGGCAGACCAAGTCCCCGGTCACCAGACACCAGTCTCAAGACCAACAACCCAAGAAGCAAGAAACGTGATACCGCGCACAAGATAACCGCCGCCGGAAACCAAACGGAGGCGTGAAGGGATCTTTGTCCAAGCAATGAACACGCAACCACTGGCAATGCCTGCTCGGCCCTGGATCCGGCTCGAAGACGTATCCTTTGTCCGGCGCATGGCGCGGCGGCTACTTGTTTGGTTTCACACCTGATGGACGCTTTGCCGGCGCATGGCATAGACGGCCTGAGCCCGGCTCAGGGCTTCGGGCGTATCCACCCCCATGACCTCCTCTTCGGCGGCCACCGCAAAACCCACCCCAAGACCGTCAATACTGAGTAGTTCCACCAGATCCGTCAGGAAGAATTCTTCTACCGTGACCCATTGGTCACCGCGCTGCTTTTTCACATGGTGCGGGCGCTTCGCCAGTCGTTCCAAATAGTGTCGCAAACTGGAGCGCCGAGCCGCATAAACTCCGGCGTTGCACCAGCACAGCCGGGTGCGGCGCTCTTCGGGATAGTCCCGCCAGTATTTCCATTCGGTGATGCGTTCGACCTGATCACCCCTGGTTTCCAACATGCCATACTGACCCCGATCGGCTGATTCGAAGGCGAGCACCATGAGGTGCTTGTCGTCCAAACCCTTGAGGAGGTTTTGATAGGTTGCTGGGCGGATCAGCGGCACATCGCCCATGGTGATGATCACGCGATCGCAGCTGACGCTTTCCAGGAAAGCTCGGGCTGTCAGGACCGCCCCCCCGGTACCGTTGGTGACCGGTTGCCGCACGTAGGTCACCTTGAGGTGCTCGGTCGCCGCACGGACGGCTTCGGCAAAATGATGCACGACGATCCCCTTGGGACCTTTCGGCAGGTTGTCCAACACCTCCAGCAACATGGGCCGATTCCCGGAATACGGGGACGAAACCGGCAGAAGCGGAAGCAGCGTCTTGTTGCCTTCGAATCCCAGCATGCGGCTGCCTTTGCCGGCAGCCAGGATGATACCGGCAATGCACTCGAGTGAACCAGCAGCGATCACTTGGGCTCCACCTGCCTTCCTGCTTCCTCGGACGGTGGGAGCGGCACACCCCCAGCAACGTCCGAGGTCTTTGCTTGCTCGCGCAGTTTCTGACGGTAATTTCGTACCGCAGTGTTGTGTTCTTCAAGGCTAGTTGAGAATTGATGCGTTCCATTCAGGTTGCTCACGAAGTAGACAAAGGGAACGTCGGCCGGGAAAAGCACCGCCTCGATGGATTTTGCCCCCGGGTTACAGATGGGGCCAGGAGGAAGCCCGATGATCTGGTAGGTATTGTAGGCGCTAACCCGTTGCAGGTGATTGTGGGTCACGGGACCGGAAAAATCGGTGAGGTCGTAGACCGCGGTCGGATCACTCTGCAATGGCATGCGCCGTTTGAGTCGATTGAGGAATACGGCGGCGATCAATGGTCGTTCCACATCCACACGGGCTTCCTTTTCAACCAGGGAAGCCAGAGTCAAGATCTCATGGACGCTGAAGCCCAATTCGCGGGCGCGTTCCTGCCAGGCGTAGGAAAACCGGTGGCGGAATTCCTTCAGCATGGTTTCCAGGAGCGCTTTATCATCCTGGGTCTTCTGGAAATGGTAGGTTTCTGGAAACAGGTAACCTTCCAGGCTCTTGGCCTCGATTCCCTGAGAACGGGCAAAAGATTCGTCGGCGCCCAGACGCAGGATCTGAGATTCCACCGCCAGACCCGCACTGGACAAAATTCTGGCCACATTTCTCAGCGTTGAACCCTCGGGAAAGGTTATGCGCCGCTCCACGACTTCGCCTCGGATAAGTTTATCCAATACCTGCCGGGGAGTGGCAAGCGTCAGAAAAGCATATTCGCCGGCGCGCAATTGCCCGCCGGAGCCAGTGGCCAGGCAAAACCAGTAAAACTTGCGGGCGTTAGCGACCACCCCCTCGTTCTTAAGGGCCTGCGCGATGGCGCCAGCCCCCATCCCTGGGTGAATGAGCACCTGACGCAAGCTGCGCTGGGGTAGCCCCGGCAAATGCAGGAACATCCAGAAGTCAAATAACAGACCCACCACCGCCAACGCAATGGCCAGGAGGGCAATCCCGGCGATTCGCAGCAATTCCTTGAGAGGGTTAAAGAAATCGTCCACCATCCCGACCATCCTTGCAGCTAGGTTCGCCGGATTTCCTTAACACGAAAGGGCGCGTCAAACAAGTTGAAGCCGTGAGAGCTTCCAGCTTGGCCGATTAGGTCGGGAAAACCATTGTGCCACAAGCACTTACTTTGTTATTATAGGGTACTCCAAGAACCATGCCACGAAATCTCTCGAACAATACGAGGCACAGCGTTTATGAAGCAGGTGATCCTAGGTACCGCCGGCCATATCGATCACGGCAAGACCTCTCTCATTAAGGCTCTAACCGGCATTGACACGGATCGATTGAAGGAGGAAAAGCTTCGGGGGATTACCATCGAATTGGGATTTGCCTACCTCCATCTGCCCAGTGGCGAATTGCTGGGAATTGTGGACGTTCCCGGCCATGAACGTTTTGTAAAACAGATGGTGGCGGGCGCCACCGGTATTGATCTGGTGGCCTTGGTGATCGCCGCCGATGAAGGAGTCATGCCGCAAACCCAGGAACACATGGAAATCTGTCAGTTGCTTCAAGTGAAGAAGGGACTGGTGGTTCTCACCAAGATCGACCTGCTCGACGACCCCGAGTGGCTGGAATTGGTTCGCGAAGATGTGCGCACTTTTTTGCATGGTACTTTCCTCGACGGCGCTCCGATGGTTGCGGTGTCTGCGGCAACCGGCGAAGGCATTGAGGAACTCCGGGTCGAACTGGACCGGCTGGTGGCCGCGGCGGATGTCCGCAGTCCGGCGGGACCGTTTCGACTACCGGTGGACCGGGTCTTCTCCATGAAAGGCTTCGGCACCGTAGTCACCGGCACCAGTACTTCCGGGAGGCTGCGCGTGGGTGATACGGCATTGATCTATCCGTCCACCCTAAAAACCAAAGTCCGCGGTCTGCAGGTGCACAATCAGGACGTCGAAGAGATCCTGCCCGGGCAACGCACCGCCGTCAACCTGCAGAGTCTGGAACGTGGACTGATTCAGCGTGGCGATGTGGTGTCCACTCCGGATGCCATGCTACCCAGCTATATGGTGGATGTGTATTTGGAACTCTTGTCCAGCGCTCCACGACCGGTCAAGAATCGCGCCAAGGTTCGGTTCCACACCGGCACCGCAGAGCATTTGGCCACGGTGGTGCTGCTGGACCGGGATGAACTCAAACCGGGGGATAACGCCTTTGTGCAAATGCGCTTTGACACCCCCCTCGCGGTCCTTCGTGGCGACAGATATGTGGTACGATCCTATTCACCAATTCGCACCATTGGGGGTGGGACCATTCTTCATCCACAGCCGTCTAAACACAAGGGTCGAGCCAAGGCGCAGATGGCACGGGCCTTGCCGGTTCTGCTCCACGGGCAGGACGCTGATATCATACTCTGGCATGTAGAGCTGGCCGGCGAAGCAGGAGTATCCGAGCAGGAACTGCAGGTGCGCGCTAACATATTTGGCAAGCCCTTTGAGAGGATCCTGCAGCCCTTTATTAGCCAGCGCAGGGTCGTTCTCTACGACAAGGAGAACCGTCGCCTGCTTCATCCGACCGTGTTCGAATCCTTGCAGCAGACTCTATTGGCTGCGTTGCAGGCCTACCACGGTCGATTTGCACTGAAAGCCGGCATGCCCAAGGAAGAGCTGGCCGCCCAGTTGCCTCAACAAGTCGACAACAAGCTGTATAATTTCATGTTGCAGCACCTGAGCCAGCAGGGAACCATCAATCAGGAAAAGGAATGGATTCGGCTGGCGACCCACCGGATCGACCTCGGCAAGGACCAGCAGAGCATTCGTCAGAAAATCGAGACGGCCTTCCAGGAAGGCGGTTTACAGCCGCCCTTTTTCCGCGAGGTGGCGCCGAGTCTTCCCGGTAACGCTGCCCAACAGCAGGAAGTCCTGCAATGGATGCTATCTCAAATGATTTTGGTCAAGGTGAAAGAAGATTTGTACTTCCATGCTTCGGTCCTGGCCGAACTGCAAAATCGACTGATCGCGTTTCTCAGGGCCCAGGGCGAAATCTCTACGGCACAGTTCAAGGACCTGACCCAGGCCAGCCGCAAGTACACCATCCCCTTGCTGGAGTACTTTGATACCCAGAAAGTCACGATTCGCGTGGGCGACACCCGTCGACTGCGGGATTCCAAGGCGGGCGGCTAGCCAGCGGCTGGTTGAGAACCCATGCCGCAGAACGCCACCTGAGGAGTAGGGAGAATGCTTAAGCACATTGTATTCATGAAGTTTAAGGCCTCGGTGGATGATGCGCAAATATGCGAGCTGGAACACGGCCTGGCAGCTCTGCCACCGCTGATTGCCGAGATCCGGGAATACGTGTTCGGCCGCGACGTAGTGCGATCAGAACGGTCCTGCGATTTCGCTTTGGTGTCCGCTTTTGCTGATCTCGATGCACTCAAGCGCTATCAGGTCCACCCCAGCCACCAGGAGGTGGTGAAGAAAGTCGTGGCCATGTGTGATAGTATTCATGCGGTGGATTTCCATTTTTGATGTCGCATCACTTCCACAGGGTAGCTTTGAAGCCTGGCCGTCACGGGAGCGGGAGTTGATCAGTGCGCAAGCACAGATTCAAGACGCCAAGACATGATCCAGAGGATTGCGTGCTACAAGGCCAACGTCATCTCTATGACTACCACATTGACGCCCAGGGGAACTGGTTTTGCGAAGGAAATCCGGTGGTTGATGAGGAGCTTTGTCGAGTCCTGAGCCGTTCGTTGTTTGAGCAGGACGGTCGCTACTTCATCCATTGTGAAGGCGAGGTCCATCCCGTGCGGGTCGCCGACGCGCCCCTGTGGGTACGTTATGTGCACATTCGGACCAACCCCCAGGGACAGTTGCAGGCAGTGGATATTGAGCTTCGCGATGGGCGACGGGAACCTCTCGCCGCCGACACTCTCAGCACGGCCCACAACCAAGGATTGTATTGTCGCGCCACGCGCCGCGAGCTCAAGGCGCGCTTCGGCAAGGTAGCCTATTACGAACTCGCACGCCACCTTCAGATGGACCCGGGCGGTGCCACGTTCTATTTCACCATCGCCGGCCAGCGCTTCGACATCAGACCTGAATTCACGCATTGAGGCCGTTGGATAAGGCAATGCCAAGGCGCATCGAGAACCGCTGGGGGGTGTACTCGGACACAATGGCGAATTCTTGACTACCCACAGCGACATATCTGTCCATAATGCCATGGAACCCCGCGTCGGGATTTTCTCTGGA
The DNA here is from genome assembly GCA_963802715.1 of uncultured delta proteobacterium. GTDB lineage: Bacteria > Desulfobacterota > Syntrophobacteria > Syntrophobacterales > Syntrophobacteraceae > CAWDJT01. The sequence continues at coordinate 47,085 of CAWDJT010000019.1, forward strand.
TCGGATGAACCCCATGTTCCGGGAAGATGAACACGGAGTCATTCACATCAAGGGTGAGCTTACCATTCACGGCCTGGAAGGTTTGCGGCTGTTCTTGACCGATCTTCTTCAGTCCAACAAGGAACCGGTGTTTTCATTGGCCGAAGTCACCTTCATAGATACCGCTGCCCTGCAATTGCTGGTCGCATGTAGGAATTCTCTCCCCGCCGACCGTCCCTGGCGAGTGGTGGCGGTTTCCGACCAGGTGGAACGCATTTTGACTCTAAGTGGTCTCAGGACGACATTGTTGGCTCAGGAAGAGTAGCATGCAAAGACACATCCTCTTTGTCGACGATTCACCCACCATGAGAGCATCCGTAACTTTCTGTCTGCGCAACGCCGGTTATCAGGTGACCGAAGCAGAAAACGGTCTGGCTGCGCTGGAAAAGCTCAACCTGATGCAAGGTGCCGGTCAACTCCCAGCCCTTATCTTGACGGATGTCAACATGCCGGAGATGGACGGTATCACCTTTATCACTAAAGTCAAAGAAGGACCATTTCGGTTTGTACCCGTGCTGGTGCTAACCACCGAGGGTGAAAAGGCCGTGATTGAACGAGGCCGTATGGCTGGGGCTTCCGGCTGGCTGTTGAAGCCCTTTCAACCCGAACAGTTGCTCTGGGCCATCAAGAAGCTGGTTTGGCCGACGTGACCGCACAAGACGAACTCCTGCAAATCTTCCTTTTGGAAAGCGATGACCTGCTCAAGGTGGCGGAAACCAGTCTGCTGACGCTGGAGTCTGCGCCGCTAGCCACGGTTCCCATTGACGAGTTGTTCCGGTCGATCCACACCATCAAAAGCAGCGCCGCCATGGTGGGCCTGATCCCACTCTCCGAATATGCTCATCATCTGGAGAACCTTCTGGAACGATTGCGCAGCCACAAACTGGCAATCAGTAAGAATCTCATCACGTTTCTCCTGGAATCGGTGGACTTCATCCGACTGCTGATAGAACAGGTCGTTGCCGATAGTGCTGCAATGGATCTTGCGGGCTTAGCCCGGAGGCAGGACCAAATCAAACGCTATCTGGGCTTGGAGGCTGCCGTAAAAGAGGTTGAACCGGAGACCCACATCGCCCAGTCGGCAACCGCGATGCTAGAGGGCGAGACTAAACCGACCGGCCGCCTCGCAGAAGCGTCGCTTCCTGCAAATCCGGATGCATTTTCGCAAAGATATCTTTCACAGCGGCCGAGATCCTTTGCTGACCCTTCTCAATCTGAGTGAATTGGGTGACCTCGTGCGAGTCACAACGGATTTGAGCGCTCTTCCCCCGTTCATGGAACTTGACCCATACCAGCTCTATCTATCCTGGGAGGTCGTTCTGGAAACCGGGCACACCGACACCGAGATCCAGGAGGTTTTCTTTTTTCTCAAGGATGATAATGAAATCCGTATTGACGATGTCTCCGCGCATTATCACGATGGGGCTGACGCACGGTTGGCTCAGGAGTCGTTGGGCGAGCTGTTGGTGCAGCGCGGTGATGTCACCCCCGCCGACGTGGTTGAAGCCCTAAAAGCACAAAAAAAGCTCGGAGAAATCCTGGTGGAGAAGGGGAGACTCGAACCCGAGGCTCTCCAGCAGGCCGTCGCCATTCAAGACGAAAGCCGCACTCAATACCGCCAGGCTACGATCCGGGTCACGGTGGACAAACTCAACAACCTGGTCACACTGGCTGAAGAAACGGGAATCGGTCTTTCGCGCCTGCAGGTGATGCTACAGCGTCTTGGTCTCACCTCCACCGGTGAACTCATGGAAGAACTGGAGACCTTGCTGAAGATCAACCGGGAGTTCCAGGAAAGGGTTGCACGGGTGCGGCTGTTCCCGCTGGATGGCACCTTTCGAAGATTTCAGCGTATGGCCCGCGACCTCGCCCTCCAACAGAACAAACTGGTCAAGGTTGAGGTGACCGGGTTAGAAAACGAGTTGGACAAGGAAGTCATTGAGCATATCACCGATCCGCTGAAACATCTGGTGCGCAACTGCGTGGACCATGGCATTGAGACACCTGAGGAGCGACTGGCCAAGAACAAACCCCTCGAAGCCAACATCGAACTGAGGGCCTACCAGCGCGAGGGGAGGATCTTCATCGAGATCTGTGACGATGGCCGGGGTTTTGATTGGATCGCTATACACCGCAAGGCTCTGGAACAGGGCATCATCTCCTCGGATCAACCTGCTCACCCCGATATCTTGCTTCCTTTGGTCTTTGGGCCGGGGTTCTCCAGTCGTGCCGATCTGACCGAACTATCCGGCCGGGGGGTCGGCCTTGATGTTGTCAAGACAGGGCTCGATCGACTCGGAGGAACCATAGCGGTCACCACGGAAAAGGACGTTGGCACCACCTTTACCCTGTGCCTCCCCCTGACCTTCTCTCTCATGGATGTTCTCCACGTGCGCGTGGACCGGAAATCCTACCTGATTCCTTTGCAGTGCATCGTAGGAACCGAGAAGTTTCAACCCGATTTGGTCCGACTATTGGGACCCGAAGAGGCTCTTTACCGATTTCGCGAAGCTTACGTGCCGCTTATTGACCTGTCCCAGATCTTCGCCTGGAAGGATAGAAATCAACAGGACACTGGGTCGATCCTGGTGTTTCTCCACACCGGCAGAAGGACCCTGGGAATACCGGTGGATGAGCTATTGGAGCCGCAGCAGATCGTCATCAAGAGTCTGGAAACCAATTTCCGCAGTGTCACCGGCTTTGCCGGCGCAGCCATACTGGGCGATGGCTCGGTGGCATTGGTGCTGGACCCGTTGGGGCTGGAACAGTTGTGTTTTGAGCCGGTGCTCAGGAATTGACGGCCCTTATTGCGAGGGCCTCGTGAACAGTGAGGTGCTATTCATGGGTGGTGACAGCCGTGTAGGAAGAGAGCGGCAGGCTTGTTTGGGGATGTCTGACTGCAGTGTTGGGGACGGTACTGACCGCGACGGTCTGCATCCCGGGGCCGCTTCCAGAAGCTGGCGCCCAGACCTATGTGGGCTCCGCCTCATGTCAGCCCTGCCATGCACAGGAATTCTCCAATTATGCCAAGTACTCCCGCAAGAGCCACTCTTATCGAAGCGTCCAGCGCATGCAGAAAGGCCTAAGCACCGAGGAACTCAAGGAGTGTTACGCATGCCACACCACCGGTTATGGAAAACCGGGGGGATTTGTCAGTATTGAACGGACCCCGGGGCTCAGGGACGCTGGATGCGAAGTCTGTCATGGTCCGGGCAAAGAACATGCCGAAACCCAAGATCCGAAACTCATCCAAAGGAAGGTTACGTTGGAGACCTGTCAAAGCTGTCACATCGAGGAGCGCATTCAAACGTTTCGATACCGACCATTGCTTCATGGAGGAGCTCACTAGGGAAAGGGCCGGCAATCACCCACCCCGCATGCGGGCGAGAAGGAATGACCTATGGTTCATGGGCTACAGCGTTTTTCTAGAAGTCTAAGTCTCCGCATCAAGACGTTGGGGGTAATCGCCGTGGTGGTGATCATTTTTACCGGAGCCAGCATGTCCCAGACGATTACCTTTCTCAGTCAAAGCGGTCTGGAGCTCACTGCCACCTATAGCAAGAGCCTCTTGGAACACACCTATAGCGCCATCCGCTATCCGATGGCCATTGGCGATAGCGAAACCATTGTGGAGCAATTTGACGACATCAAGCAGAACATGCAAGGTGTGGAGGTCTATGTCACCGATTTTCGTCAAGGGATAACGTACGCATCGGAAAAGGAGAGAACCCGCTCGCTCATGCGCCAGCACCTGCATCAATCCAAGGCTGAGCAGGCCCTGAACGAGACGCTGCAGTCGGGACAAGCTCCGAAGACGACCTTCACTGAAACCGATGGACCCAATTCTTACCTCATTTCAATCAAACCCGTGTTGAACGAACCGTCCTGTCACCACTGTCACGGTTCCTCGCAGAAGGTCCTGGGGGCCATTCTTGTCAAGCAACCAGTAACCAGCATATTTGCCGCACTAGGTGCGACTCGAATGCGCTTGTTGGGTTTTTATGCCGTGGAAATCATCGGCATCATCTTGTTGCTCAACTTGCTGCTATCGCGCCTGGTTACGCGTCGCATTCGATTTCTGGCGGAACAGACCAGCAGAGTTTCCGCTGGAGATGTTTCGGTGGAAGTCTGGGATGATTCGAGGGATTCCATCGGAGCGTTGACGCGGAATTTCAACCAGATGATCAAGAACACTCGGGACCGCATGGAATATGCCAACAGTTTGAAGTTGGGCATCTACGACCCGTTTTTCATGGTCGATCCCGACATGAAAATCTCCTACATCAATGAAGCCGCCTCCCGATTGGCAGGCCTCCAGCCCGACTCCATCCAGGGCAAGAACTGCGATGAAGTGTTTCGCAGCGACAAGTGCGACGACGGTTGTCCGGTCAAGAAGGCATTGACTTCCGGTGAAGCGAGCCTTGGCACCCGCATCGTTATGACCAACGCGGCCGGCAGAGTCGTTCATCTCACTGCCAGTTCGGCTGCTCTAAAAGATTCCACCGGGAAGATCCTGGGGGCCTTTGAGATTCTCCGCGATCTCACCAAAGAAGTGGAAGCCGAGGAAATGCTGAAGGAAGCCTATCTAAGGGAAGAGGAAGCCAAAGAGAAACTCCAGGAACGGGTCCAGGATTTGTCCACCATCCTCACCCGGGTGGCCGACGGCGATCTAACGCCGCGGGCTGTGGTCAGCGGCGAAGATGATGTCATGGATCAACTCATCCGCAAGACCAACGAAACCCTGGATCGCATGACGGAACTCATCAGCCAAACCCAACGGGCGGCTTATACCGTGGTCACGGGTATTCATCACATTTCCCGCGGCAACCAGTCGTTGGCCCAGCGTACCGAGCAGCAAGCCGCCGCCATGGAGGAAACCAGCGCGACTGTTGAAGAGCTGATCACAACCATCGGCCAAAACACGCACAATACCCAGCGGGCTGACAATCTCTCCAAGGAGGCTGTGGCCGTGGCTCAGGTAGGTGGTGCCACAGTGGACAAGACCGCCCAGGCGATGAGCGAGATGGCTGAAGCCAGTCGCAGGGTTGTGGAGATGATGAGTCTGATTAATGAGATCACTTTCCAGACCAATCTTCTTTCCATCAATGCAGCTGTGGAAGCCGCCCGAGCCGGCGATCAGGGGCGAGGGTTCGCGGTGGTGGCCAACGAAGTCCGCAGTCTGGCCCGAAGGAGCTCGGAAGCATCCAAAGACATCCAGAACCTGGTACGAGAGATCCAGGAAAAGGTGGCCAACGGCAAGGAATGGGTGAGTGAGTTGGAAACCGGTTTCATGAAGATCATCCAGACCATCAAGCAGGTCTCGGACGCCCTTACCGAGGTATCCGTAGCCACTCAGGAAAGCTCCCAAGGAATCGAGCAGATCGGCCGAGCCGTAGCCGAAATGACCGACGTCATCGAACACAATGCCGCTCTGGTAGACCAATTGGCCCATACGACGGCCATCTTAAACGAAAGGTCGGAGTTGCTGCAAAGCATGAGCAGTCGCTTCGTGCTCGCCGAGGCTTCGCGAGTCGATATCCAGGATGCCAGTTTTGAGGCTTTGATTGCACCTTCAAGGACAGACAAGAAAACTCCCAAGTGGCCAACTCCCAGGCCAAGCTCGCCGCGATCGGCACCAGCACCTCTTAAGGGAAAAGAACCCCGGGAAATAGATGACATCGACCACGAACTCGGAGAAGGTTTTGAGGAGTTCTGATGGCTAGTGTTCAATACGTTATTTTTCGGTTGCAAGAGCTGTTGTTCGGAGTGGAAGTCCTCAAGATCAGAGAAGTTCTCAGCTACCGCAAAATCACTCCCATACCCAGCCTGCAGTCTTTCATCAAGGGGCTGATCAACCTACGGGGGACTATCATGCCGGTGTTCGATCCCCGCGAACGGTTTCGATTACCCAGCGTTAGCTATACTGCTTTCCATACTATTGTCGTGATGGAAATCCAAGGCAGGATGATGGGAATCATCACAGATGAAATCCTGGATGTGTTGGACATTGACTCCAACAGCATTCAAGACACCACCAATCTGCCGCCAGGTCTACAACCAAAGTATCTCAAAGGCATCGCCCACCATAACCTGGATATGGTGTTGTTGCTTGATATGGATCGACTGCTCAGTCAGGAAGAACTCGAAGCGTTGGATGCCACCTGAACCCATACGAGGACAGTTCCTTGCACCCTCTCTATAGTCAAAGGCTTAAGCGAACGGTACTCGTACTCGAACCCGGCGATTACCATGCCACTGAAAAGGGCGACGTGCTCTATACCGTTGTCGGTTCATGTATTGCTGCCTGTATCTATGACATCCAAAGGACCATTGGAGGTATGAACCATTTTATGTTGCCCGGACTCATTCACCCCGATGAGATGCTGACTTCGGAGCTGGGACGATACGGCATGTTTGCCATGGAGTTGTTGATCGGCGAACTGATCAAGCTGGGCGCCAAGCGAAAGGATCTGCAAGCAAAGCTGTTCGGGGGCGGTCATGTTCTCAAGTTTCGCCAGCGGGATGGAGACATCACCGGCTCGAACATTCAATTTGCCCGGAAGTATTTGGAATTGGAGGGAATACCCATCATCAAGGAAGACCTTGGGGGCACCATTGCTCGAAAAATCCTGTTTTTCAGCGACACTTCCCGTGTGCTAATGAAGCGCCTCGAGGTGCAAGTCGCCGATCGCTTTCTGCAGGAGGAGCAGGTCTATCGCAGCAGGGTCTTTCAAAAGCCCTCGGAAACCCAAGCAGTCTTCATGTTTGACCAGCTCGAGGCCACCAATCGAAGTGAGAGACAGAAGGATCGTAGCTAGTGCTCTGTCCAGTCTATTCTTCTGGGTTGACGATTGGCGGTAGGGTGGGTGAAGCGTAGCGCAACCCACCGCAGTGCAATGGTGGGTTGCATCCCATAATACGGGACTCCACCCACCCTACAATTCCAACCCGGAGAAACAAAACTGACGAAGCACTAGAGTGCAAATTCTGAACATCTGTCGCAAGACGTGGCCAATCGGGAGGATTCATCTCAGGGTTGAGTCTCTTACCAACACTGGGGTGAAAATGAAAGATTTCAAGCTTAACGAGCATAGACAAGGCAGGGCTTTGCGGGAAATGCATCTCAGCTCTACGAGGCCGATTCGAGTACTGATTGTGGATGATTCACCGTTGTTTCGCTCTCTGCTTCACCAGCAATTGAGCAGCGATGCGGACATCGAGATCATAGGTATGGCTTCGGACCCTATGGAAGCCAAAGACCTTGTCATCGCTTGCCAGCCCGACGTCATTACGCTGGATGTCGAAATGCCGCGCATGGATGGGATCACTTTTCTCAAGCGGTTGATGAGCCAGCGCCCCACGCCGGTTGTTATGATCAGTTCCTACACGCATGAGAACAGTCTGCGGACCCTGGAAGCTTTGGATGCAGGTGCGGTGGATTTCGTAGCTAAGCCGTCCCCTGATGCACAGGTGGATTTGGAAGATTTGGGTCGCGAGGTGGTGATGAAGCTCAAAGCTGCTGCCCAAGTCCGCATGAGACCTCTGATCATACAACCGACACCGATGGCCAAGACAGCGACGTCTAGAAAAACACCCGAATTTCCATCCTCGATTCAGAAAAGAGTTGTCGCCATTGGGGGCTCAACCGGTGGTCCCAAGGCTATCCAGGACATTCTCATGGCCCTCCCAGCACAGGGCTGTGGGATTGTCATCGCCCAACACATGCCACCGCGTTTCACCCACGCCTTTGCCAAACGCTTGGATGCACTGCTGTCCCAGAAAGCCGGCGAAGCAAAGACAGGGGATCGTGTTGAACCGGGCACGGTGTTAGTGGCGCCAGGTGGGCGCCACATGGAGGTGCAGCGCGATGCCGAAGGTTATTCGGTGCGAATCTACGATGGCCCTGCGATAAAGCATCAAAGACCTTCTGTGGACGTGCTATTCCGCTCGGTGGCTGCAGCAGCCGGCCCACATGCTATCGGTGTTCTCCTTACCGGGATGGGTGATGATGGCGGTGAAGGACTCTTAGCTCTAAAGCAGGCAGGAGCTGTTACCATCGCCCAGGACGAGGCCAGTTCCGTCGTGTTCGGCATGCCCAAGGCAGCCATTGCTTTGAATGCCGCCCAGGTTATAGTGCCCCTGGATGAAATCCCCGGCATCATACTCGCGACCTTGGCGATGGAGACATAAATGGCGCAGATCTTGATCATAGACGACAGTCGAGTGATCGTTCATGTAGCGAAGGACTTCTTAAACCGCAACGGCCATGAGGTGCTGATCGCTCAGGACGGACCGCAGGGATTGGAACTGGCCCAATCCCACCTACCTGACCTCATTCTACTGGACCTGGTTCTACCCCAGATGGACGGCTATGAAGTTTGTAAAAAACTTAAACAGGATGAAAGAACCAGCATCATCCCAGTGATCATGCTGACATCCAAAGCCGAATCGGGTGACAAGGTGCGTGGGCTGCAAATCGGCGCAGTCGATTACGTAACCAAGCCCTTCGACGAATCTGAGCTGTTGGCCCGCGTCAACATCCACCTGCGTCTCAAAGAACTATACGAAGCGCTCCAGGAGAAGAACCGACAACTGCAGGAACTGGCCAACTGTGACGGCCTGACCGGTCTCTTCAATCACCGATACTTCCACGAACAGTTGACCCAGGATTTCTTAAGGGCCAAACGGTACTATGAACCCCTATCGTGTATGCTGTTCGATATTGATTTCTTCAAGCGCTGCAACGATACCTACGGCCACAAGGTCGGTGATCATGTGCTCAAGAGCGTGGGGGGGCTGATAAAACAAGCCATCCGTGATAGCGACCTGGCAGCCCGCTACGGCGGTGAGGAGTTCGCCGTGATCCTCTACCATACCCCTGCTGCCGGCGCTTGGCAGGCTGCGGAACGCATTCGGTTGACCGTCAAGGATCAGGAATTCCACAAAGATGTCCAACACTTTGAAATCACCATCAGTGCCGGTGTGGCCTCTAGCCCCCACCCCAATATCACCGATCCCATCAGGATGATCGAATGTGCCGACCAAGCACTGTACCTGGCCAAACAGCAAGGTCGTGACCGAGTCATCAGCTACGAATAGGAAAGGCCTGCTATCCCGACCGGCGAGAAGGCAGGTCCTTCGTAAATTAGTGATGGCAGGTCGTTGCCATCTGCATTAAGTGGGAACGTTGCCGTGCTTTTTCGGTGGCAACGCCATTCGCTTATTGGCCAGGATCTCGAAGGCATCGATAAGCCTCGGACGCGACTCACTCGGTATGATCACGCCGTCGATGTAACCCCGAGAAGCGGCGATATAGGGATTGTAAAGCAGGTTACGGTATTCCTCGATCTTTTCCTGCCGTTTGCCCGCCGGATCGGGAGCCTCGCTGATCTCTTTACGGAAAATGATATTGGCCGCCCCCTCAGCCCCCATGACCGCAATTTCCGCCGTAGGCCAAGCCAACACGATGTCCGCCCCCAGATCTCTGGAACACATCGCCAAATAGGAACCGCCGTAGTCTTTGCGAGCCACCAGTGTCACCTTGGGGACCGTGGCTTCGGAATAACACCAGAGCAATTTCGCGCCATGACGGATGATTCCGCCCCATTCCTGCTGCTTCCCGGGGAGATACCCGGGAACATCGGCTATGGTCAACATCGGCACGTTAAAGGCATCACAGGTACGGATGAAACGAGCAGCCTTGTCGGAGGAATCAATGTCGAGACAACCGGCCAGTACCTTTGGTTGATTGGCGATGATCCCAATGCTGCGTCCATTCAGGCGAGCGTATCCGACCAGCATATTCTGGGCGAAGTATTCGTGTACTTCAAAGAAATCCCCATTGTCAACGATGCTGCGGATGATGCTCCTCATATCATAGGAACCCATGGGGTTGTCCGGGATGACACTATCCAGAGCTGAATCCATGCGGTTGGGATCATCTCCGGTGGGAACGATCGGTGGATCTTCCATGTTGTTATCCGGGAGAAAACTAAGCAACTTCTTGATTTCGTCGATGGCGTGGGCATCGCTTTCGCAAGCGAAATGGGCCACGCCGCTGCGGGCATTGTGTGCCATCGCACCGCCCAGCTCTTCCTGGGTAACCACCTCACCCAATACCGACTTGATCACATCGGGTCCGGTGATAAACATATAACTGCTATTCTTCACCATGAAGACAAAATCCGTCATGGCGGGGGAGTAAACCGCACCACCGGCGCAGGGCCCCATGATGGCAGAAATTTGCGGCATAACACCTGAAGCAATGGCATTGCGATAGAAGATTTGACCATACCCGGAAAGCGCATCCACTCCCTCTTGAATGCGCGCTCCGCCAGAGTCATTGAAACCAACCATCGGTTTACCTGTTTTGAGCGCCAGGTCCATGACCTTACAGACTTTTTTCGAGTGCATTTCCCCCAGAGTACCCGCGCGGGCAGTAAAATCCTGCGAGTATGCAAATACCTGTCGCCCATTCACGGTTCCGTAGCCGGTGATCACACCATCAGCTGGTATATCGAGTTTATCGAGGCCGAACAGCGTACCCCGATGCTTGACAAAGATGTCCAGTTCACGAAAGCTGCCTGAATCGAAGAAGTGATTCAATCGCTCGCGCGCGGTCATCTTCCCCGTCTCGTGCTGCTTTGCCACAGCCTTGGGTCCGCCCATTTCTGCAACTTTCGCTTCGCGTTCACGCAACGCATTGATCTTATCTGCAACATTTCCCATCTCGGCTTCTCCTGTCATCCAACATCATCGCGGATCACCCATTTTGTACTCAATCGAAATTATCGTAAGATTATCAACAGCTCACCAGGGATTGTCAAGCGGATTCCCCTGTGCTCAGCTGGCTGTGGAGCCTGGACAGGGGCTCTGCTGCCACACCATGGCTGCCATCAGCACCATGGGTTGCCTGAAGTTCGGAAAGTTGTTAGGATGCAGCCGCTTTAGGGGCTCTCATCTTCACCTATGATACGGTCCGGTTGCATGGAAAACCTGGTCGAAAAACCACTCGCATTAGGTCTCGGCAAACCTCTCAGAATCGGGACTGTAATCGTCCGTCGGCCGTTGGTTCTGGCTCCCATGGCCGGGGTGACCGATCGCTGGTATCGACGGATCATGGCACAACACGGTGCTGGTTTGGTTACTACTGAAATGATCAGTGCTGAAGGTCTGGTTCGCCGGAATCGCATCACTCTGAACATGCTGGCACCAGACCCGGCTCTGCAAGCCCCGCTGGCCGTTCAGTTGTTCGGCGCCCGGCCCCTATCCATGGCTGACGCGGCCAGGATCGTCGAGCAGAGTGGTGCGGCCATCATCGACATCAACGCCGGTTGTCCAGTCCGCAAGGTGGCCCGGCAGGGTGCGGGGGCAACTCTGATGCGCGAACTCGAATTGCTCTATCACCTCGTGGAAGCCGCCAAAAATGCCGTAGCTGTACCCGTAACCGTCAAGTTCCGTTTGGGTTGGGATGAGTCGTCCATCAATGTTCTCGAGACCGCCAAACGGGTTGTGGACGCCGGAGTTGACGCGATCACTTTGCATGCACGCACTGCGGTTCAAGGTTACGCAGGCAAAGCCGATTGGTCATGGATCCAACGACTGAAGGCGGCTGTCTCGGTTCCGGTTATTGGCAATGGTGACGTCACGCACCCTGAACTAGTGCAACGCATGCTCAAAGACACCGGCTGCGATGCTGTTATGATCGGGCGAGGCAGCCTCGGCAATCCTTGGATCTTTGGCACGGACCCGACGACTTCCGAACATCCCGGCAAGACTGGAGACTATCCTAGCTGGGCGGATTTCTTGACAACCTTGCAGCTGCATTTGGAAGGAATCCTGCGGGATCGACCCAACCGCTCCCCAGGGGCTTTGCATAAGGTTATTGGATGGTATCTGCATGGTTGTCCCGGTGCGGCACGGCTACGCCGGCAACTGATGGGTCTGTCTTCCTGGCAGGAGATGTTTGAGTTGTGTCGCTCGGCCATAACAGGTTGGCAAGCCCGTGGCCTCTCTTTGGCCTCGGTCAAATTGAGCTCACCCATCGGGCATGAGAATCATGAGCGATCCGACTCAGGTTCCGGCCGGATTTGCCAAGCCAAACAGCCGAACAATTCCCTGGTTGACGCTCTGGTTTGCTGATGAAAGACTGATTCAACCCCGCCCGAGATTGTGCTGCGAAGCAAGAAGACCAACTGGAGATGGTGGTCAAATGAAAGTGATTGTGGCAGAGACGGCCGGCTTCTGTAAGGGAGTCAAAAAGGCCATGGAAGTAACCATGGGTGCCATTCAAAAGCGTCAAGATGGTGAAGAAATCTGTACCTTCGGACCGCTCATCCATAACCGGCAAGTGCTTGCCATGCTTGAGCAAAAAGGGGTACACGACGAGACTCAAGTGGAAGGCTGTGCCGGCAAGAAAGTCATCATTCGGGCTCATGGAATTCCACCTGAGCAGCGCCAGGCGCTGCGTGCCGTTAGTGCCACGATCCTCAACGCCACCTGTCAAAGAGTGGCAAAGGTCCAGGCTGTGATCAAATGGCATGCGCGGCATGGCTACCAAATCATCATTGTCGGGGACGCCGAACACGCCGAGGTCATTGGGCTGATGGGTTATACCGCGGGGAAGGGCACGGTTATTAGCCAGCCATCACAGGTGGACCAACTGCCGAAGGATTGGGATGAGGTCCTGCTGGTAACTCAGACCACTCAGAATGAAGCCATCTTCCAAGAGATTCGAGAACGTTGCTCGAGCCGCTACCCCAATGCCGTGATCAAGAACACCATTTGCGGTTCGACCCACGAACGACAAGAAGAAGTACGTACTTTAACCGGCAAGGTGGATGCCATGGTCATCGTCGGTGGCTTCCACAGCGGCAACACCGCTCGGTTGGCGGGGATAGCCCGCGAATCGGGGATTCCCACTTACCACGTGGAAACCGAAAATGACTTGAGCGCATCGGAGATGGCCCGTTACTCAACGGTGGGAGTGTCCGCCGGCGCTTCCACACCCCATTGGATGATACGTAATGTGGTCCGCTTTCTCGAATCAATTACCACCGACACGGTAGTCGATCGCGTTCTCTGGCACAAGCACTCTCTGTGGGACGTGCTCATCAACAGCAATCTGTTTGTGGCACTGGGCGCTTTCATGCTCACCTACGCAGTGCAGTCCTTCACCGGTCTGGAAACCATATCGGGAAGTTGTTGGATGGCCGCGTTCTACCTTTTTGCCATACACACCCTGAACCGCTATCTGGACCAGGATGCCATCCAGTTCAATGACCCCGAACGAGCTGCTTTCGACCGCCGCTGGCAACCGGCATTTGTCATCATCAGCATCCTCGCGGCGCTGGGTTCCCTTATCCTGGCTGCGATGCATGGAATTCTGGCTTTCGTCGCCATACTCCTCATGATAGCTTCGGGACTGCTCTATGGATTGCAGGTGTTTGATCGAACGCCGACAGGTAAGGCAGCCATCCTCAAGATCAAGGACATCCCAGCTTCCAAAACCCTTTCGGTACCTCTCGCATGGGCCAGCGTATCGGCGGTGATACCTAACCTCCCCAATCTTTTCGAAACCCCTGGCACCGTGCTCTTCACTGCCTGGATCATCCTCTTGCTGATCTTTGTAAGGACCGCCATCTTTGACCTTCAAGATGTTCAGGGTGATAGGCTGGTTGGCAAGGAGACTATCGTGGTCTTCTTGGGCGAGGCTCAGACCTGCAAATTCATTCTGGCCAGCCTGGTTCTGCTGATCATTTCTCTGGGAATTGGACCCTTGATTGGCATCACTACCCGCTTCACACTGCTGGTCTTGCCCCTAGTGGGTGTCTACGCCTGGGTAACGCGGGGCTGCCTGCAGGACCGACTCAAACTGCGCAATGATATTGTCCATTTCGTTGAAATATTTCCAGTCGTTATCGGTATTCTCGCCTTCTTCTGGCGTTTGCTGTAGGTTATATATCCCCAACAGGTTGAAGGGTCTTGGTGCACCGGTCAATGTGTTTATGGATTCCCCGAAAAAGAACCTCTTGGGCGCGATTCTAGGTGGATCGCTTCAAAGCACCGCTCTTCCGGAAAGCAGACTCCCCACCTTGATGCTTATGGTTGTCGAGCGGTTGGCCCCTTGAACTCGCCACCGTTGGTCTCGCAGCTCACTCCCTTGACCGCCTGGGATGCCACGGCGCCGTCACCAAGGCCTCGACATCCTACAGGTCGGTTAACTGACTTTTCCTGCTCGGCTTCGTGTCCGTATGCAGACAAAGGGAACGAAAACAGCAATCAAGCTGGTCACAGTGATCCGTGGCCGTACCAAAGCAATCAAAGTTGCCTTCCGCTCGCTGAATCTGTCGGATCAGTTCCGCTTTGGTCTTGCCGAAGGAACTGATTCCGTATCGTTTGCCAATAGCTCGGATATCTTGCATCTTCATATCTGTCCCTCCTTTTGAGCATCCTATCAAATCACCTGAATCAGCCCTCACTCGAGCTCGATTGCGGAACTGGTCGCTGCCCAAAGCCCGGCTCTGTATCAGGTCCTCTTCGTTTCCGGCAACATGAGCGGATTTTTGTGATCAATCCCCGAGATCATATCGCCACAGGATGACGACACTACTCCGGTTCCTTTCCGATAACGAACTTTGCGACGTACTCGGTTGATTCAAACCGAATTGGCTCTGAATGGAAAGATGGCGATTGAAACGGTAGCCCATCTGAATCTTATCTATTTGTGCGCCGGTCACTCCCTTTTCATAGGTGACTTAAAAATCCCGGGTCAAGTACTTACCAATGATTACAACTCCTCTCATGCCCTTGAGTGCGAGCCGCGAGCGGACAATTACAGCAAGCATGCGAACGGCTGGGGCAAATGCGGATTGCCGCCCCGATCCAGGCTCTGCGTGTCTCCGTCGAAACCGTGTCGATGCCATTCTTGGGAATCCTGCGAAGGTCAGGAACTGAGCGACACTGCCAATAGGCCGAGACTAACCTGGCGCAAGAGCCCCTGCCGTTGTGAGTCGGCGCTCTCATGACTAAATACTATAGCTCTTGACGAGTAGCAAAGCGACTGATATCTGATCATGTTAAGGCTGACTAATGAGGTTTCTGCGCGATGGTGCTTTGTTTGGCAGCAATCCTGCACTGGTCTGTGGTGGTTTTTTTTGCCCTGCTGGAAGCTTGCACTTGGCGGAATGGAAAAGCAGTTCTGGTAGCTTCCTTCCGTTCTTGATCGCAGCCAGTCTTCTCCATCCATACGCGTTACACTATGCCTAGGGTAAGAACCGATCGAACCAACACGCACAGTGAACCCAGGAGGTTATGTATTTCACAATGACATGGACTGATGGCGCCCATTCTCCACAGTGAATCAGCTTGTCTCCTCCCCCATTGGGTGCACAAGCGGGCATCGTGGCGGATGGCCTCTAAGAGATGGGAATTGCGGCATGAAGGCTATGGTATTGAGGCAGTGTGGTCCTATCGACGACAAACCCTTGCGATACGAAGAATTGCCTGACCCTAAGCCGGAGTTTGGGCAGGTTCGCGTACGGGTGAAAGCCTGTGGGATCTGCAGAACCGACCTCCACGTGGTTGAGGGAGAATTGCCACATCGGAGCCATCCGACTATCCCCGGTCATCAAGTCATTGGGATCGTCGACCTGCTTGGACCAGGCGCGAATCGATATGCTTTGGGGCAAAGGATTGGCATCGCATGGCTGCATCAAAGCTGCGGAAAATGCCGATATTGCTTGAGTGGACATGAGAACCTGTGCACCGATCCGCTCTTTACCGGCTATCAACGCCCTGGAGGTTATGCTGAGTACTGTTTGGTTCCCGAGGGGTTTGCCTATGCCATTCCCAACACTTTTTCGGATATTGAGGCATCTCCTTTGCTCTGCGCCGGAATCATAGGTTACCGAAGCCTGAAACGGTGCGGCTGCCAACCAGGAAACACGATTGCCCTGTTTGGCTTCGGTTCCTCAGCCCACATTGTCATCCAAATTGCGCGGTACTGGGAGTGTAAGGTATACGTATGTTCACGAAATCAGCATCACCAGGAATTGGCAATGGAGTTGGGTGCGTCTTGGGCAGGATCGAATACCAAAGAAATGCCGTCGCGGGTCCAGAATGCGATCATTTTCGCCCCAGCCGGCAACCTGGTCTTGGAAGCACTGGAGTGCCTGGACAGAGGTGGCACGCTAGCACTTGCCGGCATCTACATGAGCGCGATTCCACAGCTGAACTATGAAAGGCACCTTTTCTATGAAAAGAACATATGCAGCGTTACGGCTAACACGCGGCAGGACGGAGAGGAATTGCTCCGGATCGCCGCAGAAATCCCACTCCGCCCCCAAGTTCGGGTGTTCGACCTGCAAGATGCCAATGATGCTCTTCGGCTGTTGAAGCACGACCAGATCCGAGGCTCAGGTGTTCTTGTACCTGACTAGAATGTGGGCTCTCTTATGAAAACAAGCCAGTGGGCGTCCTAGGCCGCCGCTAATAACCGGTAATGCACTCGCAAAAAGTCCCGAATGTCATCCCGAACAACAGAGAAGGATCTTATAAGTGACTGTAAAATCTGGATTCCTCCCTTCGGTCGGAATGACAAAATAAGCGTCTTCATACTTTTTACGAAACCATCAACCGGTAATACCTTGCATAATATTGCCCAAACCTTCATGTTGGCCCCTCACTGCCCCCTGCATCCGTGCAAGGCCCTCTATCATGATAATTCCCATGCAACAGACAGGAGTGCTCTGATGCCATTACCCGGGATATTGTTGGAAGAAATAGAACTCAACAACGGGCTTTGTCTGTTCATATTCGATGAATCTCGCCCAATGGCCGGGGATCGCTGGCTCGCAAAGTTGCGCATGCAAATCCCAATGAAAATTTGCTCCGAATATCTCGCAGCTCTTGCCCGGGACGACTTTCCCATCGAAGCGTTCATTGCTCTTACGGGTGGAGCTGTGACTCTCGAGCACTCCAAGCAACGCAACTTCATCGCTCATCAGGAGATTTCGCAAACACTGGCAGAGCTGAAAGAAGAGTTCTTCTGCTCGACACTGCCTTACATCTCCAAGCCCGGCTTTGAAGCCCGTTTTGCCCAGAAGCGATATCAGGATTGGTGCGAAGAACAGCGCCTGCGCCGGGTAGTGGATCAGCCGCTTGGTCCCCAAAACGCGCAGTCGTAGTTAACTATGGTCTGATGTGAACAGGCGTGCCCAGTTGGGCTATGGTATGAAGTTCCGCCATGTCGCTATCGTAAAGCGCCACGCTGCCATCGGTCCAGTCACCGTGTGCCCCACCCCCACCGATGCCAACATTGCCCCCCAAGGGGGTATCGACGGAAGGCTGTGCGCTCTTCTCCAGAGCCTGGATGATGCTTTGCACGCCGGCTGTTGACATGACCCCTTGAAAGCGCGCCCGTTCGGCATGCTTACGGCTTGGATAGCTGATGATCATTGATTTACTCGCTGCAACTCCATCTCTCTTACCGCAGATATAAAACTCCCCTTCCGGGGTTTTTCCATCGTCGCTTCTTTCCTTGTCTCCTACCGGACTCCAACCCAAAGCAACAGGGTAAGCACGAATAAGAACTTCCCGATCAAAAAGGTAAAGACGCCTCTTCTCTTTCTGAACAAGGATGATGGGACTGCGAATCGTGTGCAGCGGTTTCAGGTAGTCAGCTCTGATCTGCTTGCTCGAACCCCTTGGCACAGGACTATTTCCTTCTGCGGAAACATCGCTGTGCTGTTTGTTACTCACACTTTGACGGCCTTCAAAAACAGACCCGGAATTCTGCACTGTGCAAGAGGACAGTATCAATGCGGTGAATATGCACAACGGCAGCAACACCTCCCTGTCGACATCCTCCCTATTCGATAGCATCATCAACCTCGCGCCTCCTTGACCATGGTCGTGTTGGTTGATTGAGGAGCCCAGCCACTCCATAGAACAGAACGCTCTATGGTTCATTCAGGTCCGTCCATATCCAACAACCGGATCCCCTTCAAGGACCCCTGGCCGCAGTATTACACGGCGGCAGAAGTAATCACCTAGTTCCTCCCTCTTGATCCGGGAGGCTAGGTCGGGGTGTCAATCGATGATTCGCCCCCTCACCCTGCTCCTCCCCCCAGGGGAGACTCAGAAACTGGTTGCCGGTTTTCGTCCGCATTTACTAGACCGCAATCCTACCGATAATCCCAACCGCCAATGGATCCTGGATGGAGAACCTCCACTCAGATACTCCGGAGCGTTCCAAGCATGAACGGTAACAGTCAGCCTCAGCCTTTGCCCCGCTATGAACTTCCACAGAGCTCAAAACTGCGAGCAAAAAAACACTGGCACAAATCAGGTATTTTCACAATACCCAATTTGTGCCAGTGCAATCCTTCACGAAGGTCTAGAGGGAACGATCCCCTCTCACCCTCTCACCGGGTTCAAGAACCTCACATCCTCCCTGGACTGTTCGCACCCATGGATGGACCATAGACATCACGGTTCGCCCGAACCGGTACCGACACCCCAGCTATTCTGGGGCTAATGAAGATGAGAAGCTCGTTCTTCTCTTTGCGGTACCTTTGATTTTTGAATAGTGCGCCAAGAATTGGAACCTGGCTGAGCCCAGGGGTACGACTTTCATTTAGGCTCTCGCTATCTTCAATCACGCCTCCGATGACGATGGTATCGCCATCAGCTACCAGCAATTCTGTCGACACTCTGCGCGTTTGAATGGCTGGGGCGGCGTCAGCCCCAACCAATTGGGTGAAATCGGGTTGTTCCTTCTTCGCCTTGATTTCCAATCGAACCTTCTGATCCGGGGTGATGTGCGGCGTAACCTTCAATTCAAGGGTCGCATCCTTGAATTCGGTTGTCGTAACACCGAACTCACTCAGTTTGCGGTAAGGGATTTGCGTTCCTTGGACAATAGTCGCCTCAACATTGTCCAGTGTCATAACGCGGGGAGCTGAGACGATTTTGCCCTTCCCTGCGTTTTCGGCAGCCTGGATCTGGATATCAATGTTGTAGAGTGTTTGCCCAATAATCTGACCAAACCCGAAACCCAGTGTGGAAGTTGCCGCAACTGCATGATTGATTGCCAGGTTGCCAAGATACTGATGGACTCCGGTAGCATCAGTGGATGAGGAATCAAAGGTCCATTGAACGCCAAGTTCCCTCGAGGCGTTGGCATTTAATTGAACAATCCTCCCTTCGATAAGAACCTGAGGAGTGGGGAGATCCAATTTCGCCAGGAGTTCGCGTGCCGATTGGATGAACGCAGGATAATCCGAATAAAGAATAAGGTTCGTACGGTCATCCACCGTAACCTTGCCCTTGGGGCTCTTCATCTTTTCGATCTTAGTGGCTATTTTGGCGGCTTGAGCATAGTTAACCTGAAGGTAGTTGGTAGCAATATCGCCCATTTCCTTGGCCGTTTCCATGACCTGTTGGCGTGCTTTAAATTCAGCTTCCCGTTCTGTGAGCTCCCTTTTGAGTTTGTCCTGGCGAGCAATGCGGATAACACCTCCGGACTGCTCCTGACCCAAGTTGTTCATGGCGAGGATCATATCCAACACTTGGTCCCAAGGAACACGGTTGACCTTCAGAGTGACCTTTCCCGCCACGTCGGGTTCAATAACAATATTGGCACCACTCACGTCAGCCAAAAGCCTCAGGACATTTTTCACATCGGCCTCCTGGAGGTCAAGGCTGATGGGCTTTCCTGTGTAGACTTTGGTCAGTACCAATGCAGGGTCTGACGCTTTGCCGCCAGCTTTCCTGTTTGGAACAGCAGGCGCCGTAGGGCCAGTTGGCGCAGAAGCGACCGGAGCAGCAGTCAGCGTCACCGGTGGGATTACCTTTGCGGAGATTGGCTCAGCTTTAATCGGAATTGAGGTCGGCGGGGATATTTCATTGGCGAGAATCTTCACCGAATCATCGCGGGCCTCTGTCGGTGCGGACGAAACGATCTCTGAAGGCACCCTGGTTGGGATCATTTTCGATTTGGACATCAGATCACGGGTTCGCACATTCAGTACCAGGCCATTGTCCAGACTGTCAACGTGATACTCAGCTACGGAACCAGCTAACTCGGCATGTAGCGTGGTGCATGTGTCCTTACTACCATCCAACCAAAGCTTTCTGATCTGCTTGGATGTCGTAGGCACGTGAGCTCGACGAGCCGGGCTTCTGGCGTTCATGACCTCGATCGTCAAATGATCGCTACTCAGTTTATGCACCTTGTAGTCGACAAATTTCCCATTGCCCAATATGCGGATACTGGTCCTGTCAGGCCCGTCCTCAGCCTCGATCCTAGAAACCGTATCCGCCGTCTTTATTTCTTGAGCGGATCCAGATGGGTGCATCTCGACTACCGCTAGGTTCTCTTGGCTCACCTTCGAATCCCCAACGGAACCTGGCGGTTCAGAAGCGTTGACTTGATCTGTGGGCGATGCTGCGGCCAATCCGATACAGAAGACCCACAGGACCAAAGGCATCAGAACCAGGACCACAAATTTTGCCTTCGGTATTCCTTCACGAAAAGCTCGTCGGTATGCTCGCCTCATCCGTCCTCTCCTCGGCTCTCCTAGAATAATCCGTTTCGATCGACCCAGGATGCCCCCTGAGTTTTTCCTCAGACCGTGATACAAGCTGGATTCGCAGTGAACTACAGCCAGTGCCTGTCATTTCTTTGTTGGCTGCGCCTTTGGTTGCGCCTTTGGTTGCGCCTTTGGTTGCGCCATTTCAACAAACCGGTAGGTCAGGATGCTGCATCCGACCTGCAGTTTCGGCGGCTGTTTGAGCCTGGTTAGTCCCAAGTTGTCTACCTTGACAATTCGATCCAGCTTGCTCACCTTGTCGAGAAAAACCCCGAGCTCGTGATAGCTGCCGGTCAGTTCAAGGCGGACCGGGATTGTCGCGTAGAAATCATGCATCTGTTCTGGTTGAGGCAGGAAGGAGATCTGTTCCAATCCAGATTCAGCTGCAAGTTTGGAAACACTAGCGAGCAGCCCGGGAATCTCCCGCTGATCCGGAAGGAGAGCCACCAACTTGCTGAACTCCTCCTCCAGCTTGGCGATCTCCGTCTCCAACAGCTGGGCTTGAGCAGCCGCCTGCTTGAGTTCGACTAGTTTCTTCTCCTGGGCCTTGATGTCCGTTTCCAGAGACTGAATCTTATCGGCCTGGGGCTTGTATTTGAGGTAATAGAACCCGACACACAGCAGAATGAAGGTCAGGACAAAAACCACAACCTTGTGTGCCGTGGTCATGTCAATGACGCGCTGTTCCAGGGCCGCCATTGGGATGATTTCTTTCTTCATGATTCCATCCTAATTGCTTTCGTCCTGTGATGACGGTAAAAGGCCATCGATCCCCGATGGAAACCTTAAGACGACTTCTGTGGTTTAAGCCTTTGTTGAACAGCCGAATAACCGGAAATGCTGCACGTCATTCGGAACTCCCGCAATTTCATCCCCGAGATACTCGTCAGCTTCGTGTGCACCAAATTAACGCTGCCTTTGTCCACATAGGGAGAGGATTCAAGGTTTCTCATGAATTCAACGATCGTTTCGTCGCTCAGCGCCACACCTTCCAAGGTGATTGCCGGACCCGCTTGGGTCAATTTTTCGAACCAAACCCGCTCCGCTGGTACTTGCACACTCATGACAGCCAGCACCCGAACCAGATTGTCACGATCTTGTTGCAGCGAAATGATGGTCTCGCGTTTCTTCTCAATGGTCGTTTTCTTCGCCTGCAAGTCCTTCAGGATCGTTTCAAACTTGGCGTAATTTGCAACTTCGGCCTTCACTTGTTGGAGATGCGTTTGCAACCGAGAGATTTTGTAAGTTTGCGCCACCCACACATAGGCAATGACGGCCACAACAGCCAAAACGCTCAGCAGGTAAATGGAAATGAGCTGCCGCACATTCTCTTTGCGGATCTTAGCACGGACTGGTAAGAGGTTAATGCGAATCATCTCTCATCCACCTTTCTCAAAGCCAATCCAAGACAGATTGCCATCTGTGGGCCTATATAGTTGACATAGTCCACATCCAAATGCCGAGTGTCGTAATCAATGGAACTGAAAGGATTGAAGACCTCAGTTTGCAGCCGGGTATCCTTGGTCACCAGTTCATCAAAACCGGGCAGCCGACAAGAACCACCGCTGAGCATAATCCGGCTGATCCTTCTCTCACGATAGGTGGCGTGAAAGAAATCAAGAGCTCTCTTGATCTCCATCGACCAACTCTTGGCACTGTTAAAAAAGATATCCCCCAGATCTTGCGGACTATATTTCTCCGAACCCACCCCCAATTTCAGCTGCTCCGCATCATCATAACCAAGTCCAAATCGGTTCTGGATTTCAGAGGTGATCTGTGCCCCTCCAAGAGCAATATCACGTGTGAACACCGGGATCCCTTCGTGAACAACATTGATACTGATCTTGTTGGCACCTACATCAACCAGAGCAACCGTTTCTTTGGAAGAGACACCATAATTCAATTCGAATGCATTGCTAAGTGCAAAGAAGTCGATGTCCACCACCGCTGGTTCCAAACCGCATAGTCGAATCAAACTGACATAGTCGTCCACTGCTTCCTTCTTTGCAGCAACCAGTAGCACTTCCATGTTATTGGGACGGTCTTGAGCGATACCCAGGATCTGGTAGTCCACGCTAACCTCCTGGGTGTTGTATGGAATGTATTGCCCCAATTCTTGGAACATGCTCTGTTCAAGAGCTTCTTCAGACATAGTCGGGACTTCAATTTTCTTAATCATCACCGCATAACCTGAAATCGATGTCGCCACATATCGCTCTTTGATTTCCAGATTACCCAGTAGGGTCTTAATCGCCTTAATGATTGAATCCGGCTCTTTGATGATCCCTTCTTGAATCGCTTGAGGAGAAACTGGCGCCAGGCCAAAATTCTCCAGTGTCAGTCCCTTCTTCTCTTCCCGCACTTGAATGACTTTGACCGTGTGGGATCCAACATCCAAACCAATCAAATGTTTTTTCTTTCGAAACATAGATCCGGACCTATGATTTTTTTGGTTGGAGGTTTGAGAAACTATTGAACGGCTAGTTGCGCTTCGGGCCACCTTTAGCTGTCTCAACACCACTCACAGCAAACAGCTACCCTTTGTCGTACATATATAATGTAATAATAATGAATGCAACAATATTTATGACTGTTGTGAATATTTTTTTCCTGCTCACGCTTGCGATCCCGCATCATCGTTGCTCGCCCAGAACCATCATCAATTCCCCCTCGCACTATACCCAGTCGCCATTACCCCATCCAATTGACAAAGCAACTATCTGATCTCACAATGTATAGAGCTTCTTGGAAGGGATCCGAATTCAGCCAACTCAGCCTTCTCCGCAGCCGACGTTACTCCAGCATACATTTAGCATGACAATTTGCAGCGCCTGATAGCCAAGACAACAGACCAATACTCATGGACAAAACGGAGCCGAAAGCAAAGCCTTCTAGCCTGTAGGGCACCAACACTCCGTCGATACTCGTTGTTGTGATGCTGAGGTCTTCCATGACGCCATTCGGTCTTCGAGCACTCACCGACAACTGACCGAAGGCTTGATCTCTGTTTGGCGTGATACCCAGCTTGGCTTCTTAGTCTACCTGGCACGGTCGCCACGGCTAGGCCACGACGCGGGTATCGGTTTCTTTGTACACATGTTTTCGCAAGAATTCAACAGGAATTATTTTCTTTACTTGAGTCGATGGGTCGAGTTAAACGCATTCTCAAGGAAGACGAGAAGCTGATACTTCCTGGCTGCTTCGCTCAACGATCCACATGACATTGATATCACTAACTATAGTGGTTGTTGCCTGAAGCATCACCGCGAGCCCTGTCAGCGGATTTTGAGTGGGGCCTAGGTCAGACTAAAAAGATATACCGGTGAAGGCTATTCTTTTTCTAAGCAGCCGAACAGAGGCTACGTAACCAAACTGAACCCGGAGGTCTTGCGATAAAGTGGACAATTCAATGCCCGTTGTCGAAAGGAAAAAGGGAACTCTCAGAGAGTATCTCGAAGCAATTGCTATTGCTGTGTTGCTAGCGCTATTCATTCGGGGCTTTGTCGTGCAGGCCTTCAAGATCCCTTCTGGTTCCATGAAGAGCACTCTCCTCATAGGTGATCATATCCTGGTAAACAAATTTGTTTATGGCATCAACATACCATTTGTAGACAAGCAGATCGCTCATTTTGGCGAACCAAAACGAGGTGATATTATTGTTGTTTCGCTACCCGCAAGATCCTTCAAAGGATTTCATCAAACGTGTCGTCGGGATTCCAGGCGACACCGTGCGTATCGAAAACAAGAAAGTGTATGTCGATGGCAAGCTCCTGGACGAATCTTATGCGCAACACGTTCATCCCGAGGTTTTTGCCGGAACGACTAGCCCTCGCGACAATATGGCCGCAGTTCGCGTGCCTTCACATAGCTATTTCGTCATGGGAGACAACCGGGACGAGAGTCATGATAGTCGATTCTGGGGATTGGTGGATTTTGGCGCCATCAAAGGCAAGGCTTTTATCATCTATTGGTCCTGGAATAGCAACGGTCACCTCAGTGTGGATCCGAAAGAGAGTTTTGTTCGCTGGAACCGAATCGGTTCGCTTTTGCACTGAATTAACCCGAACGAATCATAGAAACAGCTCTACCCATAGAAGACAATTGCAACACGGCACTCTGTCAACTACTTGAATCATTCGCTGCGCTGATTGAACCAAGAACCCTAGAGAAGAACTGCATCACGATGGCCACAGAACTCCAGATCCAAGAAATCTCCAACTGGCTGATACAGCAGCTTCCCCGTTTTGCAGCTCACGGTGTAGTATTTGAGATTGCTGCCCGAGTCGAGACAACCATAGTTGCGGCATTGGCGAAGAAAGCGCTCGACTCTCATGTTATGGCTTTGATACTCCCATGCCACGATACCAAACAGGAAATGGATGAAGCGGTTCTTGTCGCTGAACATCTACGCGTACCCCACACTGTACTGGACCTCAGCTCTGCTCATGATTTACTACTCTCCCAAATGCCTGTGGCTTCGCCTCAAGCCAAATACAACCTCCTCCAGCGCCTAAAAATGGCCGCCCTCTATCACTACGCCGAATACCACAACTACCTGGTGTTGGGGTCTACAAATTTGGCTGATTGGGAAATTGGTCGATTTGTCGTGCATGGCGACATAGCGGCGGACATTCAACCACTGATGCACATGCTTCGTCGCGATATGCTCCAACTGGCTTTTAGCCTTGGTCTGCCACCGCAGATCCTGCAAAGAGCCTACGAAGATGGCATGCACCTTGAGGAATCGGCGGTTTCGGAGCTGGGTTTTTCATGCTACGAACTCGATCAGTTCCTGAGTGGGCAAGACGTCCCCGGCGAGATTCGGACCAAGATTCAACTTCTTCAACAAGCGGCCACGTTTCGCAAGCATCCCGCCGCGCGGCTGTCCATATCCGATCATGCCGCTGGCGGTGAACGGACCGGCCAGGATGTGTATGACAAGAGTATCGAGGCACTGACTATTATCAGTAAGGCCATCACATCAGATCAGTACCTCGAAGACATCTTACGACTGATCGTGATGGTCACTGCTGAAGTGATGAATTCCAGCGTCTGCTCGCTTTGGCTTCTGGATGAACGGGAAGGTGTCTTGCGTCTACGGGCAACCCAATCCATCAACAGCGAATACCTCAAGGAGCGAGTGCTCAAGGTCGGTGAAGGGATTGTCGGCAAGGTGGTTGCCGAGAATCAGCCTTATATTGCTGCCAATGTCCTGACAGACCCTTATTATAAGGAGAAGGAGCTCGCTCGCAGTATGAGTTTGGTATCCATGATCAGTGTTCCAATGCGAGTGAAAGACCACGTCGTTGGCGTGATCAATTGCTACACATCGCACCCACACGTGTTTAGCGATCTACAGATGAACCTTTTCACTGCCGTGGCCAATCAAGCCGCTGTCGCCATCGAGAATACAGAGCTGATGGTCAAGACCAAGGTCATTCAAGAAGAACTCGAGAACCGCAAGCTTATTGAGCGTGCCAAGGACCTCATTATGAAACGTTTCGGTCTTCCCGGAGATGAAGCTTATCGCTGGCTGCAAAAGCGCAGCATGAACACGCGCAAGTCGATGCGCCAAGTAGCAGAGGCGGTACTCCTTGCCATGGAAAACTGATGAACGAGCGTCAACCCAATGCCCGTACAATGAAGCTACGTAGTTCCTGCAAATCTGGGCTTGATGGGACCCGTTATAGTGTCTCCACAGCGGCTATCCACCATAAAGGAGAAACCTCTGGCAGTGCTCCCAATACATCTCCAGCTCTCCATACCAAGTGGCTTCCAGATCCCTTATGTCTACCCCCAACTCCAATTGTTGAGCCAACCCTCCCCTTCCAATAATGATATCTATTGGACGCTTCTCGGTCTCATATTCGTACGGTGGAGGCAACCAGTGGAATTCTTCAGGGTGAGTCTGATACAGCGCTTGGAGCAGCTCAAGCCCAAGTCGGAATGGGTGAAATCTCTTGGGGTCGGTGATGTGTATCTGAAAACCATAGCAGGTTGTCTCGCGCCACTTGTCAAATACCGGCTCAAAAGTCACGGGTCTTAAGACCACGCCATCCAGCTCACTGCCCGCCAATTTTGCCTGAAGATCCGCTTGCCGCAGAAATGGAGCTCCAAACAGCTGAAAAGGTAGGCTTGTGCCTCTCCCTTCGCTGATATTGGTGCCCTCTAATAGCACCATACCCGGATATAGCAGGGAGGTCTCCCAGGTAGGCATGTTGGGAGAAGGATATATCCATGGCAACCCCGTATCTGCAAACAAGTACGATCGCTGCCATCCCTGCATGCTTATAACCTTCAGGTCACAGTCCAACTTCGCTTCTTGGACAATGAGATGCGCCAGTTCCCCCAAGGTCAATCCATGGCGCATGGGAATGCGGTAGCGGCCCACAAAAGATCGGTACTTCTGGTCCAACAAATTGCCTTCAATCTTGATACCGCCGATGGGATTGGGACGATCCAGGACAACTACCTGGACGCCAACGCGGGCTGCCATTTCCAAGCACAAACCCATGGTAATCCCATACGTATAGACGCGAGTGCCAACGTCCTGCAAATCTACAATCAACACATCAATCTCTTGAAGCATCTGAGCGGTGGGTTGACGAACAGCACCATAAAGGCTGAAAACGGGTACCCCCAGACCAACACTCCAGCTGTCACTTGATTCATGCATATTGGCTTGTTTTTCAGCGCCGAATCCATGCTGGGGAGAAAACAGGCAACAGAGATTTACCCCCGCAGCTCGGATAAGATCACCAACGTGCCGAAAATTACTGTCCACCGATGCTTGGTTGGCTAGAAGCCCAATACGGTTAGCAACAAACCAGGATGGAAGGGATTCGAAAAACACTTCGGAACCAAGTTTAACCTTTTTGATGGCACCGACCTCTCTTTCCAGCCTGTGAATCGGAGAACACCCGTAATGATTGTCGCGAGATGTCGCAACCCAAATGGGCGTCCGAGCAACAGGCAGATCACGGCGTCCACGTAACTGATCAGAGTTCTCATGGGCACGGTGTGGGAAAATACCATCAGAGCCCCCAAGGCTGCAATGATTTCCGCGCTTCCTGTTGGTTGGCGAATTGCGCCACCAACCGGCGACACATCAATCGCGCGATCGCTTCACTCTAGGGATGCGTGTGAGAAATCTGGTCCCAACGCCCTGCTTGCTTACCACCTCGATGGAACCTCCATACTTGTTGATCAATTGCCGGCAGCTATACAATCCCAAACCGGTACCAAATCCTCCGCTAATACCAACGCTGTCCGTCTTGCTGGAATAGAATGGCTGAAAGATACGTTCGTGCAAATGCTCTGGGATGCCCGGTCCACTGTCATCAATACTTATGTAAACATCGCTGTCATCATAGAGCGAAATAACGCGCAATTCCCGGCGCGGTTGCCCCCGCAAGGCCTCAACCGCATTTCGCAAAATGTTACCGAACAACTGGGAAAAATCCGCGGCCATGCCTACAAGTTCAGGCAATTCAGGGGCAAGATCCAAACGCGTGCTGACCTCATATTTAAAGAAGGGGTATGCCTCCAAAAAGTAGACCTCCTCCTGCAAAATTTCGTTCAGTTGCACAGATTCGACCTGACGCAACTGTGAATGTTTCAGTTTAGTCAGAATCGTGCCAATGATCTTTTCCATGCGCACTGCCTGGGCTTCGATTTTTTCAAGGCGCTCCACCTCAGGATGGAGCATCCGAAGCATCTGAGCATGTCCCATTATGTAGCTCAGCGGGCTTATCAGGTTGTGCAGAATGCCGGCCAGGTGTTGTCCAGCCAAGGCTAATGATTCTACCTCCGACAGTTTCTCGCGATACTCGCTGAGACACACTCTGGCAAGGCTCAGCTGTTCCTTCTGAGCCTCCATTTTCCTGCTCGGATTCGCGATTTCCCGCTAGATTATGACGGGCACGTTCGAGGATTTCTCGGAACTCGTCGAGATCAATAGGTTTGCTGATGAAGTCAAAAACTTTCAAACGAATGGCGGCTACCGCCGTTTCCATGGAACCATAGCCGGTAACGACGATGACCAATGCATCTGGATTGGCTATTTTGATCTGCCGAATGACGTCCATGCCTCCTAGCCCAGGCATACGCAAATCCGTAACCACGACGTCCGGCATGACTTCATGGAAAACGCGAAGTCCTTCCTTGCCGTTTCCGGCCAGGTGCACCTGGAATCCCTCGTCATCCAGGAATTCCTTCAGCCCCTCAAGCACCGCAGCTTCATCATCAATAATCAGAATCGGGGTCGGCAGCCGCTTCTCAATCAGTTCCTGTTCCGCTACAGTCTTAAGCATCATATGGTTCTTGTCCTCCTCATCGATTTGAAAGCGAGGCAGCGGATTACGAAAGACGACAAGCTCATCAGCCATCCCCCATATTGCCATAACCTATCGAAATATTGATCAATCCTGCAGCATCACTGGAGTCACCTGCCCTCCTTGCTCGGGCTGGCAGTACCGCCAATCCTTATGCGTACCGAACCGAAAACCTCCAAGAGCGACAATTCGATGCTAATTAGTGAAGGACGGTTCTGGCAATGTCTTCCACCTCATCAACATCAAAAGGCTTCTTCACATAGCCAAAGGCACCCCATTGGTGGGCAATCTCTTCATACGAAGCCTGAGGCAATGCGGTGATAATCACCACCTTGGTTGCCAGGTTCCGCTCGCGAATCCAACGCAATAGTTCCAGGCCATTCAGACCCGGCATTTTGATGTCCAAGAAAAGCAGTCCAAAGCTCTCTTCAGACAGCTTCTTCTGAGCCTCTCTGCCACTATCCATTAAAACCAAGGGGTATTCCTCGCCGAACATCGCATCAAAGGAATCCAGAATGCCACGATCATCATCCACAACCAGAATTTGTCCACTAGCCTCTTTCACGGCTCGGTCTCCTTCTCTCATGTTGGTAGATTATCGGGTGTGCCGCGAATCTCATGTCCTTATAGGTCAAATCGCCATGCTGTCCTTATTACAAGCATAATCAAAAACGATACCAATACACGGCCCAGGGATTTTGTACGCGAAATGAAATGGTTAGAGAGAAGACTGGTTTTTTTGAAGCGGAGCAAACCAAGAAAGTGCACTTATTCCAGTGCACAGTGCACACAGCTGTGAGCAGGTTCCTTGAAAACCACACGCCCATTACCCTCACATGAGTCAACGATCGGCAGAGATACCTGAAATTGTGTTCCCACACCAACTTCACTCACGACATCGATCTGGCCTCCATGATCGGAAACGACCTTGTGAGTGATGGCCAAGCCCAACCCAGTGCCGGCGTCCTTAGTGGTAAAGAACGGATGGAAAATCATCTTGAGGTCATCAGGAAGGATACCCACTCCTGTATCGCTGAGAATGACCCTCAGCGACCGTTTCGAAGCGCTGGTGGTGCCATCCGGACCGGTGTTTTGGAGTTCCCCCCCAGTTGCTCGGACAGAACCCTGAATCCTGAGCTGCCCGCCTTCAGGCATGGCTTGAATGGCATTCTGGATGAGATTGTTCACTGCCTTGGCTAACTGGTCGCTATCTGCCCAGACAGGCGGTAGATCTCCTTCCAGCTCAATATGCCAGGCAATTCGGAGGCGCAGCAGTTCTTCTTCGAACAAGTCAATGGAATGGCGCAGGAAAGTGCTTATATCCAGCCGTTTATACTGATATCGGGGAGGTCTGGCAAGTTCTAGCAGATCCTCAATGAGCCGATTGATCCGTTCCAACTCGCGAGGCACGGTCCGCTGGAATTTCTCCTGGAAACCCGCCTTGTCCCACTTTCGGGGCAAGAGTTGCACAAAGGTTTTGATCGCGGAGAGGGGGTTGCGGATTTCATGAGCCATGCCCGCCGCCAGCGTGCCAAGCTCAGCCAGCCTTTCCGACTGGCGAATTCTGCTTTCGAGCTTCTTGAGATCGGTGACATCATGAAGGTTAACGATCACCTGTTGAACCTGACCACGGTTGTCATGAAGCAAGCTGCTTGCAACGATGATGCTCTTGGTGTCCACTCCTTCGCCTACTCGAAGTTCCCGTTGTTGCACCGTATATGGCCGACTCAGGAGTCCCTGCAGGTAGTGCAAGAACTCCGGTTTCCTCTGGAACACATCTTCGATTTTCTTATGGTCTCGCGGGTCTGCCGAGGGAAGCTCCAGCAGTTGTTGAGCGGCGGGATTCAGCGTAATGAGTGCTCCTTCCAGATCGACCGTCATCAGCCCATCGTTCATTGTCCCAACCAGCTTATCAAGATAATGCTGCAGACCGGTGATTTCTTCGAGCTGCTGTTCCAATTGCTGACGCTGTGCAAAGATTTCCCGGATCATCGTGGTGAAGTTCTCGGCCAAGACCTCCACCTCATCTCCGGTGTCAATCCGAATCTCCTGATTGAGGTCGCCTCGAGCCGCGACAATTGTGGCATCCACCAATCGCGCAATGGGGCGGGTGACACGACGGACCAACCACGAATATGCTATGATCGCACAACACCAAACGACCAATCCCATCCCGGCAATGGTGAGCTGTAGCCTATGGATTTGCTGCTGCATGGGCACCAAAGATAACCCTGCCCGAACCACTCCCCACGTGCGATCCGAACCAGGGATATGCACTGGGACCGCAATGTCCAAGATTGGGGTCTTGGTCTCCTCAAGAAAGGTTGACTGAACCAGGGGGGATCTTGATGCACATGCTTTCTCGGCAATAGGATCTCTCAGAAACTTCCCTTGGAGATCAGGCCGGCCACTCCACGCCGCAACTCGACCTTCCTTATCGTGGATGATGACGTAGACCAAATCCGAACCTTGCGCGGCTTGATTGGCCGACTGCGATAAGGCGATATAGTTGTAGATGATTAGGTCCTGTCTGGAGGCAGCTGCCAAACTTTGAGCAACGGCTAGGCCACGCAACTCCACCTGCTCCCGCACGATCAGGCTTTGCTGCCGGCTGACCACCGCAATAATACTTGCCAGCAGTGCCGCCAACAGCACCGATGTCAGGAGGACGAAGCGGTATCTAAGAGGGACATACCGATTCATTCCCCACAAGCGGATAGTTCTTGCCTCTGGCTCCATAGTCCCTGGATGGTGGAGGCTAGTTACTTGGTTCGGTGGACCGATCCAACCACACCCGATGAAAGCTTGTCAAGTGATCACCCAGTGCACTAAGCAGAACTCCATGAACACTGGCTTGGTACACATGGTCTATGCTCAAGTGAACCAGAGGAATCAGCGGTTGGGCCATCAGAACCTGATCCTCAATATCCTGATAGATGACCTGACGCTCCATAGGCCGAAAGGTCCTGCGAGCCAGTCTCAGCATGTGGTCCACTGATCCGCTTTGAAACCGCATGAAATTGACTTTGGAATCGGACCCGAACAGCGCCTGGAAGATATTGTCTGGATCGGGAATATCCACGAACCAGGCATAGCGATAAATCTGAACCGCATCAGACCCGACATACTCCTGGAACTTGGCCCAATCAAGGATGAACTTGGACTCCACAGAGATTCCCAAAGCAGCCCAGCTATTGCGGACAAATTCAATCTCTGCCTTCGCGATGGGAGATTGCACTGCCGAGACAAGTTCCAACGGCGGTGCCATGGAGATTCTCTCCCGAATGGATTGATCCAACATCTCCAGTGCCGCCACGGGATCATCGATGACCTGCTGGCGATCCGGACTGTAACCCGGCATACCGGGAGGCAAAAGACATCTCGCCGGTTCGAATTGGCCTTGGTAGACGTTATCCATAAGTTTTTGGCGATCTATGGCCATGGAAAGTGCTTTTCTCAAGCGGGTTTCCCGCAATAGACCGTTCTGACAATTGATTCCATAGAAGAGCAAACTGAGCGAAGGTCGATGAAGTCTTATGAGGTCTGTACGCCCCGCCAGAGCTTGACGTACTTTGCCGTGAACAGGCAGGTCATGCAGTCGCTTGCTCTGAAAATCGACCTAACGCCTCCTCAATTTTGCCCCCAGGATAAATAATGAACTGGAGACCATCCAAGTAAGCCGGTCCGCCATAATACGGTTGAAACCGTTCCAACCGGATCATGTCGGTTTCCCAAGAAACAAAACGAAACGGGCCATTGCCGACGGGATGGTGGCCAAAACCCATTTCGTCTCGAAGCTACTTCACTTTCAGGCACCACCTTGGTCTGATGCATCCCCATGGCAGCAAGAAACGGTGCATAGGGTTCTTCCAAGCGCACCACGATTTCACGATCGCCGATGCTGCTCACACCTGGCAAATCAACTCTCTCATGATTTCGAAATTCCACAGCCCCAATGATCCTCATCAAATGAGGCAGGATACTTGGAGCGGGCTCAGCCCGAACGATACGAGACAAAGAAAAAACCACGTCTCTAGCAGTAACCGGCAAGCCATGGTGAAATAGAGCGTTTTCGCGCAGAAAAAAATGGTAGACTTTGCCGTCATCCAAAATCTGCCAGTTTTCAGCGAGAGCCGGTGTGATAAGAAGTTCAGGATTGAACTGAACCAGCCCATCAAAGAGTTGGTTGACCACGTTGATCCCATAAATGTCTTCGACATACAAAGGATCGAGACTAGCTGGACTATTCAACAAAGGACTTCGATAGACGCCTCCAATGCGGGGCTGGGCTGTTGACAGCAGATGATTGCTCGTAGGAGTATCGTCGGTCTTACTGCAGTGGGGCAGCAGAAAACAGAGGATGGCCACAATCAAATGGAACTTCAAACGCCTTGTGTCGAATTCCATGGCATCATGAGCCTTTTATGACGTTCTCCACCTCCTATGGCCATATGGAGAGCATTTTACCTGTCCAATTAAACCATTGCAAAGAAAAAGCACGGATACGATGGTCCGTGCTTTTCACCCCTCAAGTCTTATAAAAGCTTTGGCGACTTGCCGTGATGTCCTAAAGGTCGCTCAGAATTCCAGTGGTTACGGCCCCCCTCCCCCACCCGCCAGAACCGGCAGGGCATACGCAGCCACCAAACAGCCCAACACAAACACTTGCAACAGCATCTTCTTCATCGGATTCTCCTCGCGTTATGGTTTGAATGATATTGCTATATTCTGACCTGACCTCAGACCATTTCTTGATTGTGGTCGTTTTCCTTCAATACGCAAAAGGAGTACCAGATCAATCAACCTTACTATCAGCAATTAACTAGTTGATATATCATTGGAATAGCTTGCAATACGGGCCGCGGTGGTTCCTGGATCGCGAGAGGCTGCACACCTCAGCGGAAGGCAAGTGCCCTGAGAGATGTCATCTTTGGTAGCTATCTGCTTGATTCTGTTCGTGGTTCTTCAGGCCAGGGAATGGTGCCCATGCTGATGGGCAGTTGCACATGTTTCTGTGCAATCGAGGAAGGGGATGCTTGGAAAGCAGCTATCTTTCTTTTCGGGTTTGAGCGAATTCTTCAAGTAAACTTGAAGTCATCGACCAACCAGTCAATGGCGGGGCTCCTAGCATTTCGGCTTCTAGCGTGGCAAAAGGCTCATGATTTCTTGAGGTAGGAGGTACGGTCCTTTCTGCAGCAGCGACTTTCTGTTGGTTCCATTCGGAAACAGTCACCATCCAAGAGTCATACTGGCCTCGGAGGGTTGGGCTCCGCACGGCCTGTTATGAGAGCCCACTACCGGATTCTGTGATATTGAGCGCTTTCATTTTCTGAAGCAGTGTGTTGCGATGGATGCCCAAGGCGCGGGCCGCGCTCGATTGATTCCAACAGCAACGCTCCAATGCCCTCATGATGTACTGACGCTCGAAGGCTAGCCTTGCCTGCACCAGAGTCGCATCGACCAACGCTCCTTGAGAGGAGTCGTCGTTGGTCTCTTCCCGCAGCAGCAGATCAAAAGGAAGGTCCTTCTCCTCAATCGAGTGATCATCAGAACCCAAGACCACCAAGCGTTCGATGAGGTTCTCCAACTCGCGGATGTTACCGGGCCAGGGGTAAGCTTCCAGTACCGCCATGGCAGGGGGTGAAATCCCTTTGATGCGCTTTTTCAAGTGCTGGTTAAGACGGGCAAGGAAGAATTTGGACAACAACCCAATGTCTTCCTTTCTATGGCGAAGCGGAGGCAAATGGATTGGAATAACATTGAGTCGGAAGTAGAGGTCACTGCGAAAACGGCCATCCTTCACCATTTCATCAAGGCGATGATTGGTGGCGGCAATAACACGCACATCCACCTTGACATTGACGAGACTGCCCACTCGCGTGAATTCGCGCTCTTGAAGTACCCTCAGCAGCTTAGCTTGCAGCTCAATTTTGAGACTGGCAATCTCATCCAGAAAGATGGTCCCGCCATTGGCATATTCAAATTTGCCGGTTGTACGAGTTAGGGCACCGGTAAAAGCGCCCTTCTCATGACCGAACAGTTCGCTCTCCATCAGCTCGGATGGGATTGCCGCACAATTGATAGCCACAAAGGGCTTGTGAGGGCGCTGACTCTTGGCGTGAATACTTCGAGCGACGAGCTCCTTTCCGGTGCCGCTTTCGCCGGTTATGAGGACGCTTGCATTGGTGACCGCCACCTTGTCGATCATTGCAAACACAGCATTCATACTGGCAGAGTGGCTAATGATTTGCGATCGCTCCTGTTGAAATGCCATTTCGGACCGAAGAAAGCGCACTTCTTGTTCCAGAGAACGCTTCTTGAAAACTCGATCGACCGTGTTGAGAAGCTCCTCGGCCTCAAAGGGCTTGGTAATGTAGTCGTACGCTCCCAGCTTCATGGAAGCCGCGGCCTGCCGTGCACTATCCAAAGCAGAAACCATCACGACATCAATGCTGTCATCATATTCTTTGATAAACTTCAGGGTTTGAATTCCATCCAGCTCGGGCATGGTTATATCAACGAGTACCAGATCAAAGGCTCGTACCTTGATCTTCGCCAATGCTGTGAAACCATCCGCCACGCACTCAACATCATAATCGTCTTCCAAGACGACCTCTAGCGCTTCCCTGGCACCCGCTTCATCATCCACCACCAGGATGTGTGCACGAGCTATTATGTCCGCCATTTGCCTCATTCTCCTTGTGGACGTGAACGTCAATGACCGCCACGACCAATTATACCGGCAAGGCAACGCCGGTCAAGCGATGCGATCGCTTGACCAGTATCCCCGAACATTTGCCCTAAATGTCAGGGTTCGCTATAATCGGCAGGGTCAGACACGCAGAGTGCTCCATTGCTTCTGGACCCAGTTTGAGCTGATCACCGGAGAGCCCATGACAACCGTTCCAGTCGAACAGATCGCCGCCATCGTCGGACCAGAAAACGTTAGCCGTGCCATCGAAGAACGCTATTGCTACAGCTATGACGCGAGCAAGTTGCAGGCCATCCCGGACTGTGTAGTTTTTCCCGCCAATACCGCAGAAGTAGCCGAACTGATGAAGCTGGCCAACCGCGAAGCGTTCCCGGTTTTTCCACGTGGCGCTGGCAGCGGCATGGTCGGGGCTTCCGTTCCCTGGGCCGGCGGTTTGGTCATGGCTATGAATCGCCTCAACAGGATCCTCCATGTCGACCCGGACAATATGATAGCGATCGTGGAACCAGCAGTCGTGACCGCCACCCTTCAAGAAGCGGTCACTCAACTCGGTCTGTTCTATCCGCCGGATCCCGCAAGCCTGCAGTTTTCCACCCTGGGCGGTAATGTGGCCATGAGTTCTGGTGGTCCTCGCGCAGTGAAGTATGGCGTTACCCGGGACTACGTCATGGGCTTGGAAGTGGTCTTGCCACAGGGTGCTGTCATCCACACTGGTAGCAGTACCATGAAAAGTGTTGTCGGCTATGATCTTACCCGACTGATGGTTGGTTCCGAGGGCACTCTGGGCATCTTTACCCAGATCATCGTCCGGCTCCTGCCTCAACCTGAGGCAATTCGTACGCTGTTCGTGGTGTTTCCTCTCCTGGAAAACGCTGCCCAAGCCGTGGCCGAGATCATTCGCAATCGCATCATTCCCTGCACGCTTGAAATCATGGATCAGGCCACCATCCAGGCTGTTGAGAACTACCTTCACTGCGGTCTTCCCGTGGATGCCGACGCGATACTCCTGATTGAACTGGACGGCCCGACTTTGATTCTGGATCGTGATCTGTTGCGAGTTAGCGACATATGTCAAGTTCAAGGAGCAGCCAGCATCGAAATCGCCACAACCGAAGACCAACGAGAACGGCTATGGCAGGCACGACGCGCCATTTCACCAGCACTCGGCCGGATTCGTCCGGGCAAGATCAACGAAGACATCGCGGTGCCTCGCATGAAGATTCCAGCCCTGCTCAAAACCATCCGCGGCCTTGCCGACAAGTACCATCTCTGCATCGTAAATTTCGGCCATGCCGGCGACGGCAACATCCACATGAACATCTTGCTGGATCCCAGTGACAAGGACGAACGCAAACGCGCCGAACAAGCCGCGGAAGAGCTTTTCCGGGAGGTGATCGCGTTAGGGGGCACGCTCTCCGGCGAGCATGGTGTCGGCATCGCCAAGTCCCCCTTCTTTCACTGGGAAGTGGGTCGCGAGGGTTGGGAGGCGATGTGGCGCATCAAGAAGGCCCTGGACCCACTGAACATACTCAATCCGGGCAAGATGTTTGTGGGCAATCGCGCCTTTTTTCAAACCCGTTAGATCGCAACCAACGCACTCGGGAACGGCATTGCAATAGGAATGAGCGTATACGAATTGAGCCGCCGGCAGGTTGGACACCGAATCAATGGCTGCGACCTCGTTCGTTCGTCACAGTTAACAGCCGGCAATTCGTCGCGCCTATTCCACACTCTGAAGATATGCCTTGGCCTGTCCGTGGATGGTGGGGCAGGCTTCGGAGCTTACCCCTTCGAGAACTGCGCGTAGCGCTTCGATCACCTTCACTCGGAGGGGCGAGCGGAGTTTTCCCACGTGCTGAAAAGTATTTAACAGGCGACTAGCAGTGGTGGCGTTGATGGTGGCAAGCTCCTTGACCGTAGCGCTCACCCAGCGGATTCCTTCATCGGTCCAAACCATCTTGTTGTTGACTGCCATGGGCAGGAACAGAGCGCGCGACCAGGTAGGTTGGGTCACATCGAAGGTGGGCCGCGCTCTTTCTGTCAGCAATCATGGCGAATACGTCCGACTGGGTGCCGCTGGCAACAACTCGAAGGTAGTTGGCATAGCCGCTCAGATGATCCTTCCAGGCCTCATAGGTCTGTTCCAGCACCGCCCGGCGGCCGGGTGAACTGCTTCGATTGAGTGCCAAAAGCGCGCTCACGCGATCTTGAGCGGTGGTGGCTGATGCGAGATGCTCCAATATGAGTTCATGGCTTGCAACACCATCATCCACCACGATCAGGTCTAGACAGGACCTGTTTGAGCATTCGGTTCTCGATGCCCTGTTTGAGTGACTCATCGGGTGCAGCGACGATAAGTATCCAATTTCAGAAACTGCTCACGCAGTAACGGCACGAAAAGCCCCATTCACTGCCAACATCAGCTTTTCGCGGACCGCCACCAGCTCTCGATACCAGGTGCAATAGAGGCGCTCCAGAGGTTGTTCATCGATTCTCAGAAAATACGCCTTGAGCGCCGTCGGCAGGTGCAGGTCGAGCAGGATATCACCGTAGATTTCCAGCCAATCAGCCTCCACCGCCGCCGCCGGTTCCGTCAGCATTCTGATGCGCTGTTGATCGGTCAACTGCCTCATAGCGTCGACTCGATTGTAGGGGTTGGGGTCAAGGCGGGTCTGCAGGAGCAAACTGTCCCGTGTGGCGTTACCATGTCGAAAAGCTCCGTAGAAGGAATAATCCCGATTCATGGAGGCAAACGCCGGGGCTTCGGGGACGTTTTCCAGGACCAACTCGGCGCGTTCGTCGCTGAGCTCGAACCGTCGGCGGGTACCTTCCAGATCCTGACCGCCTTGATTCACCAGGGCCAGCTCGATAGGCAGATGAAAAGGTTTGAGCCCGCTGGGCACCTGCTGTTCGAATTGGATACGGTAGCGCTGTTTCTCGGGATCGTAACTCGTGATGGCCGTTACTCTCGGATAGCCAATGGTGTGGAGCCAATTCTCCTTGAATTGATGCAGTGCTCGGCCGGAGACCTCTTCAAAACAGGCAAAGAACTGATCGCTGTTGGCGTTGCCGTATCGATAGCGGGAGAAATAGAGTTCCTTGCCAGCCTTGAACACCTTGGCTCCGAGGACCAGGCGCAGCATCCGGATGACTTCGGCTGCCTTCACATAGGTCACCCCATCAATGAGTTCATCGGGATCGTTGAATCCCTCCCGAACAATCCGTCCGAGGTGGCCACCATCCTCGATGGCTAGGGGCCCCAGAAGCGGATTTCGGATACTTTCCACTTGATTCAAACGAACAAAACCGGGATCAAATTGATCCGCCACGAACTGGCGCTCCACATCCACCGTGTAGGCTTCGTTGAGCCAAACATCAAAGGGGCTTTCCATGGTGGTTTCGCTACCGCATTGGTTGTGTTCGAATTCATGGACTATCACGGCGTGCGCATATAGGAGCGACTGGTCCAGAGTGTGCTCCTCGATCAATGCTGCGTCGGTAACGATAGTGGTGTTGCCGACGTTTTCCATCCCGCCGAAATTCGATTTGTTCATGCAAATGGTGCGGTAGGTGTCGCCGGCATACTCATAGTCCTGCGTCTTACCAATCCATAGGATAGCCTTTTTAAGGATCTCCATAGGGAGACGTACCCCATCCACCGCCCCTGGCGGCACCAGGTACTCGAGCCTCACGGAACGTCCCGAAGGATAGGTGATCCAGTTCACCAAAGCATCCCAAGTACCGGCGCAAACCAGGAACAGGTAGGGGGCCATGGGAATAGGGTTCTCATAGGTGATCACCCGAAAATCAGGGTTCACAGGGCTTAGCATGGGCTTGCCGTCAGGATGAAGTTGTCGACAGATATTGCCGTTGCTGATCAGGTGCGTATAGCGGGCGTCTGCTTCAATAGTGGTGGTCATAGTGCACTTGGCACGGCAATCATCAAGAATGGGCATAATCCGCTGAAAACCCCATTGCTGGCATTGGGACATGAACTGCTGTGGGGCGCCCGGCGGCGTGGCGTCCTTGTAGATTCCCTCCAACACATGGTCTGAAGGAAAACAACGCGTGCTGGTTCGTATCCAAAAACGCTCACCGATATCCACCATGCGCGGCAAATGGACAATCAGTCGGTTGTGGTTTCTTTCATAATCGTATCTGAGCAATGTGCCCTGCCCAAGCGGCTCAAGAGATCCCAGTTCAGCATGTTGATCAGGGGGGTGTTCACACCACTCCACGCGGATAATCTGCAAATTGTTGGCGTCAAGCACAACTCGATCCAGAGACTTCTTGGCGATCATCTCCATGCAATTGCTGGCCGACACCCAGTCGATGCTGAAGCGGACATGGATTCGTAGGTGGTGCAAGCCAACGGGCAGTTCTTGAAGGTCTTCTCGGAGATACTTGAATTTCCGTTCTTCCATGGCTTTGGCTCCTTTTCGATTGCCCCTATACCATCGCCATTACTCCCTACACAAGGAGGAACCTTGGTTAATGGACTGCAAGGCCGCCTTTTTGCGATCGCTTCTTCCTCGTCGCTTGAAGAACGCACCCAATGATTCTGAACAAGCCAAAACCATGGCAGCATGGTTTGGTTTCCGAAAAAGTATCGGATTGAAGAAAAAATACTTAAGGGGTCCTTGACAGATGCCTCAGAAATGATATGTAGAATATGAGTGTTCAGCGCTAGCCGCAGGCGTTTTGGGCTCTCGCACTTGTAAAAGGCAAACCACCCGAAAGGATGGGACGCAAAGCCACTGGCCTAAGTCAGCATGGATAGGGTTGCAGGGCTGCCAGGTGGACCAATCAGTAGGCCAAGTCAAGCCTCCAATGTGACGCACCACACCCCTTCTGAATGTCCGCCATGATTCCCCGGTCGCCCCTCGGCCCAGCACCAGAGTTGGCTCAATGTGACACCAAGTGCACGTTTGCCTTATGGGCTCTTTGCGCTATGGTGTGACGGATGGAGGGTCACATGCTCAAGTCACCCAGTAGAAACGAGATCGAGATCCGCCGCTATGAACTCCTTTTGGAGGACATTCTGGCGACAGCGGAAAAGCTCCCGCCTTTTCCGGATATTATCTGGAAGGTCATGCCACTCATTCAGAGGATGGCACCCGTTAGTGAAATAGAAGCCGTAATCAAGTATGACCAGGCCATCACGGCACGGATCCTTGCCCTGAGCCAGTCTGCCTTCTATGGACGCCGATACGGCATCACCACCCTGCGTGATGCAATCATCGTATTGGGAGGTCAAACCTTGCTGCAAGTCGTTATGACAGCCTGTGCAGCTCGGTATTTCCAGGCCCGCATATCTGGTTACGATGTACGCGAAGGTCGATTGTGGCAGCATTCAGTTGCTAGCTCCCTGATGGCGGAGATGCTCGCCAAGCACCTCAAGCAACGCAGATCTTTGACGATTTTCACCGCCGCGTTGCTGCACGACATTGGCAAGACGGTGCTGGATCTGTATTTCAAGATCCACGTTCACGCAACGTTGAGTGAAATCATTGAAGAAGGTATGGATATCCTCGATGCTGAACGGGGTGCTCTCGGCATCGACCATCAGAAGTTGGGGGAGATCATCGCTTCTCGCTGGCGTTTTCCTCCTGAGGTAGCAGCAGCCATCGGCTATCATCACACGCCGCTGAAGATCACTGAGCATCGAGAAATTGCGGCCACGGTGTATATGGCTGATCGGCTGGTCAAGCGCCTTGAGATGCCGCCAGAAACGGGTGAGTCCTTGGGCATCGAACATGACCCGGTTTTTCAGGAACGTGGAGTCAATCCAGCCTTGGCGGAAGAACTCCAACAACAGGTCATGGATGCTTTGGAAGGAATCAAGGATTTCCTACACAGTGTTTGATGAAATCGACTTACACGCTCAAATGATCCGAGCTTTCTGGCGGACCGAGCCGACCAGCAAGGGGTAGCTTGGGGGTGAAACGTCGCGGCTTCATGATGATGGGTTTGCCCAGTGCCTTGGCCAAGTTATGCAACATGCCGCGAAAGACCCATTGATGGAAAGGGTATAGAGCGTACCAGTAAAGAACCCCCCACAAACCCCTGGGAAAGAAGCGGGATCTCTGCTGTAACTCGCACTGACTGTCGCTCTGAGGTATGATCCGGAATTCCAGGATGGCTTCCCCCGGGGTCTTCATCTCAGCCGCCAGAATCAAACGACGGGGCCGCTCCACTTCCAGTACTCGCCAGAAATCCAGAGCATCCCCCACACGCAGTTCACTTGGATGGCGTCGACCCCGCCGTAAGCTGACCCCACCCAGGATTCGATCAAGCCAGCCCCGGCACTGCCACAAGATGTCACCATGATACCAACCGGTACTCCCGCCAACTCGGGCAACAAGCCCCCAGAGATCCTCAGCTTGCACCTGCAATTGCATCCGATAACCACACTCGAGGATAGCCCCTCCCGGGTATTCATTGCTCTCACAATGGATCCACTTGGGTGGCGACAGCGCACCGGCATCACTCCAGCAGGTTTCAACACGCTGCTGGGCAAGCTGATCCAGACAACTGCTGATGGTTTTCCGACAAGTATGTAGGTGTTGCGGAATGAGTGAACGGATACGGTGGTCGTAACACCGGACAGGGGAACGCAGCCCTTCGATCACACTCCTGGCCTTAGAGAAAGGCACCGGGGTGACGAAGTGAATCCAACAGCAGCTCAGCCGCAAAGCAAGAAAAGGTAAACACACCTTTCTTGGCCGGGATTGGTGAGATTCCTCAACATAGACATCAATGAGCTGCTTGAAGGTGACCACCTCTGGGCCTCCAACCTCGTAGCTGCTGCCTACGGTTTCAGGCACAGTCAGACACTTTATGAGATAATTTAGGACGCTTTCGATGGCGATGGGTTGGCATGGTGTGTCTGTCCAGCTGGGAAGAATCAGCAATGGTGAACGGTCCACAAGGTGACGGAGAATCTCAAAGGAAACACTGCCAACCCCCAGTATCATACCCACTTCCAGGACGGTCACGGCAACTGGTCCCAAACTCAGTGCTTCAACCATTCGTGATGTTGATGGCAGCCGAAGGCTCGGGCAAGAACGTTCATCGCCTGCTCTCATTTTCAGACAGATAATTCGGTCTAAACCGGCTGATGCCGCCGCCAGCGCCATATTGCCGGCAGCCTTGAGGGCATCGTCCTGCGAGTCTCGAACTCCCCCCGCCCCCGCATGAACCAAGTAATATGCTAGCCAGCAACCTTTGGCCGCCTCTCGCAAGCTCTCAACGTCTCCAACCTCAATCGCAACCAACTCCACGGACGGGTGTATGGACCAGGGACGGCTTCTCAACTTCTCCAGAGAGCGTCCCAACGCCCGGACGCGATAGCCTGCATCCAGAAGCAGTGGGACCAACCTTCCGCCCACATAGCCGGT
Source organism: uncultured delta proteobacterium (assembly GCA_963802715.1). Classification (GTDB taxonomy): domain Bacteria; phylum Desulfobacterota; class Syntrophobacteria; order Syntrophobacterales; family Syntrophobacteraceae; genus CAWDJT01. Next base: position 90,163 of record CAWDJT010000019.1, read on the forward strand.
TGCACCGACAACCAGAATGATTCTGTCAGACATAATGAAACCCTATGCACCACGAGTGTCAGGTATTGTTCCATGCACGTGGCATCACAAAAGCATTCTTCGGAACTCAGCGGATCGCATCACGCACAACCCAAGTTCCTGGGAGCCTCGCGAACACCGAGAGCATCCAGCTTAAAAACCTAATGGCTGTCTCGCAAGTATCTCTCCACTTCTCCGCGAAGGCAATACAGAGACTGAGGCGAGGTTGACATCGCCATTTCCATGATTGTCCAAAGTCGGAAAAAGGTGATGGAAATCCGCCCATAAATTGGGGCCACGAGCCGGATTTGCAGAGAATTCTGTAACCCGGCTTTTTTTCTTCTCAAGGAGGACAAAGTAATGAGTGCTTACGCACGCAAACGCCGTAGCTCTGCACGATGACGTCCGCGAACTGGAGAACATTTTTGGTCATAACGCGTTTACGCGATTAGACGAATCCGACGACACCTTGTCAAAGAACCAGCCACGCTGCCGTCACCAAACATCTCCAAAGCGTTGAGGCATAATGGTTCTTGAGGAAAGCAGGCTATGGTCTTCGTCGCTCCCATGAGTTATAGATACTCGTGGGGAGCGACGAAGCACCAATGCCGTTTTCCGTGCGACACAGCGGCGCCGATGGGGTACTGCCGACTGAGAAGAACCGTTGACGGCGCGTGGCCGGCCAAGCCAGATGCATAACAATGTGCTCCAACCATTCCTTCATGCCTCCGATTGATCATGGAATTCAATGATGGACCTGGAGTGGATCGCCAATCGCACCGTTATTGAACAAGCCGCGCTCGGCATTCTGACAACCGACGTAGAGTTGCGTATCAGCAGTTGGAATCGTTGGCTGGAAACCCACAGCGGATTGAGCTCGGCGCAGATGCGGGGATGCTTCTTGCTTGAAGCTTTTCCGGACATGGCCGTCCGCCAGTTGGACCGCTACTACCATGAAGCCTTGGCGGGCCGCCCCGTCTTCTTAGCTCAACATCTGCACGGCTACCTGCTGCCCATGCCGCCGCCAATTGAAAAGAGCGGGTTGAGCTTCATGCCACAGAGTGCCCGTATCATTCCCCTGGCGGATGGCCAACAGGTCCACGGCACTGTCACCATCATTGAGGACGTAACGGAACGCTTCATCCGAGAAGCGGAACTCAGGGAGTCCATCAGCAAGCTTGCTGTCGCAGAGGAATCCGTGCGCCTCGGAGATGTGCATTTTCAAACGATCCTGGAACACACCTCCGATACTATTTGCATCCTTGATAACGAAGGAACCCTGAGCTACATAAGTCCTTCCGTGAAACGAAACCTCGGTTATCAACCGGCGGAATGGGTTGGACGCAATGTTTTTCACCTTATTCATGCCGACGATCTTCCAATTGTTCTAAAGAGCCTGCAAGCAAACCAGAGTTTGACAGAGGGTGCGAGCCCTGTGAAGTTCCGCATTCGCCATCGTGACGGTACCTGGCGAACGCATGAAGCCACCGGCAGGAAGGTAGTGAATGCAGCTGGTGATCCAAGGGTGGTCATCAGCACGCGCGACATTTCCATGTGCGAGGAGACCCAACGTGCCCTGGCCCATGAGGTGGCGACGAATGCCGCACTGGCACAGCTCTCCACGGCACTGCTGTCTGAAGCTACCATCGAAGATATATCACACGATCTGCTGGCCCATGCCCAACAACTCACTGAAAGCCCACACGGGTTCGTGGGATACCTTGACGAGCAATCGAGACTGGTGATCTCCGCAACAATGTCCAATGACATCTGGGAGAGCTGTAGCGTCACTGACAAGAACACCATCTTTGCCAAGTGCAACGGTCTCTGGGCATGGGTACTCGGCCATCACCGCCCTTTGCTGAGTAACCAACCACAGCACGATCCCAGATCCGTGGGTTTACCCCCCGGACATATCCCTATCAACCGGTTTCTGTCGGTACCCGCTATGATAGGGGGCAACCTCGTGGGCCTCATCGCCCTGGCCAATTCTCCCCGAGATTATTCGGAACAAGATGCAGCGCTGGTAACTCGGCTTGCCATCATTGGTGCCATTGCGTTTCAGAACCGGCAGGCTGAGACCGCCCTTCATGAGGAGCGCAATTTCGTTACGGCCGTGCTAGATACTGCTGGAGTTCTGGTGGTGGTGCTGGATCGAGACGGGCGTATCGAGCGCTTCAACCGTGCCTGCGAAGCGATAACCGGCTATTCCTTCGAAGAAGTGCGAGGGAAGCTCGTCTGGGATGCGTTCGTGCTTCCGGAGGAAAAAGACCAGGTGGTGTCTGTTGTTCAGCAACTCCGGAATGGTCAGTCAATCCCAGAGATCGAACACCATTGGGTCACCAGGAGTAGTGAGCAGCGCCTGATCGCTTGGTCCAATACCGTCCTCCTGGATGACACCGGACTGGTCCGATACATCATTAGCACCGGCATCGATGTTACCGAGCGGCGTAAGGACGAACAGGCGCTCCAGACTTCCACCGCAAAACTGACCGCGTGGGTCAATGAACTGGAGACGCGCAACCGTGACATAACCTTACTCAACGAAATGACCGACCTGCTGCAAACCTGCATTGATGTTGCTGAAGCCTATACCGTCGTTTCGCAATCCCTGCCGCAAATCTTCACCAGTGAGTCGGGATCTCTCTATATCCTTAGCGATTCCCATAACTTTCTGGAATCTGTTGCATCTTGGGGTGACTCCGAGCCGATGGAGAAAGTCTTTCGTCCACAGGAATGCTGGGCGCTCCGCCGCGGGCGATTACATGTCGTAGAGCCCCCCAGGATGGGGTTGCAGTGCAGCCATGTGGGTCCCAACATTGGCGGTACCTATCTGTGCATGCCTATGATGGCCCAGGGCGAGGCTGTAGGACTATTGCACCTGGCCAGCGGTCCTCATTCCTCAAAGCTTGCGGAAACCAAGCAGAGTCTGGCGGTAACCGTCACCGAGCACATCGCTTTGGCACTGGCCAACTTGAAGCTACGGGAAACCCTGCGCAACCAGTCCGTGCGAGATCCTCTCACCGGCTTGTTCAACCGTCGTTACATGGAGGAATCACTCGATCGTGAACTCAGCCGGGCGAACCGCAATCGGCGCACCTTGGGCGTGGTCATGATTGATATTGACCACTTCAAGCATTTTAATGATACCTATGGCCACGAAGCTGGAGATACGCTCCTGCGCGAGTTGGGTGGTTTCCTACAGAGCAGCGTTCGCGAAGGCGACATCGCTTGCCGTTACGGCGGAGAGGAGTTCCTCTTGATTTTGCCGGAGGTAAGTATTGCAGCGACGCTGCACCGAGCTGACCAGATGCGCGAGGAATTCAAGAAGAAGACCATCAGATATAGCGGTAAGTCCCTCGAAAATGTCACGCTATCCTTTGGCGTGGCACTCTTTCCAACACATGCCGACAGTGTCGGCGCTTTGCTGCGGATGGCCGATCAAGCACTTTATCGTGCCAAGGACGCCGGCCGCGATCGGGTGGAAGCGGTATCAAGCGACTGAACACGGCAGGTCCCCTCCCGTTCAACCTATTGCGTATCCGGCGATTTACCCGCGGTGGAGCCGGGCACCTGAAACTCCAGACCCGAATCCAGCACCAGAAGAAGTTGGCCATTTTGACTTGCGTTGCCAAGAATTGCCGATGATCTCCTGGAGCGCAATCCATCCACGAACATGCTCTTCTATGTGGGACGCCGGGCTGTTGGAAACGCATACCGGGGAGATACTGCTTGGCTGGCCCACTTTCCCTTGGGAATTCTGTCCTGCTTTAGATAGACTTGAAGTTGCCGTATGCGGTCTTGTCCGCAATAGGTTGGCAAAAAACAAAAATGAGCTAGAGACGATCTCCCTAACCCATTACTATTCTCTGGTGGAGCTGGACGGGATCGAACCGACGACCTCTTGAATGCCATTCAAGCGCTCTCCCAACTGAGCTACAGCCCCGAAGTTGGTGTGTTCTTAACAAATGGCCGTCGTGGGTGTCAACTGTTTTGTTATGGATTTCCGTGAGATTGGGCGTCGAAGCGCGATTGAGTCGCAACCGCCTCGTATCTGCACCTCCCGGTCCTTTTACAGGCTCCCTCCGACTGGGATTGAGACCTGCCCACACAACCCCGCTGACAGGCCCAGGCCGCGTCCATTTCCAGACGACTCTCCGCGACCTCCATTGCCGACATCTCGAACGGCCTGGAATGGAGTGAGATGAGTATGACTTCAGCGACTTGAGCGAAGAAACTCGCTCGCCTTCGGTTCGAAATGACGGTTTGCGGACAGCCTGCCAGGTGACTCTCCGCAGAAGTGCCGGCAGCGACGAAAAGCCATTGTCTTTCGCCAATCAACGGGATAACTTGTCGGTAATAGCGGATTCGCGACCGCACCGGGGGCTTTCGGGTTAAATCTGTGCGAGCTTTGCCATCTTGCGCGGACAGATGCCACGGTGCTATTCACAGCCTGCCACGGGATGCGGAGCCGGAGTTGACCAAATCCAGTTTCTTGCCCATGTTCAAGATCGCAACCCGATGGAACAATACGTCATGGATGGTGTTTCCGAACTGAATGCCGCCTACGTGGATGCGCAGTATCACCGTTGGAAAGAGAACCCTCACCAGGTCTCCCGGGACTGGCAATGGTTTTTCACCGGTTTTGAATGGAATGCCCTTCCGGAATCTCTGCCGTTGGACCTCTCTGACCGAGAACCGATGTTGCGCCAGCTTCGAGTGGCGGAACTGATCTATCGTTATCGCGACCTGGGTCATTTGCTGGCTTGTCTGGACCCACTGGCCGCTTGTCCGACCTCACACCCGCTGCTCGACCTGGCAGCCTTTCAGTTAGCAGAAAGTGACCTTGACCGCTTATTCTACACCGATCTGCCGCCTCCAGACGTCAGACACCAGACTCTAGTCTCCAGTCTCCAGTCTCAAGACACCTCAAGCAAGACGTATGAAACAACGGATCAGGCGCCGGAGAAACCGACCATCCAGCATGGACAAGCCACGTTGCGTGACATCCTCACCCTCTTGAAGGAAACCTACTGTCATTCCGTCGGCGTCGAATACATGCATCTGCAGGACCCGGGCGAACGCCGCTGGCTCCAGGAACGCATGGAACCGGAGCGCAACCGAACGGTTCTTGCTCCTCCCGCGCAGCTGCGCATCCTCCGAAAGCTCACGGAAGCCTCCCTGTTCGAGCAATTTCTGCACAGCAAGTACATCGGTCAGAAGCGCTTTTCTCTGGAAGGGGCGGAAGCCGTCATCACCCTGCTGGATGTCCTGGCCGACAGCGCGGCGACACAAGGGCTGCCAAGAAGTCATCCTGGGTATGGCTCACCGTGGACGCCTCAATATCCAGGTGAGCCTTCTTGCAAAACCCCTCGAAGCGGTGTTTTGCGAATTTGAAGACAGCTACGACCCCAGTTCCCTCGTGGGAGCCGGTGATGTCAAGTACCACAAAGGTTATCTCGGCCAGGGGCACACGGCGAGCGGCCGAGAGCTGCAGATTCTTCTCTGCGATAACCCGAGCCACCTGGAATCGGTCAATCCGGTGCTGGAAGGCCTGGCACGAGCGCGCCAGGACGCTCGCGGCGAAGACGGCCGCAGCCGGGTGCTGCCGGTCCTCATCCACGGCGATTCCGCCTTCGCCGGCCAGGGCGTGGTGGCTGAGACTCTGAATCTGTCCCAACTCGAAGGCTATCGCACCGGCGGTACCATTCACATGGTCATCAACAACCAGATCGGTTTTACCACCCTGCCCCAGGACGCTCGGTCCACCCGCTACAGCACCGATATGGCCAAGATGCTCATGGTCCCCATTTTCCACGTCCACGCCGAAGACCCTGAGGCAGTCGCCCATGTCGCCGAGTTGGCCTTCCAGTATCGACAGGAGTTCGGCAAGGATGTGGTGATCGACATCATCGGATATCGGCGTTACGGTCACAATGAAGGTGACGAACCCTACTACACCCAGCCGCGGATGTACGATCGCATTCGCCAACGGCCGCCAGTCCATCAGCTCTATGCCGAAAAACTCCTGGGTGAGAGCCTAATCAGCGAATCGGACCTTCGGGAGATCAAGACCGGCATTATGGGAAGACTGGACCAGGCCTTTCGAACCGCGCACGAGAAGACCTGCATTTTGCCGCCGGTCCATTATTTCGAGGAATGGCATGGGATTACCGGAGCATATCGCCACGAACCGGTGGCCACCGGCGTTGATGACGCCACCATCATGGACCTTGCTCACCAGCTTCACCAACTGCCCGAGGGTTTCGTCGTTCACAGCAAGTTGCAGCGCATCCTCGATCGCCGTCTGGAATCCCTGGTAACCGGTCAGGGGATCGACTGGGCCAGCGCTGAAGCAATGGCCTTTGCCACCCTTCTGGCTGAAGGTACGAGCGTCCGACTGAGCGGTGAAGACAGCCGGCGCGGCACTTTCAGCCAGAGACACAGCGTTCTGGTGGATCCGAATGCCGAGACCCACTTCATCCCGCTTCAAACCGTGGCCCGGTCCCCGGCGCGGTTCCAGGTCTTTGACAGTATGCTCTCGGAGTTTGCGGTGTTGGGTTTCGAATACGGTTATTCTCTGGCCACCCCGCACGGCCTCACCATTTGGGAGGCGCAGTTCGGAGATTTTGCCAACGGCGCCCAGGTTATCATCGACCAATACCTCGTCAGTGGACAAGCCAAGTGGCAGCGGTTGAGCGGGCTGGTGCTGCTCCTGCCGCACGGTTTTGAAGGCCAAGGAGCTGAGCATTCCAGTGCCCGGCTGGAACGCTTCCTGCTCCTGTGCGCTGAAGACAACATCCAGGTGGTCTACCCCAGCACGCCGGCACAGTATTTCCATTTGCTGCGTCGCCAGGTGAAACGGATTTTCCGCAAACCGCTCATCGTCATGGCGCCAAAGAGTCTGTTGCGTCATCCCATGGCCGTGTCCCAACGTGCCGAACTGGCCACCGGCCATTTCCAGGAGGTAATCGATGATCGGAGCTTGTCGGTGCCCCCGAGGCGGCTGCTACTGTGTAGCGGTAAGATCTACTTCGACCTGGTCGCGGAACGGAGTCGCCGCAACCTCGATGATATCGCGATAGTCCGGGTCGAACAGCTCTACCCGGTTCCTCACCAGCAACTCCGGGTGGTCTTGGGCCGTTACGCCCAGACCGAGGAGTGGTGGTGGGTGCAGGAAGAACCGGCCAACATGGGGGCCTGGCAGTTCATGCAGATGCGTATGGGGGAGATCATGGATCATCCCCTTGGCTACGTGGGGCGGCCCGAAGCGGCCAGCCCCGCCACCGGATTCCATCAGCTTCATCAGCAGGAACAGGCGGCGATCCTTGATCGGGCGCTGACAGTAACCGACCAGGAGCGGAAACGATGAGATTGGAGATCAAGATCCCAGAGGTGGGAGAATCAGTCAAAGAAGCGGTTTTGGCCCAATGGTTCAGACGTGACGGCGATCGCGTGCGAAAAGATGAGATCCTTTTCCTGCTCGAAACCGACAAGGTAACGCTGGAAATCGTGGCGGAAGCCGACGGCACCCTTCACATCCTGGAGCCCCAGGGCAAAACCGTGGCCATCGGCACCGTCATCGGTTTCCTGGAGACCGAAGCGGCGCCGGCGCAAGCCCCCGAATCGGCCCGCGTGGATGCTCCTCCGCCCGCGTCACCAGTTCCTGCGGAAAAAGAAGCGAGGCCGTCCGAGCAACCCGCAACGGCCACATTAGCGGTGGCAGGGGCTTCGCCCCCGGTGTTGTCACCCTCCGTGCGCCGGATGGTGGCCGCCAAGGGTCTGGATGCCGGCCGCCTGCAGGGGACCGGCCCAGGGGGCCGGATCACCAAAGGCGATGTATTGCTCTACCTTGAGCAAACCTCGGCGCTGGTGTCAGCAGCAGAACCAGGTGCAGAGCCTTCCGCCATTTCACCACAGCCGGCCGCCGAAAGAGAACCCGCGTCACCCGCCAGCCCTGATGAAACTGAGGCCCCAGCGGACGTGACCGCGCCGTCGTGCGGCCCGTTTGAACGCGTCACCCGTCAACCCATGAGCCGCATCCGTTTGCGGATTGCCGAGCGTCTCCTGGAAGCTCGGCAACAGACGGCCATGCTCACCACCTTCAACGAGATCGACATGAGCGCCCTTCAAGCCGAACGCGCCCGCTTTCAAGGAGGCTTTTCGAGCCAAGCATGGTGTATCATTGGGAATTATGTCATTCTTCATCAAGGCTACTACGATCGCGCTCCAGGAATTTCCGGACCTCAACGCCTCCATCGAAGGCAAGGATGTGGTTTACCATGACTACTATCACATTGGGGTTGCCATCGGGGCCGAGCGTGGGCTGGTGGTGCCGGTGATCCGCCACGCCGATCATCTCAGTTTTGCCCAACTGGAGCAGGCCATTGTCGGACTTCGTCCAGAAGATCAAGGAAAACCGCCTGGAACTGACCGACCTCGACGGCGGCACCTTCACCATCACCAACGGCGGTGTCTACGGATCACTACTCAGTACCCCCATTCTCAACATGCCGCAAAGCGGGATTCTCGGTATGCACAAGATTGAAGACCGTCCCGTGGCGATTGCCGGCGAAGTGGTGATCCGCCCCATGATGTACGTGGCTCTGAGCTATGATCATCGCTTCGTTGATGGCCGTCAGGCGGTGACCTTCCTCAAGCGCATCAAGGAGTATATCGAGAACCCGGAACGGATCATGCTGGAGGTGTGACGTGGAACCATCCAAAGAATACGATCTCGTTGTTGTCGGTGCCGGACCGGGAGGCTACGTGGCCGGTGTGCGCGCTGCCCAGCTGGGCATGAAGGTGGCCTGCGTCGACAAGGAACCACGGCTTGGAGGGGTCTGCCTCAATGTCGGCTGTATCCCCAGCAAGGCCCTGCTGGATTCCAGCGAATACTACCGGCTGGCTACCACGCATCTCAACGAACACGGCATTCATCCGGAATCGGTGGCACTCGATTTGGCGGCGCTCATGGCACGTAAGGAGCGGGTCGTCGAGGAGTTGACCAGCAATGTCCGGCGTTTGCTGGAAAGCAATCAGGTGGAGATCTTCCAGGGTACAGCCCGACTCCTCAATCCCGAGCAGGTGGCTTTGAAGCCTGCCGGATCGCAGGCAGGCGCTGCCGAAATCCTGCTGCACGGCAAGGCCATCCTGCTGGCCACCGGCAGTGAACCGGTGGCACCTCCCGGCTTGGCGTTCGATGGAGATCGGGTGGTCAGTTCCACCGAAGCTCTGGCGTTTGCCTCGGTACCGGAACACCTGGCGGTTGTGGGCGGTGGTTACATCGGCCTGGAACTGGGTTCCATCTGGCGGCGCCTGGGGGCCAAGGTCACCGTCATCGAGATGCTTCCCAGGCTGGCTGCAACGCTGGATGGGCAGGTGGCTCGGACCTTGGAACGGATCCTTGCCAAACAGGGCCTGGAATTCCGCCTTCAGACCCGGGTGACGCACACCCGCGTTGCTGCCGACGGCGTGGAACTTACCCTGGACGCCGCCGGACAAATTGACACCATTCGTTGCGACCGGGTTTTGGTGGCAGTCGGCCGCCGCCCCTTAACCCGCGGTCTGGGACTCGAACAACTCAACATTTTTGTAGACCCCCGCACCGGTCAAGTTGGGGTGGATGAACAATATCGTACCAACGTCCCCACGGTTTACGCCATCGGGGACCTCATCGCCGGCCCGATGCTGGCTCACAAAGCTTCCGCCGAGGGCATCGCCGCCGTTGAATGCATGGCACGGCTCCCTGGGGAGGTCAACTATGACGCCATTCCGGCCGTGGTCTATACGTCCCCGGAGGCTGCCGCGGTAGGAATCACCGAAGAGCAGGCCCGCGAACGCAATATTGACTACTGCGTGGGCACTTACCCTTTCACCGGCAGTGGCCGGGCTCGATGCATGGGCCAAACCGACGGGTTCGTCAAATTGATTGCGCACCGAACGAGTGATCGGTTGTTGGGAGCGCATATCCTGGGGCCGCGAGCCGCCGACATGATCGGCGAATGCGTTCTGGCTCTCGAATTCGGCGCCAGCTCGGAAGACATCGCCCGGACCGTCCACGGCCATCCCACCTTCGCCGAGGCTCTTCAGGAAGCGGCTTTGGCCGTAAAGCGCTGCTCCATTTACGTTAGCTGATGCTGGATTGAGTTGCGTCCAAGAATGTGGACCGGCCCTTGACAGGCGAAGCCCGATCCAATCGGCCTCAAGAATCTTGGTACAGCGCCACAAAATTGAGTATCCGAAATCCGCGTCGGTAGGCACGGCGGTCCTGCGCCAGCAGAAACGGAATGCAGGCTTTTCAAATACCGCAACACCGAGGTCAGGGACCCGGCTTAAAGCGACACAGGGACGTGGCATTGAGGATCACTCGTTTGATACTCGGCTGAACCTGTGCACTTAGCTCGACCAGAGAGTAATCCATTGCTAAATCACCGCCCTCCGGAACCCTCCCTGTAAGCCCCTTTCCACATCCAATCCAAAACCTTACACAACTGTAATTCAAGTCAAGAAACAATTGACACGATAATTGCAGTGAAATAGAAGCACTGTTCGCTGGTGCTGAGGTTGGTTTTGCTCACATCGAAAATGTCACACTGAAGGAAGAGAGGCATATCATGGAATCGTACTTTATCGAGTTTTGCAGGCCCAACCCCATGGCGGCCAGTATCTTTGGCGCAATCCAGCTGATCGTCATGGCTGCGGTCTATATCTTTGGAATCGGCCTCCCCAAGCCGGTCAAGAAGGATTAGCCACGTTTTTTCAGTTGGCAACCGCCATCGGTTGGAGGTGATGGTGGTTGCCGCCAATGAGAAAGACCGCCTGTTGCGCTCAATCCTGACTACACCTCACAGAGGCCAGTATCCTCTCTTCTTCTTTACTAGAGGGGGAATTCTAGGCAATGCTCTGTCCAATTGGATTTGCTGGGGTGACCATTGACCGTAGGGTGGGTGTAGCGTAGCGTAACCCACTGCAGCGGCATGGTGGGTTGCGTCCCATAAAACGGGACACCACCCACCCTACAGTTCCAACCCAGAGAGCTTTTTGCAAAAAGTCCTTCCGTTCATGGTTCGATACCTCACCACGAAAGGAAAATCAGCCACTTACCGGCAACTCCGTCCGTTCGCCCTGAGCGAAATAAGCCCCGCATTCGCGTGGCAAGGCGTAAGTAAGAAACAGAAACTGTTTCTTGAGAGGTATCGAAGGGCAAGAACGGACTTTTCCAAGAGGCTCCATAAACAAGATTAACAGAGCACTAGCCCTTTGGCTTTTTCCCCGTTTCGTCCAGCACCTTGCGTACCATTCGGGCCAGCTCGCTCAGAATGACGGGTTTCATGAGATACCCATGGAACCCCATCGACCGGGCTTTCTCGGCATCCAGCAGTTCGCTGAACCCGGTGCACACAATCACGGGCAGATCGGGCTGCAGGCGGCGAAGTACCGTGGCAAGTTCAGCGCCCGTCATCTGCGGCATGGTCATGTCGGTGATCGAGGAGATCGAACCGATCTCCCGCCTGTTGGCTGCGGAAGGTTTCCACCGCCGCGAGGCTGCTGGTTTGGTAAACCACCCGATAGCCCAGCCGCTCCAGGGTCTGCTTGCCAACCATGGCCAGGGAGGGTTCATCGTCCACCAACAGGATCTGCTCCGTCCCGACGGGCAAGAGCCTCCGCCGCCGCCGGTTCCACCCGTCTGGCTCGTTACGGCGGGAAGAAGCACTCGAAAGATCGTCCCCTCACCGGAGGTACTCGAACCTCGACGGAACCCCCGTGGCTGGTCACGATCCCATGCACGACCGCCAGCCCCAGCCCGGTGCCTTCGTTCACGCTCCTTGGTGGTGAAGAAGGGATCGAAGATGCGATCCCGGATGGCCGGATCGATGCCGTGCCCGGTGTCCTTCACGGTCAGCTCCACGTGCGGCCCGGGTTTGAGTCCGCTGTGAGGCAGAATCGCTTCCGGAGTCAACTCCACATCCCTGACGCTCACCTCCAGGATCCCGCCGTGCTCCCGCATGGCATGGGCGGCATTGGTGCAGAGGTTCATCAGCACCTGATGGATCTGCGTCGGATCGGATTGGACCACGGTTCCCCGCTCACCTTGGAACGGATTTCGATGGTCGAGGGAATGGATGCTCTGAGCATCTTCAAGGCCTCCTTGACGAGGAGCCCGACGGGCACGGGCTGCTTTTCCTGCTCGATCTGGCGGCTGAAGGCGAGGATCTGCTTGACCAGGTCCTTGGCGCGATCGGCCGCCTTCAGCACTTCCTGCAGGTGGCACGGGTGGACTCCCTGGCGGCGCGTCCAAGCGGGCCATTTCCGTATAGCCGATGATGATCCCGAGGATGTTGTTGAAATCGTGGGCGATGCCTCCCGATAGGGTCCCCAGCGCCTCCATCTTCTGAGCCTGTCGCAACTTGGGCTTCTGCCAGGCGTTGCTTTTCGTCCGCCAGCGCATGGCTTCCCTCTGGAGTTCGGCGGCGTGCAGGGCGAAGGCAAGGTCGTCGGCCATCTCGGCAAAGAGGGACTGCTCCTCGGCATCGCTTCCAAGACCCAGCGCCAGGGAGACCATCATAAAACCGTAGCTCTTCCCTTCATGAAACAGGCGAATACAGATCGCATCATTGGCCGGATAGCTGGAACCCAGCAGACAGGAGGCACAGGTGTCGGCACGGTCCGTCACCAGGTAAGGGCCGGTCAGCGTTTCGGGCACGGTCACAGCAGGGCGGCAGGACTCCGGCGCGCAACTGTTCCGCCAACGGCCCGAAAGGCTTCTCCTATCCCGGCTTCGGTAAAGGATTGAGGAACACCGGCCAGGTCGGTCAGAACGATCAGGGCGCTGCGGTAGCCCCGCGTTTCGACCAGCAGGCTACACGCTTGTTCGATGAGCCGCTGGGGATCCCGCTCGCGGACGATGAGGCTGTTGATATCGCGGATCGCCCTCAGTACCCGGTTGAGGTGAATAATCCGCTCCACGTTGCCTCGGATTGCCTCTTCCGCCTGCTTGCGCGCGGTTATGTTCTCATGCGCCATGACCGCACGGGGCGGGCCATCACCCGGAAAGCGTGTTACCCGCACCACAAACCAGCGCTCCTGGCCGGGCGAATGGCAGGGATACTCGCCGGCAAACGTCGCTTCTTTGCCTGCGAGCACGGCCCTGGTGGCCGCCGAGACTTCCCTCGCGATCTCAGAGTCGTCTCCGGTAACGGCATCACAAACGGCAAGGTAGTTAGCGCCCTCACAGACATCTGGTGGCGATGGGCGAATTGGCCTCCGCAAACTCCCGCCAGGCCCGATTGACCGCCAGGATGGTCCCTCGCTCATCAACAATGGCGAGGTGGGCGGAAAGGCCGTCTAGAGTAGACCGGGCAAAGCGTTCCGACTCGCGTACGGTTTTCTGAACCCGGTGACGTTCCACGGCGAAGCGCAGTAACCTCCCAAGCATCCGAATGGGCATGGTCCCCTTCACCAGGTAATCCTGGGCTCCCTCCCGGACGGCAGCCTGGCCGGTCACCTCGTCATCATGGCCGGTGAGCACGACGATGGGCACATGAGGCGCCGCGCTCGCCACGGCGCGCAAGGTGTCGAGCCCCTGGCTGTCGGGCAAACCGAGGTCGAGCAACACCACGTCGATACCACCACCCTCCAGCCGGCCGAGCGCCCCGGAAAGCCGCGACGCAGACTCGACCTTGAACCGCACGGGTCCGGTCTCGGGCAGCATTTCCAAGATGAGGTCAAGGTCGGCCGGATTGTCCTCAACGACCAACACGGTCAGCTCTTCGTTCATCTCTTTGCTCCATTGGGCGGCAGCTTGACGATGGTCAACCAGAAATCCTCGATGGCTCTCACCACGCGAACAAACTGGTGCAAATCGATGGGTTTGGTGATGTAGCAGTTGGCATGAAGGTTGTAACTCTTCAGGATATCTTCTTCGTCCTTCGAGGCTGTCAGGATCACCACCGGGATTCGTTTCAAGTCCTCATCCGATTTGATCTCGGCCAGGACCTCACGGCCGTTCTTCTTGGGCAGGTTCAGGTCCAGCAGGATGAGGTCCGGACGCGGGGCCGCCGCGTATTTCCCCTGCGACGAAGAAAGTCCATGCGCCTCCACGCCGTCGCCGACCACGCTGAGGGTGTTGCGTATCTTGCTGTTTTCCAGGGCTTCCCGGGCCAGATCCACGTCTCCCGGATTGTCCTCCACCAGCAGGATCTCAATGGGTACTCGCAAGTGCTGCACACATCGTCGTGTCTACCTCCCTTTCTCTATTTGGGCAACGAGAAGAAAAACGTCGATCCTTTCCCGGGCTCGGATTCGAACCATATCTTGCCGCCGTGGCGCTCCACGATCCGCTTGCACACCGCCAGACCGATGCCGGTGCCCGGATACTCCTGCGGGTATGCAGCCGCTGGAAAATGACGAAAATCCTGTCCGCATACTGCCGATCAATGCCGATGCCGTTGTCGCTGACGCAAAAACCCATTCGCTCCCCGCGTCCCGGGCGGACACATGAATGCGCGGGAAGTCCGTCGCCCCGGAACTTGATGGCGTTCGCGAGCAGGTTCTGGAACAGTTGGACGAGCTGCGCCGGATCGACGCGCACCGTGGGCAGATCGTCGTTGGTGATGAGCGCCCGGCTTTCCTCGATGGCGACAGCCAGGTTGCGGATCGCCTCGCCCAGCAGGGCGTGGGAATCCGCGGTTTCGAACGGCTTGCCGCGCGTGCCCACCCGCGAGTAGGTCAGGAGGTCGTTGATGAGCCGCTGCATGCGGACGGCGCCGTCCACCGCGTAGTCGATGTACTTCTTGGCCTTCTCGTCGAGCTGGCCCTCATAGCGCTCCGCCAGGAGCTGGGTGTAGCTGGCGACCATCCGCAGCGGCTCCTGCAGGTCGTGCGAGGCCACGTAGGCGAACTGCTCCAGCTCCTTGTTGGAGCGCTCCAGCTCGGTGAGGGCTGCCTGCAGACTCTCCTCCGCCGCTTTGCGCTGCGGTAATATCAATGCCCACCCCGGTCAGCAGATACTTATCGCCCATTTTTATCCGCACTCCGGTCAGGTAGAAGGGAATGCTTCGACCGCTCTTGGTCAGAAAGTCGGCTTCCACCGATGCTTCGCCCTCGTTGAAGGCCTGTTCAATCTTTTCGACGACGAGCTGCTGCTGCTCCCGGGAAAAGAAAAGCAATACGCAACGGAACCAAGCAGGGCAGC